>JBFXEL010000001.1:0-29469 GCA_050180115.1 Candidatus Methanomethylophilaceae archaeon
ATCGTCTACGACCTGGGAGGAGGGACTTTCGACGTGACGGTGCTTGAGATCGAGGGCAACTCCTTCACGGCCGTGGCCACGGACGGCGAGCGCCTCCTCGGAGGGAGAGATTGGGACAGAGCTTTGGCCGCCGTGATCAAGAACAAGGTTTCGCAGTCGTCCGGCATCCCGATGGCGGAGATAGAAGAAGACAGGGATGCGGCTGTGACGCTCGAGATAGACACAGAATCGATAAAGAAAAGGCTCACCACCGCTGAGTCCACAAGAGGAACTTTGACCGTCGGAGGGGTAAAGACCGTCTATTCCGTGACGAGGGCGGAATTCGAAAGCGCCACGGCACCGCTGCTGAACAGGACCCTCGAGATCATAGACAGGGTCCTGACATCCAAATCCTTCGGTCTGGACGACATCGACGAAATCATACTGGTCGGCGGTTCATCCAGGATGCCCCAGATCAAGAACGGCATATCGGCGAAATATCCTGGAGCCAAGGTCAGAGTCTTCGACCCTGACAGGTCCATTGCCAAAGGTGCGGCGATATTTGCAAGGTCGAGAGACCTGGAATCCGTAGACGTGACGGATACCCAGAAGCTCATTGTGAAAAACGTCCTGAGCAAGACGTTCGGCGTAAGGGTGGAATACAACGGAAAAGAGATGATCTCCAATATCATCTACAGGAACGAGACACTGCCCATCGAGAGCGTGAAGATCTACTACCCCATCGAGGAGGGGCAGCCTTCCGTACTGGTGGAGATATTCGAGGATTCCGCCCTGCGCTCCGACAACACGCCCAGGACAGATCTCATAGACGGTAATTCGGTAGGGGAGTTCGAGATGGACCTTCCCGACGGGATCGGTATGGACACACCTATCAAAGTCACCTTCAAGGCGGCCGAGGACGGCACGATATCCGCCGAGGTGGAATGCATGGGCCAGACAAAAGGGTACAACCTAAAAAGCGACCTGAGCGTCTCAGACAGCGAAGTCGAGGCGTCGCAGGAACTTATGGGAAAGATCGGTAGGGCGTAATCATCCGCACTTCGATATGAAGCCTGAAGCCCAATCCGCCGAAGAGAGAGCGTGCTGGTGCATGTACGTACCCAAAGCGTTGTTGCTTACGAGCCCGTCCATCCCGTCCGATATACCCGACCCGCGAAGAAGTTTATAGCCGAAGCCACCGCCGCGCTCCAAGAAGACATCGGAATAATGATACTCGTGGGCACGGACGTCCGACCTGAAAAGAGGGTTCTCGGGCGTAGCTTCCGCCATAACGTAGGCGGGGCCGTGCCTGACGCCCGTCATCTCTGCGCGGGCATCGAATATGCCTGCCATCCTGAACTCTCGTCCCCTGGCGTCCATTAGGCTTTTGCACATTGAAAGCATGCCCCCGCATTCCCCGAGGATTGGCTTCCCTTCGTCCGAAGCGTTTTTTATGCCCTCCAGAAAATCTGCATTGGACGAAATCTCTTCTGCGTGAAGCTCGGGATACCCTCCGCCCAAGTAATACATATCCGCATCTGGAAGGGGTTCCCACTCTGTGGGCGCGAACGTCCTAACCTTGAATCCAGAGGCTTCCAGGCATTCGATGTTCTCCCTGTAATAAAAACAGAAGGAATCATCCATGGGCACGGCGGCGGTAAGTCCGGAATCCCTGCGGACGTAAGGGCATTCCTGCGGAAGCTCCAGGTCCGATGATTCGGCCACCTGCATAAGGAGGTCCAGGTCGACACTCTCGGCCATCTCGGTAAGTAATGAAATGTCTGGCACTTCCTTTGAGTTCGGTGTGATGAGACCCAGATACCTCTCCTTCGTAGGTCTCTCGGGCATCTTCCGTATCTTTCCCAATATCTTCTGTTTACAGTATCTGCCGACGACCTCGTCGAGTTTGTCCCCGTGTTGCCGGCCGGAGATGTTGTTGAGTATCAGCCCTTTGATGTCCAGCTCCGGGTCGAAGGCGGCGAAACCATTGATTATGGCGGCGGCGCTCCTGTTGAGAGACCTGACATCGACCGTGAGCACGACCGGAAAACCGAGAACCTTGGCCAGCCTGGCTGTGGAACCTATGTCCGAGTCGGCAGAAAATCCCTCATATAGTCCTCTGACGCCTTCCACGATGCATAGGTCCGCGTCTTTTGAAGCGTACCCTACGATGTTCCTTATTGTGTCATCGTCCATCATGAACGAGTCTATGTTCCTGGACGCCCTTCCGGATGCCAGTGTATGATACATCGGATCGATGAAATCAGGACCTGCCTTAAAGGCCTGGACCTTGTATTGCTTTGAAAGTCTGGACAGGATCCCTGTTGTAATCGACGTCTTTCCGACCCCGCTTCCCGTCCCGGCGATCACCACTCCTTTCATTCAGGTTCCTCTTATAAGTTCCCTCAGTGTTTCCGAGGTTTCCATGGGTATTATACTTCGGGTACCCATGACCATGGAGTGTGAGGATATCTCCCCGACGGAGTTGGAAAAACCTTCGTTGAGATAATTGGAAAGCTGTCTGGGCTGGTCTGTGATGAGAATGTCATCCTTTTTGATGCCTGGGTATGCGTGGCATATCCCCACGACCACCGTCAGGTCCGGGGAGAACCTGTCGACTTCCGCCTTCATCCTCCCGCCGATTACGGGATATTCGTCGAGTCCGCCCACCACTGCATCCAACGTGACGTTATTTTCTTTGAGCTGGAACATTATGTCCTCTGAATATTTTCGGATTCTTGGAAGGCCTTTTTCCACGTCCGTGTTCGATATGAAGAAAGTGCTGCCCCCTAATTTCCTGCGAGCCTCGTCGACAGCGATGAAAATATCGGAAAAGCAATAGGCCAGCTCCTTCTTTGCGTTCATGACCACGGCAACCTTTCCTCCGGAAGAGAGGACGTCGCAGATCTTCCGGCATACTCTTAGCTTGGTTGCACCCTGAGCGGGCTTCATATACGGCTTGCTGGCAAGCCCCTTCTCCCTCTCCATCGCGGTTGCGGCTTTCAAGAGTTCTATCTGTCTTTCCGTCTCTTCGAAGGATATTATTCCGGCGGCGCGGCCCGCCTCAAGAGCCTTTATGGCCCCCTGGGTATTTTCTCCCATGCATCCGTGGGACTCGACGGGGAAAACGATGCAGTCCAGCTTGGCCCTTTTTATCGAAGAGGCTATGTCCTCTCCAATTATCATGCTGGCACATGTGCCGACCACCGCTATAGAACGAGGATGGAACATTTCATAAGATGTCTTTAGTGCATCCACCAGCTGATCTGAACCTCCGAAAATGAGGTCTGTTTCAGACATGGCCGACGTAACGACCCTCACGCCAGCCTGCTCCAGGAATCTTGATGCCATGAAACCGCAACCTGAAGGCCCATGGACCACGATGACATCGACGTCCATGTCCCTCAGGGTATACATTGCGGCGATTATGGGATTGGGGCGGGGATGGATTATTTTCAGGTATAGCCCTCCTTGACGAATAATATCAAGGTGCCTGCCGGCCCGGGCAATGACGGCATTTTTCCGGAACCATCCGTTAATATAATTTCCACTCCGTATTCAGACGCGACCTTCTTTATGGCCTCGGAGTCCATCTTGCAGCAGACCTTCCTGTTGACCGGGTCTAGAACGGCCACAGCCCCGCCGAGGGCTCCCATCTGGCTCATCGTTGAGAACGTACGTTCAACAGAACGGGCGGAGATTCCAGGGTTGCGTTCGGTCACAATCCACCTTCCGTCGGAGAAGGAGACTTCCCCTCTTCCCGGAACCCCTTTGAAAGACGAAAGGCCATGCTCCACGATCGAATCGGGAATACCTATGGCCTCGCAGACCTCGAGAGACATCTCGATCGCATATAAATACTCAAGTGCCAGATAGTTTCCTTTCAACGATGTTTCAAAACCATTTCCATATTCCGCGCGCACCCTGAGCGGGGCTCCGAGCGACGGTTTCCCCATTACGGCGATCCTTCCGCCATATCCTATTACCTTTCCGGCGCCGCGGCTCTTCCAGAATTCAACCTCTTCCTTAGGGACTATATTCAATTTCCCGTTCAATATCGAAGTCTTGCCTTCGGAAGCTTTCCTGGTCCCGGCCGCAATCGGATAATCCTCGATCAGGTTCGTGATGCACGAGATATTCGCCTTTCCGGACCCTCCGAGCGATACTTCGCATATCACGGCATCATAATCACCGTCAGGCAAAGTTAGCATTGATGGCGGAGCTATGCTGACAATCTCCTCGGAGTGCAGTTCTCCGTCGATCCAGCCCCCTCTTCCTCTGGATGTCTGAACCAAAACCTTCATTCCAGCGGCGGTCAGTAAATGAGCCAGAAGGCAGCAGAAGCTGGTTTTCCCCTTGACGCCAGTTACCTCGATCCTGAATCTTCCATCGTCTATCAGCTCCCCTACGGCCTGACTGAAAAATTTCCTTTCCTTGTAAACTACTCCGTCGAGGAAGCTGTCGGGACAGTGTATCGGCATAAGCACCGTGTCATACTCTCCTCCTGGAACTTTGTCGGATACGGTGTAACCCTTGCTTTTTAGACGGTCCAACTCTTCCTTCGGAGTTACCTTGTATACGTCTACGCATGTGACGTCGTCTCCAGCATCTGGGTATTTATCCGCGAGGATTCCCCCGCCATGCACCGTATCCAAAATCAGTATCTTCATATGCCGTACTTTTCCAGTTTTTTTACAAGCACTTCAATCAATCGCGGGTCGTTTCCGACGGGCATGGCATAGTGGATGTTGACATCCCTTCCGTAAAGGCTGCTGACGCCTCCGCCGCTGTTCATGGGAATCCCCAATTTTTCGGGTATCTCCTCGGCTAGGTGGGCGCCCGAGGCGATGAAAAGAGGGAGGACGGCTATGTCGTCGGCTCCCGATTTTACGGCGTCGGACATCGCCTCCTCTATGGAGGGGCTGTTGAATTCGTTGAATCCGTAATAGACATTTGCATATCCTCTTTCAGAAAGCCTTTCGGCGTTGATCTTCACGACTTCCTTGTTGTAGCCCAGCCTCGAGCCGTGGCCTATCACTATGACTGAGGGTTCCGCTTTACCGCAGATTTCGACAACCCTCTCTTCCAAAATGTCGGTAAGATTCGGGTCTTCGCCGAAGGGCTGTTCCAGATGAACGGTGACAGTCTTCCCGGCAACCACAGTATCTCCGCCGGACGAACCTTCAGGTATACCGAGCCTTCTGGGTATGTCTTTCGTTGTGTGCAGGCCGGAGGCTATGAAAAACGGTATTGCGATTATCTCCTCTATCCCCGAATCTACCATTTTTTCGACTGCAGAATCGACCAGCGGTTCGGTGGTCTCGTTATAAGCTGTCCATACTGGCAAGCCAATTCGTTCCTTCAGGGCTTCTGCCTGGGCTTCTATCGCCTCTTTGTTATGTTTGAGCCTCGAGCCATGACCTATGAACAAAATACCTTTTTTCATTATTTTTCCTCTTTTCTGTTTTTATCCAACCTCATTCCGCCGACGGAATCATCCGAACGGCGCAATATCTCGTCTGCGAGCTTTCTGTAAAGATCTGCCATCTCTGATTCGGGGGAGTTTCTTACTACTGTGCGGCCGGCCGCCTCGCTCCTCTGAACCTCTCCGTCCCTGGGCAGACGGAATATCACTTCAGTGCCCATCTCTTCGGCGGCCCTGTCGACTATTTTGTTTTCAAGGTCGATACCTCGGGAATTCTGTATGATGCCCGAGAATTCTGCATAACCATCGGCTGCAAATCCTTCGACCGCCTGCCTTATGTTGTCCGCGGCATAGAGGGACATCATCTCTCCCGATGTGACTACGAATACATTCCTGGCGTACCCGTTCCGTATGGGCATCGCGAACCCTCCGCAGACCACATCCCCCAGGACGTCATAGAGAATTATGTCGGGCATGCAGTGCCCGATGACGTCGAGGGCCTCGAGGTGGTCGAATGCCGCTATGATTCCCCGGCCGGCGCAACCAGTGCCGGGTTTGGGGCCTCCGCATTCGACGCAGAAGACGCCCCTGCCGGTGTCATGGACCGAACCGGAGAAAGAAATGTTACCGCTCCTCACTTGGTTCAGGACCGTGGACGGGGAATTTCCGTCCATCAGCAGTCTGGTTGAGTCCGCTTTAGGGTCGCACCCTATCTGAAGCACCCTCAGCCCTTTCTCGGCCAGCGCATCGCTGACATTGGACGACACCGTGGATTTACCGATCCCGCCCTTCCCGTATATGGCAATTCTTCGCAATAATGCGATGATAGTGTTATAATTAATAATACTTTCAATCAAATTCGTGCTAAATGGATGTGTAATCCATCATGCGATGATCACAAGCCCAGCTGCCTGTAAAGTTCCGCACGCTCTGCTTTTGTCAGATTTCTATAGCGACCGACCTTCATGTTACCCAGCTCGACGTTCATTATCCTGATGCGTTTCACTCCCGTCGCGGTATAACCAAGCTCCTCGCACATCCTCCTTATCTGGCGGTTCAGCCCCTGCTTCAGTATTATCCTGAACTCCCTGGCACCGGTTGGTTTGATTTCACATTTTCTGGTGACATGGCTCCCTCCCATTATGGGCACTCCTGTAGCCATGTTCTTCAGGAAATTGTCTGTGATGTCCTTGTCTACCGTTACGATATATTCCTTCTCATGACCGCTGCTCGAGTGCATTATCCTATCCGCCAGCTCTCCGTTGTTGGTCATGAGGATCAGGCCCTCGGAATCCTTGTCCAGACGTCCGACGGAATAGATCCGTTTGGGGTACCCGATATAATCGATAACGTTGTCGGGGTCTTCGGGGTTCGAAGTGCACGTTATTCCCACGGGCTTGTAGAATGCGAGAATTATATCCTCCGTCTCTGGAGATATCTTTTTTCCGTCGACCTTGACCTCTGATCCGAAGGGCACTCGGTCGCCCAACACTGCAATGCGTCCGTCTATGGTGACCCTCCCCTCTTCGATCATCCGGTCGGCGGCGCGCCTCGATGCGACCCCCGAGTCGCTGATGTACTTGTTCAGGCGGGTACCTCTTTCTTCATCGTCGGAAGAACTCATAGTAGTCCGATAACGAGGCATCTATTAAGGATATTCCCGGGCGGCAAGGTCTTTTTAACTATACGTGCCATGAGCAGACATGGGCCTGTTCAGAAAAAAAGCATCCGGAGCCGTGCTTAGATATGTGGACTTCGCCTCGCATTGGGATACGGAAGATCCGTTCCTGTTCGCATCCCATCACCGCGACGACTATCCCAAGGGCAACCGGCAGCAGGCCCCGCCTCTGGACATGATCGGATGGAGGAACCTGGGCCACGATTACAAAAAACATGACGGTTTCCGCATGTATCACGGTAAAGTCGTCCCCGGGTTTCCGATGCATGCCCACTGGGGCTACGAAACCTTCACCGTCGCCGAGGTCGGATACATAGACACGTTCGATACGGAGGGCAACCAATCCCGATTCGGTTTCGGGGATGCACAGTGGGTGACCGCTCCAAGCAAATACCAACACTGCGAAATGTACCCTCTGGCATTTGAAGACCGCCCCAATCCCAATGACATTACCCAGATCATGATCAATCTTCCACTGGAAATGAAGGGGTCTGAGAACAGGGTCGATATGCTTTGGTCCGAGGATGTTAAAACCGCTTTCCACAATGACTCTTCGGGCAAAAAAACAAAAATAATTGTTTATGCTGGCACATATGTAGATACATACACTCCGGTGCCTAACCCGAACTCGTGGGCCGCCGACCCTGAGCACGGAGTGAAGATCGTTCAATTCTACATGGAGCCAGGTGCCGAGATTACTATTCCGCCTTCTATGCCAAATGTTTCCCGCAACCTGTACTTCGTTTCCGGCAGAAGCGCAGAAGTCGCCGGATTCGGGGCTGAATCCAGTTACCGCATAAAGCTCCGTCCGGACGTTGAGATCCCAGTTAAGAACGGCAACGAACCTTCACGCATGTGGCTATTGGAGGGGGCTCCGATAGGACAGAAGATGTCTTCCTTCGGACCCGTGGTCCTGAAGGACGACAGGGAGGTCCGCCAGGCCATGAATGAAATCAGAAAAGACGAATACAGTGTCTGGCCCTGGGATATCATCGACAAGACCCAGTGCCATGGGGCCCCCAGGTTCGTCAGATATGCCGACGGCCGCGAAGAATATCCCGACGGAAAACCAGACGGATTCGAACCCCGGGAAAAAAGAAACATTCAGTGCAGTGAATAAGGGATCTCGGTCCCGAACTCGGATGTGCCGCATATCTTCGAGATCAATAGGTCCGTCAGTCCCTTGTCACAGCAGATCAGCGTATCGTTGCCGTGCATAGCCTCCAGCACGCATCCCTCGTCGGCCCCGAAGAAATAATCTATCGGCAATCGGGACTCCCCCGCTGATTTTCTCGCCTTTGTACCGTAGACGCCGGTGGCGGAGACTCCGAGTCCGGACACCAGGGAAGAGAACATGTCCGAGTCGACGAGGCCGTCCACGGGAAGGATATGCACCGTGCCCGGTTCCTCCAAGGGAACGGTCTTGGCTACAAGCTGGGGAAGCGTTTTGGGAAACGGTTCCGCGGGGCATCCGGCAAGCTCGGAGATGCTGACGTTCATGTCGTACATAGCCGGTTCGACAAGACCCGAAAGATAAACTTCCGAAGTGTCGTCATAGAAACCCTCGGAATCTCCCGAGTAAACGTTCCTTCCGCCTCTGAGGACGTGTATCTCGTCCGCCCAGGAATATGATAGGTCCACATCGTGGGTTGAGAAGATCACGGTCGTTCCGAGATGGTGCAGCTCGTCCGCGAGCTCTATGATCTCCCTGGACATCTGGGGGTCGAGGCCTGCGGTGGGTTCGTCCATTATGAGCACCTTGGGATGCATTGCCAATGCACCTGCCAGAACCACTCTCTTCTTCTGACCGAACGACAGCTGCATCACGCTGCGGTTCTTTAGAAATTCAATACCGGTTATATGAAGGGCCTCTTCGACCCTGTCTTCTACGGTCTGGGCGTCCAGTCCCAGGTTTTTAGGGCCGAAAGCTATGTCATCCGATACTTTCGGTGCAAAAAGCTGGTTGTTGGGGTCCTGTAGCACGACTGCGACCTCTGAACGCAGCATTCTGAGCGCTTTCCCCCTGTGCGGTACTTTTTTGCCTCTAAAAAACACCGAACCCTTCGACGGCCTGAGAACTCCGTTCAGATGATAAAAGAATGTGGACTTGCCGGCTCCGTTGGCTCCCATAATGACAGTTCTGGTGCCCTCTTCGATAGTGATGTTCACATCGGCCAAAGCATTCCCGTGGCCGCCTTCGTATCTGAAGAAAAGACCTTCGGTTCGAAAAAGAGGAACACTCAAAGTGCCAGCTCCCTGATTTTTATCTCTGTTCCATACATCCTTAGTGCTTCTACGGCCTCGGTGACGAACTCTGTCAGGCCCCGGTCGACTATTATGAGGGAATCATGGTTGACCGTGGCTTCTCTGATACAGCACTCTATGCCGTTAAAATAGAAATCGACCCTGAGATTCGACTCCATAACGGACCTGCGTGCGGACGACCCGTACACCGCCGTGGGAATTCCTTTCTTCCCGATGGCCTCCTCGATTGCGTCCTGGTCTATCGCCTCACCTTCGGTCCTGTAAATGAATATCGTTCCGGCCGAGGAACCCGAAGGGAATAATCCGCTTACCATCTGGCTCATAGTCTTGGGATATGACGAGAGAGCCTTTCCCTTAAGAGTGCATATGTTATAATTTATGCCGAATATCGAAGGCTGTTCCAGCCCTGAAAGGTTAACCGACCGGCGATCCGAGAAAAACTTATCCGGGCATCCGGAGAATACCACTCTTCCGTTCCTCATAACGTAAAGGTCTTCGGCCCAGGGATAGATCAGGTTCACGTCATGGGTGGATATTACGACAGATACTCCCTCTCTGCTCAGAGAATTAGTGATTTCCATAACCTCTCTTGACATCTGCGGGTCCAAACCTGCGGTAGGTTCGTCGAGAATCAGTATCTTCGGATTGGATGCCAGAGCGGCGGCGAGAGATACCCTTTTTTTCTGACCGTATGAAAGACGCTGAACTGGCACTTCTGCAAATTCGGACATTCCCACACGTTCCAGGGACTTGCTTATACGTTCTCCGGTTTCCTCGCGTGAGAGCCCCAGGCTTAAGGGGCCGAATGCCACATCCTCTTCGACGGTGGAAGAGAATATCTGATCGTCGGGGTTCTGCAGAACGACGGAGACATCGGAACGCAGCTCCGAAAGGAACTCTTTTTCATACAATATCGGCCTGTCGCCATAGAACACGGTTCCGGATAGGGGCTTGTAAACTCCGTTGAGCTGGTATATCAACGTCGATTTGCCGCATCCGTTCTCTCCCAGAATGACAGTTCTTCTTCCGTGGGTTACGGCAAAATCCACCGAGTCGATGGCGTTTTCCTTTGCGTTGCCGTACTTGTAGCTGACCTTCTCCGTACGCATATCGCAGGCCGTCAGACCACCCCCAGCAATAATGCCGCTATGTTCGGGGCCGGAACAAAGTATCCGAATACATATAGCGAGATGCAGGCTGCGGCCGTGACGGCAAACCAGTAAAGCCCGATTTTGTTGGGCATCCTGTAGATTGGGAAACTGCCGTTGTAGTTCCTGCTTTCAAGCGCGGGTTGCGAACGTTCGGCAATCTCCAATGAAGTGATGAAGACGTTCACAAGTATTCCTGCCGTGGTGGACATGGAACGCTTTAGCCCGCTAAAACCCAGACGGCATTTGGCGGCGTTCCACATCACCTCCGTCCTTTCGAGGAGAAGGAAAGCATAACGGTATACTAGAACGACGATCTCGATGACCTCTTTCGGAATCCTGAGCTGGCTTAGCGCGTAAGCCATATGCGGTATCGGCGTTGAAGATGCGAATGAGAGCATGAGCGTTACTCCGGCTATCGCACGGAACATTATGAGCCAAGCATGATTGAAACTATTTTCTGTAATATGAATATCGATCCAGAGGAACTTTTCTGTTCCTTTGAGAAATACGGAAGGCTCGGAAGGATCGCCGAGGATCGATACCATGCCGCAACCGACGACCATTATCAGAATGGCCTCGGCTATAGCCAGACCGATGATGGGGGGCAGCCTGAAGTTTGTCGAATAGGCCATCAGGCAGATGCCGGCGCAGAAGGTTATAATCGGTACAAGGATATTGTCGGATAACAGTGCCAGTATCAAAAGTGAAAAGGTAAAAAGAAGTTTACCGAGCGGCGCCCAGCGAATCATCCTCGAACCATAAGCGAGGACGTCCATCTGAACTTGCTCCGACATAGATATCCGGCCTCATTCCTCTTTGAGGAGCTTTCCTTTCTTGGCCTTGTCCACGGCATGGAAATATCCGATGACATACCCGATGATTATCGCACCAATGGCCGCCTGCAGGGCGAACAGCATGCTTTCCGTCTCTCCGGGCAGCTCATATGTTCCCCATATTCCGTCCCACCAGGGCTCATAACCGGGATCTATCTCCGAAATGGCTTCTCCGCCCTGGTCGTCGGCGCCCATGAAATCGAATCCGTTGTATGCGCCGTATGCCAGTATGACGACCACCATCGTGGCTATAGCGGCAAATCCGACCAGATAGTATGTTCTGTTTATAATTTTCATGAGGATGCAGCCCCCTCGTTTTTAGGCTCTATCCCGAAAATCTGCGGCCTTGTGTCGGCGAGATATTTCGCGAACATCGAGAATATTATGCCTTCGATAATCGCCAAAGGCACCTGGGTGACGGCGAATATTGTCATGAAGTCGATGAATGCGGTTCCGTAACCCGCAGCTCCTCCGAAGGCCAATGTGAGCTGCAATGCCGTAACCACATAGGTCACGAGGTCCGCCACCATTGCTGCGAAGAACATGGAGACCGGGACGCTGATCCTCTCACGCCTCAACACAAACCATATCGCGAAAGCAACTGCGGGTCCCGCTATACCCATTGAGAAGATATTTGCGCCCAGAGTAGTTATGCCCCCGTGCGCCAGAAGCATCGCCTGGAACAACAGAACTATCGTGGAAAGGAATGCTGTGCACGAGACGCCGTACAGAACCGCGGACAGCCCCGTACCCGTAGGATGCGAGCTGGAACCTGTCGCAGAAGGCAGTTTGAGCGAAGACAGCAGGAAGATGAATGCTCCGGAGAGGGCGACTATCATCTTCTGTTCGGGATTCTCCCTTATCACCTGAGTTGTTTTCCTGATACCGAAAAACACGATCGGCAACGCGATTGCGAACCATACCAGACACCATTGCCATGGCAGGTAACCTTCCATTATGTGCATTTTATCTCACCCTTATTCCCTGGGCTTAAGCCCCTGAGTCCACGGATATACCGCTACCAAATCGCGATGGATGATATATCCAATTCCATTTATAATATATTGGATTAATAATCCAACTTCTTATGCTCACACCTCGCCCTTGTAGTAGATCATAGCATTGCATATCGCAGCGGCGATGTTGCTGCCGCCCTTCCTGCCCCTGGCGACTATGAACGGAACGCCTGCCTCCATGATCAGTTCCTTCGCCTCGACGACATTGACGAATCCCACGGGAACGCCGACTATGAGCACGGGTTTCACCTTTCCGCTCTTTATCATCTCGTTTAGCTGGATAAGTGCCGTGGGTGCATTTCCTACGACGAAGATCGTCTCTCCTTCGAGCGCAGCTCCCCGTTCCATGGAGACGGCCGCCCTAGTGCATCCTCTGGCCTTAGCCTCGGCGACCACGGAGTCGTCGCTTATGAAGCAATACGCATTTCCGCCGTAAGACGTCAGACGGCTCTTGTTGATCCCTGAATATGCCATCTTTGTGTCGGTAACGATGTTGGCGCCCGCCCTTATGGCCCTGATGCCTATCTTAGCCGCGTCCTCCGAGAACGAAAGGTTGTCGGCGTAATCGAAATCGGCCGACGTGTGTATGCATCTCTTGACTATGGATGATTCCGGCTCGGGCCATGTGCGGCCCCCAAGCTCCGAAGTTATGATCTCCATGCTCCTTTTCTCGATATCTTCCGGTTTTACAATTTCGAATGCCGTCATACCACCTCAGATGCTGTATCCTCTGGGGGTGATCATCAGTCCTTCGGACACGTATGTCTGGGAGTTGCCGACCGTCACTATGGAGAACATGTCTACTTTTTCGTAATCTATGTTTCCCAGCGTGGTGACTGTCTTCTCCTGGCCTTCGCGCCCCGCATTTCGTACTATCCCCACGGGAGTTTCAGGAGAGCGGTATTTCATGAGGACCTCGGCGGCCCTGGACAGGTAGTCTTTGCGGGTCTTGCTGCGGGGATTGTAAAGGCACACTATCATATCGGCCTGCCCGGCACAGTCTAACCTTTTCATTATCAGGTCGAGGGGGGTCATCAGGTCCGAAAGGCTGATTATCGCCATGTCGTGCATGAGCGGCGCGCCCAGCACCGAGGCCGCGGCGGAAGCGGCCGTCACTCCGGGCACGACTTCCACGCTGACATCGGCCTTCATCTCATCGACAAGCTGGTATACTATCCCTGCCATCCCGTATATCCCGGAATCCCCGCTGCTGACCATCGCCACCTTCTTTCCTGACGATGCGTCTTCTATGGCGGACCTGCATCTGTCGACCTCCCTCATCATCCCGGTGGCCTTGAAGTGCTTGTCCGGGAAATATTCCCTGAGGATCTCCACGTAAGTGGTGTATCCCGTGACCACGTCTGCTTCCTCGATGGACCTGGCGGCCCTGAATGTCATATCCTCCCTTGAACCTGGGCCGAAGCCTATAACCGTGAGTTTTCCCCTCATCTCATTCCTCCGTTCCTTTGCGGTATTCCGTGGTGAAGCTCTTGTCATAGAGCCTGGACAGGCTGTATCCGTCGCCTAGGAAGTCCCCGACAACCGTCAGGGCCGTCTTTTTAATCCCTGCATCTTTGACCTTTGCCGCTATGTCTTTCAATGTTCCAGTAACTATTTTTTGTTCGGGCCAGCTGACCTTGTAAACGACGGCCACAGGCGTTTCCTCCGTATAGCCGCCTTCGATGAGCTGCCGGGACATCTCCTCCAGGAAGCCGACGCTGAGGAAGATCACCATTGTCGAGTGGTGTTTGGCCAGGTCGCTCAGCTTTTCCCCGGGGGGCATGGGCGTGCGACCCTCCATTCTTGTGAAAATGACAGTCTGACTGATGTCCGGCAGAGTGTACTCCTTCTTCAGCGCGGCCGCCGTGGCGAATGCCGAGCTGACGCCGGGTATGACTTCGCTTTCTATGCCGAGAAGGTCCAAGCGGTCGATCTGCTCCCTTATCGCACCATATATGGACGGGTCCCCTGTGTGAACGCGGGCCGTGGAGAGCCCTTTCGACTCCGCCTCCTTCATGACCTCTATTACCTGGTCTAGGTCCATCTCCGCGCTGTTGTATATCCTGGAACCTTTTTTCGCACCGCCGAGGACCGCCGGATTCACCAGAGACCCTGCGTAAATTATTACGTCGGCCGAATCGATCGCCCTCTTACCTTTGATCGTCAGCAGTTCCGGATCCCCGGGCCCCGCTCCTATGAATGTTATCATTCTCCCTCACCGTTCCCTCTTTTAACGATAACAGTGGTGAAGTAACCGTATTTCCTTTCGGGGTCCATAGGACCTACGTATTCTCCATCCATCCCTATGTTGCTGATTACCGTTGCGTTCTTTTTCCCTATGCCGTGCCTCTCCATAGATTCCAAAAGCGTGCCCATGGAATTCCAGGCCTTCATGACGACCACATTGTCAAATCCCGATAACGCGGATTCCAACGATTCCATGTTGTTTTTCGCCATCGATACCACCGCCAGGCCTTCATCGCCTATCATGAGCGGTATCCTGGCCTTCGCGGCGCCGCTGCAGAAGGACGGTATCCCGGGAATGACCTCGGTTTCGTATCCGAGTTCCTTGACCTCCCTGTCAACGTACATGTACGTGCTGTACACTCCCACATCCCCCAGGGTCACCATTGCGACGTCCAGCCCCTCGTCGAGTAGACCGGTGAGCTCCTTCACGGCGACGGACCTGCATCTTCTTCTAACGTTGTCGTCCGGATCCATGCTGAACAGCAATTCGGTAACGCGCTTGCCGGATATGTCGACCGCTCCCTTTACAATCTCCAGCGCCGTGCTTTCCTCTCCTCTCCTGTTTACCGGATAAGCAATGACGGCAGCGCCCTCCAGCATGCATTTTGCTTTGACCGTCAGGAGTTCCGGGTCTCCCGGGCCGACGCCGATTCCATATAATTTTCCTGCCATTCGAATACTTCCGTGACTTCCTGCTGCACACGCAGGGGTTGCGGATATTTAAGTTGGATGGAACACCCAACTCGAAAAAAAGAAACCAACCGATACAATATATTTTGATAATACCCAACGTGCGATTTCAAAGGCAACAGTTATAATTTGGATAAGATATCCAACCGTATCTGATTGATTATGGCGGGGAACGAGAGCGATAGCGGGATGTACATCAATGTCGGAGGCAGGATGCTCAGACGGGGACACACCACCGGAACCTGTGCGGCCGCCGCATCCAAGGCGGCCGCCGAGATGCTGATAGCGGGCAAGGACGTGCTTTCGGTTGATTTAGTCACGCCCAAGGGCATATCTCTCGACCTTCCGGTGGAAGATATCTCCCGCGGCGACGGATGGGTACGATGTGCGGTCCGGAAAGACGGCGGAGACGACATAGACGTAACCGACGGACATCTGGTATATTCCGAAGTTCGTATCGCGGAAACGGGGATTAAGATCGACGGCGGGGCCGGCGTCGGAAGAGTGACAAAAAAAGGCTTGGACCAGCCGGTCGGCGCCGCGGCGATCAATCGCGTACCGAGAAGTATGATATCCGAGGCCTTGGAAGGCATTCGCATGACGCTCGGATATAAAGGCGGATTCGACGTAGTTATATCTATACCTAATGGTCGAGAGCTTGCAGAAAAGACGTTCAACCCCCGTCTCGGGATAGAAGGAGGGATCTCCGTCCTGGGAACTTCCGGCATCGTAGAGCCCATGAGCGAAAAGGCTGTGGTGGACACCATAAAGGCAGAGATGAGCATCAGGAAGGAAGAGGGCAGAAAACATCTGCTTGTCGTGCCCGGGAACTACGGAGCGGGCTATATCGGGACGATCCGGGGCCTGGACTCAGAGTCTGCCGTGAGATGCAGCAACTATATCGGGGAGACTTTGGACTACGCCTGTGAACTGGGATTCGAGGGGCTGCTTCTGGTGGGAAATCTGGGCAAACTCGTTAAACTGGCGGGCGGTATAATGAATACCCATTCCCGCGAGGCGGATGCCAGGATGGAGATACTCGCCGCAAACGCGGCGCTGGCGGGAGCGTCCGCAGAGAAGGTGCGCGAGATAATGGACTGCATTTCCACCGATGATGCGCTAGATGTTCTGGACGACGAGCTGATGTGCAGAACAATGGAAATCATGTCAGAAAAAATTGAATTTTACATGAACCACCGTACCGGCGGAAGGATGAAATGCGGGGCGTTCATATTTTCCTCCAAACATGGCATGATCGGCAGGACCCCGGAAGCGGCAAGCCTGCTCGAGGCGATGGGTGGGACATTATGATCTGTATCGCAGCGTTTTCGGCCAGAGGATACTCTGTGGCCATGGAGATATCCCGGGCGCTCGGGGACAAGGACGTCCGTGTTTTTTCAAAGACCTCGGGCAGGTCCGCTTGTGAAAACATAGATGTCCCTATTTCAGAATGGGCAGGATCGGTCTTCGAAAAATCGGAGGCCATAATATTCGTAGGTGCGGTGGGAATAGCCGTAAGAGCAATCGCTCCGCACATAAAAGACAAGACTTCCGACCCGGCCGTTGTCTGCGTCGACGAGCTGGGCAGATATTCGATTCCGATCCTTTCGGGGCATATTGGTGGAGCCAACCATCTTGCTGGCCAAATAGCGTCCGCAATAGGTGCGGAGCCCGTGATCACCACCGCTACAGACATCAACGGCAAATTCTCAGTCGATTCCTTTGCCGCCTCGAGAGATATGTCCATCGGAAGCATGGCGCTTGCCAAGGATGTGTCCGCCGCCATTCTGGACGGAAGGTTCGTGGGCCTGAAGAGCGATTATCCCGTATGCGGCAGGGTGCCTGCCTGCCTCGATACGTCTAAGACCGGCGACCTTGGAGTGCATATCACATCCGGTTTCGGCAAAGGGCCGTACCTGAGAACGCTACGCCTGATTCCGAAAAACCACATACTTGGGATCGGGTGCAGGAGGGGCACCGATAAGGAGGACATAAAAAAGATGGCCTTGACCGTTCTGGATTCCGCAGGCATTTCAATAGAAGGCGTGAGAGCGGTCGCGAGCATCGACCTCAAGGAGAACGAGCCAGGACTTGTGGAGTTCGCCGCGGAAATGGGTGTCCCGGCGGTGTTCTACTCTTCATCGGAACTTAATACGCTTCCCGATATCGGATATTCGAAATCGGATTTTGTAAAAAACACCACAGGGGTGGACTGCGTGTGCGAGAGGTCGGCGATGGCCGCCTCGGTACTGGGAGAACTGATCGTCAGGAAGACCGGCGGCGGCGGTGTGACCGTGGCCGTGGTCAGGGAACCCTTCCTGGTGGATTTCGGAGATGAGTGAAATGATTGGCAGAGCATTGGTGTTTGCCGGTACCACCGAAGGGCGGAGGATTACCGAATTCCTGGCCCGCAACGGGATAAAGGTCACCGTCAGCATGGCGACGGAATATGGAATGGCAGTGATCGAAGAGAGCGAGAACGTCAGGGTCGACAGCATACGCGGCGTGATGGAAATGGCAGAGGAGATGCGAGAATACGACGTGGTCGTCGATGCAACTCATCCTTATGCGGTCCGCAAATCCGCCCATATAAAAGAAGCCTGCGATATCAGCGGCTGCCCCCTGATTCGCATAACCCGGCCCGGAAGCACGGAAACGAAGGAGGTCGTCACTGTTCCGGACACGAAATCGGCCGCTGAGTATCTGGCCTGTAAAAGCGGCAACATCCTGGTGGCCACGGGAAGCAACGAACTTGCAGAATTCACGTCCATCCCCGGTTATAAGGAAAGAGTCTTCGCAAGAGTCCTCTCGATCCCTTCCGTAGCGGAGAAATGCTCCCGCCTGGGCTTCGAGGGGAAAAACCTGATCTGCATGGAGGGGCCCTTCTCCGAGGAGCTCAACTATGCCATGCTCAAACATGTCGGCGCTGAATATCTCGTAACAAAGGATTCCGGAAGCGCCGGAGGTTTCGATGAGAAGATAGCGGCCGCCTCGAGGGCAGGAGTGAAGGTGATTGTCATCGGGCGTCCGACGGAGAAGGACGGAGTCTCTCCCGAGGAGGCCGAAGAATTGCTTTCCAAAATTTTCTCCATTCGCGATCCTTCCGTAGGCAGACGTCTGGTTACCATAGCCGGAATAGGCATTGGCAATACGGACGGCATCACATTCGAAGTTCTGAACGCGATTGCCGACGCAGACTTGGCCATAGGCGCCTCCAGGATGCTTGGGTCTGTGGACGTGGGGGATGCCGACAAGCACGTAGAATACCGTTCGGAGAAGATCGCCGACTACATAGACGGAAATCCCCGATATCGCAAGGTCGTAGTGCTGATGTCCGGAGATACGGGATATTACAGCGGCGCCAAGGGGCTGATCGGCAAACTGGACCGTGAGAAGTACGATGTCAGGGTACTTCCCGGAATATCGTCGGTTTCATACTTCTTCTCGAGGATCGGCTCTTCCTGGGACGACGTGTTTCTGACCAGCGCCCATGGGAGGGACTGCAATCTGGTTGGTCTTTCGAAACGCCACAGGAAGGTCTTCACCCTGCTTAGCGGAGGCGATTCCGTACGAAGCATGTGCTCGGACCTCATAAAATATGATCTGAGAAACGTGACCGTCACCGTGGGACAAGACCTTGGATCTCCGGAAGAGAAGATAACCGTCGGAAAACCGTATGAGCTGGCAGACAGAGAGTTCGGAGAGTTGTGCGTGGCGCTGATCGAGAATATGGAGGCATCGGATAAAAATCCGATAAGCATGCCCGACGAGGACTTCATAAGGGGCGACGCGCCTATGACGAAAAGCGAGATACGCTCCCTTTCCGTCGCGAAGCTGAAACTGTGCAGCGATTCCGTCGTGTACGACGTGGGGGCCGGAACAGGTTCGGTATCCGTGGAGATGGCATCCGTGGCTGTGTCCGGACGAGTCTTTGCGATCGAAAAGGACGAGTCGGCGGCTTCACTTATCTCGCTTAACTGCAAGAAGTTCGGAACGCCCAACGTCACCGTCGTCAAAGGGGAAGCACCGGAGGCTATGGCGGAACTCCCCGCGCCTACACATGCGTTCATAGGCGGTTCGACAGGCAAGTTGAAGGATATCGTCGATGCTTTGATCGAAAAGAACCCTAAAGTGCGCATTGTGATCACATCCGTCACACTGGAGACGCTGGCCGAGACCGTGCGCTGCATGAAGGACCCGAACGTCTTCGAAGAGGAGACGCTGTGCGTGAACATATCCAAGGCAAGGATGGCAGGCAGCTATCACCTTATGACGGCCCAGAATCCCGTGTACATAACGGTCTGCAGGGGGAGCTCCCCATGAACCTTCCCAGATTCATGGTCGCGGCCACGGCCAGCGGAAGCGGGAAGACCCTGTTGACATGCGGGATCCTCCAGGCCCTGGTGGAAAGAGGCCTGAAGGTCGCCTCGTTCAAATGCGGCCCCGACTACATCGACCCCATGTTCCACAGCAAAGTCATAGGCACCAGATCCAAGAATCTAGATGCGTTCTTCTGCGAAGACGAAATGCTGAGATACCTGTTCGCCAGGTCGGCGGAGAACATGGACATCTCGGTGATAGAGGGGGTCATGGGATTCTATGACGGGATTGCGGCGGCCTCGACAAAAGCCAGCTCCTACGATGTATCGGAGAAGGTCGGGGCGCCGGTGGTGCTGGTGATAGATTGCAAAGGGACAAGCATATCCTGCATTCCCGTGATCGAAGGTTTCCTGAAATTCCGTAAGAACAACATCCGCGGAGTAATCCTGAATCAGATGTCCGAGGGGATATACCGCGAACTGAAACCTGTTATCGAGCGGGATACCGGCACCGAAGTGCTGGGATATGTCCCCAAAGTAAAAGACCTGGTGCTGGAGAGCAGGCATCTCGGGCTTGTGCTCCCCGACGAGGTGGAGGGACTGAGGGCGAAACTGTCCGAACTGGCCAAATTGCTGGAAAAGACCATAGATATGGACAGGGTCGTCGAGATAGCATATTCTGCGCCCGATATCGAAGCGGAAGCGCCCGAGATAAAGAAACTGAGCGAAAAGGTGAAGATCGGGGTGGCCGACGATGATGCCTTCTGTTTTACATACGAGGACAATTTGGAGCTGCTGGAACAGTGCGGGGCCGAGATCGTCAGATTCTCTCCCTTGAAAGACTCCAAACTTCCGGACGGTATCAGAGGTCTCGTCCTTTCGGGAGGATATCCGGAAATCCATGCCGAAGCCCTGAGCCGCAACGTTCCGATGCTGGAAGACTTGCGCTCGAAACTTGAGAACGGGATGCCATGTATGGCCGAATGCGGCGGATTCATGTATCTCCATGAAGAGCTGGAAGACCAGAACCGCAGGTTCTGGCCGATGGTCGGATACATAAAAGGCAAGACCTTCAACACCGGCAGGCTCACAAGGTTCGGATACGTGAAGCTCTCCCCGGGAGATGGCCAGATGATGCCCAGGAACAGCCTCGTAAAAGGACATGAGTTCCATTACTGGGACAGTGAGAGCTGCGGGGACGGCTGGACCGCCGAGAAGACATCAGGAAAAAAGTATGCCTGCATCAACGGCTCCGACCACATGATGGCAGGATTCCCCCATTTGTATTACCACTCGAATCCGGACCTGCCCTACTACTTCCTGCTGGCCTGCAAAAAGTACGGCGGATGATCAGATACCTGTCTCGGATGCTATCGCTTCGAGCAGGTCGCGGAAAGTGGAGTCTTTCGGCACGATGTCCGGTTCCCTGCCCAGAGAACGCAGTGCTTCGGATGTGGGTTTGCCTATCGCGGCGACCTTGAGCCTGCCCATCATCTCTGCGGCCGCGGCATCTCCCGTCTGGGCCACGATCTGGGAGTAGAATATTCTGGCGGACATCGGACTGGTGAAAGCCATAACGTCTATTTTTCCGCCCTTTATCGCTGTGATCAGATGCAGCAGAGCGCTGTTCATCCCGTACTCTTCGAGTTTGTATGTGGCTATGCTCAATGTTTCCGCACCGGCACCTGCGAGTCCGTTGTAAAGCACGTCAGAACCGCTGTCGGACCTCATGAGCAGAACCGTCTTCCCTTTTACGGAATCTTTAAGGAGATCCACTATGCCGGCGGAAGAAAACTCTTCGGGCAGCGAGTCTGTTTTTAAACCTGCGGACATCAGAGCTTTTTCGGTGCTCGGGCCTATCGATATTATCTTCACCCTGCTGAAAAGAGGTACGAATTCTTCGCCGTATTCTCTGACGCATTCCTCCACGGCCGTTATTGAACCAAAGACCGCATATGATGCCCTGCCCGATAAAATAGACTCTCTGGCTCTTTCGAATTCCTCTTTGTCTCCAGATATAATCCTCATCGAGGGCGCCGCTACGACATCGAATCCCATTTCCTCGGCTTCCTTGATCGAATCTTTTAGCCTCTCGACAGGCCTGGTGAATCCTATCCTCGTCATTGCAGGTCCCCCAGTTTCTCGCGCAGCGATGCGACGCTTCCGATGACCATTATTCCGGGCGGGAGCATCTTCTTCTCCCCGATGGTTTGTGCCAACCTCGATACTTCCGTGATCTCTACGCACTGCTCGGGAGTGGATCCGTTGGTTATTACCGCTGCCGGGGTACCGGGCGGCATGCCGCCTTCAATCAAGCCCTTGGATATTGCGCCCGCGTTTCCCAAACCCATTAGCACCACGATCGTTCCGTGGCTGTCCGCAAGCGCCTTCCAGTCTATCCTGTCCCCTTTGCGGTCCTCTTTCTCATGGCCGGTGACGAACGTGACCATGGAAGCGTGGTCCCTGTGTGTGACAGGGATGCCTGCCAGCTCGGGGACCGAAATCGACGATGAAACGCCGGGCACCACATGCACTTCGACCCCTGCCTCCCTCAGTTCCTGTGCCTCTTCCGCGCCGCGGCCGAATAAAAACGGGTCTCCGCCTTTGAGCCTGACCACCGTCTTTCCGTCTTTGGCGTACTTCACGAGAAGCTCGTTGGTCTCCCACTGCCTCAGATGGTGGTCGCCGCCTCTCTTGCCCGCATCGATGATCTCTGCACTTTCCTTGCAAAGTGCCAGCAGCTCCTGGTTTGCGAGCGCGTCATACATCACTACGTCCGCCTTACTCAGGATTTCCCTTCCCTTCACCGTTATCAGCCCGGGGTCCCCGGGTCCCGCACCGACGAGATATACCTTCCCTTTCATAATTTCAACCTCGGTCTCTTTCCCGTGAGGTAGTCTGCGATGTCGAGCAGTTCGTCCATTATGTAGAGCTCCGGTATCGTCGTGTCCACACGGACGGGCTCAGGCGTGTACGTGAAGGATACCGCCCTGACCCTTATCTCGTCGCCTTCGTATCTCGCGTTTATTCCGACGGGAGAAGAACATCCTGCCCCCATGAATTTCATTATACCTCTCTCTGCCCCGGTCTCGAGACGCGAAACGTGGTCGTTGACCTCCAAAAGCTTGGATATGGTTTCCTCGTCGTCGTCCCTGCACTCTATGGCAATGGTCCCTTGGGCCGGCGCTGGCACGAATATCCGGGGATCCAGTACGAACGCCGGACGGTCTATCCCCATCCTTTCGAGTCCTGCCTTGGCGAGGACTATCGCGTCGTATTCACCGCTATCCAGCTTCGAGAGCCTTGTGTGTATGTTGCCTCTGAGCTGCTTTATCTTAAGGTCCGGCCTCATCTGCCTCAGCAGGTACTCCCTCCTTACCGAAGACGTACCGACGACGGCCCCTTCGCGAAGGTCCTCCAAGGGACATGGCAATATCACGTCCTCTGGACTGTCCCTTTTCAGGACTGCGCCGATCTTGAGGCCCTCCCTGACGGTGGTGGGTATATCCTTCAGGGAGTTGGCGGAAACATCGATCTCCTTTCTGAGTAACGCGTCGTCGAGCTCCCTGACGAAAGCGCCGACTGTGCTCATGCCGCTAAGAGGAGAATTCAAGTCTTTATCTCCGAGGGATTTTATGGTGACGACCTCGCAACTTGTACCCGAGCACCTCTCCTGGAGCTTTTTTATGAATATTTCCGTCTGCCTCATGGCGAGCCTGCTCTCTCTTGTTCCGACTATCATCTTACAGCCCCTTTCAAAAATGAACCGAATGCCTCGGACGTCGCCGCGATGTCCTCGGAGCTGTGGGCCGCAGAAACGAACCAGTCCTCCAAAGCGGACGGTGCCAGATATATTCCCTTGCCGAGCATGTGCCTGAAGAGCCTGCCGAACATTTCGCGGTCCGCTTTTGCGGCCTCTGAGCCGTTGATGACCGATTCCGTGCCGAAGAATACCGTCATCATGGAGCCGACCCCGTTGACGCATCCGTTTATCTTGCTGTCATGCAAGAGGTCCGAAAGAGACTTCTTAAGCGCGTCGGAACGTCCGTTCAGCTCCGTGTACCTGATCCCTCTGCTCATGTAGTTGATCTGGGCCATACCGGCCACGGCGGAGATTGGGTTCCCCGCGTATGTACCTGCGGCGTAGACTTTGCCGGACGGGGCGACTTTTTCCATTATCTCGCGTTTACCCATGAAAGCGGAGCCTGACATGCCTCCGCCCATGATCTTCGCGCATGTGGTCATGTCCGGGGTCACACCGTAATATTCCTGCGCTCCTCCGCTGGTCAGCCTGAATCCCGTGATGACCTCGTCGAATATGAGGACCGTGCCTGTCTCCTTGGTGATTTTTCTGACTTCCTGCAGGTACCCTTTTTCCGGAGGGATCACTCCCATGTTGCCCATGACCGGCTCCATTATCACGCATGCCGGCTTTTCTGCCTCGATGATCTCGACCAGCCCCTCGATGTCGTTGTACTCGGCTATGAATGTGTTTTTAACTGCGTCCCCGGGCACGCCTTCGGAGCCGGGGCGGCTGCGGTATCCTCCCTCCCGTACGGCCAGTACCGAGTCGTGGGCGCCGTGGTACCCGCCGTTCATCTTGACAATCCCGTCCCTTCCGGTGAATCCGCGGGCGGCCCGGACAGCGTGCATCGTGGCCTCGGCCCCCGAACAAGCCAGCCTGACCATCTCGGCCGAAGGCACCCTTGAAGAAATCAGCTCTATAAGCTCAAGCTCCGGTTCGGAGGGGGCGCCGAAAAGAGTGCCTTTATCCAGAAAGTTTTTGATTGCATTCAGGACGTCCTCGCAGGCGTGTCCCGCCACTATCGGCCCGTATGCCATACAGTAATCGATATATTCTTTGCCGTCGACGTCTTTTATCTTGCTTCCCTTGGCGCTTTCGATGAACAGAGGGTTGGGTTCGAACGCCCTCACCGGGCTCGACACCCCGCCGGGCGTCACTTTGAGGGCGCGTTCGAATAGTTCTGAGGAGCGGTCGTTCATTTCACATCAGTTTCCTTGCCGCCTCTTTGGCGTAGTACGTTATAATGATGTCTGCGCCCGCCCGCTTTATTCCGAGGAGGGATTCCATCATCACGCGATCCTCGTCTATCCAGCCGTTACTCGCCGCCGCTTTTATCATCGCGTACTCACCCGATACCTGATATGCTGCCAGCGGGAGGTCGAACATGTCCGCCGCATCGCGTACTATGTCGAGATACGGCCCTGCGGGCTTGACCATGATGATGTCTGCGCCCTCCTCCACATCCAGCGCTATCTCCCTGATGGCCTCCTTCCGGTTGCCGCAGGGCATCTGGTAGCCGGCCCTGTCGCCGTGGCCGGGCGCACTGCATGCCACGTCCCTGAAGGGCCCGTAGTACGCACTGAAGAACTTCGCGCTGTACGCCATTATCGGGACCTCTTCGAACCCCGCATCGTCAAGAGCCGTCCTTACGGCAGATATCTGACCGTCCATCATCCCGCTAGGGGCTATGATGTCCGCGCCGGCGGCGGCCTGGGAGACCGCAGTCTTCGCGTAGAGTTCCAGAGTCTCGTCGTTCTTGACCCAGCCGCTTCCATCGAGTACGCCGCAGTGGCCATGGTCGGTGTATTCGCACAGGCAGAGATCTGCTATCACCAGCAGATCGGAGCTCTCTTTCAGCCCGGATACGGCCTTCTGGACCACGCCGTCCTTTGCATAGGCTCCCGAGCCGCGGGCGTCCTTCTTCGAGGGGACCCCGAAGACCAGCACGGAGTTGACCCCGGAATCCTGTATTCCCGAGGCGATTCTGTCATATCCTCTCAGCGGAAACGTGCTGACGCCCGGCATTGAGCCCGTGGTCTTCTCCTCTGACAGCCTCTCGTCAAAGAATATCGGCAGCACGAACTCGTCCGGGTGCAACCTCGTCTCCGCTGTGAGGTCTCTTGCTCTCTTGCTCTTCCTCAGCCTTCTCATGCGCACATTTGGATACATCTTCATTTACTCCGAACAATTCTGCAACCGTTTCGCAGATATCTCTGCGGCCGTTCCTCGACGCTTTCCTTAGATTGCGATAGACTTCGGCGGTTATTTTGTTTACCAGTGCCCTGGACATATCCTCCAGGACCTTGCAGGGATCGGTACATTTCGTTCTGGATATCGCGGTTTCCAACTCCCCGTCGCGGATGCCGGACAGTTTGAGGCTTATCAGGCGGATCACCTCGTCGGCGTCCTTCTCCATCCGCTCCTCGTCGATCTTGGCAAGCTCCAGGCTCAGAATCTTCTCGGCCTCGTTGACCTCGTTCCTGCGCCTGTTCGCATTCTCCATGGCGATGCGCTCCAGAGAGTCCATGGTATCCAGCTCTACATTGGGCACATCGGCCACATCCTCCGAGACGTTCCTCGGAAGCGACACGTCGATTATCAGCAGCTTCTTGTCGGGACGACGGGACATCACCTCCACCACGTGTTCGCGCCTCAGGACCGCATGCGGGGCCGATGTCGCCACGAGCACAAGGTCGCTGAACTCCATGGCCTCTATCCTGCGGCTCATGGGTATGGCCACGCCGTCCAGCGCCGTGGCCAGTTCGTTGGCCCTCTCGAACGTCCTGTTCGATACGAAAATGATATTGGGGTCCTTCCCTACGAGATTCTTGGCTATGACCGTGGCCGTATCCCCCGCCCCCAGAATGGTGATGTTCTTTCCGCCGAGAGTGCCCAGTTTCCTGGTGGCCAGCTCCACCGCCGCAGACCCGACGGACACCGCGCCCCTGTTGAGGGCTGTCTCCGATCTTACGCGCTTGCCGACTGCCAGGGTGCGGTCGAACAGATGGGACATTATCTTTCCCACGTGCCCTTCCTCTCTGGCCTTCGCATACGCCGTTTTGACCTGGTGCTGTATCTCGTTCTCCCCCACAATCAGAGAATCGAGACCGCAGACGACCCTGAACAGATGGCCTATGCTGTCCGAATCCTCAAGAATATAGGTCATCTTCCTGGTGTCATAGGGGAATATTTCTCTTATCATCCCGACGAACGCTTCGACCGCCTCTTCGTTATTGTCCGTCGCCGCGTATACTTCGAAGCGGTTGCACGTGCTTATGGTCACATACTCCCGTACCGACGGTACGGCGGATATCATGGATCCTATGCCTTCGCCGAGCTTCGGCACGATGTCATGAAGACATTCCGTTCCGTCGGCGGATTGATGTGTGGCATGGAGGCTCACTATCATTCCAAACCTCCTTTCTTTTTGGCGGCGGACAATGCGCCCGCCTCGTCACCGGAACGCAGCATGCCCCATATTTCCGGGTCTTTGATGATCCGTTCCAGGGCTTCCGCCCTTTCGGGTTGTGTACCTATCTGAGCCATCACATCGTCCCTCAGCTCAACCAGCAGGCTGAGCATCTTTTCGTAAGACCTGTCTAGGAAACCATCGATCTGCGCCACGACATACGGAGGGAAAGCGGGCGCACTCCCCTCCGAAGACACGGCGACGGTAAATCCTCCCCTGCGGAGGGTGGATGGTATCAGTACATCCCCTCCGCCGTGGGCAGAGTTCACGGGTATGCCTCTTCTCATCGCGGCGTCGCGAATGGACCCGTTGAGCTCCTTGGAGCTTGTCGCGGCGATGACCATGTCCGCGCCGTCCATGAACAAACCTGCGTTCTCGGCAGTTACGGTGGACCTGACGAACGTCTCGGCTACCTCGGCTACCTCGGGCAGCGCCTCCTCGGCCACGACCTTGATTCTGAACCCTTCGAAATGCCTGCACTTCCTCAGCGCCACGGCGCCTCCGCCGAACACCACTATCTTCCGTCCGGCCGGGACGAGGAACACCGGTACCATCCTGCCGCCATCTGACATCAAACGGGTGACCTCCTTACTGGTATTCAATAGTTGGGCCATATATCCAACCGCTTCCCCCCTCCGGCGTGCGGTGCCTCACGGATTCGGCTCACGTTTTGTCGAGGGCCTGGCCCAGGTCGGCGATAATGTCGTCGATATGCTCGCATCCTATCGAGAGACGGATCGTCGACGGTGTGATGCCCTGCTCCGCCAGCTCTTTTTCGGAAAGCTGTGAGTGGGTCGTGCTCGCCGGGTGTATGACCAGCGACTTCACGTCAGCCACGTTGGCCAGGAGGGAAAACAGCTCCATGCCGTCCGCGAACCTCTTCGCCTCGGCCTTTCCGCCCTCGACCTCGAATGTGAATATCGACCCCGCCCCGTTGGGGAAGTATCTCTTATACAGCCCGTGGTCGGGGTGGCTTTTCAGCATGGGGTGGTTGACCTTTCTGACCTTTGGGTGACCGGACAGGAATTCTATGACCTTCTCAGTGTTCTCAACCTGCCTTTCAACCCTCAGAGACAGCGTCTCAAGCCCCTGCAGCAGCAGGAACGCGTTCATAGGAGATATGCATGCGCCCATGTCCCTGAGGATTATCGCCCTCATCCTGGAGCAGAACGGTGCCTCCGGAGCGTCCCTCGCGAAGCTCATACCGTGATAGCTGGGGTCGGGATCGGAAAGTGCCGGGAACCTCCCCCGGGTGTAGTCGAACTTCCCCGATTCTATGACGACCCCGCCGAGCGCAGTGCCGTGACCGCCGATGAACTTGGTCGCACTTTCGACTACGATATCCGCCCCGTGCTCAAGTGGTCTGAACAGGAACGGAGTGGCGAACGTGTTATCGATAACGAGTGGGACGCCGTGCCTGTGTGCAACCTCTGCCAGAGCCTCTATGTCCAGCAGGTTGGCGTTGGGATTTCCTATGGTCTCCGCGAATATGCATCTGGTATTGCCGTCGATGGCCTTTTCGAATCTCTCGATAGCGCCCTTGCCGAGCGGGTCGACGAATTTAGTGGTGATCCCGTAGTGGGGCAGCGTGTGGGCCAGGAAATTATATGTTCCGCCGTAGAGGGTAGTGGCCGACACGATGTTGTCGCCGGCGGAGGCCAGGTTCTGCACCGTATAGGTTATTGCGGCGGCCCCCGATGCGACAAGCAATGCTGCGCTTCCTCCTTCCAGCGCAGCTATCCGTTTCTCGAATGCCGCCTGCGTATCATTGGTGAGCCTTCCATATATGTTTCCGGGCTTCCTCATCATAAATATATCGGCAGCATCGTCGCAGTTCTCGAAAACATAGGACGTGGTCATATAGATCGGCACCGCCCTGGCCCTTGTCACGGGATCGGGCTCTTCCTGCCCCGCATGGAGCTGTATGGTTTCGAACTTCATTCCTTTTCTGTTGCCCGGGCCACCGGGAACATTTCTGTCATCTTTGAAAGTCATGGTTTCCCTCAGCGGAATACCGCAGACCATGCTAGCAAAACTGAATACTTAAATCCAGCCGTCAGAGGCGCTTGTCGCCGAAGGGCATCGGGATACCTATGGACCTGAGATGGAACGAATCGTTGTGATAGCGTCCGCGCACCTTCTTGCCTTCATACGTTATGGCGCTGTGAGGGCACATGTCCAGGCAACCCATGCAGAGGCTGCAGGAATCCTTCTCCCAGGCCACGGTCCTGCCATATACCTTTATCACGCGTTCGGGGCACAGGCGTTCGCAGAACTTGCATCCTGTGCACTCGTCGGTGGATGCGAAGAGTTTGGTATCGCAGGCCGCCGCGTATGCCTTTTTCATCTCCTCGGACCTTTCCGGATGGAAATCGCCCCGGTTGGTCCGTATCGCCCCGCTCCTGCGGTCCTCGATGTCCTTGACGATTGCCTCCAGTTCATCTTCGGCCGCGGACAGCTTCTCTTCCACCGCGATGTCGTCCTCCGGGTCCATGAACGCCAGAGCGTTGTTGGGCATTATCAGCGTGTAATGTGCGTCCAGCATATATCCGGCATCTTCCAGCACCTCGTCCAGGTCCTCGGGGGCAGACC
>JBFXEL010000001.1:29569-164048 GCA_050180115.1 Candidatus Methanomethylophilaceae archaeon
ACCTCGTCCAGGTCCTCGGGGGCAGACCCGCACCCGGAACCGCATGTCATGACCGCATAGATGTAATGGTCCCCGTTGTTGGAGATCTTCATCCTCGAAACATATTCCCTCACAGCCTTGGGTATGGTTCCGAAGTACACCGGAAAGACTATCCCGAGAGGCTCGTCCAGGTCGAGCGCCAGATTGAAGTTGTTGTCGTCCAGTCTGCGCGCTATGTCGACGATGGTGCCTCCGATCCCCCCCTGTATCGTCTTGCCGGCATAGTATGAGTTGCCTGTCCCGGAATAGCATATCAGCATAGTCGAGGATGATTTGAGGAAGTTATTAAGCATGCGATGCGAGAAAGTCGTTGTATACGCACGTTCCTTCGGAACCATGGAATCCGATTATGTGGCGGTCGTATCATCATCGCTCGCCGGCCTGGGGATTCGAATCGTCGGGTCCTGTAACTCGGACATCTGGGGCACCGATCCGCTTGTTTCATCGGCGATTCCTCCCGAGAGAAAGCTGAAGGCCCTGATGCCGGGCTGCAGGTCGGCCCTTGTCTTCGGCATACCCGTCCATAAATGTATATCTGACACATCGCCTTCGGTCTGGTACCGGGAGCATTACAGGGTTCCCAACTCTTATCCTGACATGGCAGCGGAAATGGCCGTCCTGGAATTCGAGCACCGCGGAAGGTCTGCATAACGGTCCGTCGGCATTCTTTTTGTATAAACATTCCGCATATCTGTGCGGGATCGGCACCTCCGGAATGAACGGGTCCGTTCTGACCGAGGAGTACGGTCCCGGGATCAGACCCGTGACCGTACTTACCGACGCCGTTCTCCCCCAAGGAAGAGTGACGGAGAAGCAAGTCTGCAGCAGATGCAGACTGTGCGTTAGGTCCTGTCCGGCGAGGGCCCTTTCCGGTTCGTTATATCCGGAGGGGGATTCGATGCCGGGGCATGCGTAAGGAGGCGGGCCGACCCGGCCTCGGAGGGGATTTCGGGTAACAGGGTCGGGATACCGACCGTCACCGGAGGGCCGACCCGGCCTCGGAGGGGATTTCGCCTTGCGGGATATGTGTCGGCGTATACCCGGAAGAGTCAGACTCCGGCCGGCGGGGGCCGGCGGGGACGCCCCTGGAAATCATCAGGAGCTGCGGGCTCTGATCATCTGAGAAGCGCCAATCCCTTCTCCGTCGCCCTGTAACGCTGGTTCCTGCTGGTAGGTTTGTCGCACGTCCTCTCGATGAAACCCCCTTCGATGGCTGGCTCCATGTAGTTGGACATGAATGTGGGCCTGTGCCTGAACTCCAGGCGGTCCATCAGCTCCCTGGCGGAAACCTCTTCGTCGCCCACCGCAGCAAGCAGGCTGGAGATACGGAAGTTCCTGGTCCTCGTCCCGCGGTCCTTGATCTCGCCCGCCGCCAAAACGGGACGTCCCGCGAACACAGCCTCCGGTTCGGCTTCGATCTCCGGCGCCCTGTGCCCGTGCTCCGGCGCCGGGGGAGCCAGCGTGAACGTGACCGCGAAATCGTCTTTCGAAGCGTCTATGGTGACGCCGGGTATGCCTGTCCTGAGGCAGGCGGCGTTCATGTTCGGTATCCCCGTGCCCATGAGCCTCATCATGCCTGCTCTCGCGAAAATGTCGGCAAGCCCCGGGTTGGCGGGTCTGGACCTGCCTTCGATCTCCGGGGACATGTCCCTCTTGCTGAGCCCGCCCGCGTTGGATATTGAAAGGCGGTTCTTGTAGACCCTGATCCTTACGGGGTCGCCCGAAGAGTAGTCTTTGTGTGCCACCGCGTTGATTATGGCCTCCTCGACCGCGTCCATCGGGTAATCGACATCCTGCAGGTATTTGGAGGAGAGGAGCTCCACCGCCCTGCGGGGCTGAAGGAACGCCGGGCCGGAAACCACTTCCATGTCGTCCATCAGTCCCGATGCGGAGAACCTGCCGATACGGATATCGGGCCCCACCATATATTGCGAGGGGTTGGAGTGGAACAATATTACCGCAGAACCTCTCAGCATGTCCTTCTGCATGAGGTTGAGGGACTGGAGCATCTTCGCGTCGTCGACCTTCTTGGACACCTTCGCCATCGAACGGAAAGCGTCGAGCGCATTCTTGTCGAGGTCTTTGACGGATGCCCCCGGCATAAGAAGATCGAGCCTTGCCCTCCTGTCCTTCAAAAGGATGAACTTCTCGAGATCGTCCCCGACGAGTTCGCGGTCCTCCTTCCCCACGCGCCTGTAATACTGTCCGTCCAGACAGATCGGCTCGGGGCTGGGCCTTATGTCCATGACAATGCACGCTTTTCCCTTGTTCTCGACGGGACGCACATGCGGGCGTATGTCCAGTTCCCTGGATATCTCTTCATAGATGTTTCTGGCCTCGTCCAGCGCCTCCTCGGGGGAGAACGAGTCCGCATTGCCTATTATGAGACGCCCGCCGTACGAGTTGGCAAACGCGCACACCGTGCGAAGGTGCTTGGTCTTCCACTGTTTCTTCTGATCCGAGGTTTGGTCCGCCATGTTCGGCAGACCGTAATGCATGATGATTAATCTTTTCGAACAAGATTAATATATACGATATATTTGTGATATATAGTAAATTATAAAATCAATATTTTGTTGCAATGAAACAGACCCAATTCTTCTCCGGTACTGTTTTGAACTCGGCATTCAGGCCGTGAAGGGCCATCACCGAAATCATCTCATCGTTCTTCACAAGCCTCATCCCGGTCCTTTTTGCATATTCCGCGTTCCTTTTGTCGAATGCCGGATCGGGATACTGTTCGGAAACGACGATCAGTTTTCCGCCGGGAGATAGTACGCGCCTAATCTCCCCGAGGGCCGTGTCGAGGTCTTTCCAGAAGAAATAAGTCTCAAAGGCGGACACCAGATCGAAAGACCCGTTGGGATAGGGCAGGTCTTCGACCGGAGACATGTCTATCCTGCACCTGCCGCTCTTGATTCCCGATGCGTTGGTCTCGGAGGTTAGCTTGACCGCCTCATCGGAGGGGTCGGCCCCATGGAGGTGCGCCCTCGGATACTTCCTTCCCAGCATTAGGAGCTGCATGCCTCCTCCGCACCCCACGTCGAGGATGTTCCTGGGGCTCAAGTCGGAAGGGAGCAGGGACAGCGCCCACTCGCTTAGTTCCCGGTGATGCTCGTTCATGGATGCGAGGGATTCCCGCCCCTCGGCACCTTTCGGATCGCCGAAGCGGAAGAAGTCTGCCGGTCTCTGTTCCATGTCACCCCATCGGTCCGCAACCATATATCGTTTTCACGGAGGTGCCCCTCATATGGGCTGTCTGGTTTCCATTTTGAAACAGTCACGAATTTAAATGAGTTCGTTTATCAGGTGGCGAGGTTATCAAGATGGTATCCATAATAGAAGCAGAGTGCGTCGCCTGCGGCGCGTGCGTGGACGTGTGCCCCGAGTCGGCGATCTCCGTTGACGACATAGCCGTCATCGACGCCGACAAATGTGTTGATTGCGGAACATGCGTCGACGAGTGCCCCAACTCGGCAATCTCCGAGTAAGCACAGAACCAAACCGCTTAATTTTTTTATAATCGAAAAAAGAAGGAGGGTCGCCCCTCCTGTTTTTGTTTATTCGGCCTTTGTCCCCCCATGCATCCACTTGGGGCCCACCCAGTTCCATCTGCCCAGCATGTGCATGACGGCCGGGACGATGTAGGTGCGCACCAGCAGCGCGTCCACCATGATTGCGAAGCACAGGGCGAATCCAAACTCCTGCATCATGGGCATCGAAGACAGCATCAGCGTTCCGAACGCACCTCCCATTATCAGACCGCATATCGTTATGACAGAACCGGTGTGCGTGACTGCCTCGTAGATGGCCTTGTCGTTGTCCATGCCAAGGTGCATCACGTTCTCCTTGATGCGGGTGGTGAGCAGAATGTCGTAGTCCATCCCGAGACCGAGGCATATCACGAACAATATTATCGGTATGAGCCAGACCACTCCGATGCCCAGCATGTTGCTGAATATCAGGTGGGTGAGCGCCAGGGTCCAAACGATGCTCATAACCACGGTCAGAACCGAGCGTATGGGTATGAGATAGGACTTCATGACGAAGAAGAGCAGAAGCATTATCAATATGACGACGACCAGCTCTATGTAGCTGAACTCTTCGCCGACCGAGTTTGAAAGGTCGTACATGACCGCAGGCGAGCCTGTCACCCACGAGCACAACGTCCCGGGATTTTCCGCCCTGAAGGCGTCGACCATCCCGCCTATTGTGGCGATGGTGTCCATGGACTCGTTGGATGTTGCCGAGGATACCGTTGCGGCCGTGATCTTTGCGAATGTCAGCTGGCCTCCCGTGCCGGCGGCGATGTCTCCTCCCAGCGCCCCTCCCATATAGTTGATCATCGCATCCATGACCGGCGCAGCGTATTCCATGGCCTCCAGGGTCAGCGAGGGCATCACGGGGTGGGTGCCGATGTAGTTTTCGATTGCATCCGTGGACCCGGACGACATCATGGTGCGCATGCTCTCAAGCAACAGTACGTCCATGCCCATGCCCGTGAGCGCGGCGGTGGCATATGGCGAAGCTTCGGCGGGCATGTAGGACAGGGCGATCCCGGCCGCTCCGTGGGAGAGCAGGGCCCCCTTTACCTCATCGGGATACGCCGAGACAGCATAGACCAGGGCAGTGTATTCCTCTGAGGCCAGCGCCGCCTCCAGGATGCTGTCGTCCTCCAAAGACATATCATACCACTTCGCTACGCTTGTGGAAACCCTTATGTTGTCTATCTCCCCTATCTGACCGGTCAATTCGACTATTTTGCCGTAACTGCCGTTATCGTTCCATGTAAGATGAGGCACCCCGCTTGTATCGTACGAAAGCGTCGCGACAGCGTTGCTGTCGTCGAACTCGACGATGACGTAATTGGGCATGAGGAAGCCTCCGCCGACGTAGCCTTCGATCTCCTTAAGTCCTTCGTACGACTCGCCTGTACTCAGAGTGCTGGTGAAGTCATACGACGTCTCGGCGGTGGTGGCGACGTATGCCGCTGGAACAGTTACCAATACTGCCGCTGCGACTATGGCCTTCGCATGTTTTTGTGAGAATCTGGCCGACTTGTGGAAATAGCCGGCTCCGAGCCTCGATACCTTGCCGTACCATCCGTTCATCGCCTTGCTGCCTTCGCGGAAGGTCTCCGCCTTGGACGGCCAGAACATCCTGTCCCCCACCAAGGATAGCATGGACGTGATCAGCGTGAGGGCCGCTATCAGCGCTATCAGTATCCCGGCGGCCAGCACTATGCCCATGGTGCTTACCATCGGAACCGAGCACAGGGAGAGGGCTCCGAAGCCTATGATGACGGACGCTCCGGACGTGGCGATCGACTCCCCGGCCCATACTATGGAATTGTGAAGAGATTCTTCGTGCGATTTCCCATAACGGCGCTCCTCGCGGTACCTGGCCAATATGAAGATGCAGTAATCGCATCCCGCGCCCATCATTGTGACGAGTATCAGCATCTCCGTGATGAAGTAGATGCTCATCACCTGGCCCAGCGCGAACACCAGCGAGAGGGTTATCCCGAATGCGAACCCTATCGTCATGGGCGGAGTGGCGGCGGAGATTATGGACCTGAAGAAAAGGCCCACCAGGACGAGGATCAGCAATATGGTGAACGGGTCTATCTTCGCGAGGTCTCCCATCGCAGCGACCTCCGCGTCGTATCCGATTGCGGCGGTGCCGGTGACGAAGGTGGTGATGGCGACCACCTGGCCCTCGGCCAGCTTGTCTGACTTGAATTCGGAAAGCGCGGCGGACACATAATTCCTTAGCTCGGGGGTGTCGTCATATATGTCGGTGAATTCCGGCGAATACATCACGAGCAGCATCGCCAGGGAATTGCTGGACTCGCTTTCGCTCATACCGCTGTATATGAAGTTGACGATCTTCGGGTTGCCTTCGGGGTCCGTGAACCCCGCCAGCCTCGCCGGGTCGTTGAGATATGATTCGGAAAACTCTTGGAAGTAGTTCCCGGCCAGGCTTCTGTCGTCGGCTGTCTCAAGGACCAGTATCGGACTGGCCGACATTGATACCTCGGGCTGGTAGAAATAATCCTCGATAATGCCCAGCCCCTGCATGGACTCGGAATCATCCAGGGCGACATCTGAAGTATCGTATTTCAGAACCTCTCCCGCACCGACAGCGAATGGCGCGGCGCAGAGCAGTATGACCGCCCAGGCCAGAATGATCTGTTTAGGATATTTGATAATACTGCGGGCCAATCTATCAAAAAATTTTGCCATCGGGCATCCTGATTGCAAACCCCTTTATTAATATTGCTTTTTATGGATACTTATCAGAAGAATTCAGGCGCGTGACGCCCCTGATCCATCGAATGATATAAATAATAGACATAAATAACGACAAGTAGCAGTGTCCGTGCAATCGTCAACAACATTTTGAGCTGTTGAAAAACGGGCGGCGCACACTGATCCGAGGGCTAAATGAAGAGAAGTAACATTGCAATGTCTGCAGTCTTAATGGTCGCTGTACTTTCGGTGGCCGGCTTCTTTGCTTTGTTCGAGTGCTCTGACGACGTAGATGCTATGGCCACAGGCAACATCACTTTCGACCTGAACGGCGGATCGATTAACGGTCAGAGCTCTTTCGTAAAGACCATGGACGAGCTGAACGCGACCGGCCTCCCCGATGTGTCGGGTTCCATCATCCCCTCCGGAAAGGATGCGTTCGTCGTGTGGAGCGAAAATCCAACCGTTTACTCCAAGTTGTACAATGCAGGGGACCCCGCACCTCCTAACGTGACCACATTATACGCTGTGTGGGGTAAGTACACTGCCACGTCCGGAAACATAAGTGTGGCAGGCACGGGGTGTTACATTATAAACGGGGCAACAGGCCTTTCTGTTTCGGCCCCCGCGTCAAGCGCCCCGCTACTTGTCCTCAACAATTCGACCCTCAGCAGTCTGACTCCTAAAGGTTCCGCCAACGTCACGATCTTGTTGCACAATGAAAATCAGATAAGCAACATGAATATCCAAGGGTCTAATCAAACAATACGCTTATCCTCCGCAAGTACGGGGGACGTCGACATTGTTTCCAACTCCATTTGGGGCATTAGCAGTTTTATCGTTGACGGTGGAAATCTGCAAATAGAGCAGATTTCCACCGGAGGGTCCATTGTTCTTAACGGCGGCACCGTGAATACCGATGGAATTATCCAAGGATCTTCTGTGGAAATCAACGAAAGTGCAGTTCTGAACTGTGAAGAGATCTACACCGCCGGTGCACTGATAATTGACGGTACAGTATCTTCCCAAGAAAAAATACAGGGGGGCTCCATCACAATCAGCGAAAGTGCAGTTCTGAACTGTAAAGAGATCTACACCGCCGGTGCACTGATAATTGACGGTACAGTATCTTCCCAAGAAAAAATACAGGGGGGCTCCATCACGGTCAACGGAACCCTGGAGGCTGGGTCCATATACACTAGAGGTGAAATTTCCATTGACGGCAACGTTACGGTTACCGGAATGATTCAAGGCTCACCCATAACTGTAGAGGGAGGGACTGTCGTGGCCGGGTCTACCTGGCCTTCCCCCACCATAACAGGTTGCGCAGTGGTCGTGGTAGGCGACGTGGATATCGTCAGGTCCGGATGGAGATATATTGAAATTATTCCAGGCTTTGACACAGATGGAACGACTAACATGAATGTTACGTTCCAGCTTGCTGTGGGTTCCGAGATACAAGAAAAAACTCTTTCGTTACCCGAATTCACTGATAGGATTAACCTGGACCCAAGTTCAGACTTATCGTCAAATCAGATTGAAGTCCGGTATTTCCTGAACGGTGTTGAATATATCTCTGTCGGCACCGCAGTTTTAGTGCCTGCCCCCGACCCGGGATATTACACGGTAAGCTTAGCGGAGGGCGTCCCAGCCGATTTGCAGTACACCACAATAGTGTGTTCGGCGATTGAAGTAAAGGTTTCGAACTGAAGTGATTAAACAATTTTTCCGGGATTTTTTTGGCGTTTATTTATCCTCTCGATGCAAATGGGCGTTCACTCCTCGTCGGCGCGATGAGAGATGAGGTGTCGCTGCATGTGTGGTCCGACAGGGAACTATAAGGGAGATGATAAATGTATAACATTATCGCCATCAAATATTGCGATTCGCCAATAACCAATATTTCCGCCGAAAAGAGAAGGTTATAGGACAAACAAAGCTCACATGAAGCATCGAGAAATATATATTATATGTGCTTCGGGACAAAGGTCGGTTAACAGCATGAGTTCTACGGACTAGGTTCGGCCTGATATCCCCACGTTATTGTGAGAAGATAAGGATTTAGGAATGCACCGTCGTTTCTTTTTTGCGGATATCGCCCCATTAGATTACGGAGACATACAAAGGTCAAGCCCTGAAGGTCATGCTGCGGCCCCCGCATAGGGGAATCGAGATGTTTCAAGCCTAACGATGAGTCTGGATGTGGGGACCGGCAACGCGGGCCGCAAACTAACATAGTTGCAATACGAAAAAGAGCGGTACACCCTCCGTCTGTTTATACGGTTTAAGTTCCTTCTTCCCCCGGTGCAACGGTTATGGTGATGGTATAGGTTAGCCCTTCGGGCCTGTCACTCAGACCTCCGGGAGCCGTGAAGGTCGCATACAGTTCGATCTCGTATTCCACTCCGTCCTCATCCACCGAGGCCGTATCAAAGGGAGTCCCGCTGGTAGCTCCATACTCCCTGAGCTCGTGAGTAATCGTAATTCCAAAGGGAGTCTCTGTCTCGACACCATTCACACTGAATTCTACCTCGTATGAGATGTTTACGGACGTAATGTAGTTAGACCTCAAAAACAGTGTGCCGCCCCCGATTTTTACATTTTCCTCATCCACCAGGATGTATGCACCACCTTGAGGGTAAGACTTTAATCGCATATCATTGCCGAATCCTGCTCCCGTGAGAAGATTTCCGTCTTCATCCAACAGCTTGGCCTCGAGTCCGTCGAAGCTAACAACGTTTGCTGTGTTTTTTACCGTGCTCGCATTTGGTGTAGAATGCGCGAGCCCACCCGTGGCCAATATGCAAAGCGACAACGCTACGACAGCCACCAGGAGCGCCATATAGTTCCTTTTATCGTCCGAATTGTACATTTGACCTCTACGTATAAACCAACAGTCGGTGCAGTATGGGAAGGGAAATTTCATCCGTCTTCTTTGTCATCGGCCTTATCGCAAAGCTTCGACTGGATACAACACTATAAGGGCACGCTTGAACTAATACAGAATTAGTATATTTACATTCTTATTTTATCGTCCATCAGTACTTACCATCAAAAACAGCATACCTAAAGAACCAGGCTCCGATTAAAATTCAGTAAAATAAGGCTCGATATGTATCGTGATGGAGTAGTAGCAGGCTCCCGGCTCGTCGACCACGTCGCGGACATCGTCGGCAATTGTCCCGCTGAGCGTCATCAGATAGCTGTGCGAGATGAAGATGTCCAACGGCGCAGTCCTCTCTCCCTCTGCGACCGACAGGACCATATCGCCATCGTCTATGGAAAGGGACGTGGCCATTCCGTAAAGCGACTCCGGATCGGCAACCGTCCAGTCCATCTCGTACCATATCGTTACAAACCTGGCGTCCGAGTGTTCCGGAGGCCGTATGTCGAGGAAGGCCTTTCCGAGCTCCAGGGATTGACTGCGTACAAAAAAAGTCGGAGGATTGCCGTCCACCCTTTCGCAGCCGTAATGGATTCTGCCGGCTCCCGTGCCTCTGTTCGCACTTTGTGCGAACTCACCCCTTCCCAGGATCTCCCCGTCTTCGTCGAGGAATTTGGCGTCAAGCCCATCGGCTGCGATAAGATTCGCTTCACTGGTCACATCGCTTATCAGAGCGGAATAACCGATTGCCATCATGGCAGATAAACAGAGCAAGAAAGTCATTATTGGGATCAGGACTCTCCTCCTGTGGCGACGTTCACCGTTACCGTATTTCGTCGTCATCGTAGTCATCCTCCTTTTCCGAATAAATACGTCTGATCTCCCGGATGCAATATGCCATGATGACGGCACATGCGACGAAGGCGGCCACCCACACAACCTTGTCCTTCGCCAGTGTCACGATTTCTCCGTAGATTTTTGACACTCCCACGATTTTTCCGATAACCTTATCCTGATATACTATGGGGTCTACGCTGCTGTTCGCATCTCCCTTGGTGACAAAACTGCCGTCATCGCGCACGTCTATGACTCGGTGGACGATCACCACGCCGTTTCTGTCATATGCAATCACATCGCCGACGGCTACGGTGTCCAGCTCGCTCTGGTCGAGATGTTGTATCATTACAAGGCTGTTAATCGGGATGGTCGATATCGGGTATTCCGTCGGTTCTCCGTCCATGGAGCCGGACACGATGAGGCGGACCTCGCGGTCTCTCAGGTCCAGGGAATCGCCGTTGAAGGTGTATACCGAGTAAATCCCTGCTCCCGTAAGAACAACGATGGCGGCAACTGTAAGGCATGCCAACATTTTGCTCTTGTTTTGGTAGAAAGACATGTTTCGGCCCCCCATAAAATGAAGATTGCTATACAATTGCCTTTTCAGTATAAATTAACGACATTATCAGATATTAATCCCGGTACCTCTGCTGACACAGAGCCGACTGATATCTCACTGCGCCGCGGCCTTTAAGTAAACGGTCAGTCTTCGTCAGAAAGCATCTCGTCCGTGGCCTTTTGTTGTCCTATTACGCATGCCAGGGATTCGGCTTCGATAAATATGCGTGTGGTCTGCGGGAATTCGGCCTTTATCGTGGCCTCGATCCTGGCGGTCGCATCCATGACTTCGCAGATGTCGCATCCATCGGCGAACGTCGCATCTATGCCTACAAGAAGAGAGTACGGGCCGAAGTAGTTCGTGAGCACGCGTCCGCATTCGACGACGGACGGGTCTTCCTCTACAATTTGTTCGATCCTGCGGATCTCTTCGGCCGTTATCCCCTCTCCCACGAGGAGGCCTTTGCTTTCCTTCATGAGTATCGCGGCCACAGAGATCAGGATGATCCCTATCATCACCGAGGATATTCCGTCGAAATATGATATTCCCGTGACCTGCCACAAAACCATTCCGATAAGTGCGATGGAAAGGCCCGCTTCTGCCGCGGTATCTTCGAGTACAACGGTGAACAGGCTCGGGTCTTTGCTTTCCCTTATGTATTCCATCGCCTTCATGTTCTTTTCGCGCCGGGCCGCGTTGAATTGTTTTACCGCTATTGCGAGAGACGCACCCTCTATGACCATTGCGACGACCAGTACGACATAGTTCACGGTCAGGTCCCTGAACACGTGTTTTCCGGCGGCAGACTCCAGGAGAGCTTCGTATCCGTGGGATATGGACATCCCGCCGCCTATCGCAAAAATCAGGATCGAAACTACAAGGGTCCAGAAATAGAGTTCCTTCCCGTACCCGAAAGGATGCTCACGGTCGGCCGTTTTATCGGCTTTCTTCATCCCGTAAAGGACGAGGATCCCGTTGCCTGAATCCACCAGGGAATGTATCCCCTCCGACATCATGGCAGCTGATGCCGTGATGCCCGCCGCGATGAACTTGACTATGCCTATGAGCACGTTCGCGACAATCGCGGCAATCACGGAAATCTTCGATGAGCCCTTCTGCATTTTTTCCTACCGGCACGGGGTGATGCAGATTGCTCGTATTATAAGCCCGCGGGAGCGTTTATCGGGTCGGCAGGAGTTTCTTTCCGGCGCACAGGCCCTTACCCTTTGTGGGCCACGGCCGCCTTAAGTTCCGAACCTTCCTAATATCTGTAACCGTGGACCTCGATCAGAACTCACGAACCTCTCCGACGACGACCTGTCCTGGGGCTCGAAAAAGGAGCCGTAGCTCAGGTACTTTGACGGATAGAATGCCCGGCCGCCCCCGAACTACCGGTTTCCTTGCCGCGGTTGCGTGTCCTTCCGTCGGCATCGGCATATGTCATGGTAAAGTCCGGATTGACCGTGAGTAAGGGCCTTTCGACCAGAACACAGAATTCTTTGCCTTTCGGAATGTTGAGTGCTAAAGTGAAGGGACCATCCGCCGGCGCGACGCTTTCGCCACAGTCCTCATGTATGATGCCAAACGCAGGATAGTAGACGCCCGACCTGTCTTTCACAGGACCGGCTTCCGTGCATTCCCCATATCTTCGCCGATAACCGGCTATCCCGCTGGTCTGAGGCGTCAGAACGAATGAAACGATGTTCCCAGAATGGGAGGCACCGCTTCACGTGTCGCAGAAGGCGATTGGAATGGACACGATACAACAGTCCGACCGTAACGGTCATGGCGGTCGCTCTGCGCCTCATATCTCTTTTCTTTTCCTAGGACAAAGAAACTGAGGACGACGAACTGTCGCAACATGTTTCCGAAAAGAATTTTCGACCTTTCGGGTTTAACGGTCCGATTTCCATTTCTTTGACGGCCTATTAACAAACCATATCCACACGTTTTTGTTTTCTATCCGTTGGTCATGTATCAATCCGGAAACGTTGCCGTGCGGACACCATTCAAAAAATTTTGAAACAACAATGAATCGTAAAGTCTTATCAACTTTCAAAGGCAAAAAGTCTACACGCATTATGTTAAATACAGGTAATTCCCGCGGACATACATGAGCGAACAATAATCCAGGGGCCGTCAGGTGTCCGAACGGTTCGGGACAAGCTCTCCATGTTCGGTACACAAGGGTCACGAAACCGTCGCAGGCCATGGCATCGCTGTGGATTTTGGATACTACAGGATCATCGCTATGGGAGACCATCCAGACGACGTCGTCCAGATTGTACTCGGGATGAGGGATGTCTTCGACCATTGAATAATAACATCCGACCTCCGGACGGAAATTGTACTTTATTCCTTCGACCGTGATATGTATAATCTCCGTCGCGCTGAACGTGAGGCAGAACACTCCCTCGACTCCCGCACTGAATTCGTCGTTTCCTGTATCGTTTTCCTTGTAAACGAATTCAAACGCGGGATTGGGGAGGGGGACGCCCTCTTCATCGGTAATCGCCATAGACGTATATTCCACGGAGGGCTCGTCTTCCGACGGTGTTACGATTGCGGTTTCAAAGTTGAACACGACGTTGCTTCCGTTGGAAACTTCACTGTCGGATATGCAATTAGCCGCCGGCAACGAAGAAACGAGGGGTGTGAAAAAGACCGCAGACCAGAGCATCGCATTCCCGTTCAAAGGGCTGGTCCCCCATCCAAGGCCTGCGGTTATCAGATATGAAAAACCTGCGAAGGGGCGGAGGGGAATCTCGGAAATGCTGACTCTGCCGATGCATACGTTCCACGTACTACGGTCCGTCACGGAATCGTTCATTCTTCCGGTTTTCTCCAACGTTTCGAATCGATTCCGGCTTCGTTCCAAGGGTCCCCATTTAACGGATGTTGATATTTGCTATTCAAAATAGTAAGAGGTTTGAATCTGTGTCACTTTGACACAGGGAACAGAGGCAGAACTTCCTTCCTGTTGACCTCGTTTATCACTTCGGCGAGTCCGGTGTACATCGCGACCAGGCCGAGCACGATACCTATGGCCGCGGTGGCGACAGTCACCTCGCCGTTCTGTAGCAACGATCCCGCACCCAGTCCGACGAAGACCACCGTAAGCAGCCCGAACACAGATTGGAGGGCCCTGTTGGTCTTCAGGGTGCCGAAGAACAGCATGAAGGTTAGGAAGCCCCATCCGAAGAAGTAGACCGCCTTGAACACGTGGTCGGGGGCAGCGAGGCCGAGTGCGACCGCGACGTTCATGAACGCGAACGACATCCAGAATGCGCCGTAGGAAGTGAAGGCGACGGTCCCGAACGTGTTGCCCTTCTTGCATTCGACGATTCCTACGATGAGCTGAAGGAGCCCGCCATAGAAAATCATCATGCCCCAGGCAAGGCTGTCCGTGGGCCTTTCCGTAAAGTCGAGGAACATGGCTAGCAGTGTGGTCATCCCGAAGGCGCAAAGGCCCAGGGCGCCGGCGTTGGCGAAATTTGATTCCGTCATTTGATCGCTGGTGTAGAATCGCGTCGACATTAAATAATCGACGGTACTGCACTTCGTCAATTGACGGAATAATTGATTTTGGGATATATTTAGTCCGTCTTGGCCCTGCTCACGTAGCTCTGCCAAATCTTCTTCAGGTCGGGCCTCTGGACCGTTTCCATCACATAATCGGCGAACTCGTCCCCGGTGGCTCCGGTATCCCTTCCGGTCATCACGAGCTTCTTCTCGAACTGGCAGCAGATGTCCAAGGCCATGGTCAGCCTCTCGCCCTTCTCGGCCTCGCCTATATGATTCATCATCAGTGCGACGGCCTTGATCATGCTGCTCGGGTCGGCGTACTGTCCGCGACCTTCGTTGACCATCCTCGGCGCAGAACCATGGATGGCCTCGAACATGGCGTATCTCTTTCCGAGGTTAGCGCTGCCTGCGGTTCCGACACCACCCTGTATCTGCGCAGCCTCGTCGGTTATTATATCACCGTAAAGATTCGGGAGCACGAACACGCGGAAGCTGCTCCTCCTTGCGGGGTCTATCAGCTTTGCGGTCATGATATCGATGAACCAATCGTCCCATTTGATTCCAGGATATTCCTTGGCGACGTTTTCGGCGATGCTCAGAAACTTCCCGTCGGTCGTCTTTATGATGTTGGCCTTCGTGACCAGCGAGACGTAATCGATGCCGTTCTTTTTGGCATAGTCGAATCCGGCGCGGATGATCCTCTCGGTGCCCTGGGTGGTCGCGACGCAGAAATCCATCGCCAGGTCTTCCGTTACGTTGATCCCGTCGCTTCCGAGAGCGTAGCTGCCTTCGGTGTTCTCCCTGAAGAATATCCAGTCGATGCCAAGTTCGGGGACCGATACCGGCCTCACGTTAGCGAATAGGTCGAGCTCCTTCCTCATGGCCACGTTCGCGCTCTCGATGTTGGGCCAAGGATCTCCCTTCTTGGGCGTGGTGGTAGGTCCCTTGAGTATGACGTGACATCTCTTCAGCTCCGCCAGCGTGTCGTCGGGTATGGCCTTCATCACCTCTACGCGCCTCTCGATGGTCAGCCCCTCTATCTGACGGACTTCGACCTTGCCAGACTTTATCTTGTCGGCGAGGAGGAACTCCATGACCCTCTGGGCCGAAGCGCAGATGTACGGTCCTATTCCGTCTCCCCCGCACACTCCCACAATCATCTTGTCAAGTTTGGAATAGTCCACCCAGTCTCCTTCCTTCTTTAGGGACTCGACCCTCTCGAGCTGTTTTCTCAAGAGCCTGCCGTAGTTCTCCTGGGCGTTTCGAATTGCATTTTCATCTACCATTGCGATCGTTCGCCTATATTGACCGATAATAAAGTATTTTCCGATAGGAATACACTGTTGAGTAAATCGGGAGCGGTAACGCCGAGCACCATATCTTTTTCGGGACCGGCTCTGGTTCCATCACATTCGCGCTTCCGAGAAGGGGCCGCCATCTGACCGGCGGTCCGAAAACAGTCGGAAAATACGAAAAGAAATACTACTGGCACATACACGCTACAATGTCGCCGGACATGCGTGTCCGATACCGGGAAGATGAAGTTTGTAACAAGTTTCAGATCGGACGTCCGGTCCGGGAACGAGGGGTGCCTGGCCAGGGGCAGGCCGCCTCGCCTCTGGCGCGGCCTTCCGTATGGCGAGCGGAAGACGGTTTCCGGACACGGGGCCAGGTGGAAACTGAATGTGTGTTCAGCGAACTTCAAAAGGATATTTCCGGAAGCAGTGGCGGCCGGTTCGGAGACAGGAATCGTCGATATATGGCGAGCTATGCGTTTTCGATAGTAAAGAAACGAGGGTTTGAACCATGGGGGCCGCGGGCAACGGCGCGGCGATAGCCCGAGTGCCGCCGGCACTCGGCTTTGCCGTTCCCCGATCTGTCTGACAATGCAGTCAGAGCAACGGAGTTAACATATTATTCGTTTCTGTAAGCACTGTTACATTAATCGAAGCACCATGATGGGGCCGATGACGAAGAAGGTCATGAACATAAGTGTCCTTCCGTGTCGCGTGAACGATTGAACAGAAAAAAGATTATAGTACAAGTCACGTGGAAACAGAAGGGGCCGCAAGGGGCTTGTCGTCCCGGTTATCGCGCTGATGTTATGAGTCGCCACCTTTGTTGGGCTCGGATGCGCCGCTCCCGCGATCACGGTCGCGAATAAGGCGAACGTAGTCGCAGGTGATGGTCAGGGCCGACCTGATAGATTCCGAGGGAAACGCCCTCGTTGGACAGGACTTTGCCAATGACGAGGATGTCATCCACTACAGCACCTCCACCATCGATGGAGTGACCGCCTACAATATATCGGCGATTCCGCGATTAAACTGGAGGGGCCGTCCCGGAAGTCGAGGCCTTTACGACAAGCGGTACACCAAATGTGACCCGGGTCAATGTCTGGTACGAGGATAACCCGGTCCTCCGGATCTGCGCCTTTCGGAATGACGACCGGCCCTGACATAGGCGGGCAGACAATAGTCCCGGGAGAGACCAATGGAACAGCGACACCTCTCGCTCTGTCGGGAGTCGCCGAGTTCGAAGTCGTCCTCAAAGGTGCGATTCCCGAAGACGTGACGGGGCTGGCCGAAATGCCCGAAATCCCCACCTACGTTATCACATTCCACATGGTGCCCGCCTTAAGGTGTAAACAATTTAAACAGGCGGACGGAACGCCGTTTCCGTCCTCCCGATGACATTTTTATCATATGCCGAATGCCCTGTCATACTGCCAATGGATTTCAACAGTTGTTTCGCGTGAATTCTGAGATTGCACACTAATTGCCCGGTCTGCTGATTTTTTCAAATGTGTTTTTCACAAGTATTATATATTATTAGCAAATAGGAGTGCCATATTTTTTTTATCATGACAATACTGATATACTCAGCGGAGAATGATACTTCCGAGGTACGACCAAGGATTTGCCTGCCTTCCGACGTGAAGTTGCTAAGGCGAATTTGCCATTATTGGTTTTCGGAACAAACAAAATCTGAAGAGAGAGGAAGAAAAAATGACAATATATGGAAACAAAAGGAACCAGAAGAAGCTTCTGATCCCGGTTGTTGCGCTGATACTCTGCGCCGCAGCCATGATAGGGCTCGGATACGCCGCGCTTGTGAGCTCCGTCACGAACACTGATAACGTAGTTGCAGCGGATGGTCTGACCGCCAGGCTCGAAGACGGATCCGGCAACCTCTTGGGCCAAAGCGGTTTCGATGCATCCGCAGAGGACATAACATACAGAAACTCACAGAACAACGACAACCAGGTCTTCATAGTTGACGCTCAGGAACTCGTCCTCGGAGGAGCTACGCTCAACATCCATGTGACCGACTCTAGCGTAACATCCGTAACGATGTATTATGTTATCACCTGGACTGATGCCTCTGCACCCACAACCTACGGGATAACAACGTCTCTCGATGTTGGCGGACAGACCGTGGATGGAACTGCGACTTCGACATCGCCTGTGATCGTTAACCTTACCGGGGCAGCATCCTCCCCTGAGGGACAGGACTTCGTCCTAGTGCTGAACGGCGACATAGCCGGAAGTTCAACTCTGTCGAACAAGCCCGTGGACCTGACCTACACAATAACGATCTACGTGGCACCGGTTACCGTCTGAGCATAAATTAAACCATTAAAACATAGGCCGGCAGGTACCCTGCCTGCCGGCCTTTAAAATAATTTTATTTGACAATAACGGGTGCTCTTTCTTTCGATTTTTTTGTCGCTGGTCTACATTTCTCCATATATATTGCCGATATGCGCGCTTACCATTTTTGACTCGTATAACAAAGTTAATATATTCGTTGCCAATACAACGACTTAACAGAGTTATCATTTAGAGCCAGCATTATGACAGATAAGAAGAAGAGAGCCGTGGCTGAATCGTTTTTCCCAGCCACGCGTGTTTTTCTCTTATCGGCCGACCACTTTGTGGCCCCCAGGGGGATGATGTGATGGAATCCACGAGAAATAAGATGAAGGCCTGTCTTAAGTTGCTCTCGATTTCCGCAATAATATCTGCGATACTGTTCATGTCCACGATCGGAGTAGGGCACTCTGCCGAAATAAGTAAGATGGCCAACACCGACAACACCGTGGGTGCCAAGGGCACTGAACTCAAGCTTACGAACACCGCAAGATCCCTTCTGTCCAACGGGGAGTTCGACGGTACATTCGGAACAGGCGGCCGTGTGATCGAATATCATCACATCGAAGTAGATGGGTCAATCTCCTATGTGCTGGACGGCACAGACCTGTGCTTCGGGTATGCTAAGATTGCAACATCCTCTACAAACGGCGTCACCGATGTGGTTCTGCTTTGCAGTGCGGATTTCAGGGTGGGCGATACTGATACACCGTTTACAGGCCTTTCCTATCATTTCACCGTCACCGACAGCCACGGAAACGAGACCGTCATACCCTCTTACGGCCTTGCAACGACCATTTCAGACCTGAACGGAAAGACTCTGAACATTATTGTCGACGGATTGACAGAAGACCCGCTCAGGGATGCGTATCTTACTTTCTCGGTCAACATCTCCTTCGCGGGCCTCGGCAACGTGGTTACGAATTCCGGCAACCAGCTATCTTTCAGGTTTACCGAAAGCATGGTAGTGATCGACACAACGGTAGCGGGAGACCCCGACGCCACGCCCGTGGCCACTGTGACTCCGACGACCGTCGCTTCGGGCGGTGTAGAGTACCCGGGATACGAGATCGACTATACGGCTCCTCCCCAGACAGGATGGAGCTCTTTCGATGCAACCATCGCCGGGACGTTCTGCTTCAAGTTCACCCTGCAGAAGAGCATCACCATCCAATCTGGAGGTTATTCATACTATGTGAGCTCGGGAACCAACTACTACTCCTTCATCAACGGGGTCACGTACTCCTCGAGCACCGTGGAGGGGATCACATGGATGTCGTCTTCAGAACCGATAACGTTCACTATACACAGGCACGACGCGAATGCAGGTGCATTCATGACCGTGATATATCCGCAATCTTGAGGGGCGGCATAACGGCCCCTGCGGGGCGATAAAGCATTTTATGCTTGTTGCCCATTACGTTGCATGGACCACATCCGGAAAATGTTCGACCGATACCCGTCCCAGGGAAAAGTTGCCGACATCATGCTCAGATATGGCATATGCGAGAAGAACGGCAAGGCTTTCTGCGGGAACGTGGAGATTGCCGATTCGGCACTGGCACGTTCCGCCGGCGTCGATCGCCGTGTGGTAAGGTCCACATTGGAGAGAATGTCCGCGACCTCCGAGCTCGATGCAGTGTTCTCGAGGCTCAGGCCCATACTGATGCTGGATGAGATAGCTTCAGAGATAGATTGCTCTGTTATTGAAATCGTGCCATCGGATGCGACGATGCGGGGCATCCTGGCAGATGTGGCATCGGTCATATACGGGGCCGGGCTGTCGGTGAGACAGGCGGTGGTGGATGACAACGGCGAGAGGAAGGATTCGCGGCTGATAATAGTGGTCGACGGCCAGATACCGGCCGAGCTCATACCGGTGCTGCGCAAATGCCGCGGGGTCTCGGGCATCAACATCCGCTGATCATTCTTCGAAATCGACCGGTCCAGCGCTATCTCGTCTTCCCCGACCTCCTTGCATAGGCTCTTGGAGAGCATTCCCGATTCCATCCAGCGGCATCGGACACACCTATGGGCAGTAGCCACAGGTTACCGCGGATTTCTTCGCTGTTCACCCTGCAGCCATAGAAATCCATCACATCACCGAGGCTGACCCTGGTGCAACGTTCACCGAGCTGCCTAGCCTTCTCGCAGTCGGACGTGATGCGGATGTCCACACCCCACCGTCCCCGAGTTTCACTACCACTCTGCGGGTCTTATCGCAGGCCCTCATCCTTACTTTAACCGCAGAGGTCATGGCAGGATGTTGCCCTGTAAGATAATGATTTCTTCATATGGTGTTTATTCGGCCGGCGGTAGCCGGTCGCTCAGCTTGAGCTCCTTATAGTTGAGGGCTCGCTCGGGGCACTCGCGCTCGCACCTGCTGCACGCATATCCGCCGCAGAGGTCCGTGCGTATATTGGCATAGTTCCCGTCACTTTCCTTCGTTATCTTTATGGCGTGCTCGGGGCAGACGCGCTCGCATTTGCGGCATGCGATACATCCTTCGACCCTTCCCCTGAGGAGGGTACCGGGATTTTCGAGCACATGTATGGGCGATTTGTCAGTATCGGGCAGATCCCTCTCCGCATAGCGCTTAACTTCCGGATCCGTGGACGACTCTTCGATCGGAGGAAGGTCATAGACATCGAGCATGTTGTTGTACTCGCTCATGGGCATACCCTGGGCCCAGATGGCGTATTCGATGGAGTAGATGTCCTTGAACACCTGAGCGGTTGCGAACATGCAGTGGTCGGCCCTGAGCTTATTGGCGAACTCCCTCAGTTCGTCCAGAGACGTCTCGCCCATTGCGACCTTACGCGCAAGGCCGATGGATGTGTTTCCGAACTGTACGATCCTTTCGGCACCGGGGACGACCATCCCGACCGCCAGGGCCTTCTTGGCGTCGACATAAAGGCCGGATGCTCCGGACATGTATGCTTTTTTGACGTCTCGAGTCCAAAGTCCCGCCTCGCGGAGCAGTGTGAGGAATCCCGCCCTCAGGGCGCCGATGGCCTTGCCTGCTTCTTCGACGTCTTTGGAAGTTATATCTATACCGTCCTGAAGGTGCACCCTGCCGTCGCATGATGTTATCTTGGGAGGGATTATGATTCCGGACTCGATACCGCAGTAGAGCGTGGCCACAACCCCGGTGCCTGTGATGCCGATCGCCTTGCCGGACATCGGTCCCTTCTCCACGACCTCTCCGGATGCGGGATCGACTGTATCGCCTTCTTTGGCCGCCATCGTCTCGTCGAGAACATAACATCTCCATCCTTTCGGCGTGATCTCCACATCGGATATGGCGCCGGGAGCGGCCAGCATCCCCCTCTCTATCTCCTGTCCTTCCATCGCCGGCCCCGCCGCGGCGGACCCGGTTATTATCTTGCCGTCGTGTATCAATGCCATCTCTGCATTGGTCCCGTAGTCCACGACCAGGCACGGCTCTTTCTCGTTGAGGACGTCAGTCATCATAAGCATGGCCATGGCGTCCGCGCCTATCTCGTGCCTCACAGCCGGAGGAATTATCACTCTGGCATTGGGCATCCCTTCGAGGCCTGCCTCTTCAGCGCTTATCACGGCACCGTCCCTCTTCGGCGGGACCACCCCCAGGTCGTCCAACATGTTCTTTCCCGCATAGGCCAAGTCTCTTATCTCTATGTCCTGGAACAGCGAAAGCTGGAAAGGGTTGCCGCAGACTCCCACAGTTTCGACCTTGCCCAGGTCGATGTTCAAGGTTTTGAACAGTGAGTTGATAGCGCCTCTCAAGAGGCCTGTCGCGGCATCCTCGCCGGATTTGATGGCGAAGTTGACGTGATCTATGACGTTCATACCCGGAATCGGGTGCCGCTGCGTGATGGATGTGGCAACGGTCTCCTTTGTATCCATGTCGATTGCCTGACAGCGGAGGCCGCTTGTCCCTATATCCAATGCTATGCAGTATCTGGTCATGTTCTGCCTACCTTTTTTCTTGAAACTACGCACTCTGCCGCCATTACGGCGGTGCCGATATCCAGCGGATCGTGTATAATCGCACGGGACTTTGCCACTCCGTCCGCGTCGAAGCTGAACGGCACCCCCGGCGACGATATCACTGCGCCTTCCATGATCAGGCGCCCCGGTATAAATCCGGGAGATGCATTCAGAATATATTTATGTGATGAGATTGCGGCCTCGACGCTGGGTATTGCGGTTGCATGGTATTCCTGCGCCAATTTTTCCGCCTTTCCGGGAATCACATCCGTGACACGGACTGCCGCTCCCTTAGACGTAAGTATCCTGACCGCCTCCGTCCCTACCAGTCCGGCACCGATCACAAGTACTTTCTTACCCCTGAGCCCTCCGGCCGCGCCGTCCAGCGCCTCCGCGTACCCGGCGGCGGTGGCGGAGGAGTTGTCGGAATACACCCCCGTTCTTCGGTTGTACGCCATGTACCTGACATCGTCTGCCGTGAACAGGATGTCCGCCTCTTTCTCAAGGGCCTCATATATTCCGTCTATGTCGGTCTTGGATGTCACGAAGCTCCTGAACCCCATATTCCCCAGTATCGCGCTGACGCTCTGGGAGAAACCGCCTATGACGCCCAGACCGGCCGTGATGGGGACGGATGCCGCGGTATAGTGCGAGAGGTCGAAATCCTCCGGATCCTCGCCTATCGCTCTGAACGCAAGTGTCCTGAGGTCCATCCCCACGGCCTTGCGCAGATCCTCGCTGCGTTTCCCGGCTGTGCGCGGAATCTCGTCTATCATGTCCTCCGTAAGTCTGGTCATCAGACCAGCTCCGGGCTTCCGTCGTCGAATATCTTCGCTCCAGATTCGGATATCATGCGCTCGCGCACAGCCAGGCGTTTCCTGTCGGCATCGGCCTCGTCCCGGCCCCCGGTTATCACCGTCGCATGCCATTCTGTCTTTCCCGGCTCATAGTCGGTGATCATGCGGTCGGACCCGAAGAGCCCCTCGCATATCCGGGGATTCCTGATGTGTCCGAACTCCTTCTCGCCGCTGGTGCTCAAAACGCCGTCTCTGAACACATAGTGCTCGTAAACGCCCGCTCTGCGGGAATCTTTGCCGGAAGAGGCTTTTTCCATCGCGCAGTCCACAAGCTCCTTCAGCAGATTTATGCCTGAACCCGCTTCGATCGCCGCAGGGGTCTGGCTGGGAATCCTTGCATCAATCTCCAGCACCCTGAGGCCCCTGGGGGTGTCGATGGCCTCCATGTCCATAAGAGCTTTGAGATGCATCATCTCGGCGGTCTTTCTGCAGACGTCCCTGAACATCCTGTCTTCCTCGGCTGAGATAATGTCGGGATTGCATCTCACCATCTTGCAGTCGTATTTCCTGTCCAGCACCACTTCGGTCGTGACGAACGCACGCGCCTTTTCGCCGTTCCCTATGGCCTCTATCGAAATGCTCCTCCCCGAAACGAACTCCTGCACTATCGGCACGTCGTTCAGCTCGGCCACCTTCCTGAGTCCGGCCTGACGCTCCTCCTCGTTCCTTGCCGCAGTGACGCCTACGCTGCCACTCTGACAGGAAGGTTTGACTATGACCGGAAAGCCGCATTCGGGCCACGGCTTCGGGAGAGGCACCCCGGCCTTCTCCATCAGGATATTGGAGCGTTCCTTCGAGCATGATGTTTCATATGATTTCATGTCGAAAAGCAACGGTATGCCCGTATCCTTGAGCTTAGAATCCAACACCTTTAAGAGGTCCAGCTCCTCGCATGCCGGGATGACGGCGTCGCAGTCGGTGAATATCCTCATCGCCGCATCCGGGTCCTTGACGGGATCCGTCACATATGCCTCATCGGCAAGTGCCAGCGCCGGAGCGTGTGGTTTTCTGTCAATCACCACGGTCTCGTATCCTGCCCTCTCAGACAGGTAGACCGCTTCCATGCCCTGAAGGGCACCGCCCACTATAGCAAGTCTCATTCTAGCGCCTCCTCAGCTCCGCCTTTCTGCCATCCATGAACGATTGGAACTCCGCGTTGGTGGCGGGGCGCTTGTCTATGCTTTCGAGTATCTTGAACACGTTGTCCACCGAACGGTTGCCATTCTCTATGTCCAGCTCGTGCTGTGCCACCCCCGCGAGTTCTCTGTGCGGGGGAACGATCGAAGTTATCAGGTTGGCACCTGCGTTGAGCCTGTCCACCATTCCCGAAATCCCCTCCACGTCAAGAGTTGCGGGAATCATCCTGTCGGGGTACATTATCCTCATTATCGCGATAGCAAGAAGTTCGTTTGTCGAGTCCGTCGCGTTCACCGTGCTCATGGGCGTGCCTTCCTGGGGCACGAACGTCATCGCCCTTATCTGCTCGCATCTCTGCGGGCCCATCCTCATCACGAAATCGGCACGGTCTTCTGGAGACTCTCCTAGCCCTACCATCATACCGTCTTCGGTCAGCATGCCTGCTTCCCTGGCCCATCTCCTGACGTCGATGCGTGTCTGATAATCCTGCTCAAGCCTAAGCGCCTTGAAGAGTTCCAGGTTGTATGTTTCCTGATAACATGCGTACCAGTCTGCGCCCGCCTCCTTCATCTTGGGAAAAACAGACTTCGGCACGGCTCCGGGAGAGACCATTATGCCTATGTCGACCGCATCTCTCACAGATTGGATAATATTTATCAATCTGGCACATTCGTCTCTGTACATCACGGGGTCCTCTCCCATGGTCAGATCTACAAGGTTTATTCCGGCGTCCCTCAGATTTTCGGAGAGCTCCACTATCTCTTCGGTAGACTTTCTGTATCTCTTGAGCCCGCTGGTCCTCCTGAAATAGCAGAACGAGCAATTGTTTTTGCAATATGTCGAAAAATATACGAAACCGTATGTGAATATCTTGTTTCTGTATATCCTGTCCCTTACATTCCGTGCAACCTCGAAAAGGACCTTCTGCTCCTCTGCGTCCGAGTTGAAAAGCCTTACAACATCACTGTGCGTAAGCCCCTCCCCGGTTGCCGACCTGTCTAATATTCCCTGTACATCCGTGAAATCACCTCAGTCTATTTTTCGTCCATTAAGATATGTCAGGCTGCGCCCGGTCTTACGTACGCTGTTCTTTCCGTTTTTAATAGCCAGCAGACGTTCAAGGCCGAAGCCTATCCCGCACCATGGCTCATGAATGTCATGCGCCGCGTCCAGAATATGAGGCCCGACGGCGCCAGATGCAACCTCCATCCCGTCTATCTCCACGTCGAGGGTCTCCACATATACGTCCGACTCCTCGCGGACGGTCTCGTACTTCAGGCCCACCGTGTCCATAACGATGTCGATGAACTCCCTTAGGTCCGCCACAGGGTCTTCGATCTGACCCTGCTCCACAAGATTGAGCATCGTGAACTCTTCTAGGTGCCTCCCGCTGTGGGACTCTTTTCTGAAGCAGGAACCTATTTCGAAAAACCTTATCGTGCCTTCCGTGTGGTCTCGGAGCTTCCTCATGTAATAGTAAAGATTGGGTGCCAGCATGGGCCTGAGACACCTTTTGCTGTCTATGAAGAAGACCTGTTTGTATAGAGGGTGATCTTCTGTTATCGTCATTTTCGCCAGTGCGGCCTTGGACATAATAGTGGGAGTCCTGACCTCCGCGAAACCGGCATCGATGAGCGCCTTGCTCAGGTCCCTCTCCAGCTGGACGAGGTCATGCCCGCGGGGATTGGATATCATATCCTTCACTGCGGCGTCGTTGGCAGACATCTCGGCCGCCATGAGTTTGGCGAAGGACCTGTCCCTTTCTGCCGCATCGGAGAACTCCGAATTGTCCATGGGGCCGTCGCCGTATTCTCTCAGTTTCTGTATCTGCGATTCTGTATAGCGTACGGCCATTTGATCACTGTTTTCCGTTAGTGGCGGGAGACCGGGGTGTCGATCCCCGCTAGCGAGGCTCTAGAGGCCAGCTGGTCGCCGGACCGTCCCCCACACTAATTAGCTATCAGTATGTATGAAATAACTATCTAAACTATTGCATTAATTTAAAACCATAGTATTTTAAACTATGCCTTAACAAACATGAAAATCGAAATGTACCAGCATGAGAGAATTCTTAGTAAGTTCAAAATATGCTCAAATCCAGTCCGCAACGTCCCAGCGTACGTACCGCCCTGTTGTAGACGTTGATGTAATCGTCGGTGGGAAGGACCGTGCTCACGTCGTAGCATTCCTGGAAACGTTTGCCTGCCGGGGCATGCGAGAAGTCCCTCTCGTATAGTCCGACCAGTTTCTTCAGCACGTCGTTGACTTCTGCAACGTCCATTCCCGCGGTGGCGCCTGCCACCTCACCCATCATCCTGGCCTCCATTCCTGTTGTCCTGTCCTGGGTGACTCCCTTGGAAGATGCAACTCCAGAGATAAGCTCTCTTCCGGATGCCGTGTCGGTCATCGACTGGGCAGCGGTCTCGAGAAGGCACATCTCCGTGCATGGCCCTGCCAGGGCGTAATACTGATTTCCGAGCAATAGGTCGGTGTTCCTGTCCAACGCGGCACATGCGTGGGCCGCGATCTGCAGGGTCTCCCTGGTCGTGGTGGTGCCCCATCGGATGTGTATCGGACCGTCCAAGTGTATGTCGCAGTTGAACAGCGCGAACGATGCGACCATTGTCGCGACATCGCATATTGCGGTTTCTTCTTTGCCGCCGGAATAACCTCCGAAGATTGGCATCTGCTCCATCATGATCACATCGCCGTTGGCTATCCAGCCTGCGATCATGTTCAGACCGGACATGTCTATCTTCAGCTCGTTGAGCTGGGATACCTCGTGGGGATCATGAGGTTTGAGGCCGAACTTCGTCAGATCGGAGGAAAGGCGTCCTGCGGTCGACAGAGGCGTCTCCGGTCCCTATATGCCCAGTCCGGACCTGCCCGCCATGTTGGCGGCCTCCCTGACGAACCCTATCTCTGCAAGCGTGGCGCGTATCTCCCAGGGAGTATTGGTGATCGAAGGGTGCTTCTTGATCGTATTCAGCACGCCGCTCACCAGCACGTCGACGGTGGCCTCCTGTGCATAAGATTGCATCATGGGGACGAATATGTCCTCGGTGACCGGAGCTCCCGTGGGACCCCCCTCGATGATCGGCGGACCGCTCGGATTGCCCCTTCTGGGGGCACAGCAGACCTCCTCTTTTCCCGACCCTATCTCAATCTTTTTTGGGGCACGCCTTATGCCCTCAAATATCTCCTCTTCGGATATCTGCAGGACCCGGCCGATGTCCGTGTTGTAGAACCCGGTCGTGCAGAGCATCTCGATGCCTGCCTGGAACAACCTGTCGCATAGGTCGTCATCTTCCGGGATTATGTCTTCAGAGAAATTGATGTCGTACTTCTCTCTCATGGCCATTGCGTTCGTGGGCACAATGACATAATCCCAGCTATCCTCTCGCACTCTCTTCCCATTATGGAAACGGTCGTATGAATCATATATATCCAGATATTTCTTGGCTGCCATGAGTATTCCACCCTATACGCTGTCAATTACTTTAACGTAATGTTGGGAGCCCGCCCGAAACGGAGGAAAAACAACTTAGCAGCCCGGGCGGGCGTATGTGCCAGATTTGGCAATTTTATAAAAGGTTTCCAGGCGTGGGCCTGTAAGAAGTTTAGACCGAAATCAGTGCTTTATGTCGAGTCCGAAATCCCTGAGAGCCTTGACGGCGCTGTCGTACACCTGGAGGTACTCGGCGGTCGGTTTGACCGAGAGCACATCGTAGCACTCCTGGAAGGTCTTTCCGGCGGGTGCGTTGGTGTAGTTCGCTTCGTACGCGGGCACGACCTTCGCAAGGATCTCGTTGAGGTCCGAGACTTTCATGCCCGCTGCGGCCTTCGCGGCCTCTCCCATTATCCTGGCTTCCATTCCGGTGGTCTTGTCCTGGACGACGCCTTTTGCGGCGGCGGATCCGGACAGGAGCTCCCTTCCGGAACCGGTGTCTGAGATCGCCTGTGCTGCGGTCTCCATCAGGCACATTTCTGTGCAGGGTCCGGCCATGGGGTAGTACTGGTTAGCCAGAAGCAGGTCGGTGTTGGCATCGATTGCTGCTGCTGCGTGGGCTGCGATCTGCAGGGTCTCTTTCGAGGTCGTGGTTCCCCACCTGATGTGGATGGGCCCATCCAGGTGGAAGTTTCCGCTGAACAGTGCGAAGGATGCGAGCGTGGTCGCAACATCGCATATTGCGGTCTCTTCGATTCCGCCACAGTATCCGCCGAATATCGGCATCTGCTCGATCATTATGGTGTCGCCCTCGGTGGTCCATCCGGCCAGCATGTTGAGCCCACACATGTCCATCTTCAGCTCGTTGAGCTGGGAGCACTCGTGCGCGTCAGTAATCCTGTGGCCGGCATTGGTCATGTCGGCCGAAAGGCGTCCTGCTGCGGACAGCGGGGTCTCGGGTCCCTAAACACCCAGCCCGGGCCTTCCGGCCCTGATGCGCGCCTCTTTCGTGGCACGGAGCTCCGCCATGGTTGCGCGGATCTCGTAAGGGGTGTTTGTCTTGGCCTTCTTTCCCTCGATAGAGGTAAAGACGCCATTGACGAGGTCGTCGACGATGCCTTCCTGGGCATAGGACTGCATGACCTGTACAAACACATCTTCCGAAATGGGGGACCCAGTGGGGCCTCCCTGGATGATGGGCTTTACAGGGCTGTTGCCGTGCCTGGGGTAAAATCTCGCGATATCCCTGCCCTCTCCGAGGATCAGTTTGGTGGGAGTCTTCTTGATCCCTTCCCAGACTTCCTCCTCGGTGACCTTCATGACACGTCCGAGGTCCTGGCAGTAATATCCTGTCTCCACGAGCATCTCGAGTCCGGCGCAGAACAGGTTGTTAATCGTCTGCTTGTCCTCGGGGATGGTCTCCGAGCCGAATTTGAGCTTGTACTTCTCTTTCAGCTTGGTCGCATTCTGGGGTATGATGGTGTAGTCCCACTCTGATTCTGGTACCTTCTTGCCTTTGATGAACCTGTCGTAGACATCGCAGACGGTCAGGGGTCTTGTCGCTGCCATCTGATCACTCCACAAGGGAGGCCACCAGGCCTATGATTTCGTTCGCAGTCTCGGAGTATCCGTCGGCGTGAATCTCTTCGGCCCATTCCCTGCTGCAGGGGGCGCCTCCGACAATACACTTGTAGGGTGCCTCGACCTCTTTGATCGCCTCCACGAGCTCCTTCTGGATTTCGAGGGTGGTAGTCATGAGCGCGGAAGCGCCGATGACCTGTGCCTCGTTCTCGTCGGCTGCGTCAAGGAAGGCCTGAGGGGACACGTCGCATCCGACATCGATGACGTTGTATCCTGCTCCCTGGAGCATTGCGACACAGACGTTCTTTCCGATTTCGTGGATGTCTCCTTCGACTGTCCCCATTATGACAGTCCCTCTGAGGGACCCTTCACCCTTGGATATCAGGGGCAGGAGTATCTCGAGGGCCGCGGTCATGGTCTTGGATGCGGCGACGACCTGGGGCAGGTATATCTCTGCCTTGTCGAAGCGCACACCGATGACTTCCATTCCCTTTCCGAGTCCGTCACCGATTATCTCGGCGACGGACATGCCGGCCGCTATAGCCGCATTCGTAGCTTCCTTAGCTTTCTGGGGATTCCAGGTTTCAATCGATTTCTTCAGGTCTTCCAATATTGTTTTCTTGTCAGCCATTCTCAAGCACCTTTTGCGAATGCCTCGTCTGCCTTCTTGACTACCTTCTCCATCTCCTTGAGCCTGTCTGCGGGTATCGGGAGGACCACGTGGTTCTTCAGAACGTCCTCGACGATTTCGTGAGCGGCGGCGGCGAGGTCTTTCTTTCCAGCCTTCTCCCAGTCGCCCAGCATGTCGCGGTTGATGACCTTGGGGTCGGAGGGAAGGTCAATGTTGTCCATGGTGGAGGGGTGACCGATGAAGTCGTTGCCCACACCTATGGATTTGATTGCTTCGACTGCGAGCGTCTCTTCGCTGACGGGGACTCCTTCCATGGCCTTCTTGACCATCGCGATGATGTCGTCGTCAATGATGAGCTGCTCGAAGGAGAAGGTCATTCCCAGTTCAAGCATTCCCGCACCGTAGAGCGTGTTGGCTCCGGCGAGTGCGGGGAGGAGGGCGGTCATGGTCTTCTCATGTCCGGCCTGGTCATCGGGGACCTTCGCGTCGGACTAGACACCGGCGACGAAAACGGGCAGTCCGTAGTACTGTCCGAGTTTTGCGACGGCAGCGCCTATGAGTCCAAGCTCGGGGGATCCGACGGGTGCGGTTCCGCGCTTCAGGTCAAATGTTGTAGTAGAGCTTCCGTACCATACCGGGGCTCCGGGAGCCACAATCTGCGACAGCACGATTCCTGCAAGGACCTCTGCGTTGTGCGTAACGAGGGTTCCCGCAAGGAAGACAGAAGATGATCCGCCCGCCATTGCCATGCTGAGAACGTTGACCGGCACTCCATACCTGGCACCCTGTATGATGACCTGAGCCGCATTGTGGCTCAGCTCGAGGGGGCTTGTAGGGCACACCAGCATGGAGAAGATGGGCCTCTCTTTTGCCATCTTAGCGTCTCCGCCATAGTACGCAACGGCCATGTCCCAATAGAATTTCACATTCTCTGCGACGGGGTCGATGTGGTGGAAGTGCTTGGAAGTGTTCTTCAGGGAAGTGAGCATCTCGTGGACGTCCTGTGCACCCTTGCCGGCCCAGTTCCTCGCGGAAACAGGCAAGGAGAAGTAATCGATATTCTCGGCCCAGTCGACGAGCTTCGCGCAGTTGGCAAGGTCGGTCTCGTCGGAGTCGGTGGTCTTGTATTTTCCGTCTCCCAGGTACCTGCATACCTGGATACCGGTTCCGAAGCAGGTGAAGTGGACACGTCCCTTGTGCTCCTGCTCGAGAGTGCTGTTCTCGTCCCTTCCGTAAAGATAGAATTTGGACGGAGCGGTTGCGAGGGATTTACGAACAAGCCACTCGGGTATCTTGACCATCTTGGTTTCCATGTTGACTTCGCATCCGGCTTTCTTGAAAATCTCAAGGCCTTCCTTGTCGGACACCTGCACTCCGAATGTGGACAGGATGTCGATGGTCGCATGGTCAATCTTCAGTATGTCTTCTTCTGTGAAGAGTTCGAGGGATGCCCCCTGGTGGGTTTTCTTTCCGGGATAATGGGATTTTGCTATCATTTGTTATACCTCCTTGTAACAGGCCGTTTTCAGCCTTTCACCTTTGCGACCATCTTATTGACGCAGTCGGTCGCGTTCTCTGAGTAGACGTCGGCGCCGATCTCGTCGCACCACTGCTGGGTCGTCGGTGCACCGCCGATGTTGGTGATGACCTTGTCCCTGACGCCCTCTTCCTTAAGTAGCTCCTCGAAAGTCTTCTGGTTGACCATGGTGGACGTCATCAGGGCGGACGTTCCGACCGCCTTCGGTTTCTCTTTCTTCACGGCGGCGACGATATCCTTGACGGGGACGTCCCTGCCCATATTGATCACGTTGAATCCCGCCACTTTCAGCATGATGGCCACGATGTCCTTTCCAATGGAGTGGATGTCTCCCTCGATGGTGCATATGAGGAACTTGCCGAGGCCTTCTCCCGCGGACTTACCGGATTTCTCCAGCTCCGGCGTCAGGATGTTCACTCCGGCATTCATGGCGTTCGCCGCCGACATGATGTGGGGCAGGTACAGCTTCTTCGCCTGGTACAGGTCTCCCACTTCCTGTATACCAACGGTGTATCCTTCCTGGATCAGGTTCACCAGGTCGGCTTTCTTGGCGATGGCCTCTCTGGCGACTTCCGCAGACGCTTTCTGGTCGTAGGTAAGGACGGCTTTTTTCGCTCTCTCGTTCAAATCTTTCTGTGTCAAATTTTCTCCTCCTTCAAACTGTTTCCTCTGTACGCGCCCGAAGGGACTGCGTACCAAATTGACAGGCAATGAGTATGGATACAACCATCCTCCAACCTATCATTCCTAGAGTTATAACTGCATGTTCTTACATAATATATTAACTTATGTTGTATCAGAAAATAGTCCAGGAAATAGTATTTAAAACTTATCTGTTTTTGAATTAAATTCAAAAATAATCCATATTTAAAGATTATCACTGCTAAAAAAAATAAGGGGCGTGAGCCCCGATTGAGTTTATTCTTAAGAATTCGAAACCGGCTCCTTTCCAGACCTGTTCTCCTTCAGATAGTTCTGTGTAATCATCCAAATAGGCACAAACACGAAAAGAATGACTACTCCCAAGACCACCGATATCGCATCGTAGTCCATGTAGTTCAGATACACCAGGCACGGAAGCAGAACGCCGATCTCATACACTGCCATGATTAGAGCTACATAACGATACCATCCGGGAAGGCCAAACGGACGCTCCATGCTCTTGAAGGGCTCCACCGTCTTGGACTTGTAATATGCCGCAAGGGCGATACCGACCGCCAACGCGTATCCCATCGATGACGCCGCCAAAACCGCTACAGGGTTTTGAACCAGCACAAGAGTCAGGTTGAACACGCTCACGAATATCATCGCGTTGACCGGGTTTCCGCGCGCGTTGGTCTTCGAAAACCACCGGGGCATGTTGCCCTCGAGGCTCATTGAGTACAGAGTCCTGGAGGAACCGAGGAAGCCTGTCTGTATTATCATGAGCATCGCGCAGATGAGCATTATCATGGCGACAATCTGTCCCGCATCTCCGAATACAATCTGGGACATGGGGTTGAGCGGATCTACCGGTGCATTGGCGATTCCATCGATACCGAGGGTTCCCACTACGGACATCTGGGTCAACGCATAGAGCATGAGACAGATTATACCGCAGGAAAAGAGTGCTTTGGGAACGTCTGACCTGGGCTTCTTGTACTCGGGGCCATAGACCGCGGCGGTCTCCCATGCGCAGGCGCTCCATTGCGCCATGGCCATTAACCCAAGGAATATAACTATGTCACCGGAACCCCAGCTCCAGTCGAGGGGGAGCCAGTTGCCTGTTATGTTCACGGTGGTGAAATCCCCCGTGAAGAACGGAGCAACGAGGATTATGACGAGGGGCACCAATGATATGAGCGCCAATATGAGGGCTGTGAACGATCCTCCGGTCAGTCCGTGGGCACCGATGATCGTCATCCCGACGACGACTGCGAGACCTATGAGAAGGTCGAGCCATACTCCGGCATCGGCCACATCGGGAACGAATCCCCTCACGTATGTGCCGATCGTGAGCGTAAATATCGCAACCACCGGGCACCATGCGAACCAATAGCACCAGGCACAAAATGCACCGATAAATTTACCGCGGTCGTACTTGGATTTTGAATCGTCCCCCTTAGAGAATACCTTTTGCGCACAACCCGGAAGGCCGGTGGCGTCGGGGAAGGTGGTCGTCATCTCGCCGAATGCGGCGTTCTGAACAAATCCCTGAAGAACGGATAGTATCCACAATACTATGGAAAATCCCCATAAATATCCTGCAGAGTAACCGATAGAAGGCAAAATAAGGATAGGTACGCCCAATGCAATGAGCATGCCCTGCTTCCAGCCGATCGTCCTCTGAAGGTGCGATGTTTCTGTCATTTTTTCCCCCCAAATTTTTTTTCTTGCGTTAAGCAGAGGTCTTGCCGTTTTGGCAATCAGTAAATTGTTTTGTAAATTGTTTGGGCCGAAGCCGGTATGGTCTTTCCGGATCAGAATTTGCTGACCATCCACCTGGATACCAGCATGGCCGCCGCGGACGCGATGATTATTGCCGCCATCCACAGGTATTCCGAACCCGGAAGTCCGCCGGCGCAGTACTCGACGGCTATATTCCAGTTGTCGGCCAAGTTAACTTGTTCTGCCCACATTTCACTCACCTCTTGGATTGATGATGCTCTTCAGGCGCTCAAGCTCGTCCCTTCCGATGGCTGTGAGTCCGTACTGGATAAGGAGATTTCCATCCCTCTTCTTCTCGTCGATCGATGCGTCCGTCTCTTTGATGAAACCGGATGCTGCGAGCTCGATGAGGTCCCAGTTGGTGGCCTGTTGTCCATATTTGCTTCTCCTGTCCTTGTACTCCTCAGCCATAAGATCGGTCACTTCATAGTTCCAAAGATGTCCCTTTTCCGCGAAGATTTCGAGCAGACGGAATTTTACAGGGCGTCCCTCCATCATTCTACCGCCCCCGTATCGCGAAGGCTGGATATCTCTTCGGACCCTTCAGATGCCATCAGTCCTCCTCCAATCACACAAATAACGGCTCCTAGGACCAGCAGCCATCCGGGGTTGGCTCCCGTGAACATGTATATGAACACGACTGCCATTATGGCGTAAATACTTCCGACTGCCTGTCCGCGACCGACACCGATGAGCGGGAACGACTTGTACCAGGTGACATAGCAGAAACCGAATGTCAGACCCAGCATTATGATGACCACCAGCACGACGGGATCGAAAATCATTCCGAGGTAATCGAACATCGGGAACCCTGCGATAGCAAGAATCGGTATTACTATTACCCACCAGATGAGAGTTTCGAATATGAATCTCATGTGAAGACCGACATCGGGCTCAGAGACATCCAGGGCCTTTCCTGCGAAGCATCCCTCGAATCCCCATCCGACGGCTGCCATTATTCCTCCTACGAAACCCCATATGTGTACGTTACCGGAGGATATCTCGTCGACAAAACCTGAGGCATACGCAGTGATACCTCCGAGAACAATGACGATAATTCCCATCATTGCACGTCTGGATATCTTCTGACCCAGCCATGTTCTGGATACTATTGAGCCCACGACAGGGTACATCAGGGCTGTAACAGCGGCGAAGGCCGCCCCTATGAACCCCATCGCCATGAAACTTCCCAGAACTGCGATCGCACCGCATATTGCGGCAATGAAATACCATTTATCGGCCGCCTTGACCTCCTTGAAAGTTCTCTTCATCTCGCTGAATTTACCCATCCACAGGTTCCAGATGCACAGTGTCAGAACTATACACAATGCGTTGATTCCTGTGATCATGACCGCGAAGACCATGAAAGATGTTGTCTCGCTCCCAGTCATTGCAGTGATTTCGGCCTGCATCGTGACGAACGGGTCCAAATACCATACCATGTCCCCGGGGATGTACCACAATCCCCAGAGCACTGCACAGAAAAGGGCCATCGCGTAACCGAATATGACCCTTCTCTTGTTGTCTTGTTTACGTCTAGCATCAATCTTTTCGACCATGCTGAAACCGCTCACTTCTTTGTCATTTACATTGGCTTCCAATATTTTCTCCCCCCTGTTTCAAAAACACGGCGCACAGCCTGCGCTGGAACCATGCTCTTCGACTTGTGTTTTCTTCGTTTTTAAAAAAATGCCTGTGTCCGGGCGCGAGCCCGGACTTTATGGTTTATGTTTACCTCTTCGCGCGGTACTGCCTGAACTTCTCGCAGCTGTTGATCTTGATACCAAGGAGGTCCTCAATGTTCATCTTGGCTGCGATTCCCTTGGGCGTCTTGGGAACTCCGGTGATGACGCCGAGGCCCCTCTCCTCCCTGAGGTCCCTGAACACATACTCGTCAGACAGATCAAACGGGGTGACTCCAAGCTTTTTGGCTACGTACTCCTTTGCCTTGTCGACCCTCATGCGCTTGGTGAACTCCATCCTTGCGACAAGGTCCCCTGCCGTCCTGATTCCTCCCATTCCGGCGGCAATGAAGTGGGCTATGGCCATTCCGGCGGGGTCGCCGACACCAACCTATATACCGTCCACTTTCGCAACTTCGACCATGGCTTTGCTGCAGCGGGTGACCGCGTCCAGGGGCGGAGTCTCCGACATCGGAATCCCGCCTACTCCCATTCCCATGTTGACATGGATCGGCAGATTGGAAGCCTGGGAGCATGCCTTCACAAAGGTGACCGCACGCGCCAGGTTCCAGGCAAGGCTCTTTCCGGTGTTGGTGTTAGAAACAGGTCCGAAGACGTCCGCTCCGGCCTTCTCGGCAAGCTTAACCTGTTGATGGGGGAACAATCCTGCGACGACCTGGCCGTCGTATTCGATCTCTCCGTGGATACCCATGACGTTCTCTCCGGCCATACCGACCATGATATTTGCGTCGGGGCACTCTTTCCTGAGCTGTTCTACTCCGTTGAGCGTTCCCACCAGATCGGCATCGCCGGCAGATGCGGTCGTGTCGAAGTTGAATCCGTCGGAACCTGCGCTGTAAATCTTAGTCGCGACGTACACTATGTCCCTGGCAAGGTGCTTGGAAGCAGCCTCGGCCTGCTGCTGGGCCTCTTCGATCTTGAACTCCCTCATCAGATCCGTGGGGTTTCCGAAAGGTCCGTCAGGGCTATAATAGAGTCCCATGTTGGGCATAGCTCCGTAGAAGAAGGGGATGATGATGTTGTTCTGGATGACCTCCATGTCATTCATCTCATTCGCGATGACGGGCTTGGCGGGCTTTATGCTGTAGTCGGAGTGGGCGAGCTCGAAAGTATCCGCGCAGAGAGTACGTTCGTGGACGAGCGCTCCGTTGAGCCTGCTCGCAGGAACTCCTCCTCCGCTGTTACCGTTGTCCCCGGTCATGTCCAGCTGTCCGATATCGTACGAAAGGACGACCTCTTTTCCGCGCTGTACACCTACAATCCTATCTTTGTTGCACAAGATTTCAAGTATGTGCTCCATCTCGTTGGACGAGATTTCCTTGACCCCACCCATGTCGGCGGCGTCCGCCGCACCGTCTGCGATGTCCTGCCTTATCTGCTCTTTGGAGAGATACAGGGTCGCTCCGTCTCCTCTGCGTGTGCAAAATTCTGTCATTTTAATCACCCCAGGAGGGCCTTGGCCTTTTCCACCTGCTCGGAGGCGGACTCGCTGTAGCAGTCCGCGCCGATCTTGTCGGCCCATGTCTGCGTCACGGGGGCGCCTCCGACCATCACTTTCACCTTGTCCCTCAGGCCTGCGTCCTTGAGCATGCCGATGACGTCCCTCTGGACGGTCATCGTTGTCGTCATAAGAGCCGACATTCCGAGCATGGTGCACCCATTGTCCTTGACCTGGGCGATGAAGTCCTTGGACGGCACATCCCTGCCGAGGTCGACGACGTCGAAGCCTCCGCACTGGAGCATCGTGGAGCAGATCGACTTGCCTATGTCGTGGACGTCTCCTTCGACGGTCCCCATGCAGACCTTGGCCAGCTTCGTCCCCACCTGGTCCTTGGGAAGGTCTCCCTCGAGCGACTTTACCGCGGCGGACATGCCGTTCGCCGCGCTGAGGACGTGGGGGAGGAACAGCTTGCCCCTCTCAAAAAGCACTCCGACCTCGCTCATTCCGGCGCCCATTGCCTCGATTATGTCCGTGGCCTCCATTCCGGCCGCTTTAGCGTCCGCGACGGCCTTCTGTATGCCAGGGACCTTGTACGCCACCATCGCAGCGGCGATGGCTTTCCTCTCGTTGGCGAAATCGCTCAATGCGATACCCCCGATTTTGTGTTGTCGATCATTCATTTACCTCCTTTGCGGACAGACCGCATTGAGCTAGAGCTCGGAGGAATAATCTATTTTGTAGTATTTTATCCTATCGTTGAATAAATAACAATATTTAAATACTATAAGTATAACAAAATTATATTAACATTGTTTATTTTTCATTCGTATATATAAACATATTTCTATTGTGGTTGGAAATTGCAGTTGTCTTATACACCAACTATATAAAATTCGTCTTTTTGGAATCGTCTGGTTGATGGATACAAGTTGTATCCAACATATAAACCCCAGTGAATATTACCCAGCATTGTCTTTCGGCACATATTCCCTCGTATATGGGCCGAAGTCAAAGTTGACGTATATTGAGCCGAGGGAGCGTAACATCCCCGGAAAAAAGGCAAAAGATATTAGTTGAACTGTTATGACGAAATATGCTCCTGAAAGCACAGTCCGTCACCAAGTCCTTCGGCCCGGTGAAAGTGTTAAAAGACGCCAGCCTTCAGATAAACGACGGGGACAGCATAGGACTTATCGGTGTCAACGGTGCGGGAAAGACCACCTTTCTCAGGATACTTCTCGGGGAGATAAAGCCCGATACGGGCGAGCTTACAAGGAACACAAACAAGATCGGCTACCTTCCCCAGTTCGCGGAATCTTCCTCCGAAGTCACCGTCAGAGAGGTCCTGGGGAGGCCTTACGGGCATGTGGAGAGGATCCGGCACAGGATGTCCGAGATCGAAGAGAGCATGGCGGCAGGAGGGGATATCGATTGGAACGCAGTTGCCGAGGAATATTCCAAGCTTGAATCGGAACTGAACAGCTCCGCGGCGGACGATGAGCGTAAAATCGTCGCCGCCGTAGGAAAGGTGGGGCTTCCAGCAGACGTGATGGATCGCACCATGGATGCACTTTCCGGCGGAGAAAGAACAAAGGTCATGCTGACCCGCGTCTTGGTACAGGCCGAAGAATGCGATCTGCTGATACTCGACGAGCCCACTTCGCACCTGGACATAGGTACCGTCGAGTTTCTCGAGGACTTCCTTCTAAAGTCGGGCTGCGCTCTCGTGGTGATAAGCCATGACAGATATTTTTTGGACAAGATCGTAACCCGTGTATCCGAAATATCTTTCGGTGTGACCCGTGAATACAAGGGAAATTATTCCGACTTCATAACAAAGAAAGCGATTGACCTGGACCGCATGGAGAAGGAGTACCGGAAGTATTCCAGCCAGAAACGGACACAGGAGAGGATTGCAGAAGAGATGCACAGGGACCTGTGGTTTTCTGCCGTTCACAAAACAAGGGAAAAGATGATCTCCAAGATGGATGCAAAGGAAAAACCCGAAGAAGAACTCTCCATAACCGTAAGGATACAGACGGCACAGAAATCGGGTAAGAACATGATAACCGCTCGGAACCTATCGGTGGACATGGGCGGAAGGACGATTATCAAAGATATCGAACTGGATATCATGAGGGGCGAGAAGATAGGCATCTTCGGTGCGAACGGCGAGGGGAAGAGCACATTGGTCAAGGCGCTGATCGGCGAAATACCCAGCAGAGGAGATCTTTGGATAGCTCCCGGCGCGAAGATCGGGTACTATTCCCAGAACCACGAAGGGCTCGACCTCCGTCTGACCGCGGAGGAGCAGATACTGCAGGTCATAGGCACGGACAAACGCGCCGAGGCACGTGGCATGCTGGCACGTCTGCTTCTGAGGGGATACGAGGTAGACCGCCCTATGTCTACGCTCTCGGGGGGACAGAGGGCAAGGGTGGCACTTGCGATGCTTCTGCTGAAGGAGACGAACCTTCTGGTACTGGATGAACCGACCAATTATCTCGATATACCCTCCAGGCACGCTGTGGAGTCGGCGCTCAACGAATATGGGGGCACCCTCATCACAGTGACCCACGACCGTTATTTCCTAGACTCAGTGTGCACCAGCACGATCGAGGTTAAGGACGGGCGGATAAACAGGTCCGCAGGGACCTATTCAGAACGCAAAGGTGTGAAAAACATCCGGGAGATAGTCATGGACGCTGACGAATACAGGGTCCTGGCACCTTTCAAGAACTGGGTCATAGGCAGGAAATATAACAAGGGGGAAAGAGTGCTTGTGACTCCTGCAGAGCTTGAGAGCTTCCAATGGGCCATAGATCAGGATAAGATGAAAAGGACCGGCGGAAGCCAGAGGAAAAAAATTACTGTCAACAAGGATGAAAATAAACAGTGATGCTTTTCGTTGGACACTTTTTTAAAGCATACCAATATACGCGTGCAAGGAGAACGGATGGACGAGGTAGCCTTTCTGACGATTATGGCGTTGATGCTGGTGCTTGCCAGCGTGGCGTCCATCCTGTTCAGCAAACTTAGGATGCCAGCCATCATAGGATATCTGGCTGCTGGCATATTCATCGCAAATTTCTGGGGTGTCCCCGAGGGAGAGAGCAGCATCGTCATAGAACTTCTTTCCAACATCGGTCTGGTCCTGCTTATGTTCGCCATAGGCATGGAGCTGAACATCAAGAAACTGAAACAGAGTGGCGCTTTCACGATAATGGTCGCCGCCGTACAGCTTCCGCTCATGGTTTTATGCGGATACATAGCCGGATTTCTGCTAGGCTGGAACATGGTCGAATCCATTTTCCTGGGTGCGGTCATATCGGGCTCGTCCACCGCAGTGGTCACCACCGTGCTGAGGACCAATAAGAAGATTTCTAAGGACACTGCCGACACCGTCATACTGGTGACTATCATGGAGGACATAGGACAGGTCATCATACTAACGATGGCGTCCCCCCTCCTCGTCGGGCAGTCCCCCACGGCCTCCGGCATGCTGGGACTCGTGCTGGGCATCGTCATTTTCATGGTGGCGTCCATCGTGCTGGGCCTTCTCGTACTTCCGCGTTTCTTGAACTGGGTAAGCAGCCGCTTCAACCGCGAGATCGTCCTTATCACCGCCCTCGGACTGTGTTTCGGCCTGGCATTGCTATCTACCTACGTGGGCCTTTCAATGGCCATAGGCGCCTTCATCATGGGGCTCATAGCCTCTCAATGCAAAGACGCGCATGTGATAGAAAGAGACATCGAACCTATGAAGAACACGTTCATGGTCATCTTCTTCATTGACGTGGGTCTGAAGATACATCTTGCCGATGTCGGTTCGAGCCTGATGCTGGCTATATTCATATTCGTCGTCTTCGTGATGTCCAAGACGATAACGGTGGTGTTCGCATATTTCATCGGCAACAAAGACTTCAAGACGTCCTTGGTATCGGCCATGAGCCTCCTCGTGATGGGCGAGTTTGCATTCATAATCTCAAAAACAGCACTGGATGCCGGCGCGGTGAATAACGAATTCTATACCGCGGTTGTGCTGGCGGCCCTAATGTCAATGATATTGATGCCGCTTTTCGCTACGCACAGTACCAACGCATATGACTTCCTGAAGAAACATACTCCGAGGGCCGTCGTGAGCGGGATAGATAAACTGGAGTCCAAGAGGTCTGATTTCTATTCCAGGATCGTGTTCTCCACAAAATCTGCAAAACGTGTTAGGAACAGGTTCGTGGTCGTCTACGTTTGCGTGCTCATAATGGCCGTGGTAGAGATAATGTTCTTCGTCTACGGCCCTCTGCTCTCAGACCTCATAATGTCCAGCCTGGGCACGAACAACAGGATTTCCAACATAATCGTCCTGTCGCTTAACCTGGCGGCCCTGATTCCGCCGACCGGGGGCGTTGTGCTCAGCCTCAAGGTTATCGACAGGATGCTTATCGAAGGAGGCAAGCGCAAGCGCGGCTACTACATCGAAGACGATTCCGACGCACGTTCGGCTTACTCCAGATTCATAGAGATCAGCAACATCCTGCTGGTGATGGCACTGGATTTCGTAATCATGCTAATCGTTCCCAACCCGTTGCCGCTGCTGGACCACCTGGTGATAATGATTACGGGCCTGTCTGTGATACTGTTCGTGTACCTATACAAATACGCCAGAAAGTCGTGAGGGCACCGTTATCCTGTTAGCACTGAAAGACTGCGGAACGGGGCTGCAAAAACACCGGAGAAACAAAATGTGCCGGCCCGGAGACCGGCTGTTGAAGTTTAAGCAACGGAATCGTCGAATATGTTGGCCTTCTTCTGCATGTCCTCGTAAAGCGAGAACAGCTCCTCGTGGGAGATGCTACGGTGCATCTGTACCGAAGCGCGCCTGACAATATCCAAGAGGGCCGATGCCATATCCCTGTCGATGTTGACGCCCATCTCGGCGAGGACCGTTATAAGGGTGTTCCTTCCGGAGTGTTTCCCTATGACCAGCTTTCTCTCGAGGCCTACCTCTTCCGGGTCGTAAGGCTCGTAGTTTATCGCATCTTTTATTATGCCGTCGGCGTGGATGCCCGCCTCGTGGGCGAAGCAGTTGGACCCCAGGAAGGGCTTTGACACCTCTATCGGACGGCCGGAGGCTTTCGATACGAAGATCGACAGGTTCCTGAGCTGCTTCGTGTCTATACCGGAATCTATTCCGAACAGGTGCTTCGACGACATTACGACCTCTTCGAGCGGAGAGTTTCCGGACCTTTCTCCGATACCCATGACGGTCGTGCTTGCGAATCTCGCTCCGGCGTAAATGCCCGCGAGGCAGTTGGCCGTCGCCATTCCGAAGTCGTCGTGCATGTGCATCTCTACGTCCATTCCGGTCTCGGAGATGATCCTGCGGATGCGCTCGTAAGTGGAAAAAGGCTGCTCCCTTCCTATAGTGTCACAGTATCTGAAACGGTCCGCGCCCGCTTCCTTGGCAGTTTTCACGAACTCGATAAGGAAATCGATATCGGTACGGGTGGAATCCTCTCCGTTGCAGGATATGTAGAATCCATGGTCTTTTGCGTAAGATACCGCTTCGTATATCTTGTCCAGGACCCATTGGCGGTCCTTCTTGAGCTTGTGATTGATATGGATATCGGATGCGGACATGGATATGGCCACAGAGTCGACCCCGCAGTCGATGCTGGTATTTATGTCGTTGATATCTGCCCTATTCCATCCTAGGATGGATGCGTTGAGGCCCATGTGTGCGATGTGCCTGACGGCCATCTTCTCGTCGGTACCCATGGTGGGAATGCCTGCCTCGATCTGCTGGACTCCTGCGCGGTCGAGCATCTGGGCAATCTTGTATTTTTCCAGATTGGAGAAGACAATGCCGGCCGTCTGCTCTCCGTCTCTAAGCGTGGTGTCGCAGACATTGAGTCTTCCGCTCAGCGCCTGGGTTATATCTTCTTTGTTTCTCATTTATATCCCCCAAATTCACGGCATGCCGCTTGCAAAACTAAACTCGTTTGGCAGTCAGGCTATCCTGTAATATTTATTAGTATTTTCTGTATGGCGGGTGGAACCGGCCATTCAGTGATAGGGACATCAGACGGCATACCTCAGGATCGCCCCTATTCCGCCGAGGGCCGCAAGCCTCTTTCCGGCATCGTGCTGAGAGGAAATCACCAGTATGCTACCTCTCTGCGACTCCACGTCCCTTACCACAGGGTCCATGTCCTGCTCCCTGACCTTGGAGTCCAAAACCAGCAGGGTTTCCACCGCTCCTGCGGATGCGGCGGCCGATACTTCCGCCTGCCCGTACGTCGCCGGGCCGTCTCTGGCTATCTCGGTCATGAGACGCTCGACCGCCTCCATCTCAGCCCCGACCGCTGATTCTCTCAGCACCTCCGCGCCCATCCCAGCCTTCATGAGTTCGTTTATGCCCGCCATCCCGCACTGGCCCGTATGGTATACATAACACCCGGAGAACAAGTCCGGATCCGAACTTTTTCCGGTCTCGGCCAACAGCTCCTTCTCGAATCCGGGGCCGAGGAGGACCACAGGCATGTCCTTTTCGGCGCAGGCCCTCACCTTGGATATCACCTCTTCGTGGTATCCGTCGGGCCCCTTTCTCTTCTCGTCATACTGCTTCCCGGAACGTCCTGACCTTATGAACGCCATCTCCTTCAGACCGTACTGCCGCAGGACCGCGACGGTTGCTTCGTCCTGGTCCAACGACACGAACACTATCCTGGGCTTGTTGGTGTCCCTCACCGCCCGTTCGAGCCTCTCGACCTGGGTGGCGCGCCACTTCTGCTTCGAGACGATCAGACTGTCGCCGGGCTCTACCATGAGAGTATGGTGTTGGCCTATGTCCTGTGGACCCGACTCAATGATGCCCAGCAGCTTCAGCCTGAGGTCCTCCTCCGAGAAATCTATCTTCTCGATTCTGACCCCGAGGGTCATCCGTTTCTTCTCGGTGCGCTCTGCGCGTATCTTATCCGCGGCCTTCTCCTCCCTCCGGGTCGTCGAGGCGGTGACCGTGTCGCCCTCCTCCAAAACGTTGTACAGATGCCAGAGGTCCTCGTCCGTCTCAGGCATCACTTTTATGCCGTTTGATTGCTGGTCGCGCCCGATTATCCGCATGGTTGGCCGATTGCGTCCTTGGATAATCATCTTTCGTTTAATGGCGGGTAATATGTCCACAATCAGACAAGGTTGGTTCTGGTATGTAACACGGAAATGGAAGACATTATATAGGGAACGGAAATGTGATTAATCCCCGATGGCACGCGGTTATTTGGTCCTTGAGGACGGGACTGTTTATGAAGGCAGCCTTTTTGGATATCGCTCGTCCGCTGACGGCGAGGTGGTCTTCGGAACCGGCATGAGCGGGTATCAGGAAAGTCTCACGGACCCTTCCTTCCGCGGGCAGATCCTTGTTATGACCTATCCTCTGGCGGGAGACTACGGAATTGTAGACGGGTATTCGCAGTCCGACCGCGTGCACGTGAGGGGGCTCGTGGTAAGGGAGAACTGCACCGAGCCAACGGACATGTACGGCGGCAGGACCCTCGATTCCTTCCTCCGGGAGAATAGAGTCCCGGGAATTTCCGGCATCGACACCCGCGACCTGGTCATAAAGCTCAGGGACTCCGGCTCCATGAAGGGCGCCATCACGGATTCGGATGTTTCCCCGGAAGAAACACTGAAGAGACTGAAAAAAACGCCTCTTCCCATGGCCGGCAACCTGGTAGGCGAAGTCTCCTGCGAGGAGATCTCGACCTCCGACACCGGCAAGGACCTCACAGTGGGCGTTATCGACTGTGGCACTAAATCCGCCATCATCGACGCCCTTTCATCACGCTTCAACGTCATCATATTCCCCTACGACACACCTGCTGACGTCATATTAGACTACAGGCCGAACGGCATAATGGTCACGAACGGCCCCGGGAACCCTTCGCATAAAAGCATACTCGATACGGTCGTCAGGACGGAGAAGGAGCTCACTTCCCGCCTGCCCATGTATGGCATCTGCTTCGGAAGTCAGACTCTGGCTCTTGCCATGGGGGGCCAGACTTACAAGATGAAATTCGGCCACCGCGGAAACAACCAGCCGGTCAAATTCGAGGACCGGGTGTATATAACCTCTCAGAACCACGGGTACGCCGTGGACGCGGATTCTCTTGACGGCACCGGCCTCATCGCAAACCAGATTAACGTAAACGACGGAACGATAGAGGGGTGCATGCACAGGGACCTCCCCATCTTCTCCACACAGTATCATCCAGAGGCTAAGCCTGGCCCCGCCGACACGCTGTTCCTGTTCGACAGGTTCGGCAAGGTCATGAGGGAGGGGAGACTGTGAGGAAGGACTTCAGGAAGCTGATGGTCATCGGCTCGGGCCCCATCGTCATAGGACAGGCGGCAGAGTTCGACTTTTCAGGCTCGCAGGCGTGCCGCGCCCTCCGCGCTGAGGGATACGCGACTGTGCTTGTGAATTCCAACCCCGCCACTATCCAAACGGACACCGACATGGCCGACAGCGTATACATCGAGCCGCTGAACGCCGAGACTGTCGTCGCCATAATCGAAAAAGAGGGTGTGGACGGCGTCCTGTCCGGAATGGGCGGACAGACGGCACTGAACATATGCTCCGAGCTATACGACAACGGCTCGCTGGCCAGACTGGGCTGCGAACTTGTGGGGACCCAGCCTGACGCCATCGCCATGTCGGAAGACAGGGAACTGTTCAAGGAGGCCATGGAGAGAATCGGCGAACCCGTGCCCATCAGCCGCAGCGTGAACTCGGTAAAGGAAGCCATAGAGGCCGCGAACCAGATCGGAAGCTATCCCGTGCTGGTCCGCCCCGCTTATACCTTGGGAGGCACCGGCGGAGGAGTGGCCTACGACGAGGACGAGCTCGCGGACATCTGCGCCCGCGGACTTGCGTACTCACGCATACACCAGGTCCTGATCGAGGAAAGCGTCCTCGGATGGAAGGAGCTCGAATACGAAGTCATGAGGGACTCCAAGGACAACTGCATAATCGTCTGCGAAATGGAGAACCTGGACGCGATGGGGATACACACGGGGGAAAGCATCGTGTGCGCACCCCTGCTGACGGTCTCGGACCGCGACCACCAGCGCCTCAGGACAGCGGCGATCAAGGTCATCCGGACCCTCGGCATAGAAGGGGGATGCAACGTCCAGTTCGCGTTCAATCCCGCCAACGGAGACTACCGCCTCATCGAAGTCAATCCCCGCGTATCGCGCTCGTCGGCACTGGCGTCCAAAGCGACGGGATATCCCATCGCAAGGGTCGCCACCAAGATTGCGGTGGGATACACCCTTGACGAGATACCAAACGATATCACCGGCACGACGTTCGCCGCCTTCGAGCCTTCGATTGACTACGTCGTCGTGAAGATTCCGCGCTGGCCGTTCGACAAGTTCCGCACCGTGGACCGCCATCTTGGCACCCAGATGAAGAGCACGGGCGAGGTCATGTCCATAGGGCGCACGTTCGAGGAGGCCTTGCTGAAAGGGCTCAGGTCCCTCGAGATCGGCGTCAGGGGGCTGGACCCCGTCGACCTCACCGATGAGCAGATCGAGGAGGAGCTGGAGAACGCAACGGACATACGCATATTCGCGATCGGCGAGGCCCTGAGGAAAGGATGGACCGTCGAAAGGATTGCAAAGCTGACCGATTGGGACCGCTATTTCATCGTAAAGATCAGGAACATCGTGAGAATGGAGGAACGCCTCAGGAAGAACCCGGGAGATTGGGAACTGATCAGAGAAGCGAAGGAAATGGGTTTCGCAGACCCGGTCATCGCTGAGCTGACGAAGACCGACGAGCTGACGTTCCGGGATAGACGCAAGGCCAATGGCAACAAGTCCGTATACAAGATGGTTGACACATGCGCCGCGGAGTTCGCCGCCGTCACACCGTATTTCTATTCGACCTACGGAAGGTCCTCTGAGACCTTCAGGGATGAGAGCAAGAAGAGAGTCATCGTGATAGGGGGAGGGCCGATAAGGATCGGACAGGGTATCGAATTCGACTACTGCTGCGTGCACGGAGTGTTCGCGTTGCAGGAGGAAGGCGTCGATGCTGTCATCATAAACAACAACCCTGAGACCGTTTCCACTGACTATGACGTCTCCGACCGCCTCTACTTCGAACCTCTGACACTGGAGGACGTGCTTGACATCATCGATGAGGAGCAGGCGGAGGGCGTGATAGTGCAGTTCGGAGGGCAGACCAGCGTCAACCTCGCCGTCGACCTGGAGAGGGCTCTGAAAGGTACGAAGACCAAAGTCCTCGGTACCAGCCCCGACGATATGGACGTCGCGGAGGACAGGAGGAGATTCTCGAAACTGATGGATCAGCTGGGGATACTTCAGCCCCGGTCGGGCACGGGCTATTCCTTCGAAGAGGCTCGGATCATCGCCTCCGGGATCGGATACCCTGTGCTTGTAAGGCCCTCTTATGTCCTCGGAGGAAGGGCGATGGAGATCGTCTACTCAGAAGACGAGCTAAGGACGTACGTGGAAACCGCCGTCAAGGTCTCCAGGCACCACCCAATACTGATAGACAAGTACCTCACCGAAGCCATCGAGGTCGACATAGATGTTCTGAGCGATGGCGAAGACGTCTACATCGGAGGCATAATGGAGCACGTCGAATACGCAGGGTGCCACTCGGGGGACGCCACGATGGTCATGCCCCCGTTCACTCTCAGCAAAAAGAATATCGACGAGATAGTTGAGTTATCGGAAAAGGTTGCGCTGGCACTTCGCATCAAAGGGTTGATGAACCTCCAGCTCGCCGTCAAGGACGACGAGATCTACATGATTGAGGCCAACCCCCGCGCCTCCAGAACGGTTCCATTCATATCGAAGTCGACCGGCGTCCCGCTGGCCAAGGTCGCCACGAAGATAATGCTCGGCAAGAAACTGAAGGACTTCGGACTTTCCGGTTATAGGTCGATCGACCACTTCGCTGTCAAGGCATCAGTGTTCCCGTTCCTTAAGTTGCCCGGCGTGGATTCGATCCTTACGCCCGAGATGAAGAGCACCGGGGAGGTCATGGGCATAGACGAGGACTTCCACACCGCATGCTACAAGGCCCTGATCGCCGCAGGAAACAAGCTTCCGATGTCCGGAGGAGTATACATTACCGTTAACGACCAGGACAAACCCAGGATTCTGAATGCCGCACGCGGCCTGAAGGATATGGGATTCACGATCTACGCCACCAAGGGGACGTCCACCTACCTCAGGGAGAATGGAGTTGACACCACCACGGTGTTCAAACTGGACGAGAAGCTGAAGCCTAATGCAATAGGCCTCATGAGGGACGGGAAGATCAACCTGATCATCAACACCCCCGCCATGAAATCGGGTTCCAGGCGCGACGGATACACGATGCGCAGGCTGGCTGTCGAACTGGAGATACCCTTCATGACCACCATTCAGGGGGCCAACATCGCAGTCGGAGCGATACGCGTTGGACGCAGCGAGAAGCTGGGCGTCCGCAGCATGAAGGAGTTCCACATCCTCTGATCATGCTTCGAACATCTTCGGCTTCCCGGCCGCCGTGACGGTCACCGTCACGTCGATCACCACGAACTCGCTGGGCATGTTCTTGGCACGTATCTTGCTGATCTTGACGTCGTCCGAAACGACGATGTCCTCAGCACCGTCTTTGATCGCCTTTTCCCTTACATATTCGGTCCCTTGCTTTCTGGCGAACTCTATCCCCTCGGATATGCTGTCCTTCACGAAGCGTCCGAATTTGGCGAACACCGTGCACGGGATGTCTCCCGTCATATTCTCCACATTGGGCTTGATCAGTATCTCCTCGCGTTCGATTATCCCGCCCGTGACCGCACCGACGGCGTTCCCGACGTCGGAATATTTGGGGAGAACGAAATCGGTCCCCAGACACCTGGATACCTCAGGAAGGTATGCGCCGGCAGGTGCGCCTATGCCGATGATGGGCTTGCTGAGCCTGATGGTGCAGCTGAAGTCTTTACGCTGCTCGCGTGAAATCGCCGTCTTGAGAAGGTGACGCCCTGCCTCCCCCATGTCGCGAGAGCCTATGTCGGAGTCCAGCACCTTGCCCATTATCTCGGTGGCCACCTTCTCGGTCACGAGTTTTTTCGATATGGAGATTATCTTCTCTTCCGATATGCCATAGGCGAGACAAAAATGCTTTATCGCAAGTTTAGCGGGCTCCGGATCAAACTCTTTGTAGTCCCCGCTGGCACATAGTATGTCGGTGGGAGTCATACCTATCCTCTGCACCAGGCCGATGTTTTCCAGGTGGTCTGCTTTAAATTCCAGCGGATGGACCCGAAGAAACCTGGAAGCCTGTGCGAGGTTGTGCGGACCGTTTTTGAGGAATTCAAGAAACATCTTCTCTTCGACGCTCAGGTCTATGTTATTTTTGTTGTTCTTGAGTCTGACGAAGAAATCTGTCTCCTGATAATTCCATGTATCCTCCTTGAACTCGCTGCGGAACATCGGTCCCTTAGCGGAAACCGCTTGCAGCGTTTTTGTAATTTCAGGCCATTTCCTGGCTGCGAAACATAGCGGGATGCAGCGTACGGTCGAAATCCTGATGCCGGAACCGAGGATTACGATGTGACTGTCACCTCCAAGACCTACCGTGGAAATGTCCGCGGCCTTTACATGGGTCCTCATGCCTCCCAAGATTGCTCCATATTCCACTATGTCCGGGCGTCCGTCCCTCAATATCCCGATGTCCGTCGTCGTGCCTCCGATGTCGACTACGATAGCGTCGTCGATTCCGGTGAGCTTCCTGGCGCCGATGAGGCTCGAGGCGGGCCCCGACAGTATGGTTTCGACGGGTCTTATGGATGCTTCGGACTCTCCCATCATGGAGCCGTCTCCTTTCACTACCATCAGAGGAGCGCGTATGTTCCTCTCGGCCATGACCTGTTTCATGGCCACAATCAGCTCGTCGATGACAGGTATGAGCCTGGCATTCATTATGCAGGTTGTGGTCCTATCGTCGAAACCTAGAGTGGACGAGAGCTCGTGGCCACATACGGCGCGCACGCCGAGTATTTCAAAAGCCATCTCTCTGACCTCTATCTCGTGCTCGGGATTACGGATTCCCAGATATCCAGATATTGCGAGACCATCTATCTTACCCTTCACGCTTCGAAGGAATTTCTCCGCCGCCTCCACATCCAGGGGTTCCGTCTCCCTGCCCCAGAGGTCGTGCCTGCCCTTGATGACTACCTCCTCGTTGGCATGGTACTTGGCGTTGAAATCGTGACCTATGGCCACGAGACCTACGCGACAGCCCTTCCCCTCGACGACTGAGTTGGTGGCAAGGGTCGAGGACAAGGAGACCACGCCGACCTTCGCCAGCATTTCGTCGCTGAGGCCTTCCATGGCCCCTCTTATTCCGATTGTAAGGTCTTCGTGGGTCGTAGGCGATTTGTGCGATGCCAGAACGTCCCCTGTCTCAATATCCATTACGACAGCGTCGGTGTAGGTGCCGCCCGTATCGATTCCCAATCCATATGCCATTCAGGATTCTCCTTTAACAGTACGAAGATGCTTATCTTATCTTAATGTTTTTACCGTTCATGGCGGGCGTCAGTTGTTTTATACGGATAACATCATGACGGGTCAGGTGGTTCAGATGCCTGGTACCGAAGAGCTCAGGGAGCAGATAGCGGCAATCGATGCCGAGATAATCGACCTTATCGCCACGCGGATGGAGATAACCGATGAACTGGCCAAGGCCAAGAAGAAGTCATCCCAGAGCTATTGGAACGAAGAGAAGGAACGTGAAGTGATACAGAGATATCACGAGCTCTGCGAAGAGGTGAGCCTTTCGGAGAGCGAGGCAAAGCAAATTGCCGAAGTTCTGCTGAGGATTTCTAAGGAGAGGCAGAAACACCTCTTCGAGAGGTAACGCGCGGTTTTATATACGTCATCGGAATCAGAATGAGCCAGGGAGAATTGTACAGATGAACAAGACGCGCGTCGCGGTCCTCGGGGCAACGGGGATGATCGGGCAGAGGTTCGTTCAGATGCTGGAGGACCACCCCTACTTCGATATAGAGGGACTTTACGCATCTGAGAGGTCGGAGGGAAAGAAGCTCAGGGACGTCCTGAAGGTCAGGGATCACTGCTTCAGGGAGGAGACGCTTGAGAGGGAGATAGAGGTCATGGACCTCGATAAGATATCTTCCGCGGCAAGGGTGGCCTTCAGCGGGATACCCAGCGAGCTGGCGGGACATACCGAGTCCGCCCTCGCCGAGTCGGGCGTGGCGGTCTTCACCAACGCTGGGGCGCACAGGATGGACCCGGACGTTCCCATACTGATACCCGAAGTCAATCCAGGGCACCTGAGGTCCGTAACGGGACAGAAGTCGTACGCGGAGAGCGGGGGGTTCATTGTCACCAACGCCAACTGCTCCACAACGGGCATAGCGCTTCCGCTCAAGGCGATCGACGCCAAGTATGGACTCGAAGATGTCTTCGTGTCGACCTACCAGGCGCTTTCCGGGGCCGGATATCCGGGCGTCCCGTCGCTTGACGCCGTAGGAAATATAGTGCCTTTCATAAAGGGCGAAGAAGAAAAGATGGAGACAGAGCTCTGCAAGATGCTGGGCGTGTTCGACGGCAACGCGTTCCGCTTTGCCGACATAAGGCTCATGGCGAACTGTGCCCGCGTTCCAGTGGTTGACGGGCACACGGAATCGCTGGTCCTGGCGCTGAGAGGCGCCCCCTCCCTCGGAGAGCTGGGCGAGGCGCTATCCGGATTCCGCGGAGAACCTCAGATGCTGGGGCTTCCGTCGGCGCCGGATATGCCCGTGATAGTAAGAAATGAAGAGAACCGCCCCCAGCCGGTTTTCGACGTGTACGCCGGAACGCCGGAAAGGGCCAGAGGCATGGCCGTCACGGTGGGAAGACTCAGGTCCAGCAACGGATATTACAAGGCGTTCGTGCTTTCGCACAACACGATAAGAGGCGGTGCCGGAGGCTCCGTCCTCAACGCAGAACTGGCCAAGGCGAAGGGTCTGCTCTGAAACTGTTTCGTTCACGATACGTGGGACTGAAGATGACACTGAAAATAGCTATCCCGAACAAAGGAAGGCTCAGCGAGAGGTCGGTAGAATTGCTATCGAAGGCGGGCCTGGACATAGGGGAGGATTGGGGGCGCAAGCTCTACGTCGGCGTCAAAGGGCGTGATATCGAGGTCATGCTGGTCCGTGCACAGGACATCCCGGAGTTCATCCATTCCGGGGCGATTGATTTCGGCATCACGGGGCTCGACCAGGTGGAGGAATCAGGGTACGCCCTCGAGAACATGCTCGACCTGGAGTTCGGACACTGCCGCCTTTCGCTCGCCGTTCCGGACGGTTCGCCCGTGAAGTCGGGGAAAGACATACCGGACGGCAGCCGCATAGCTACTTCCTTCCCAAAGATCACGAAGCGCTTCTTCGAATCCGTAGGCAAAGAGGTCGACGTCATTGTCATATCCGGAGCCGCAGAGATAATGCCCTATCTGGGAGTGGCAGACTGCATAGTGGACCTCGTGTCCACCGGATCGACGCTCAAGATGAACCGTCTCAGAGAGGCTGAGGTGCTGTTCCGATCCCAGGCGGCCATCGTAACAAGCTCGAAGGCCCTCGGAGAGAAGAAAGAGGCCATGCTAGAGGTCACCGAGGCGATACACAGCGTCATCGCCGCAGAGAACCGCAAATATCTGATGGCGAACGTGCCCAGGTCCATGATCCCCGAAGTGGAGAAATTCCTTCCCGGCATAGGCGGGCCCACCGTTCTGGAGATAGCGGGGAGCGGCGAAATGGTCGCGGTGCAGGCCGTGGTATCCTACTCGCAGCTCTACGACGCCATAAACAACCTCAGGAAAATCGGGGCCACCGGAATACTGACTCTCTCGATGGAGAGGCTGGTGGAGTGATGATGTCCAGGGAAATAATGAGGGGCACGACCAGAGGATTCGAGAGATATTACAACCCCCGGGTCGGGAACGAGGTCAGGCTGGACACCAACGTGAACGTCCTAGGGTCTAACCCTGCGGCCATGAAGTTCCTTTCATCCTGGAAAGGGGACATAAACGGATATCCTAACACATACTCGGACGACCTCCGCGATGCTCTGGCGGACATTTACGGTCTTGAGAGGGAGAACTTCGTGGCGGGCAACGGTTCAGACGAGGTCATTGACGTCACATTCAAGACGTTCACGGAACATGGGGACGGCTGCGCCGTGCCCGTGCCCTCCTATGTGCTTTACGACTTCTTCGTGAAGATGAACGGAGGAAGGACGATCGAGGTCGACCTCACCGAAGACTTCCAACTGGACGTTGACGCCTTTCTGAAGACCGGAGCAAAAGTAGCCATAATGCCGTCTCCCAACAACCCTACTGGAAACTCGTTCAGGGAGAAGGACCTCGAGGAGATCCTTTCGGGGTTCGACGGCATGGTCGTTGTGGACGAGGCTTACGGCGAATACAGCGAAAGCACGATGGTCCGCAGAGTGGAAGAGTTCGAAAACCTCATCGTGGTGAGAACGTTCTCGAAAGCGTATGCAATGGCGGGGCTCAGGGTGGGATATGCCATATCCAACCTGAATGTCGCAGGTATGATGAACTGTGTGAAGATACCATATTCCCTCAACATGCTCAGCGAGAAGGCGGCCATCGCCGCCGTCAGAGACCAGGAGTTCATCAGGAGGAGCGTCGACCTTGTGAAGGAACAGCGCCCGAAACTAGATGCAGGCCTGAGAGGCCTCGGATTCGAGACGTACCCTTCTGATTCCAATTTCATACTGGCCAGGTCGCCAGTGGACCACGCGGCGCTGGTATCGGGCCTGAAGAGGAAGGGAGTGATGATCCGCGACTTCGGCTCCAAGCGCAGGACAGAGAACTGCGTCCGCATAACCGTCGGCAACGAAGAGCTCAACGCCCTGCTCTTGGAAAAAGCCGCCGAGGTGATCGAGGAATGCCGCTGATATATCTCACAGACTACGGAGTGGGAAACCTACATTCGGTGAAAAACGCACTGGAGAATTGCGGTGCAGACGTCAAATCAGTCAGCGACATGTCCAAACTCGCCGATGCGGACTGCATTGTCTTTCCGGGGGTCGGGGCCTTCGACAGCACAGTGGAGAGGATCGCCCCCTACAGAGAAAAGATATTGGAGCGTCTGGAGAGCGGGGTGCCGGCATTGGGCATATGCATAGGTGCGCAGATACTTTTCGATTCCAGCGAAGAGGGCAAAAAACAAGGCCTGGGTCTTTTCAAGGGGCGGGTCATAGGCCTCGAAGCGGAGAGGCTTCCGCACATGGGATGGAATACCGTCAAGTCTGACGACCCGATTCTGGAGGGGGTTCCCGACAGGGAATTTTATTTCGCACACTCCTACCGCGGACACCCGGACAACGAATGCGAAATCGTCGGGACCGCCGAATACGAGGGCAGGGAGATTCCAGTGATCTTCCGCAGATCAAATACTTACGGCATTCAGTTCCATCCCGAAAAAAGCAGCAGGTCGGGAATGAAAGTGCTCAAGAACTTCATAAGATTCGCAGAGGAATGCAGATGATGATCATACCCGCAGTGGATATGCTTGACGGACAGGTCGTCCAACTGGTAGGCGGAGAGCTCGGAAGCGAGCAGGTCAAGATACCGGACCCATTCCAAACTGCGGCTTCCTGGGTCTCCAAGGGTGCGGAATATCTGCACCTTGTAGATCTTGATGCAGCGTTCGGGAAGGGCAACAATCTGGATTCCATCGAGAAGATCGCCCGCGACTCTGGCGTCCCCGTGGAAGCGGGGGGCGGAATAAGGTCTGAACTGACCGTGGACGCCCTTGTGGAAGGGGGGGTCGACAGGATCGTGCTGGGAACCAAAGCGATAAAGGAACCGGAATGGCTGGAATCTATGGCACTAAAGTACCCGGGGCGTATCGCACTGGCGATGGATACCCGCGGTAACAGGATAGTCGTCAAAGGATGGCGGGAGTCCGCTTCTGTCACCGTCGAGCAGATGTTCAGAATCGTCGAAGACCTTCCTCTGGCAGCGATTTTAAACACCAACGTGGACGTGGAGGGGCAGAAGAAGGGCGTTGACGAGAAACAGGCGAGAGATTTCATATCTTCATGCCCACACAGCGTCATCGCGTCAGGGGGCGTCACTCAACGAAGGGACGCCGAGATACTCAGGGACGCCGGAGCGGTTGCCGCCGTCGTAGGTCTGGCACTTTACACTTTCGACATAAGGCCATGGGAATGGGACACTCCTTGGCGCGTCTAAACATCCGTGAACCAATCCTAAATATACTTGGAGTTAACTACCTTAACCCGTGTTCCTGCCGTGTGAACTTATCGTTGCCGACGTTCTTCCCACTGCCCGCGGGGCGATAGCCAGATGTCTGGTCGAAGAACACGGATACAGGCAGGTTCGGGTCGCAGAGGTTTTCGGAGTCACGGGATCGGCCGTATCCCAGTATCTCAAGGGCATCAGGGGCGGAAACGAACTTATTGAGAACAGCCCCCACCGTGAAGACTTTTACAAGATGATCGAAAAAGCGGCGACCATGATAACCGATGGGTACAACGTAATAGAAGTCCTTTGCGCGATCTGCGGTTTCGTGAAAGAAAGCGGCATGATTAACGAGCTATATAGTGCCAGGGGTTACAGTGGAATGCCGGCTGCCTGTTCGGAGTGTCCGCGATTCAACATCGTATTGAGCTGAGCGCCCCCGCAACAGTTATTATAGGGCCAAGTGCTCTCAGAACCAATGACTGGAAGAAGGGCGAAGGTGGAGAGAAGCACCAGAGAAACAAAGGTATCCGCAGAGTTGGGACTTGACGGTACCGGCATGTTCCAGGTCGATTGCGACATCCAATTTCTAAAGCACATGGTCGAAACGCTGACCAGGTACGCCTCTTTCGATCTGAAGCTTTCCGCCGAGGGGGACAACGAACATCATATCGTGGAGGATGTCGCCATAACTCTCGGCACAGCCCTCAGAAAAGCACTGGGAGACGGGTCTGTAGAGAGGGTGGCCACTGAATTCATACCTATGGACGATGCGCTGGCAATGGTATCCGTAGATATCGTGGACAGGCCTTTCGCCGACGTAGACTGCCCGGACAGCCTTTACGCACACTTCTTCCGGAGCTTCGCCATGTCCGCCGGGCTGACACTGCATGTAGCAGTAATCCGGGGATTCGACGAACATCACGCCGTGGAGGCCTCCTTCAAGGCCCTGGGAAAGGCCATACACAAGGCGACGCGTCCCCGGGATTCCGAGCTCAGCACGAAGGACAGGGCGGAGGTGGCATAATGCTAAAAAAAAGAATCATCCCGTGCCTTGACATGAAGAACGGAAAAGTCGTCAAAGGCGTGCACTTCAAGGACCTCCGTGACGTGGGAGACCCTCCGGAGATGGCTTCGGATTACGAGAAGCAGGGCGCCGACGAGGTCGCCTTCCTGGATATAGCCGCATCTCTGGAATCCAGGTCCACGATGCTGGACGTCGTTTCAAAGACCGCCAGGAATCTGTTCATACCGCTGTGCGTCGGCGGGGGCATAAAGGACACGGAAGATATGAGGATGGCCCTAAACGCGGGTGCCGACAAGGTTTCGGTAAATTCGGCCGCCATATCGGATCCGGACATGATATCGGAATGCGCCGGAAGGTTCGGAAGGCAATGCGTGGTAATAGCCGTGGACGCCAAAAGGGTAGACGGCGGATGGGAGGTCTTCACCCACGGCGGAACCCGGCCGACGGGGCTGGATGCGGTGGAATGGTCCTGCAGGGCGGCCGACCTGGGGGCCGGAGAGATTCTACTTACCTCCATGGACGCGGACGGCGCCAAGACCGGGTACGATATACCGTTGACTGCCGCGGTCGCGGACGCCGTCTCGGTGCCCGTCGTAGCGTCGGGCGGCTGCGGTTCGATGGAACACATCTACGAGGTGCTTACCCAGACGGGCGCGGCGGCCGCACTGGCCGCATCGGTATTCCATTACAGGGAGTTCACTGTCTCGGAAGTCAAGGAATATCTCAGGGACAGGGGGGTCGCCGTAAGATGAAGGACCTAAAATACGACACCGACGGACTGATACCGGTGGTGGTGCAGGACAGGATGAGCAACGAGGTCCTGATGGTGGCGTGGGCCAACGCGGAGGCCGTAGGACTCATGGAGAGCACAGGCTACACGCACTTCTGGTCCAGGAGCAGGCAGAAGCTCTGGAAGAAGGGAGAGGAGTCCGGAAACGTTCAGAAGATCGTGTCGATACAGACGGACTGCGACGCAGATACCCTTCTCGTAAGAGTGGACCAGACCGGAGTGGCCTGCCATCTCGGCAGACCGTCTTGCTTCGACGAGACCCTTTACGGGACCACCGAGGGGACGATGGCAGTCATACCGGACCTTGCCAGGGTCATAAGGTACAGAAAGGAGAACCCTTCTGAAGAAAGCTACACCTGCAAACTAATGAACAACGAGACCCAGATGTGCAAAAAGGTTGTTGAGGAGGCAGCGGAGTTCGTGCTCAGCGTTAAAGATAAGGACACCGATTCCGCTTCCATGGAGCTTGCGGACCTGATATACCACGTAATGGTTTTGGTCGAGGCGAAGGGGCTTCCGGTCGAGAAGACCTACGAAGAGCTATCGGAGAGGAGACAATGAGAGTGGACCTTCACAGCCACACAGTTTTCAGCGACGGAGAGCTGATTCCCGCTGAGCTTGTAAGGAGGGCCGTGTTCCTGGGTCACGATGCCATAGCCATAACCGATCATGTGGACATGACAAACCTGGAATATGTCGTCACAAACCTGGCGAAGGCCACGGAACTCAGCGACGATCACATCAAAGTGATACCGGGAGTAGAGATAACCCATGTACCTCCCTCGAAAATAGCCAGAATAGCCACGGAAGCCAGGAAGCTCGGGGCAGAGTGGATAGTGGTCCACGGCGAGACAGTGGCAGAGCCCGTAGCCGGGGGCACAAACCTCGCGGCTGCGGAGAACCCTGACATAGATATACTGGCTCATCCCGGGTTGATAACAGAAGAAGAGGCACAGGCGGCGGCCGACAACGGAGTCATAATCGAAATCACCGGCCGCATGTGGCACAACATAACCAACGGACATGTGGCGTGCATGGCCAGAAGGGTCGGGGCCAAGATGGTGATCGATTCCGACGCCCATGCGCCTGAGAACCTGATGACGGAAGAGATGGCGATGAAAGTTGCCCTCGGGGCCGGACTTACAGAGGAAGAGGCCCACAAGGCCATACGTGTCACCCCTTATGAGGCCATCAGAAACCTGTGATACCAGACGAGCAACGAAGCCGGTCCTGTGCGACCGGTACTGCGTTGATTTATACTTTAATCCTAATATACCAGCATGCCTAAAATTGCGATTATCGGCGGAACCGGCATCTACAGCAGAGACGCATTCAAAGTCGACTCTGCAGAGTGTCCCGAAACGCCCTACGGAAAACCCGCGGACAGCATACGTATAGGAAAGATGAACGGCGTGGATGTCGCCTTCCTGTACCGTCACGGAGAAGACCACCGCTTAAACCCGACAGAAGTGCCCTACAGGGCAAACATATGGGCATTGAAAAAGCTCGGAGTGGAGATGATTATCTCGGCCTGTGCCGTAGGGTCTCTTCAGGAGGAGTATGCTCCGGGAGACCTTGTCATCGTGGATGACTTCATCGACTTCACAAAAAAGCGCGATCTGACCTTCATTGACGACGCGGCGGTCCATATCAGCCTTCCCGAACCTTTCTGCCCTCATATGTCAGAGGTGTTCGCGGACACTGCGAAAGAGCTTGGAATTACTTACCACCGCGGAGGGACCTACATCTGCATCGAAGGGCCGAGATTCTCCACCAAAGCCGAGAGCAACATGTTCAGGGACTACGCCGATATCATCGGAATGACGCTGGTTCCCGAATGCCAGCTAGCCAAAGAGCTGGGCATGTGCTACTGCAGTCTCGCGACTGTCACCGATTACGACATGTGGAAGGACGAGCCGGTCGACACGAAGATGGTCTCCGACACTATGGCGAAAAGCCTACACTGCGTCTCGAAGTTGCTCGAGACCGGCCTTCCTCGGATAATCGCAGGCAGATGCGGATGCTCCGACTCGGCCAAAGCAGCAGGATCCCTAAAACATCTGAAACTACGGCCATGAAGGAAACCAGCGGATACAGGATATTGATAAAGGGCACCGTCCAGGGCGTAGGATTCCGTCCCGCGGTGTACCGCGCGGCTTCCAAGCTGGGCATACGCGGCAGGGTGTGGAACAGCGGCTCGGACGTCGTGATAGAGGCGGAACGGGGTGACGAGCTCCTCGCAGAGCTCTATGCCAGCCTGCCGCCCTTAGCCAAGATCGAGGATGTGTCGATAACGGAGATAGAGATGCCCCCCGTGAAGGGATTCTCCATCGAAAGTTCTTCTTCGGGCGGAGAGAGCGTCTCCATCCCAACGGACACAGCGATATGCGATCGTTGCCTTGAGGAAATAAGGTCTGCAGGAAGGCGTTCCGGATATGCTTTCACCTCCTGTACGGACTGTGGAGCGCGCTTCACGCTGCTCTCGGGCCTGCCTTACGACAGACGAAACACTTCGATGTCTAACTTCCCGATGTGCCCGGAATGCGAAATAGAGTACGAAGGACCCGCTGAAAGAAGATTCCATCATCAGACCATATGCTGTCCCGTATGCGGACCTTCATACCGCCTTTCCGACAGGCAGGGCGCAATGATACCGGGGGATCCCATTCCCACGTTCGCCGGCATGCTCTCCGAAGGGAGCATCGGAATCGCGAAGAGCTGGGGCGGAATGCATATCTGCTGCACTCTGGACAGCTTGGACAGGCTGAGGATGTGGTACGGCAGGCCCCAGAAGCCCTTCGCGATAATGGTCCGCGATATGGACACACTGGAAAAATACGGAGAGCCGGACGACGACGAGAAGCGGGCGGTCGCATCCCCGCACCGCCCCATCGTGCTCGTGAAAAAGAAAGATGTTCCCGAAAATGTCGCCCCGGGCCTGGACAACGTCGGTATTTTCCTGCCATATACCGGAATGCAATATCTTTTGTTCGACAATTTGGAAGAAGACGCCCTTGTGATGACATCTGCCAACCCTCCGGGCGAACCGATGATCACAAACGATTCCGATGTTATGGAGATGGGCGCGGACGCATACCTCCTGCACAACCAGGATATAATCAACCGCGCGGACGACAGCGTGCTGCGCATCTACCGCGGTCACACATTCTTCATCCGTAAGTCCCGTGGGAACATTCCTTCTTTCATTGAGACGAATCCCGAGCTCCGGGGAAACGTGATCGGAATAGGTGCCCAGGAGAATCTGACCGGTGCGGTGTCCAAAGGCAACAGGATATATCAGACTCAGTATATCGGACATGGCGCCAGTGTCGGAGTCCCGGAATATCTTGAGAGCTCGCTTCGTTGCCTTATGGACCTGACAGGCTCCGCACCCGAGATCGTAGCCGGCGACCTGCATCCGGGTTATTCGAACCGCAGGGTAGGAAAAAAGTTCGTAGAAGAATATAACGTCCCGTATGTGGAAGTCCAACACCACTGGGCCCATGCAGCTTCGCTGTTGGTCGATAACAGCAAGATGGCGGGCACAGTCCTCTCCCTTGACGGGACCGGCTACGGAAGCGACGGGAACGCATGGGGAGGAGAGGTGATCTCAACGGACCTCTCCAGCTATTCCCGCGACGCCCACCTGGAGTACATACCGCTTCTCGGCTCGGAAAAGGCGCTTTACGATCTGAGGAGGCTCAAGTTCGCCGTTGACGTGATGAACGGAAGGGAAAACGACCTGTTCTCGGACCAGGAAACTTCGGTGATGAAGAAACTGATGCGCACGAGCGTGAGGACCTCGTCGATGGGCAGGCTTCTGGACACTCTCGCATTCACGCTGGGCATCTGCTCAGTGAGAACATACGACGGCGAGCCGGCCATGAAACTGGAGCCCGTGCTGGCCCATGGGAAGCTCATACCTGGATACGAGACGGAGATTTCCAAGGGGGTCGTGAAAACGGCGCATCTGTTCGACAGGATCGGGCGCAGGGACAGACCGGAGGATGCGGCCTATTCGATAGTATATAACGTCATGGGTGAACTGATGGAAGCGGCCATAGACAGTGCAGACAGGAAGGGGTACGAATGCATAGGGATATCTGGCGGAGTATCCTATAATTCAACGATATCCAGGATGTTCGAGGAAATCGGTCGCAGGTCGGACCATGAATTAATATTCCACGAAAGAGTACCCAATGGGGATGGCGGAATATCCACGGGCCAGGCCGCCATCGCACAGATGATGATAGGATGAACAACACTCTGTTCGTACTTCTGGACGGGGCCGAAGACGACCCCCATCCGCTCCTCGGCGGCAAGAAACCGATAGAATTGGCAAAAATGCCTTTTCTCAGGTCCAGGGCCACATATCACCACAAGACCACGGGGCGAGCCTATACCCATCTTTTCCTCAACGAATTTTTCACCGGCCATCCTCCAGGGAGCTCCAGGGCCGCCATCGAAGCGATGGGGCTCGGCCTGAACATGGACGGCGACAGGACCGCATATCGCCTGAGCCCCGCCGAAATAAGGGACAACATGATATTGTGGTCGTACAACACTGAAAGTTTCCGCGACGAGTTGGAACGAAACGTGATGGACAACCTTGACATCCTGGAACCGTACTCGCCGGACATTGATTTCTTCCTAAACGGACGGGCCGTTCTGACGATGGAATGCGACGACATGCCCGACCTGCCGGGTCCCCCCGTCAACGCGCCTTTCGTAGAAGTGCCGGGAGACCTGGGAAAAATGGTCATGCGGGTCGTGGATATAATGGATGGCATAACGGACTATCCATGGGGCTGCGGACGGCTGGGGCGGATACACCCGGGCTTCAGATCGCTTGGAGGGATGACCGCGATATCCGACAGCCCGACGTCGCTTGGCATCTGCGCCTCGCTGGGCCACGAGATACGATTGATCAAAGACCTGGATGCCAGGTTCCCTGTGGCCGCCGAAGCCCTGGAACACGGCAACGTCTTCCTCCACATAGACGAGGTGGACGAATACAGCCACCAAAAGGACCCTTTCAAAAAGATGTGGGTGCTGGAACATACGGACGAGCTCATGAGAGAATACTTCTCGGATGCCGAACGCATAGTATACTTTGCAGACCATGGCACCTCATGCGTGACCGGGGAACACATTATTACCAATGTGCCCGTCTGGACCACGTTCGAGTCTGAATTCAGGGACGGAGAGCTAATACCCCTGAACAGAGTCATTCCAGGATTACTGGGTTGAGAGGAGATCGGATGGCATATAACGGAGATATTCCAGAGTCGCTTAGCGTTTGGGGAGACAGAAAGATCGCAGACCGTCTGTTAGACGAGATGTGGGGAAAACGAGGGGTGTTCACTTGCACCGTGGCCAACACTATGACTTCGGTGCGGCCCGGTATCTCCGATGCCGGAGATACTCCCGATCTCACCTTGTTCACCCCCGCCGCGGACGCCGAGCTGCTCGTGAGCGGCAAGACGACATGTATGAAGGGCATTCCCATCAATCCCGGAGGGATACCGACCCCGGCGACCCTCACCAAGGCCGCCCTGGAGCTGTCTGGGATGCCGTACTACATCGTCAACGGAGGCACTAAGATCACCCCGTATGTCCCGTATTTCGACATGGGAGGCGAATGCGGAAGGGACATCACCACCGGCGACTCCGTTTCCAACGTAAAAGCCAGCTTCGAAAAGGGCAAGATGCTCGGCACGTCGCTGGCACGCGGTTATGACTACATTGTTGTCAGCGAAAGCTGCGCCGGAGGCACGACCACCGCTCTTGCAGTCCTCATGGCCATGGGAACTGTCAAAGATAATCTGGTGAGCAGCAGCTCCCCCAACAATCCCAGGGAGCTAAAGACAAAAACAGTCATGGAGGGCCTGGACGCCGCAGGCGTCAAACCCGGCGAGCTCAGAGACGACCCTCTGCGCGCCATCGAATGCGTGGGAGATCCCATGATGCCCGCCAATGTCGGGATGATCATCGGCGCTGCGGAGGCGGGCATACCCGTAATAATCGGCGGGGGCACGCAGATGGCGGCCGTTATGGCGGCCGCGGTCACATTGGAACCTTCAGTTCAGGGAAGGATGTTCCAGGGGACCACCAGATGGCTCATGAACGACCCCAACTCAAGCATGGTCAGGCTGATGGAGTCCATCTCCGACCGGATCCCGATCATCTACATCAACATGGATTATAACAAAAGCCCCTACGAGGGCCTCCAGGCCTACGAGTGGGGCTACATCAAGGAAGGAGTGGGTTGCGGAGGCGCCTCCGTGGCGGCGGTCATCGGAAGCGAAGGCAAGATAACCTGCGACCACATCCTCGACCGGGTACACAGCATTTACCGCGGAATCATGGGTATCCAGTAAGCCATCTTGCCATCTGGAGTTCCTGAATGGTGTTCACGTTGACCGCCAGATCTATGCAGGAGCACTTGCAGTAGTGCTCCTGCAAATACTCGCCGTCCAGGGTAAGCTTTCTGTCCATGATGTTGATTCCGGACATGGCCCAGGTCCTTCCGTCCAATGCTATTGTGTAAGAAGGCACGATGCCGAACCTGGTCACCATCTCTTCGTCAACAACGGTTATCATAGACTGCATCTTGGGTTCGAAGGCCTCGGCGACATGGTCTATGGCCTTGGAGGACAGAAGTGGTATATCCGAGGGAGATGTGAGAACATAGTCGGAAGACATCGTCCCGAGGGCAGAATGGATGTCGTTCATGTAGCTGTCCCCGCTGGTCCTGACTGTCTCGATGCCCATATCATTAAGATACCGTTCCGTCTGCGAAGTGTTCGAACTGACGGAAACAAGAATGGAGGTAATGTGTTTTGAGCCTTGCAGAGCCGATACTACGTGCATGACGGTGGGCATTCCGCCCACCGCCAGCATCGGTTTCTCTACCCCGCCGTTCATCATCCTGGAGCCTTTGCCCCCGGCGTTGATGAGCGCCTCGAACTTCATCATACCCTCAAGAGGATATTGACGAATATTAGGAATATCAGCAGCATCGCTGCCGCGACCAACGGGCGGGCTATCTCGTTAGTGGCTCCCAGGGTGTCCCCCGTGGTAGCACCGAACGTCCGGTCCGCAAATTGGGACATCATCTTGCCTATTCCCATCGATGCCACGACTCCGATTACCAGAGCGATGAACATCGATACGGCATAGAACCCGTAGCTCCAATCCATCAGGTCGCCGCTCCAGTAACTGGTGTGAACCGCATTCATGGCCCAGATGGACACAGTCACAATCACGAGGCCTATGACCAGCAACACAGCCGAAACAGCAGAGGACTTGAACATCGTCTCCGTGCTGGCTTTCGATACCTGCCCGGATGCCATACCGTCGCCGGCTGTGCCGTTGGATGCGGCCGATACCATCGCATTCTTGGCGAGCACCTCGGTCGCGGGGATTATGAAGAATAGAGCGAAGAACAAATCATCATCCCATCCTCCTGTGATAGAGTATATCGAGAATGTCATCAGCGTGACGACTAGCGCCAAGCCTATACCGCCTGCGCCGACCCTCGTATCTTTCATGGCCGCAATGTGCTTGTCCTTGTCTCCGGAAGCCACGATGCCGTCCCCGAAGTCCACCAATCCATCGAAGTGGAGGAACTTGCTTCCCAACAGTACTGTGGCCAGTACGACTATGCCTATAACTGGCCCCATCGGGAAATTCACAAAACAATTGAGAAGATATAAGATCAGCATCTCTACAAAGAGGACCAGGCCGAAAACGGCACCGACGACAGGTGCAAAGTGGAAATTGCCCTCCATCGCATCCATCTCTGCCTGTCCCACCTCTTCTTTCTTGATCGTGAAGAACGAGATCATTCCCCTGAAGGCGGAATTGAACGAACCTGACGAGGCCGCACTGAATTTCTGCTTCTTCTCCTTCTTCCTAGGCTCCTCCGTAGCGGGAGACGCATACTCGGGCTCCGGCTGATAGTTTTCAGATGGTTCGATGGTTCCCGAGGCTGCCTTCTCGGGCTCGGACAGATTGCCTGAAGGTTCTATGCCACCTGAAGTTCTTACCTCGGGCTCGGACCAGCTGCCGGAAGGTTCTATGCCACCGGAAGTCCTGACTTCGGGCTCTTCCTTGGGCTGATGGTACCACACCGATTCCTCGGGCTTGATGGGTTCCTGCCGGAGGACATCTGTACTCCGATCCTCCTGTATGTCATTCCCGTCCGCACTTTCCTCTTCCGTTATCGCATTCGCCCTAGCCTTTGCGGCATCGGATGAAGACATTACCTTCAATTTGGGAATTTCTTCTCTTCCTTCTTCGTCTGTCATTTAGGCGCCTCCTCACTGGACAACCGGGTGGTAACGGATGCAGAAAGGCCTGCAACGAGGCCGTTTAGGGCCCCTCTCAGGAAGGGGCCCCTCCCCGCTGTTGTCAGTAAATCGCTACTGTCGGATTGACGTAATACATTAATACCTATTTGCCCGAAAATGGCCCCGGCAATCTCTTGGGAAAGGGATCTGGAGATCTTCAAAGCTTCCCTGCTTGTGAAATAATCGCATTTTTCAATGCCATACAGCAATCCCTTCTTTCCAAGGTATTCTGCCATGATGGCACATTGTACCAGCAATGAAAATCCGACGTTGTTTTTAAGGGATTCCATCTCATCTGAAAGTATCGCCATGCCCTCGTTATCTAGGCGGAGCTTCTTGGAGACATAGTCCAAAATATCATCCATCCTGACTCCGGCCTCGGCAAGCATGTCCGCATAAGTGCCATGGGAATCGTCGCCCCTCCTGACGAGGGCATTCCTGACACATTCCCTGACGGAACGCGCCATCGCTATCCCCAGGGGGGTCCCGGTCCCTGCGTATTCTTCCCTGGCCTCTCCCGGCGGAGAGACGATCGCTATGGCATCGGATGTTGTACCGGTCTCAGCGTATCCCAGAGAATTCATCGCGGCAGTCTTAGCCTCTGTCATTGCTGTCAAAATGTTGACCTTGGCCGCACAGGTCATCGGTAAAGGAGATATACCGATGATGTTGATGGTGCCAGCGAGAAGTGCTTTAGACCTTTCATGAGAAAGTTTGGAGCGCCTCTCCCAATCTTCAAGCAACTCTCCTGCGACCACCTGGTTGCTGAGGCCTGCGGTCGCGGCCGCAAATGCCGATGTGCCCGAATATTCTGTAACTTCGGTGCTGAAAACGTAACGCACCTCAGCGGCCGTCATGAAACCAACAGAGTCGGGAGGCAGTCCGAGACCTTTTCTCACGCGCTCGGCGTGACCGGCCGGGTCGTCGCAGAAGTAATTCTTGGGCACCTCCATGATGAAAAGACAGTCTGTTGACCCATCACCTCCGTTCAATATTGCCGAACTGAGAACTTCCATCCTGTCTTTTAGGCGGATGACTGCCACATCGTGACCTTCATAACTTAAAATTTCACAGTCTGGCACATATCTCATAGTATCGTCCCGGAAATCCATTCTATCCCTTTCATCATCAGGTCCTCCGCCATGATCTGTACATGGATGCCCGCGAATATAAACAAGGGCACGGTGACAATCAGAAGGAACAGTATCGAAGAAAGCTCTATGAGCTGCAGGCACCTCCTGATGTCCTCGGTGGTAGGAAGGGGGTTCCCCGGGTTCATGATATATACGTCCTTCTTCTCCATGCTTATACCCAGCGCTGCGGAAGTGGCCGTCATCGGCCATCCGCTGTTGGGGCTGGGGGTCATCCTATGCTCGCGGCGGGCAACCGTCACAGACTCGCGCCAATTCATCCCCAGGAGCATGGCGCCGAGTGCGATGAATAGAACCGACATTCTGGATGTAAGGAATCCCAGTACGTCGTCGAGCCTTGCCGGAAAATGACCCAGATCCCCATATTTTTCATTTTTGTAGCCCCACATCGCGTCCATTAGGTTTGCGCACCTGAATATGAAGGCCCCAGGAATCCCCAGCAGCCCCGTGAAAAACATAGGCGAGCACACACTGTCCGCATAATTCTCCGATATCGTCTCGCAACATGAAGAAGCTATATGTTCCGAGTCCATTCCCAAGGTCTTGCGGCTGACTATCATCTGGACCTTTGACGCCGCCTCGGCTGTATTTCCGTCTTCGAGGTCTTTTCGGATAGGGTCGCAATGCTTTCTGAAAGAAAAAATCGCAAATGATATCTTGACTATGAATGCAGTTGCGACTACCCATAATATCTCCCCATATGGATCTGGCACATATGTGCGGAGACATGCGGTTAACAATAATGCTATTCCTCCGAATATGGCAAATATCAGCAGGTACGACAGGAAGCCCAGTGAAACAGCCCAAACACCTTTCCTCTTCCTCAGACGGCGGTCGATCCATCCCAGAATATTCCCCATCCACCTCAGAGGATGGAACCGGTTAGGGAGCTCTCCGATGAACCTGTCTATGAGCAATGCGAGAACCATTATGATTATGGCATCGGCCCAGAGAGGCATGATATCACCTCAGCGCCCTTACCGCCGAAGAGGCGGCGCTTATGAAGAGTTCGTTGCGGAGACGGTCCTTCACGCTGTATCTCACGTAGTTCTCATAGGGGCTGCCAAAAGAGGAGCAATCCCTCAGAGACACGCCCCCCTCCTGCATCAACCGGTTGACCTCGGAGGCTTTTACGCCCAAGTGCTCCACGGACCTGAAGTAGAAGAAGGAATCTGATACGCTTCCGTCCGAAAATCCTATCTCTGAGAGCCTGCGGTTCAAAGAAGAAGATTCGGCCGCCATCAGCTTTGAGGCCTTCCTCACGTAATCCATCCTTTCACCGATTAGGGTTTTCGCTACGACCTGCTCCATGTTGCCGACGTTCCAGGTCATCCTCACCTTCTCCATCTCCGCAACGGTTTCACCCGATGCGAAGCCGAAACCTATGCGTATTCCCGGAATCGCGAACGACTTCGTCAGCGAACCGGCAACTACCATGTTGGGATATCTGTTGACATACCGGACACATGATATGCCTTCATTGTCCGGGACAAGTTCCAGCAAAGTTTCGTCGAGGAACAGCATCGTCCCGTGGTCGAGGCATTCTTTGGCCACATCCAGGATCTTTTTTCTGGGCTCGACCCTGCCGGTAGGATTGTTTGGATTGCAGATATATACTGCCTTGGCCGAAGGAATCAGGTCGCTCAACGATGCCCTGTCTATCCTGAAATCGTTTTCCTCCTGCAGCGGGACCCTCCTGATGACCGCGCCGGCGATTTGGCACTGATGGCTGTATTCCGCAAAGGATGGGGATTGGATTACCGCGGTCTCCCCGGTGGATATGAAAGTGTGAGGAAAATTTCTTATTATGTCGGAAGACCCTGCCCCGACCGTCACATTGTCGGATCCGACACCGTAAACGGAAGCTATAGTCTCCCTAAGCTCGGAACAGGAATCATCCGGATAATGGCCGACGCCTCCGGCCGCTGAAGCCATTATCTCTGCTATATCCTCCGGGGGGCCCAGCGGGTTCAGGTTATGGCTGAAATCCTCGATGTCCTTCAACTTCCATCCCTGCCCGCCGTGAACTGTCTTGAGAAGGGACGCCAACTCCTTTCGTGCGGCAACACCCGGATCGAACATCCCATAAGTATCCCCAGTATCGGATATAATAATATGGATGGTTCATCCCTCCATACTGGTCTGCCACATCCTCCGGACGATAGATAACAATTCATAATCGTATTCGATTACATCCCGCGATGAAAACCGTCATCGAAGTGAAAGACCTTGTCAGAGTATTCTCGACCCGGGGCCGCCCCACGAAAACAGCCGTGGGAGGCATCTCTTTCGATGTCGGGCAGGGTGAGATATTCGGTCTCCTCGGTCCCAACGGCGCGGGAAAGACCACCACGATAAAGATGCTTTCGACGCTGCTTATCCCAACGTCCGGCAGTGCCCGCGTGCTCGGATGCGACGTTACCGACGACCGTACGGTTATGGAGCTCAGGAAACGGATAAACGTCGTATCGGGTGGGGAAAGGGGATTATACTATCGTCTGTCTGCGAAACAGAACCTTGAGTTCTTTGCGGACCTGTACGGAATCCCGAAACGCGAACAGGCTGAAATGTGCCAGAAGCTTCTTGGAATGGTCGGTCTTTTGAACGCCGCCGACACAAAAGTGGAAGATTTCTCGCGGGGGATGAAGCAGCGTCTTCACATAGCCAGGGCCTTGGTTAACGACCCTGAGCTGCTTTTCATGGACGAACCCACCATCGGTCTCGACCCGGAGATATCCAGAAGCATAAGGTCCATGATAAGGGACCTTTCCCGATCGGGCAAGACGATAATCCTGACCACCCATTACATGTACGAAGCAGAGGAACTCTGCGACCGCATGGTCATACTCTCCAAGGGAAAAATCGTGGGCAAAGGTACCGTGGCGGAGATAAAGGATATGGTCTCCGACTCTTCAGTGGTGCATATCGTCACCGACCGAGACCCTTCCGAGGCACTCAGAGGATTCGTTTCCGACCCAGACATTACCGTAGTTTCAAGCAGGACCGTGGGGGGGAGATATGATACGCGTTTCGCCTCCGCTTCGGGAAGGACAGACATAAGTTTCCACGAAGAGGTGTTCCGACCGTTCGGAATCAGGTTGATCGGCCTGGACGAGCCCACACTGGAGGATGCGTACATCAGACTGACTGGCGGAGATGAATGATGAGTGCCAGGGCAATATCTGCGGGATTCAAACAACAGGCGGTACAGTTCTTCGCCGACCCGCAGTGGATAATTCCCAGCCTGATATCTCCGTTCCTTCTTTCCATGGTCATGATCTTTCTAAGCTCTGGGGGAACGTCTGTTGAGGGGCCCGTTGTGCTCCAGGCTGTTTTGGGCGGCGGTGTTCTGGGCATGTGGGCCAACTCCCTGTTCTCTTCGAGTACCAGCGTTTCTTTCGACAGGATAAACGGTACTTTCGAGCCCATGCTGGGCTCCGGGACCAGGATAATATACGTCCTCATCGGAAGGTCCCTCTGGAGCACTCTCATCGGTCTTCTCAACGCTTTTATCGTTTTTGCCATAGCAGAGGTAATGTTCGGCACCGGACTGAACGTACAGAACCCGTTATTGTTCTTCCTGGCACTTCTTATGGCCATGCTCTCACTGTCTTCGGTCGGGCTTCTGATATCTACGCTTTTCGTTCTGACCAGAAAGGGGGGCACCATATCCTCGGTGCTCGAGTATCCCATCTACGTCATGAGCGGCGCCCTGGTGCCCATATCGATGCTTCCGGCATGGATGCAGCCCTTATCGTTGGCTCTTGGGCCGACATGGGGGGTCGATGCGCTCAAGTATTCCGCCCTCGAAGGATACGAGGGGATGTTGGGGATATCGTTGCTTACCGACATTTTGATGTGTATGGCACTTTCGCTTGTCTTCATTATCTCTGCTTATTTCGTGATGCTGTACGTCGAACGCAAGGTCCTGAGGGATGGGACCGCAACGAGGTATTGATATGGCCGGAGCACTGACTGTCATAGCCACTTCAGCCAAAAGCGACTTCATATCTAAGTTCACGATAGTCCATCCCGTTACAAGGCTCCTGGTGATAATGTGCGTGAACCTGTTCAGCATGTACTTCTTTTTCCTTCTCGCATCGTACGTGGGAAATCCTGACGTGAGCCCGGAGTATGTGATAATCGGAAACGTTGTCCAAAGCGTGTCCACTTCCACACTGTATTCGGCCTCCAACATATCAGGGACAGAGAAGCACACCGGTACGCTGGAACCGATACTGTCCTCTCCCTCCCGGCTGTTCTTCATCTTCTTCGGGAAGTCGTTGTTCAGTATATCCACGGGATTCGTCTCGGTGTCGGTCTCGCTTTTCTACGCCGTTTTCCTCTTCGGAGTCGATTTCAGCTCGGCGAACATCGGTGCAATAGCTTTGATATGCGTTCTGACATGTCTTTCGCTGGCCGGAATGGGTCTTGCAATAGGAAGCATAGGGATATACCTCAGGACCTCTGCCATCCTGGCCAATCTTTTCGGATACATAGGGCTGCTCATATGCGGGGTCAACTTCCCGGTTTCGTATCTACCGGGATGGCTGCAGGTATTCTCCTATGGGATGCCCCTTACGTATGCTGTGGATGCCACAAGGTCGGCCGTGGGCGGGTCCGCCCTGTCGATGATGGCGGAGCCCTTTCTGATGATGGCGCTGCTTGGATCGATATATTTTACAGCCGCCTGGTTCATATTCGGTTTCTTCGAAAAGATCTCCAGGAACGGGGGCAGTTTGGACTCGTTCTAACACACATTAATATTGGCTCCGCAATCCCCGTACCATGACAGTTCTTTCGGACATCGACATTGCACACGGATTGAGCACGGGCTATTTCGGAATCAGCGAATTCTCCGAGAAGGGCCTTACCCCGAACGGATACGACCTCAGGATATCAGAGATCACCATACGCGGGAATCCGGAGGTGAAAACACGTGGCGTGGCGGTCATACCTCCAAGGACCATGTTCTACGTGTCCACCCTTGAGAGGGTCCGTCTGCCCTCCGACCTTTGCGCGCAGCTGTGGCTTAGGACCACCTGGATAAGGAAGGGCATAATGGGGGCGTTCGGGAAGATTGACGCCGGATTCGAGGGCACCCTTACCCTGGGAGCATACAATGCCACTGACGAGGCCGTGGAGATCCCCATTGGGGAAAGATTCTGCCAGATGATATTCGAGACGCTCTCGTCGAATTCCGGAAAGGACTATTCCAAGCGAAGCGGGAACTACCAGGGGCAGACAGGCGTGACGCTGGAGCCCGTGAAAAAGAATTAATACTTCACTATATCGAAGACATAGACGCTCATGCTGGGGGAGTAGGTCTTGAGCTCGGATGTCCTGGCTATGCGGATATTATAGCCTGCCGACCGCATCCTTTCCATGAGCTCGGCGGTGAATGTCTCCGCTTCAGCCCTCTCGAGCACACGGTGCATGTGTATCACGGCACCGTCCTTGGCCGCCTCCAGTGCAGAGTCGAGAAAATCATCGGATGATTGAGGCAGATTCATTATTATACGGTCGACCTTGGGGAGCCCCCTGATGGCGGAACGTGCATCGCCTATGATCGGAACGATATTTGCCATATGATTGCTCTCGATGTTTACCTTCATGAACCTCTCCGCCTCAGGATTCAAATCTATGGCGTAGATGACCTCGGGACGGGCCAATTTGGATATCACGAGCGGAAACGGCGCCACGCCCGCGAACATGTCTATTATCTTCTCGCCTTCCTTCACCGATAAAGCAACCCTCGCCCTTTCGGCGGCTAGCCTCGGGTTGAAGTACACCAGGGAAGGATCTACGGTTATTCTGACACCGAACTCCTTGTGGACGGTCTCGGAAGTTCCGGTGCCCGCTATCTTTTCAAGTTTCCTGATCCTGAACTCTCCTTTGACGCCGGAGTCCATCATCACCGCGCGGATGCTGGGTGTGGCTCCCATCATCGCCTCTCCGATGCGTTCCTTGTAAGGGACCAGGGCGTCGGATAGTTTGATTATCGCCACATCCCCGATTATATCATACGAGCTCGGAAGCTCCTTGTTGAGCCAGTCAGGAAAATCCAGAATCTCCTTATAGTCTGTCGTACGGCTTTCCGTTTCTTCTGCCTCGAAATCGAAGGCCTCACGGCCTTCGAACGAATCACACAGAACGGGAATGACGAGAAAATCTCCGTCCCTGGAGATCTTATGCCTAGTATCCAGAATGCCTGAGTCGGCTAGACGCTTCCTGATCTCTTCTCCTTCTCTCTTATCCACCCTGATGCATTTCGGCACGCCTTTCACACTTCATCTATTATTTCTTCCGGCGCGCCTGCAAAGTACACAAGCGAATAAGCTTCCATGAAATGCAGGTCTCCGGGCACCACCAGCGTAAACAGAGGGGAGCCCAGGTCCTTTTTCAGGAGGTCGCGGGGATATCCGGCGGTGATCTTCTCATCGGGCGAACCTACCCTGGATGCCACGCACAGAAGCGTCCTGTCGTCTATTAGGCCCTCGCCCCACTGCGCTTCCCCTTCCAAAAGCCACTCTATTGCCTCCATGGCGGTCATATACCTGCCCTCTGACTCTCTGATGTCCAGCAGGACCATGGTGTGGAGCCCGCGCTTCTTGTTCTCCAATATGTTGTCGTACGGGGACTTAGGGCGATAATTCATCTCATATAACGGCAGCGTAACGGTGCGGCCGAATTTGTAAGGCTGAAGCCCCATGGAGCTGGGGCATGCCGTGAATATAGAAACTCCGTGGAAGATGCGGACCGGTATGCCGGCCTCCTTGGCCTGTATCCTGAGATCCACGTGGGTCGTAGCCAGCATCGTGTCTCCGGCAGTGACGAACCCTACCCTCATCTTCTTAGCATCCTCGATGACACCCTCTTCCTCTTCCACCTGGGAGCGGTACAGGACGTCGATGTGCCTTCCTACGGCTTTCTCGAGATCCTCTGCCTTGGCACCTATGAGCGTCGATGTGTAGAATTCGGCATAGATCTTGTCGCATTCTTTCAGGGCGGCCAAAGCGTCGACGGTCATTCCGCCGGTGCCGCTCATGCCGAGTCCCACAAATACAAGTTCGGAAGTCATCCGACCTGCATCTCACACGTTGAATTAAACTGTTCCGCGGAAAATATTGGAGTTTCCCCGGCTCGCGCCGGGGAATTGGTTTCAGTTCAGGGTGCAGAGGGCGTCGACTGCCCAGCAGCCCTTGCCCTTCTTTCCGACGATGACCGGGTTGATCTCCAGCTCGTGGATCTCGGGGTTCTCGAGGGCGATCAGGGCGATCCTCCTTATAGCGTCCTTTATCGCATCGATATCGGACGGCTCGGCACCTCTCACGCCTGACAGGAGCTTGTATGCCTTCGTGGATTTGACCATGGCGTCCATCTGCTCTTCCGTCATTGTCGCGTGAGACTGGGATATCTCGCCCAGTATCTCGACGAATATTCCTCCCAGGCCGAAGGATACCACGGGGCCGAACTGCACATCGCGTATCATGGAGAGGATGACCTCCTCTCCGGTGACCATCTGTTGAATCGAGATACCGTCCAGCCTCGCTTCTGGCTTGGCCTTCTTGCATGACGCCATGATCTTGTCGAAGGCTGCTCTGGCCTCCGCATCGTTCTTGACGCCTACGACGACTCCTCCTACATCCGTCTTGTGTGCGATGTCCGGTGAAAGGATCTTCATGACCACGGGATACCCTATCTTGGAGCTCTCTTTTACCGCTTCCTCGGCGGTCTTGACAGAAGCCTCGCCTGGAATCGGGACCCCGTATGCTTTGAAAATCTGCTTTCCTTCCGCTTCGGTCAGGGCCTTCCTCCCTTCGCCCTCGGCTTTTGCGAGTATCTTCTTGACTGTATCCCTTCCGCCAGATATCTTGGGCATCTTGAGAGGCGTGGCCACTGCTTCTTTGCGGAGGGTGTATCCTCTGAGTATGGACAGTGCGCGGACCGCCCTGTCGGGGGTGGGGAATGTGGGGAATAGGCCCTCTCTGAGTATGTTGAGGGCCTTCTCGCACTTGTATCCACCCGCGAAGCACACGGTCGTGGGCACGGGTATATCGTCCCTCATTTCGACCAGCATCTCAGCTATGGCCTCGAGGTCTGCGAAATCCAGGGGAGAGCCCATGATGACCAACCCTCCGACGCTGGGGTCTTTGATGACCGTCTCGATGGCGTGTTTGAAATATTCGGGTTTGGCGTCTCCCCTCACATCGATGGGGTTTGTGAGACCTGCGATGGTCGGAACTCTTTCGACCAGTTCTTTGAGGGTCTCTTCCTTCAGTTTTGCCGCCTCTATGTGGGGTGCATCGAACGTCGCGTCCGCGGACATGACACCTAGCCCTCCCGCATTTGTGATGATCGCTATTCCATTCTTCTTCATCTCGCTGCAGGTGCTGAATACGCTGAGCGCGTCGAAGAACTCGTCCGCATCCATGGCCCTGTAGACATTCAGTTTCTCGAATATGACATCATATACAGAGTCTGCGCCGGCGAGGGAGCCTGTGTGTGAAGAGGCCGCCATAGAACCCGCCACGGTCCGTCCCGATTTGAATGCGACTATGGGCTTCTTCGTCTTAGTGTTCTGCATAGCATCCAGGAGCTCTTTTCCGTTATCCACTCCCTCTATGTACATACCAATGACCTTGGTGTCGGGGTCATCGCAGAGTATGGGCACCACATCGGCCTCGCTCATGTCGCACTTGTTGCCGTACGTGATGAATTTACTGAACCCTATTTTCTGACCTATCGCCCAGTCTATGATGGACGAACCGAAGGCCCCGGACTGAGACATGACCGACACGTTGCCCACCCTGGGCAAAAGGTGCGCAAAGGTCGTGTTGACTTTTCCCTTGGGGTTCATTATGCCGAAGCTGTTCGGGCCGAAGATCCTGACGCCATATTTCTTGGCGGTGGCTTTAAGGTCCTCTTCGAGCTTCTCGCCTTCGGGACCCGCCTCTTTGAAACCGGCAGTGAGAATGCTCACATACTTGGTACCGGACTTTCCTACCTTTTCAATCTCCGCTGCCACGAAGGGCGCCTTGACCGCTATCACGGCCAGGTCCACCGCCTTTCCGATCTCGTCGAAGGATGTGTAAGCCTTCACGCCCTGTATCAGCCCGCCCTTCGGGTTGACCGGGTACAGTTCGCCGTCGAACTTAGCGGATATCATGTTTTTCAACAGCATTCCGCCAAGCTTTGTCTCATCGGTAGAAGCGCCTATGATGGCCACCGACTTGGGACTGAGAAAGTCGCTCATAAGGGAGGAGTAAATAATTAATCGCTATAAACCTTGCTGTATTTTTGAATTCTGCGTACGAATTACAGTATTATATATTCGGAAATCGTAGGAAAAATGCTGTTTTTCTGCAAAAAATGGGAATTTTACGTCAATTGTAGTAAAAAATAAGGTACAACGGCATTTAACGCAACTAAGATACGGCAAAAAATGTAGTTACTGCCTGCCGGCCAAGGCTGGGAGCGTTAAGGGATTTGGATGCCGCAACGACCGCGAAGCTTACTCATCATCTCTCTTGCCGGGGTGGTGGTCGATTGCGAACATCGCGCTCATGTCCTTCCCTGCCGCCTCGAACATATCGATGATATTCCCCGCGTTCCCCCTTCCTCGACCTGCTCGTTTATGAACCACTTGGGGAATGATGCCGAAGCGCGGTCTCCTTCCTTGTTGGCCAATTCATATATCTTGTCTGTAGATACAGAAACTTTCATTTCATACCCGTATGCCGCCATGGTGATGTCTATAGGGGTGTGACACCTTGCCCGTGGCATCTATGGCCGAGGGGCTGTTCGGCACCTCTCGTCTGCAGAAAGCCTATGAACTTTTCGGCGTGCTCCATCTCCTCTTTGTATTGGAAAAACAACCACTTCGAGAATCCCTGTAACCTTTCGCGTCCATCTCGTTGGACATCCCTAAGTACGGGAACGCATAATAATGCTCCATATTTATCTGGTCGTTAACGGCCTTTACCACCTTTTCGGATACCTTCTTCTGCTTCTCGGCGTTTCCGCCTGCGAAAGTGTGGCATGGTGCGTATATAACAGCCTTCGAACTGCGGGCCCGGCATAGTCCTTTATAAGCAAATATGCTTTAGCAAGATTGCCGGACCGGCGGAGGGGCGCGATGCGTGAACGCCATGAGCACGGGTCGGCGGACAGCGGCCCTGTACCAAATTTGGGAACTTGCGGGAGATGCGATGTATCATCGTTGCGATGACCGGAAGACAACGCAGGGTCCGACACATACCCCCGGCGTAAGTCAGTGCTTCGAGGCCGGCGTCACCGCCGGACTGTGAAAAGGCGTGTTAGCGCCCGGGGGACAGTTTCCCCCGGGGCCTTTCTTCATAGGTACATGCACAGTCTCCTCAACCAGTCTTCGGCCTCCTTCTGGCGGGGGTATTTGGACTCCAGCTCCGCAAATTCGCTTCCGTGTTTTTCCGAGGACGGATCGAAGCCTACCAAGATATGGCACAGCTCATGGTACATTACGTAGTCCGCGACGAATTCAGGGACCTCGGGGTTGTCCAGCGCGGAGGATATAGCGACGACCTTCATGAGGACCGAACAGCATCCCACCTTCCGCACGTTGGGCTCCTTCGTCCATGACATGAATATGCCTGGGTCGTCCTTCACCAGTCCCGCATCGATCAGCCTCCGATAGCATTCGCCCAGGTCCCTGTGCTGGCCCTGACGGGACCTAGAGAGGTTTCTGCTCCTCCTAAGGTACGTGGATTGTTTGTATTTTGAAAAATCGGGGGAAGTGACCCATCTGCACATCTCTTCCGAGAAGCCCGGGTCCCCCTTTCCGCATATCCTTGCGAAAAGCGTTGATGCCAGGCCCTCAATCACTTCGGGCGGGGCGTCCGCCATGTAATCTGATACTTTGAAGTCGGCCCATTTATAGGAGCGTTGCCAGCGAACCTTGAATTCCTTGAACGAGACGAATTCCGCATTGACCGTTTCGTATCCATGCTCTTTCCCGACTTTCCTGAATCTCTCCTGAAGTCCGTCATTTTCCATATTTTTTTCTCCTTGGGCCCCGTCCTTCGGGGCGTAATGAAAAATGGTGCGGCGGCTGAAATATAACAGGAAAGATACAATTAGCTTATCTGGCTATCATGGATGTGCGACAGCTATTTTTACAATAATGCCCTTCGAAAGGCTATGGAAGAAGATCCCAAGCAGAGGGAAATCACAGAAAAGATATTGGCGGCCATAAAGAAGCAGTACGGTTCGATACCCCTTATCAACCAGGTCCTTTCCGAACGTCCCGACCTGTTCGTGCCCGTGGCCAACCTCGGGAGGGCCGCCTTGGAGGGCCGCGGCGTCATGGAGAAGAAGACCCGTTTCCTGTGCGCCGTATCCGCAGCGGCGGCAGAGGGTGCGGAGTACTGCATAAAGGTTCAAGCGGAGCACGCCGTACAGGAGGGCGCCACCAGGGACGAGGTTCTCGAAGCCATGATCATCGGCTCGTACATGGCGCTGACGAAATCCCAATCCTACGCTTTGAGGGAATTCGCTAAGCTTTACGACATAAAGACAGAGTAAGTAACAATTGTTAAGTACTAAGATTGAATTATATACCCCGATAAGATTCAAGGAGGGATCAAATGGTAAAAATAACCCCAGAAGCTGAGAAGTTCATAGTAGACCTTATGGACAGGAACAATAAGAAGGGCCATGGCATAAAAATCTACCTCGCAGGCTTCGCATGTTCCGGACCCCAGTTCGGAATGTCTTTCCAGGAGAAGGAGGCGGAGGGCGACATCGTGGACACCACGGCAGAAGCGTTCAAGATGTTCTACGACAACGAGACCGCGGAACCTCTTAAGAACTGCATCATCGAGTTCATCGACGACCCCAACTTCGGTACCGGGCTCACGATCCGCGACCCCAACGCCAGCGGTTGCGCGTCCTGCGGCGGCGGCTGCCACTAAACCTCAAATGGGCCTGCGGGCCCCCTGTAATATTTTCAAACCCGGCATGCCTATAGAAACCTGTCCCACTTTCGGACACCTCTCTGTTATCCTTTTATCCTTACCCGTCTTATTCTCGGACGGAATGAAATACCTCTCCCATCCCAGGATAGCGTCCGGAAAGATTGAAGAAAGAGAATACCAGGTAGCCATGGCCAAAGGATGTCTCGGAGAGAACACGCTTATAATCCTCCCCACCGGCCTCGGAAAGACCGTTGTGGCGCTTTACGTCGCGGCATGCATGTTGGAGCGCGGGAAGAAAGTCCTCATGGTTGCTCCCACCAAGCCTCTAACCGACCAGCACGGCGCATTCTTCCAGGAGAATCTGGTAGGGACCAAGGTGGGGATAGTCAACGGCAACACGAAGCCCGAGGTCAGGACCGCGATGATGAGGGAATTCGACCTGATAGTGTCTACGCCTCAGACCATAGCCAACGACCTGGAGAGCGGCAGATACGACCTGGAAGAGTTTGGCCTCGTGATCTACGACGAAGCTCACAGAGGGACTGGCAACTACGCCTACGTGACGGTGGCGCAGCATTGCGGCGAACACATTCTTTCGATGGGCATGACCGCCTCGCCGAGCAGCGACCTCGACAGGATAGAGGAAATATGCAGGAACCTGGCACTTACCCGCATAGATATACGCGGAGACGATGACCCGGACGTTTCTCCCTATGTCTTCGACACATATGTCAAGAGGATAGAAGTCAGCATGCCCAGGGACCTGGTCAGCATAATATCTCTTCTCCAGGGCATGCTGGACCATTACATAGTGGAGCTTACCCGCCTCGGCCTATTCGACCCCAACTGGCCTCCGTCCACGAAACATCTCCTGGTGGTCGGAGAGACTCTTCAGAGGAGGCTCGCACGCGGGGAGAAGACCGCCATCGTTTTCAGGGGCCTCACCGTCCAGGCAATATGCCTCAAGCTGCTCCATGCAGTGGGGCTTGCCGAGACCCAGGGGATGAGCGCTCTCCGCTCCTATCTTCTCAAGATGGAGACCGAAGCGAAAAAGGCAAGTGCCAGCAAGGGTACGAAAGAGCTTGTGGACCTTAGAGAGTTCAAGGATATGGCACATATCGCTCTGACCTCTCCTGTCGAACACCCCAAGATCTCAAGGGTCATGAGCATAGTAAGCCGCGTTCTGATCTCTTCCGCGGACTCCAAGATCATCGTCTTCTCACAGTATAGGGACACCTGCGACATGTTGGTGGAAAAACTTTCCACGATACCGGGCGCCAGGGTGGGTAAGCTCATAGGGCAGTCGAAAGGGGGCCTGAAACAAAAGGAGCAGATGAACGTGCTCGGCGACTTTCATTCGGGAGTCTTAAATGTCGTGGTCTCCACATCCGTGGGGGAAGAGGGCCTCGATGTGGCCAGCACGGACGCGGTGATATTCTACGAGCCTGTGCCTTCCGAGATAAGGACGATACAGAGAAGAGGACGCACTGGGAGGAGCAGAGACGGGGAAGTCTATGTGCTGGTGGCCCGCGGGACGGTGGACGAGGTGTTCGAGAAGTCCAGCAAAAAGAAGGAGGAGCTCATGCGCTCCCGGCTCGAAGTCCTCGGCAGGACCCTAAAAGACCGAATCCCCCCGAAAAAGGAGCAGGGACAGATGAGGCTCGTGGATTTTTGAAAACGATTAATAGTTTCCCTGATATGGAGGACGCATGCTTTTCTCGGAGCTCGCCGAAACATTCGATCGCATAGAGTCCGAGCCCAGCCGTCTTGAGATGACGTCTATACTGGCCGGGTTCCTGAGGGATGTGGATTCGGAAGACATTCCATATGTGGTCTACCTGTCCCAGGGGAAGCTGCACCCGGATTTCCACCCTACGGTACTGGGAATGTCGGACAAGCTCGTCATCAGGGCGATAGCCGCGACGGTGGGTATGAAAGAGTCGAAAGTCGCGGAGATGGCCGTCAAGGAAGGCGACCCCGGCACCGCAGCCGAAAAACTGATCAAAGACAAGAAGCAGATGACGCTGTTCTCCGACCCCCTCACCCTCGACAGGGTGGTCAAAAGCCTGACAGCCATAGAAGAGGCTGAAGGCAAAGATTCACAGGACAAGAAGACGAAGATCCTCTCCAACATGCTCCATGATTCCAATCCGATCGAGGCCAGATACCTTTGCAGGATAGTAACTGGCAGGATGAGGGTCGGGGCAGGCACGATGACGATACTCGATGCTCTCGCCGAGGCTTTCGCCAGCAAGGAGGACAGGCCCGAGATAGAGAGGGCATTCAACATAACCTGCGACCTGGGCCTCGTGGCCAAGACCATAGACGAAGGGGGCATGGAGGCCGTAAGGAAGATCAGAGTGAGCGTAGGAAACCCCCTGAAGGTCATGCTTGCGGAGAGACTTAGGTCCATACCTGAGATCGTGGAAAGACTGGGCGGAAAGTGCGCCATGGAATACAAGTACGACGGCATCAGGGTCCAGGCGCACATAACTAAGGATTCAGTAAAACTATACTCCAGAAGATTGGAGGACCTCACGCCGAATTTCCCGGACGTGGCACATTCGCTCAGGGAGCATTGCGGTCTCGAAGAGGCCATAGTGGAGGGGGAATGCGTCGCGGTGGACACGGAAACGGGGAACATGCTGCCTTTCCAGGAAGTGACGCACCGCAGGAAGAAACATGGCATTTCGGATGCCGTGAGGGATTATCCTGTCCGAATTTTCCTGTTCGATATGCTGTACGCAGACGGCAGGGACATGACGCCGAAACCATATCTCGAGAGGCGGTCGGCCATAGAATCCGGTTTTAAAATATCCGATAACGTCCAGATGACCGCCATGAAGATTGTCTCCTCGCCGGAGGAAGGGCAGAAGTTCTTCGACGAGGCCGTCGCGGCCAGATGCGAGGGGATAATGGCCAAATCCATCTCGGAAGATTCCGTTTACAGAGCGGGGTCCAGAGGGTTCCTGTGGATAAAATACAAAAAGGACTACCAGCAGTCGCTGGTGGATTCGTTCGACCTTGCGGTGGTGGGCGCATTCTACGGCATGGGGAAGAGGGCTGGAAAATATGGGGCGCTGCTCATGGCCGCCTACGACCAGGATGGCGACCGCTTCGGAACGGCTTGCAAACTGGGCACGGGATTCGACGACGAGTTCCTGGACAGGCTGCCGGAGATGCTTGAACCGCACATGAGCCAGGATAAACCTCCGTCGGTGGACTCCCAGATGGTCCCGGATGTTTGGTTCAACCCGTATATAGTGCTGGAGGTGACTGGCGCGGAGATAAGCGTCAGCCCGATCCATACCGCGGCCGCAGGTTACGCTAAGGACGATTCCGGACTGGGGATAAGGTTCCCCCGGTTCACCGGAAGGGTGCGGGACGACAAAGACCCTACCGAATGCACGACATATTCCGAGCTTGCGGATATCTACGCCCTGCAGGAGCACGACTCGGATGGATTGGTGTGACCGGCATATCGGGCACACAAAGTTTAAGATATGAGTGGGGGTTGGGGAGCGCATGAAGACCTATGTTGCCGAGAAGACCGAAAATTCGGTCACCCTCGGGCTAAAAGACGCAGACGTGACACTTCTACAGCCGATCATGGATGCCCTGTACAACAACAAAGATGTTCTCATAGTAAGGTACGAGGAGCAGCACCCGGAACTTGACGACACAATGCTTTATGTCCAGGTCAAAAGCGGCGATGCTCTGGCTGCCGTGAAGAAGGCGGCCGAGGACGTCGCCGGATACTTCTCGGAGATCGTCTCTTAAATGAGCTACAGGCCCTGCAATACCGACGAAACGAAGATCGGTATGCTCTATTATATGAGCAGCGCCGAGGGAACCGGAGGGCGCATAAAAGTATTCCCGGAAGATTTCAGCGTCACGGAGATGTCCCGTGGGCCCCCTGAAGAACCCGAAGGAAAATTCACCATCGCCAAAGTAACGAGCACTAACTGGGAGACGAACCGCATGGTCCGTCTTCTGTCCAGGAGCTTGGGGATCTCTCGCGAGAAGATCGGTTTCGCGGGAACGAAGGACAAACGCGCCGTTACATCACAGCTTATGTCTTTCGAATGCTCTCCCGACCGCCTCAGATCTGTGGGCCTCAAGGACCTCGAGACCTCCGATATTTACCGTTCCAAACGCCCCATCAAGATAGGCGACCTGACCGGGAACCGTTTCTCGATAAGGGTCAGAGACCCCGAGATGCCGATAAATGAAATACCTGGCACATTGGATTCTATAATCTCCGACATCCGAGAGGCGGGTGGATTCCCCAACTATTTTGGAGTGCAGCGTTTCGGAGTGGTCCGACCGGTGACCCACCTGGTGGGAGAGCGCCTGGTACGCGGAGACACGGAAGGCGCCGTGAGGATGTATCTTTCTTCCCCCTCTAAGTTCGAGAACGATGATGTTTCTGCCGCAAGGGAAGAGCTGGCACATCGCGATGATTGGGACTCTCTGATAAAAATCATGCCGAAATCCATGGGTTTCGAGAAATCCATGGTTGGCCATCTCATAGGGTCGCCCGGAGATTGGACCGGAGCAATAGAGACTCTGCCGAACAATCTGCAGATGATGCTCGTCCACGCTTATCAATCGTATCTCTTCAACCTGATGCTGAGCAAAAGGATGGAGGCGGGACTGCCGCTCAACATGCCTGTGGCCGGCGATATGGTGATACCCGTCTCTGCGGACGGTACTCCCGACCACGATCATCCCATATGTGCCACATCCAAGAATATTGACCTGGTTTCCGCACAGGTCGGATCCGGACGCGCATTCGTATCGATAACACTCTTCGGAAGCGACAGCGTTACGCGGGAGGGGGATATGGGAGAGATAGAGTCCCAGGTTTTAGAGTCCCAGAAACTTAAGGCTTCGGATTTCATCATACCCGGACTCCCCAGATGCAGTTCCAGGGGAAGCAGGCGCGAGATACTGTGCCCTGTGAAAGAGATAGGATACAAGATGGGGCAGGACTTCTACGATGCGGAGTTTTCACTTCCCAAAGGAAACTACGCCACAACGCTAATGCGCGAATTCATGAAGTCTCAGATGCTCAATTACTGAGCAACTTGACTGCTCTGGCACTGTAAACTCCTAGGTCGTGCTCCTTCATTATATCGAATACGGACATGTCCTTTCCTACCTTGGATGCAAGATCCTTGACGTCATCGGAGAGCGCTTCTATGCTCATTTTCCCGTTGATCGCAGAGTAGATGTATGAGACCAGCATCTTGGCCTCGTCTGCATCTTTGGCGCCTCCAGCAACGAAAGCGCAGGGTATCGTGATTACAGGTTCGGTATCAATGTCGGTGAGCCCGGCCCTTATGACCGCACTATGTGATAGGGCCTCCATCCTTACGAACTCCGGCGTTCCGGGGATTATCTCCCCGTATTCGGATATGTCGGACAGATATTCCATTACCGCTTCGGAGGTCGCCTGGTCTAGCTCCAACATGTTTTCGATACCGGGATCGTCCAGGGAGCGTTTGCTCACATAGGCTCTGCGCAGCAACCTCTCGGCAAATCTTTTGACCGTTTCCGAGGTATCATCCTCGTCTCCTTCGGCTCCCGATTTGGTGGCTGCCCTCTGGGACAGCACCGTCGCCTCCTGCGACCGTCCGCTCCTCGAAAGAATATCCGACATCTCTTCCAGAAGCTTCGGGTCGGGGTCCTGTGTCCTGAGGAGCCGCTTGTACATCTCCAGCACTCCCGACTGGTTGCGGCGTTCGGAAAATACCTTGGCCTTCATAACCAGCGCCTCTGGATTGTCAGGCTCCTCGGACAGCACCGTGTCGGCGATCCTGTCCGCATCTTTTATGTCTCCGTTAATGTAATGGGCCGATGCCAGACGGTTGCGTGCGGTGTTGTCGGATCCGCATTTGGATACCGCCATCGAGTAATCCGATATCGCACCTTCGATATCGCCGATCTTGGATCTTAGGTCCCCGTGTTTTATGTAAACGTCGCAGCCCCCGCCGTCAGAATACTTCATCGCATTCTGATACGCTGCGAGAGCCCCAGGTATGTCGCCGAGCAGGGACCTCAGGTCCCCGTCCTTCTCCCAGAGCACCGGGTCCTCCTGGGATATCCTGAGGCCTTCCGCAACCACGGCCTCTGCACCCCTGGTATCTCCGTCCGCGGCGTACACCTCGGACCTGAAAAGAACATATTCCGTGTTTCCGGGCTCCAGTTCCAATGCGCGGTCCGCCATCCTTGCGGCTCCCCTCAAGTCCCCTGTGGAATAAAGCGAGCGGGCGATGTCGAACAGAGCCTCGTCGTCATCGGAATCGGCCGGCCCTTCACGGGAAGTTTCCTCCTCGGTTACGGGGAGCTCCCTCTCGACCTTCGCAACGGCCTCGGCATCCTCTTCCAATTCGGCGAATATCTTCTCGGCCGAAACTTTGTCCCCGTTGGAGAGGAAAGCGTGTGCCAGATCATTCCTTACAGGCCTGTTTTTTGGATCCTTCTCCAAAATCCTGTAGCATGTGGCTATGAGCTCGGGATAGTTGCCCATGGATGTAAGTATGCTTTTCTTAGACAGAAGCAGCGGCATGGAGGAGGCGTCCTTGGCAAGTTTGGAATTGATGAAAGACAGTGCTCCGCCGCGGTTTCCGAGTTTCATCATGCATTCTGCCGCATCGGTTATTGCGAAGGTGTCCTTGGGGTCTATGATGGATATGTCCGAACATACGCCGATGGCCTCCTCGTACAACCCCGCATGCATGCATATCTCTTTCTTGACGACGTAGATATCTTTGTTCCAGACATCCACCATGATTGCCATGTCGATGAAATAGAGGGACTCCTTGTATCTTCCCGAACGTGCGAATATCATTCCCTTTTTCACGAGCGCGTATGCGCTATCGGGCTTCAGCTCTATCGCGCGGTTCAGCGATTCTACGGCGCCGTGAAGGTCGCCTTTCATCTCTTGCACCGATGCCTTGGACATCCAGAACTCCGGCTCGTCCAAATCCATCAGCACTGCCCGGTTGTAGGCCTCCTCTGCAGAGTCCAGGTCCCCTGCGGCCTCGTCGGCCATCCCCTTGGAGTGCCATATTACCGGCGAGAAGGGGTCGGCCGCCGCAGCGGCGGCAAATGATACGGAAGCCCTAAGATATTCTCCCAGGGAGTATTCGGCGTTGCCTCTGAGCCTGCGTACGAGTGCTATGCTGCCGTACTCCGCATCCATCTCTTCGCAGAGCAGGGCGGCCTCCTTGTACATGCCGTCCCTGATCAGGGATTGAATCACGGTTATGAAATTTTCCGGCCTGCGATCGGCCCTTATGGCCTTACGATAAGAGCATAGGGAGCCTTCGGTGTCTCCCATGGCCATCATCACTTCGGACGAATCCAACATTATGTCCGCGTTCTCAGGGTCCAGCTTCAATATCCTCTCGCACATCTCTAGGGATGCGCGGTTGTTCCCCTGGGCAGTATATATGTCCTTGATGAGGACCATTATGTCTATGTCGGAAGGGGAGAGCTTGAGCGCCGTCTGCGCCTCTTTCATGGCCTTTTCCGATTTGCCCATTTCAAACAGGACTTTTGCGCGTTGGAAACGGGCCTCCGGGCTCTTAGGGTTGAATTTGACGGCGACGGTGGCGGCTTCCAGGGCGCCTGGATAGTCCCCGTTCACCGAATCGTTCATGGATTTGAGGATGTTCGCCCTGATGTTCTCCGGATAATTCATCAGTATCTTTCTGATGACCGTTTCCGCATGGGCGTTCATTGAGTCCGATACCAACCTTTCAGCGCATTTGAGGTATGCGTCGAGGTCCGCCCTCTCGGTATCGAGAAAATCGAGCATGCATTGGGCCGCGTCTTCCCTGCGGCCGATCTTGGTGTATGCGTCAGTAAGGCCCTCCATGACCATCGGGGAATGTGGGTCCGATGCTTCCGCGTCCCTGTAAAGCTCCAGCGCCTTGTCGATCTTGCCCCCGTTCAGGCATACCCTGGCCGCCTCGCAGGTGATATAAGTGCAACCCTGTTTGACGAGACCGTTGTACAGCACCTCTGCGGAATACCAATCCTTCTCGTCCGCAGACATACGTGCGGCGGCAAGCACATAGTCGGGGTGTTTAGCGGCATATTCCTTTGCACCCACCAGTGCATCTGTGGCTACATCGTGGTTACCGCCGAACCAATCCGAATAAATGCGATACAATCTCTGTTGGGGGCTATCTTCCTCTCCCTCCCCGCACGGTACGGTGGCCCTTCCCGCATAAAGAAGCTCTATGTTCCTGTAGTACATCCACCCACCGGCCGGATCGGCCTCCTCCAGAAGCTTGTATATCTGCTGGTCTAACGGGTCGCTGCATCTGCCGTGAAGAAGCACTTTCTTCGCCGACGGTTTGTCGCCCCTGTCCAGCAGCAGGCGTGCGTGCACACTGCTCCTGAGGGGTATGTCTAGTCCGTCGCGTACCGTTTCGAACATCTCCGCGGCTGCCTCGGAATCACCCATCCTCTGGTAAAGGATTGCGGCCTCCAGCGCAGGTGCGCAGTCCATGGACCGGCGTTTCGATACCAGGTCTGGGAGTATGGACGGAAGGCGCTCGCTACCACCGTCGAACAGAGAGTCCACGAGCCTGACGAGTACTGCGGAATTCACGGAGCCCTTGGAGGCTAGCACCTCGTCGGCCACCGCTTCGGCGGGATTGCCCTTCTTTCTGCGTGTAAACTTAGCAGATCCAGACCCCGAAAGTCTCCTCCACATCGCCAAATCTGAGGAACTCTGGAAAACCGGCCCTGAACCCATCGGAAACGGTATGCAGGATTCAGTAGATAAAAGTAGGTGGGGGGAGCGGATAAAGGGCCCGGACGCCTTCCTCTCCGGTCGTTCGGAGCATACCGGGGGCCGTTACGAAGGAAACAGGGCGCGGAGGCGCGATATGACGGAACCTACATCATGATTATATACCAGTGAAAAATTAAGGGAACCTGCTGCAGCTGTAATCTAGCTGGTTAGGATTCGAGCCTTCCAAGCTCGTCGCCCGGGTTCGAATCCCGGCGGCTGCACTCATTCTCAACACTCCGAAGCGGGAATGTTTTTTGTATTCAAGTGCCGTTTCAAAACACATGGCCACTGTAATAGTCGATATGGCGTTCTGCGACAAGAAGCACAAAATCACCGCAAAACTCAGAGAAGACGGGGACCTGGATATCCATATCGCTACTGACTGCGACCTCATCAGGAGATACGCCGATAGGCTCGGCAAGACGGTCAGCGTCAAAGACGTCACGGACTGGCGTGGCAGCAGGGTTTACGACCCTGAGATATGTTCCGTGTCGTCGGCCACGTGCCTTGCGCCGTCCGGGGTCATAAACGCCGCCTGGTTGGAACTGGGTATGCTCTCCAAGACCAAGGCCAGGCAGATACATGCCAACTGCGTGCGCTTCACAGATGAGGGCTCCGACGATCTCATCGACGGCTGACATTCCCTTCTCCGGGCGGAGCTTTCCCGTCCGCATCGTATCGCATTGTGGCAGATCGATGGCGCGTCATGGAATAATACCTGAGAAACAACAGCTTTGAAAAAAAGGGTAAAAGGTTTGGAGGAAATCTGTGATTATTCGTCGTGGACCTTTATCGATTCCTCGACGGGTATGACGAATATGCGCCCGTCTCCGATATGCCCGGTCAACGCGGCCTCCTTCACGGTATCTATGGTCAACTGCTTCCGGTCGTCCTCCACGACGATCTCGAGCATCATCTTGTCTATCTCGTCCACGCGTAACGTCCCGGTCCTTGTGGATATGTTGATGCCCGATTGCGAGCCCCTTCCCTTCACAGGGACCATGGTCATCCCCATTATCCCGTTGCACCTGAGCGCGTCCTTCACGTTCTGTAGCCTTTCCGGCCGGATGACTGCCACTATCATCTTCATTTCATCGCCTCAGTTGTATGCGGACTCTCCGTGCTCCGCGATGTCTCCGCCTATGAGCTCTTCATCTTCTGTGTAACGGACCCTCATGACCAAGGAGATAACCTTCATTATCACGAACGATACCGCGAAACAGTACGCCAGGGTGAATCCTACCGCCGCCAGCTGTCCTGCGAAGAGGTCTGTTCCGCCTTCGATCAGCCCGGGCGTGGCAGTGAGAGCAGAGGATGCGAATATGCCCGTGGCCATCGCTCCCCAGATCCCCCCTATGCCATGGATCCCGAACACATCCAGGGCGTCGTCGACCCCGGACCTCTTCCTCATGAAGATCACTCCGAAGTAGCATACGGGCGCCGCCACGGCACCGATCAGCGCGGCAGACGCAGGGCTTACGAACGCGCATGCAGGAGTGATGGCCACCAGCCCCGACAGGAACCCGGCGCACATGCCAGAGACGCTCACGCGCCCCGCATGCATTATCTGGACCGCGCCCCAGGACAGCATCGCCACCGTCGAACTTATGACAGTCGTGGCGACCACCAGCACCAATGTCTCATTCACTGCGAGCCCGGACCCTCCGTTGAACCCGATCCATCCCAGCCAGAGAAGTATGGCCCCCAGGTACATCCATGGGATGCTGTGGGGACGGTCCTTTATCGTCCTGCCACTCCTCTTTCCGAGGACCAGCGCTATCGCGACGCCGGTCACGCCGGCGCATATGTGGACCACCGTCCCGCCTGCGTAATCGAGGGATGTGATGTATCCTCCCGCCGTGGAGAGAAGGCCTCCTCCCCACACCATGTGCGCCATCGGAGCATACACGAGGACCGACCAGATGGCAAGGAACAGCATGATGGCAGAAAACCTGGCCCTTTCGGCGCTGGCCCCGACCACGATGCATGCCGTCACACCTGCGAACATCCCCTGGAACAGCAGGAACTCCATATCGGGTATCGTAAGTCCCAGTGTGCTCGTTCCGTACGGCACGTTGTACATCAGGGCGAAGCCGAGGTCCCCAACGAACCCGCCTATGTCCCCGCTGAACGCCAGAGAGTATCCCACTGCCGCCCATATCACTAAAACCAGTGCGACGCCCATTATGCACTGGGCGATGGTGGACGTCATGCTCTGCTTCCTCAGCATCCCCCCGTAGAAAAGCGCCAAGGCGGGAGCCATCATGAAAACAAGTACCGTCGCCACCATCGTCCAGGCCATATCCGTATGGTCCAGTGCCCCTTCGACGCCGCCCGACAGTATTTCAGCGGTATCGGCGGACACCTCAGGCAGCAGGAAGAGCGATACCGTCATTATCGCGGCCGCTGCGGCCGCCGCCATTATTCCCAACTTCATCTCGAACCTCCAATTCTTGCCTCATATTCACTAGATTTGTACAGTTAAATTGAGACCAATTAGACAAATGTCTAATCATATATTAATAATTTGATAAATGTCTAATAATTGAGTAATTCATTGGCAAATACATGAGATCTTTACCACGGGCGGGCCCGCCCCAAGGGCCGCAATCGGAAAGGACTGTTTCCATGCCAGCCCTTTAAATACGGCAATTTGCTGACATTTCCCTATGGAAAGAATCGCCGATGCAAAGAACGGTCTCATTGGTGCGTTCATAGGCGTTCTGAGCATCCTTCCGGGTGCCAGCGGCGGCGTGGCCGCCGTCGCTTTCGGGATATACGAGAGGTTGATGGAGGATCTCAGCGACATTTTCCACAAATGGAAGACCGATTTCAGGTTCCTCCTTTTCGTAGGCGGGGGGATGGTCCTCGGAATGGCCGTCACCGCCTTCGGATTGGACTGGTTGATGGCGAATCTCGAGGTCCCGGCAATGTTCTTCTTCACTGGACTGATAGTCGGGCAGTTTCCCGATGTCTACAAGATGACACAGGAGGACGGGGGGAAAACCTCCACGCTGAACTATGTCGCTCTGGCGGCCGGTATCGCAATAACAGTCCTGCTGATGTTCGCCGGGAGCATAGAGGAGGCAGGCGGAGATGGCGGGACTATTCACGGATGGACTATGTATGTAGTGCTGATCGTCACCGGACTTGTCATAGCGGCTTCCAAGATCACACCGGGAGTGAGCGGAAGCGCCATATTACTGGCAATGGGGCTGTACAAGCCACTGATAAATTCCTTCACGGACTTCGATATCGTGGTAATTGTGCTTTTCGGCATCGGCCTTGTCGCCGGGCTGGTCTTGTTCGCGAAAATCGTGACATGGGCGCTGAAGTCCTACCGCAAATCTACATTCTATATGATATTCGGCCTCACAGTCGGCTCCACGCTCTTGGTGGCCTACAACACGCTGACTGTCACGGACACCTGGGCGGAAGCGATCAGCGGCATTGCGACGCTGGTACTGGGGCTTGCGCTCAGCATATGGCTGTCGAGGCTGAGTAAAAAATATTCGGACGAGCTGCAGGACTAACCGCCGTCCGTGACACAGCGCAACGGATATAGCGCTCCGTGCCCATGGCCCCCCGTGTTCGGTCGCGAAGGAAGCCTGTGGAAACTAAAAAGAGCAGCAAGGTCCGGAGACTGCGAGGCCGCGTTCGAGGTCGGGGCATGCTATCTCAACGGGATTGGCGTGGACAAGGATGTCGACAAGGCCGTGGAGTTCTTCAAGATGGGTGCAGAGAACGGTTCTCCCGGGGCCGCCCTGACCCTGGGGGACATGCTGGAGCAAGGATTCATAAACAAGGATAATCAGAGGATCTCCGATTTCGATTCGGCGTTCCGACTGTTCAGGATAGCGTCGGAGGGCGGGCTCGCCGCAGGATCTTACCGCATGGGTCTGATGTACAGGGACGGCAAGGGTGTTCCCCAGGACATGGGAAAGGGGCTTGAACTGATAACGGATGCCGCCGACAAGGGCTTCGACCAGGCGCTGGTGGCCCTTTTCTACATGTACCGGGACGGTTGCGGCACCGACCGCGACATGCAGAAGGCCATAGAATTCCTGAAAAAGGCCGCCGAAAAGGGAAATGAGGAGGCAATCTCCAGATTAGAGGAACTTTTCCCCGAACGGTATGACGGTCGAGAAAAATGAGAACAGAGGCAAGGCTGTTGGATGGGATGCGGATGTCCCTGCCTCTGGTGGAAGACTTTCAGATGCGTCGGGGGATGCACTTCCGGCCTTCTTATTCAATCATCGACAGCTTGGTATATGAACTGAATCGGGGGAGGTCGCCGAAAGTGACCGAAAGTATATGTCCATATTCATTTTGACTTATGGCGGACGCGGACTGCCATTCCGCGGTTCATCTGAACCATCTCTCTGCCGCACATCTCGGCAACACCTACGCCTGCGACCTTTCCGCCGCGCATTATCGCCACTTCGTCCCCTATCCTTATATCAGGGTCCGCTCCGACCGCTCCGACCGCAAACAGGTTCCCCTTGAGATCGAAATCGTTCATCGTGACGACGTACCTTCCGGTCCGGGACAGAACTTCCGCTCCCTCCAGAGTAAGGGAGATCATACCTCTCTCGGGAGTCAGCATTCCAAGCTGTGTTTTTTTGGACCTGTCCTCCGGGTCTTCCCTGATTATCTTCCAGTAAGGGAATTTACCCGTCGCGAACGTATTCCCGTCCATTATCGCGTCGGCGACGTCCTGTCCGAACTGGAAGCGAAGGACCGAACGCACATTCTCTTTGCGGTCGACCATGTAGCCCGGGAGGTCCATGCCCCTCGAGGCCCCCCTCAGAGATGCATCCAGCCTCCCGAGGGACGCAAACGATGTGGGATCTCCGTTCTCGACCGTAAATTCCATGTCCGCCAGGTCCTTGATCATCTCGTAATCCGGGAAGTGGCATATGACCTTGTCATAGCCCTGATCCAGTAGCTCCGACAGCATCGACCTGATCATCTGCTTCTCCTGACAGTTCCATTCTCCGGTGACGGGTATGTCGTACGCGTTGGCGGGATAGAAGACGTCCAGCTCTCTGGGCACAAGTCCCAGGGGCGAGGTAAGTATCACCTCGTGCACCAGGGTGTCGTGGTCGCCCGTGTGTATAGCGGACGAGAAGGCCTTGTGGGACTTTGACGTGTGATAGGGTTTCCTTGCGGAGCAAGGCAGCAGCAGCAGTATCCTCTTGTGGTCCGGCCTCCTGTACCGGCCTGCGATCGTCCTGCGGTAGCGCTCGACGTCCGGCCTGCGGAGGGCCTGGACCGTATTACTGCAAAACCTTCCTCCTGCCAGGGTGCAGGCCTCCTCCTGGTAGGCATAACCCTGACCGTCGTAGAGCCTCAGAAGCGCCGCGGAGGACGGCGATGCGACAGACCTCTGGTCCACGAGCTCCCTGAGGCGTCCCGACGCCGTGAACAGCGTCGCCTTCTCCGCCTCTTCTTTCAGGGTCCTCGTGTTATCCCTGGAGACGTCGTAGCCCACGGCCACCTCGCCTTCCGGGATCATCCTCACGCCCATGAGGCCGGCTGCGCTGGGCAGCACGTCGTCGAAGATATCCACGCCCATGTAGCACAGGAGGGACAGTGTGGACGGCTCCGCTATCCCCGACATGTACACCAAGCGGCCGAAGCCAGCGGTCTCCCTGACCTTGATCACAGCATCCAAGAGCTTTCTGGCATCGCGCCTCAGCTCGAACGCGTTCGGGACGACTACCACCTCGCAGTCTTCCGGGACCTCTTCTGTACCATCCAAAGGCAGTCTGAGGACACATATCTTACCGTAAGCTCCGCGCAGGCCCCCGCAGCCCGACGACACGGTCGTCAGCAGCCCTTCATCCAGAGGCACGTCCGTGTCCATGAAATGCAGGACCCTTCCTTCGGGCTCCAGCGATATGAACGGCCCGGCCGACCTTCCCAGAGTTACGACCGCGGGAGTGGCCAGATCGTGCTCTCCGAACTTGTATTTGCAGACTCTCCCCCTATGGGACCTAGCGATAATATCCAGCATCTGCATTCGGTGAGAGCCCCCCCGTTAATTAATGTTGGTACGCGCGGGCGAAGAGTTATATCGCAATGGCAGGATTAGCCACCATGGACTTCTATGACAGGGACGTCGTTTCCATAAGGGACCTGACAAGGGAAGAGATCGAATCGATTCTCGACCTATCCGAAAAAATGGTGCCGTACGCTACCGGCGAAAAGGTGAACCGGGTTCTTCACGGAAAGATATTGGGCAACCTGTTTTTCGAGCCTTCGACACGCACGAAGCTCTCGTTCGAAAGTGCTGCCTACAGGCTCGGATGCGACGTCATAGACGTGTCCGAGATGTCCATGACATCCATCTCCAAAGGTGAGACGCTGGCTGACACCATAAGGATGGTCGACGCATATTGCGACCTCATCGTCCTGAGACACCCGTACGAGGGCGCAGCACGCCTGGCTGCCAATTTCTCCGTCAATCCCGTAATCAACGCCGGAGACGGCGCCGGATCCCATCCGACGCAGACTCTGCTCGACCTCTTCACGATGCGCCAGGCGAAAGGTTCCCTTGACGGCCTCAACGTGGTGCTGGTGGGCGACCTGAAATACGGGAGGACCGTCCATTCCCTCGCCGAGGCGCTGACGATGTTCGGCGCCAAACTTACACTCGTGGCCCCCGACACCCTGCAGATGCCCGACGAGATCGTCAACCAAATAAAAGAGAAGGGATGCAGGCCCATGAAGACCACGAGCCTGGAGGAGGCAATCGACAAAGCAGACGTGCTTTACGTCACCAGGATCCAGAAAGAAAGATTCCCCGACCCGGCCGAATACAAGAAGGTGGCCGGGACGTACCGCATCAATAACACCATGCTCAGGGAGGCCAGGAGCGACATGGCCATCATGCATCCCCTCCCAAGGATAGACGAGATTGCCCCGGAGGTCGACTCTTCGGAGCACGCTAAATACTTCCAGCAGGCCTTCAACGGCGTGCCCGTAAGGATGGCCCTTCTCTGCGCCATACTGGGAGGTGAGATCTGATGGAGGTAAAGGCAATAAAAGAGGTAAAACTTGCCCCCATCAGGAACGGGACCGTCATCGACCACATAGCCACCGGACAGGCCCTGAACGTACTGAAGATCCTGGGCGTCAACGAATATATGGACTCGACCATAAGCGTCGGCATGCACGTATCGTCCAGGAAGTCGGCGGAGTGGAAGGATATCGTGAAGATAGAGGATTGCGAGCTGGACCAGAAAACGGTCGACAAGATAGCCCTTATCGCTCCGGACGCCACGATCTCGATTATCAGGGACTACTACGTCGCGGAAAAGTTCAGGGTTGCCCTAGGGGACCATGTCACGGGGCTCGCCAAGTGCTGCAACCCCAACTGCATAACCAACAAGAACGAGCCTATCGAGACCGAGTTTGCGGTGATCAGCAGGCGCCCCACCAAGCTCAGGTGCTCGTACTGCGACAGGGAACTGTGCAACATCTCGGACAATTTACTATGAAGATATTCATCGTGACCGGGATGCCCGGATCGGGCAAAGAGGAGCTGCTGACCGTGGCCCGCGAAATGGACATACCATTCCTGAGGATGGGCGACATCGTGCGAGAGCACTATGCCAAATACCACTCCGAGAAAGGCCTCACCATCGGCGAGTTCGCCGACAGGGCCAGGAAAAAGAAGGGCAAAGACATCTGGGCAAAGAAGGCCATTAAGAAGATGGCGGGCAACATTTTCCTGGTCGACGGCTGCAGGAGCATGGAGGAGGTAGACGCTTTCAGGACACTGAGCGAGGATGTGTACATCATCGCGATACATTCGAGCCCCGACACCAGGTACGGGAGGCTCGTCAAACGCGGAAGAGAGGATGCCCCCAGGGAATGGATCGAGTTCGCAGACCGCGACACGAGGGAAATATCCTGGGGACAGGCGGAGGTCATCGCCCTGGCGGACATTATGCTCGTCAACGAATCGACGCTTGAGGACTTCCACGCGGACGTGCGGAGAACCTTGGAGAAACTGAGGGTATGAAATTCACAATCGCCCGCCTCTGTGGCGGCGCGGCGCTCATGGCCGTCCCTCAGGAAGAATTTGAACTGGATATGGAAAAGGCCGCAGAGACCATCGGGAAGATGGGACATGCAATAAAACAGAAGGACGAAATGATGGTCGTCTTCATGTGGGGAGATATCGAGGCCACCCTTTACGTGCAGGGAAAGGTTATGTTCTTCCCCTTGGAAAACAAGTCCCAGTGCATCGAGTACGCTACGTCCGTGCTCGAGAGCGTTATGTAATTAACGTTTTCGGCGCATCATTAATTACTGTCCCATCAATCCATGCGGCCATGGACCCTTCGCTGCAGGCCGTTTTGGCCGTACTGCTATCCATAGCACTGTCCGTAGCAGCATTGAAAGTCGGGATGCTTACCCGGGACGGTGCGGCCGCCGCGGCCGCGGTGCTGCTGGTCATCGGGCTCCTGGGGGGCCTCGACTGGCTTGTGATGCTGGTCATCTTCGCGGCCATAGGTTTCGCCGCCACCAGGTTCGCCTTCAAGGAAAAGAAGAGGGACGGGTTACAGGAGGGGAAGCACGGCGAGAGATCCTGGAAGAACATTGCCGGCGTGGCCCTTGCACCCGCCGCGGTGGCCATCGTCGATTTCGCGGTTACCGGTCACGACGGAGTCTTCATCGTGGCCTATATCGGCTCCGTGGCCGTCGCGGCGTCCGACACTGTGGCGAGCGAGATAGGAGTGAAAGATAAACGCGTATGGCTCGTCACCACGCTGAAGAGAGTAGAGGCCGGGACCAACGGCGGAGTGTCGGTACTGGGATTGTCCGTATCGCTGGTCGCGGCAACCGCAGTTTCGCTCATCGGATGGGCGGTCCTGTTCCGCGACCTGAGCTGGTTGATCGTCCTCCCTGTGGTCGCAGGAATGGCGGGTAACCTTTTGGACAGCTTTTTCGGGGCCACCATCGAGGACCGCATTATATCGAAATATACAAATAATTTCATTACCGAAATCTCGGGGGCGATGCTGGCCGCCGTGATGTACATGCAATTTTGAGCATATATTCAGTTTTTTTAGGAAAGATATTTATACCATCTATGTATCCTCGGTATTGGTCTGACGGCCACAGCGGCGGGGAAACACCCGGTCCCATTCCGAACCCGGAAGTAAAGCCCGCCTGCGTCTCTGTCTGTACTGTATTGCGCAAGCGTACGGGAACTCAGGAACGCTGTCAGCCACTTTTTATTTCTCTATTTCAGCTTCGGCTGTTTCCATATCCTAACGCCTGGTGCCTATACAATCGGCACAAGAAAATGACTGGCGGACACGCCGCCAGTAAATGGTTTGAACGGAGACATAAACGCCATGCATAGCTGCACCGGCCCATTATGTACGGTTGCATACTTGCATACTTATTATAAAGTAGTATGTAATTAGTATTATGTCCAAACAATAAAATAATAAATTAATAAAAAGTTTGAACTAATCTGTATCGCGTGCCCTTCAGGCAGCCGAACGGGGGTTCGATACCTCCGCATACTTGCCGTGCACGAGAACCAGGACCGCCCATATAGCCACGGTGCATATCAGCATGGCTCCGCCTATCATCGCCATCTCGTCCAACATCACAGAGGTGTCTCCGGGCGTGGCCATCGCCGTCAAGAACGGGAACCACGGGACGGCCTCGCCGCTCCAGAAATGCTCGACCGCCAGAGCTCCGACGACAGACCACAGCATCACGTTGAGCCACCCGATGTGGTATTTCTCAGGGATCCACCTTGCACATACGGTCGTCACTACCGCGACCGCCGCGGGTACCAAAAAACAAGCCATTCAGCATACCTCCTTTGTTTCTTCCTTCTCCTCTGCGCTCATAGGGGCGTGGGAACGCGCCCTCTGCACGATTGTCACCAGCTCCCATACCGCGAATATAGGTATCAGCATGCAGATGCTCAGGACTAGGGGTTCGGCGCCGATCTCCAAAAACGGTCCCTCCGCACCCTCTGCGAACCACCCCATCACATGGTCGACGAACACGCACGCAGTCAGAGCCCAGAGGCCCAGGGAAAGGTATCCCAAGTTGTGCTTCTGAGTCTGAAAAAGGTACATCCCGGTGGTGACAAGGGCCGAGATCGCAAAAATTACCAACCACATTTTCATTATCTCCGGGTACTTTTACCCAAACTCGTGTTACTGCATACTATTATTAAATTGTTGTTATTAAATGTTAATGATTATTAAAATCGTATGAAGCTTAAAAATCAGGCGCTACGCCTGAAAGAGTAAAAATAAGAAACGGGGGCGATGCCCCCTTTATAGTTTAATCCTTTGAAAGGCGGATGAGCTTTTCCCACCTTCCGTCGATGCCGGCCTGCATCTTCTCCACGACTGATGCCCAGCGCTCCTCCTTAAGGTGCCTGTACCTGCCCTGGGCGTTGATAAGGTCCGTGACCGGCTTCTTCTCGGCTTTACCGTCGGCGATCCTGAGGCTTTCGGCTGTGAGCGCGTACTTGCCGTCCACGACCTCATAGAGGGGCCAAACGCACGTCTCGACGGCCAGCTTCGCCATGTCCACCGTCATCGAGGAGGCGGTCCTCCATCCTCTGGGACAGGGTGTAATCCCGTTGATGAACGCAGGGCCTCCGCAATCGAATGCCTTCTTCGCCTTTTCGACCGTATCTCTCCAGTTGTGGGGGGACACCTGTGCGACGTAGGGGATATTGTGGGCAACCATAATCGCGGTGAGGTCCTTCGAATACTCCTGCTTGCCCGGGGAAACGGACCCGGCGGGCGAAGTAGTCGTATCGGTGCCCATGTTGGTCGCGCTCGACCTCTGGATGCCCGTGTTCATGTACGCCTCGTTGTTCAGACAGACATATAGCATCTGATGGCCCCTCTCCATCGCACCGGAGAGCGCCTGGAGCCCTATGTCATATGTTGCGCCGTCTCCGGCGAAGTTGACGAAGTTCATCTCCTCTTTGATCTTGCCCTGCCTCCTCAGAGACTGGTACGCCGCTTCGACGCCCGCGCATGTGGCGGCGCCGTTCCCGAAGGCCGTGTGTATCAGGGGCACATTCCACGAAGTGTACGGGTACACGGTCGTCGAAACTTCGAAGCATCCGGTGGACAGGGAGACCACGAGCGGCCTCTGTGTGCCCATTAGGATCTGCTTTGCGAGTATGGGTTCGCCGCATCCGGCGCAGAGCCTGTGCCCGCTCGTCAGCTTGACAGGCAGTTGGCTGAGACTTTTAAGCGATGTAGTCATAATTTCATCCCCACGTAATTTATCTTGTCCGCACTTCCCTTGACCACAGCCTCCAGCGCTCCCTTGAGTATCGATACGCTGGTGTCCGCCCCTCCGATGCCGTATATGAAGTTATGCATCTTCGGCATCTCCTCCAGGTCTGTGGCCGCGGCGACGACCTCAGGGTACAGGGGCCCGTAAGCCCCCAGACTGACATGCTTGTCGAATATCGCGACGGCTTTCTTGCCCTTGATCACCCTGGCAATCTCCTTCTCCGGCCACGGCCTGTATATATGGGGCATCGCGGCCCCGACCTTTATGCCGGCGTCGCGCATCTGGTCGACGGCCTCCTGCATCGTGCCGTAAGAGGAGCCCAGTATTATGGCTATGTACTCGGCGTCTTCGCATCTGTACTCGTCCACCAGGTGATACTCCCTGCCGGTAAGCTTCTTGAAATCCTTGAACACCTGTTCGGCTACCTCGAGGGCCTTGTCCATGGCCTCGACCTGCTGGTGCTTATGCGCGTAATAGAAGTCGGGCCCGTCGAGCATCCCGTGGGATGTGGGGTGCTTGTAGTCCAGCAGCGGACATATTGGCTCGAACTCGCCGACGAACTTCTTGACATCCTCGGTGTCGGCCGGGGTCATCCTCTCGACCGCATGCGTCAGGATGAAGCCGTCAAGGTTGGTGATGATTGGGAGCTGCACGTCCGGGTGCTCCGCGATCCTGGGCGCCATGATGGCGTTGTCGTAGGCGCTCTGGACATTGTCCGCGAACATCTGAATCCACCCTGTGTCCCTGGCGGCCATGGCATCGCCGTGGTCGTTGTTGATGTTAATCGGCCCGCTGACCGCCCTGTTTGCGACGGCCATCACGAGCGGAACTCTCATTGACGACGTGATGGGCAGCATCTCCCACATGTACGCCAGACCCTGGGACGCCGTGGCTGTGAAGGTCCTCGCGCCCGCAGAGCAGGACGCCGCGCAGAGAGTCAGGGCGCTGTGCTCGGACTCGACGCAGACGTATTCCGTTTTGACCTCCCCGTTGGCGACGAACTTGGAAAAGTCCTCGACAATTATGGTCTGAGGGGTGATGGGGTATGCCGCGCACACGTCTGGGTCGATCTGCTTCCATGCGTATGCGACGGCCCCATCGCCGTTTATCGCTATGTCTTCCAATTTTTTCTTCGCCATGATCAGGCCTCCGTCATCGTGATTGCCTTTTTGGGGCATATCTGCGCGCATATGCCGCAGCCCTTGCAGTGGCTCATCTTGAACCCTTCGAGACGGCCTTCCTTGATTATGACCGAGTTGTCGGGGCAGAACATCCAGCAGTTGAGGCAGTTGATGCACTTTTCTTTATCCACGACCGGAGTGTAAGATCTCCAGTCTCCTGTGAGTATCGCTTCGGAGCTTCCCGGATTGCAGACCCTGGCCCCGATCGGCATGTCCTTGATCTTGATCTTCGCCATCACTGCACCTCCTCGTAAGCTCTCTTCAGAGCTGAAAGGTTCTTCTCGATAACTTTTTCGGAAAGCTTTGCTCCGAGTTTGTTGATAACATGGTCGGCCATCGTATCGAAGTCGACGATGGGCTTTATCCTGACCAGCGCGCCCAGCATGGACGTGTTGGCCATAGGCCTCCCGATCTCCTCGATAGATATCTTAGTGGCATTGACGGTGTGGCACTCCAGGTCCGTTCCGATGGCGGCCTGAAGCTCTGCCGGCGTGCCGTCGTAGTTGGCCAGTATGAAACCGTCGTCTTTAAGCCCGGCGGCCACGTCAACCTTGCCGATCAGGGTGCCGTCCAAAACGAGCACTATGTCCGGTTCGTAAACCTGGCTGTGCACCCTGACGGGTTTATCAGAAATCCTGGTGAACCCTTTGATTGGAGCTCCCATCCTCTCCGGTCCGAATTCAGGGAATGCTTTCACATACTTTCCGGCACTGATAGTCGCTTCGGCGAGGATCTCGTTCGCGGTGACGACACCCTGCCCGCCTCTACCATGCCAAACTATTTCCATGTCCATGGGAACCATCAGTTACGTCAAAGCGACATCTGATTTAAAGCCTTGCGCTTTGCGTGTGAATTAAATTCCACTTTCGTACGAATTCTATGGCGAAATTCTTAATTTTCCGTCTTAATTATACGAATAATGCGTTAAATCATACGAATATCGCAGAAGCATATAAACTGTCCGCTTCCGGAACATACTTACCAGGATTGTTGTTGGTCAGAGCAAACAATATTAAAAAGAAGGCCTTACTCCGCATAGTGCATCTGGTGCAACCAAATTCTTTCCTACGGGGGACTTAGATGGAAAAAAGAATTGTAGACGTCGATGAGCTGCGTGTCGAGGACATTCCGCTGGTAGGTGGTAAGGGAGCAAACCTTGGAGAACTGACCTTTGCCGGTTTCCCGGTTCCTGGGGCTTTTGTTCTGACTACGAATGCTTACGACTATTTCTTCAAAGAGAACAACCTGACCAAAGTCGTAGAGGAGGAGCTGACGACGATCGACGAGAATTCGGACCAGAGCCTGGCCGAAGCGTCCAATCGCATCAGGAAGATGATCGAAGAAGGGGAGGTCCCCGAAGATCTGAGGTCGGAGATACTGTCGAAATACAACATCCTGTTCCCCAAGGGGAAGAAGGGATTCGTCGCAGTGAGGTCCAGCGCCACGGCCGAGGACCTGCCGGACGCGAGTTTCGCAGGCCAGCAGGAGACATACCTCAACGTTACGGGAGAGGAGGACCTCATAGAGAAGGTCAAGAAGTGCTGGTCCTCCCTGTTCACCGCAAGGGCCATCTCGTACCGCCAGAAGCGCGGATACGCCAACGAGGAGGTTAAACTGGCCGTCGTCGTTCAAAAGATGGTCAACTCCGAGATATCCGGAATAATGTTCACGGTGGATCCCAACAGCGGGGCCAACAACATCATCATCGAGGCCGGCTACGGCCTCGGGGAAGCCATCGTCGGCGGAGAAGTAACCCCCGACACATACGTCGTCGATAAGAACGAGATGAAAATCAACAAGGATATGACCAGAAGGTCCACCCAGAAATGGAAATACGTGAGGGGCAAGACCGGAGGGGCCGTGAAGAAGGACGTCCCGCCCGAACTGGAGAGCGTCCAGAAGATCCCCGACGACAGGATACTCGAGATCGCCGAGATAGGAAGGCAGATCGAGATCCACTATCAGAAGCCCATGGATATGGAATGGTGCATCGAGGACGGCAAGGTGTTCATCGTCCAGGCCCGGCCTATAACCGCCGTCGGAAACTCGAAGACCAACGAGTCCGCAGGCATAGACGCATCGCAGGAGAACGTGATTACCACGGGAATGGGCGCGAGCCCCGGACTGTCCACGGGACACGTGGTAGTTTACGACATAAGCATGAGCCTGGACATCATAAGGGACGGAGACGTGCTGGTAACAAGGATGACCATGCCCGACATGGTGCCTGCGATGTCCAGGGCTGCGGCCATTGTCACCGACGAGGGAGGCATGACGTGCCACGCGGCCATAATATCCAGGGAGCTGGGCACCCCCTGCGTCGTAGGTACCGGCAACGCCACGTCCGTGCTCAAGGACGGGATGATCGTCACCGTGGACGGCACCACCGGCACAGTGTACAAAGGAGAAATCAGAAAGAAGGCCGCCGTGCAGCATTCCGACGCTCAGTCCGCGGCCGCCGAGTACGTGCCTGTCACGGGCACCAAGATCATGGTGAACATGAGCATGCCTACCAAGGCCGACGAGATTGCGGCGTTGCCCTGCGACGGCGTGGGCCTCATGAGGAGCGAGTTCCTGTTCACCAACTACATCGGGGAGCACCCCATGTACGTCATAGCCGACGGACGCTCGGACGAGCTCATAGAAAAGCTCGCCGAGGGCATCGCCAAGGTTGCGAGGGCGTTCTACCCCCGCCCCGTGGTGCTGAGGACCTCCGACTTCAAGACTAACGAGTATCGCGACATGCGTGGCGGTGCGGACTATGAGCCGAACGAAGACAATCCCATGATCGGATGGCGCGGATGCTCGAGATACGTCTCCCAAGATTACAGGGACGCCTTCATCTGCGAGCTGAAGGCCATCAAGAAGGTCAGGGACGAGATGGGGCTGAAAAACCTGAACATAATGCTCCCGTTCGTGAGGACCATCGAGGAGGTCCAGGACATCACAGAGATGATGAACGAGATCGGCCTGAAGAGGGGGACAACCCTGAAGCTGTACCTGATGGCCGAGGTCCCGGTGAACATCTTCATGGCCGAGGAGTTCTGCCAGTACTGCGATTCGTTCTCGATCGGGTCGAACGACCTGACCCAGCTCATTCTCGGAGTGGACCGCGATTCCGATGTGCTCGGAAGGATGGGGTACTTCGACGAGAGGAACGAGGGTGTGAAGAGGGCGATCAAACAGCTTATCGAAGTGGCTCACAGAAACGGCAGGACGGTAGGCATATGTGGCCAGGGGCCCTCTGTCTACCCCGAGTTCGCCGAATTCCTTGTCGAGTGCGGCATAGACTCGATCTCCCTGAACCCGGACACCGTGGTCAAGACGAAGAAGTCAATAGCATCCGTCGAGCAGAGGCTGATGCTCAGGCAGTTGCGCGAGCTTTCCGGCAGGAACTGACCGTCTCGGCAGCCCTCAAACCACTTATCTTCTTTTCAAAGTTTCATGTCTGAATCGGAATCGCTGTTGTCCACTAGCCTGCGGTTGATCGATACGGCATCCTCGTCCGGGAGGAGCATCGTGGCGGCCTCCATGAGAGGGTGCTTGGACCCCTCGATTATCTTCACGTCGTCGAGGGTCTTGAGGTTCCATCTCTCGGCTGTCTTCTCCAGCCCAAGCTTGATATCGAGCTTGTTGGGCTCCAATACTATGGCCTTGAAGCTTGTGAGTCCCAGCTTCTTCGCCGCCATTATCCTGTGGTGGCCGTCGACCACCAGATAGCCGTTGCGTCTGGCAATCACGATGATCGGTTCGTTGAGCCCTCTCTTGATCTCGTACTGGCGGCCTATGAGCTCGTCCATGTAGACCTCTTTCTGCGTCGGCAACATCTGGTCCATCGGAATCTCCTTGTTCACTATGCGCATCCTGAGTCCGTTCTGCTGCTCCATGAAGTTCTTCACCGTCATGACCTTCCCGGGCCTGGACTTCTCGATCTGGGAGCGCACTATGTCTATATTGGATATGATGCCGACCAGCTTGCGGTTCTCATCTACGACGGGCAGATTCCTGAGACCGTATCTGAACAGGATTCTGGTGGCATCGTCTATCGACATCGAAGGCACGGCGCAGAGGGTGCCGCGCCTCATGACCTCGCGCATCTTGGCATCAGGGGTATATATGTACCTTAGAAGTTCCTTGGCGGTTATGAAACCGAGAAGGTAGCCGTTCTCGACTATGGGAAACCCATGGAAACTGGACGAGATGATCTTTTCTCTGACCTGGCTGACGGTCATGTCTGGTGTGATCGTGAGGACGTCCCTCACCATGTAATCGGCCACAACGTCTTCCGGCATAATTTATCCCCTCTGCATGTATGCCTCTAAGCCTATTTTTAACCATATGAAACTACCAGCATAGACACGCTGGGGCCCATGTTGCTGATAGCATTATATAGTGTTTCATATTATCAGGAAGTGCGCCCCGGTAGTGTAGTGGCCTATCATGGAGCCCTGTCGAGGCTCCGACTCGGATTCGAATTCCGACCGGGGCGCCATCTTTTCGGTTTTTAGCTCGTCGTTGGAGTTTTACGTTATCCTTTGTAGGAACCATGAAGAACAACCGTGTTTTTACCTGTTTTCGAATCGACGAAAAGTTCCGCATCGACACCGAACACGATACGCATGTTTTCGGGAGTCAACACTTCTTCCGTACGCCCTAAGGCACGGATTTTATGATCATGTATCATCATTATCCTATCGCAGTAGCGTGCAACCATCGGCAGGTCGTGAGACACTATTATGACTGCAATGTTTCCGCTGTGCGAAAGGTCGTGGACGAGTTCAAGAACGTCGAATTGAGCGTTTATGTCTAGGTGTAACGTGGGCTCGTCCATCAACAGTACCTTTGGAGACTGCGCCAAGGCTCTGGCTATTATCACCTTCTGACGTTCGCCGCCGCTCATCGTACTGATGTAACGATCTGCCATGCTGGAAATACCGACTTTCTCCATGGCATCTTCTATGATACGTTCATCTTCCGAGGACTCTCCTGCGAAATCACCTAGGAAAGGCATACGCCCCATCGCCACAATCTCCCTGACCGTGAATGAGAAACGGATTTCATTGGTCTGAGGTATCGAAGCTATTTTCCTGGCTATGGCTTTTTTATTTATCGTTTGCAGGTCTGCGTCTTCGATCATCACGACACCGGAGGAAGGGCTTAGGTTGCGATTCATATTCTTCAAAAGCGTAGTCTTGCCACAGCCGTTGGGACCAAGGACACCGAGAACTTCTCCTGGCTCAACCTCAAAGGTCATATTGTCTATGACAGGCTTCTCCTTGTAGGAAAAATTCAAAGAATCGATTTTCATTATCACCATCCCACCTCGGATTTACGCCTTCTCAAAAGATATATGAAGTACGGGGCCCCGATGAGAGATGTGATTATGCCGACAGGCAAAGAGCCGACCGACAATACAATCTTTGACACGTAATCACATAGTATCAGATATCCGGCCCCTCCGAGAGCGGACATCGGTATCAAAATTCTATTGTCTGGCCCTACCAATATCCTTATGATATGCGGTACGACTAGACCGACAAAACCTATTGTACCTACAAATGCGACCGAAGCTGAGGTTGCCATAGATATCGCGATCAGAAGTATCAATCGGGATCGGCCGACATTAACTCCAAGGTCCATCGCATGGGAATCACCTATCATAATGGCGTTGAGGTCACGCGAATGGAGTACGGAAATGAGGATTCCGATTATTACCATCGGCGCAACAATTACGACATTGTTCCATGTGCTCATATCCAGATTCCCCATGGACCAGAAGACTATGCCCTCCATCTGATCTTCCGCCAGATATGTGAGGAGTGAGACCAGTGCCGAAAACAATGCCCCCACGGCAATGCCCGACAGAAGCAGTGTTTCGGTCGGCACCCTTCCCCCCACTTTCGATATGGAGTATACCAACATCATCGTCAGAAGTCCGAAAATGAAGGCAAATATGACCATTGAATAGCTCAAGGCGATGAATGGAAGCGCCGCGACTATTGCAAAAGCCGCACCGAAGGATGCTCCGGAGGATAGTCCCAAAGTGTACGGCGAGGCCATAGGGTTTCTGAAAAGCCCTTGCATCACCGCTCCGGAAATCCCCAGTGCGGCACCTACGAAGCAGCCCATGGCTACACGGGGGGCGTTTAAGTCTCTGACAACAAAGTTCCCATAGGGTGTCCCCTTTCCAAAAATGGACAAAAGCACCTCCTTGAACGAAAGCCTGTAAACTGCTATGGACAGATCGAGAGATACTGCTATTATGAATAGAATTACCAGAGCTACAGATACTATCAGAATTCTCTTCTTTCTATTCATGTGTCACTCATCTTTATAGGGGGAATATGTCCTCCCCATTGCCATACAGCATATTGGCCAAGCTATAGATTCCTTCGGTCAGATGCACTATGGAAAAGGTGTTCCAGTCCCTCTCCATGCTCAAATATTCGACTCCTTCCTTTCCAATATAGTTTTTCCAACCAGAAGATTCTTTATCATAGAGAAATTGCTCTGCGACCGTCCTTGAATTTGTCGTTTTGTAGGCTCCGTCCACGATCACATACTGATAATCGGAACCGCCTTCATTGCCGAAGTATCCTTTTGTAGATGTGAGGCCGCACGTTGTCTTGGATATATCTATCCCGTTGCTTTCCGATGCGTTTATAAAATCAACGCCCGCATTCTTCGCGTACGCGCCTTCGATTATCTGCGCGGACAAAGAACCTGACAATCCAACCTGCGGTTTCGTAGCTGTTCCTCTGACATACAGAACGCTTACTTTTTCTACGTTTCTGGCATCCATCGTATTTTTGACTGTGCTTAGGCAGTGGTCATAATTCTGGCACATTTCCAGCGCTATCTCGGATTTTCCTACCAAAGATCCTATATCCAACGCCATATCTTTCATTCGATCAACGTTCTCCGGATAGTAGCGCAAAACCTTGAAACCGTTCGAGTCCAACGAATCGAGGACAGACGAATAATAACTGGCATTGTATCCGATCACCACTCCGGTCTTGATATCGAATTCGCCATTCTGGACCATTCTCACGAGCTCCTGCACGGTCTTGCTTGAATCATTGTTGTATGTCCCCACTATTTTGGCTTCCGAACCCTGCATGCTCGGGATTTTGCTTTCTTCGTATGTTGAATACTTGTCCATTGCAACTATTCGGTCTGTGCAGGAAAAATCATCCAGTACAAGCGTAATCGATCTGCCTAGGGATGCGATATGCGTTACTGGTTCATCGAATCCGACGGTAACATTGTTCTCATCCGTAACTTGTATCGGCCCCAAGGTCTTATCATAACCTTCGTCACTGGAATTAATATAATAAACTCCAGAGGCTGAAGCAGAAACCGCCAACACGACCACCAATAAAATCGTGGCTGCCCTTTTATCGATCATATTATTGCGAGAGGCCTTCATCATTAATAAATAGTATGCATAGATTGTAAAATAATATTACTAAAGATGTATGAATGAAATATACGTGATATTTACAGCCTGACTTTGACAGAAGCGTCCGCTAAAACATTCTGACAACGAACGATTTGACAGTCGACCGGTTCCGTTGCGCGGACCCTCAGCAGTCTCTTCTCACCGTTCCTGATAGGCGTTCACGTTGCTTTCACCCCCGGAATATCCCGAAAACATCCAATATCGACGTGTTCACCGTGTTGAAATCAGAGAATATGCGGCGACCGTACCCGTTCGACTGCGTTCGATCGTAAGTGTCGACTTTTGCATGGGATCCGTGATGAATTTCGTGGCCACAGAAGATACCGGCTTCACAAAAAACGTGTCACGAAAACCATCGCCTGAGCAAGAAAACCGATGGAAGGACACCGTAGACACCATCCTCGGTCCATGTTCTTACCGGCCTTATCCCGATATCGGATTTCATCGACGAGAACAGTTTCTCGACGATGTCCTTGGAACGGTGCATCGACCGTATCCCGCGGGGATCCATATCCCTGTCGGAGACCGGACGGGACCAGACAGAAGAATCCGTCGCGTCCGGTCACGCTCTTCTCCCTGAGGATCACTGTGGCCTAGTCTTCCGTTATCTCGGAGAGTTTCGTCTGTAGCGAGATGGTCGCTTTGATCGGTACATTGTCTATCTGATACCTTTTCTCGATGTCGTTCTGAAGATCCTTGGCCTCCTTGAGTTTCTTCCGACCTTCTTCTCGATGCCTTTCATCTCCAATTCCTCCAGCTCTCTGGAATTGAAATAATAGCTCACACGGGACGGGAACACCTTCTTGAGGCAGTATTCCCCTTTCTCACTGCCTATATCCCCGGGATTCGTTCGGGAATCGATCGAATATCCTATCGTCGCTTCTGTCCAATCTCTTGCGCGTGAGAAGGTGCTTCCTGTCGGCGATTGTGGTGTCCGGGACGTCCTTTTGATTCGCTCCCGCATCGAACACCGTCGTGGAACCGTCGGAGAGATTGTCCTTCACATGACGATACGTCTCTTTCATGTGCTTCCCGTCGTGGGTGTTCCCCGACGGCACGGTCAACCCTATGGAGACACCTTTCGGTTTCGCCGACTGCGACACACCGACGGTGACCTGACATTCTTCTGGATGCCCGTCCTTGGATGCCCTCTCATCGCGAGGTCCGGTTTGACGCCGAAATCACCGGGGATGTCCGATCGGATACCGTGTCTGTTACTTCGGGACCGTACATCTTCAGGAACACCTGTCTGAAATGCGTGATCGCGCTCTCCCTGTTCTCTCCCGATATCTCAACAGCACGGTACAGCCCGCGGACATCGAACTCCGGGATGCCCATATGCTCCCTTATCGGGGGGGGCATGACGAAATCGTGGCATTTAAGTATGCTGAAGTTGCCGCCGGCCTTGTACGCGACCGTAAGTTCCGCAAACTTCGTCGGATCGGTACCTCTGGTCTTCAGACCGGAAAGGACGTCGTCGATATGGAAATGTTCGAAGAATCCCTCGGTCCAGAGGGGGTTCCCGACAGGAACCGATATACTGTCGCTGCGCCTTATCTCGGATGTTCTGAAACGGGTTTGTTTGTTCATAAACCGTGATTTCAGAACGCTTCTATTTCCTTTGCCCCGAATTCATTGAAAATCATCCACGGACTCGGCTTTCACACGGCGTCCTGTCAAAGTCAGGTTACAAATGAAATAATAACAAAAATGTAACATGCATATTGGCATGCCTACTAGGCACATATTTTTGCAAAGGCCTTTAGAGGGAAAGTTTCTTTAACCAGTAACGAACAGTACCACCTATGCGTTGGATGCTCCGCAGCAAGATACACCGTGCCACGGTCACAGAGACGCGCCTCGACTACGAGGGCAGCATAACGGTGGACGGTGAATTGCTCGATATGGCAGGCATACTGCCTGGTGAGAAGGTTACCATAGCCGATATCAACAATGGAAACCGCTTCGAGACCTACACCATTTACGGAAAGAAAGGCTCGGGCGAGATCTGCATCAACGGCGCCGCGGCCCGCCTCTGCAGCGTGGGCGATATGGTGATCATCATGGGATACGAGCTTACGGACGACCCTGTGGAGACCAAGATAATCAAGGTCGACGGGTCCAACAGGCCCGTGGCGGAGAAATGCTGAAAATCTTCTCAGACGGGGGTTCCCGGGGGAATCCCGGACCTTCCGCCTACGGCCTGGTGGTGACCGAGAACGGGAATACGATTTATGAAGAATCAGAATATCTGGGCATCAGGACCAACAACTACGCGGAGTACCGCGGGCTGATTGCCGGGATACGGAAGGCAATAGAACTGGGGGCCGAAGAGGCCGAGTTCATTATGGATTCACAGCTCGTCATAAAGCAGATGAGGGGAGAATACCGTGTGAAGAATCCCGAGCTGATCGAGCTTCACCGCGATGCCAAGGCCCTGAGCTCAATGATACCCAAGGTCAGGTTCACCGACGTCCGCCGCTCCGAACTGCTTATGCCTAGAGCGGACGAGCTGGTGAACAGGGAGCTTGACAGAAGTCATCCCTGAATTACCCGGACAAGCTGGATTATCGGAACGGCCGCCTGGTCGCCGGATGCCATGTCTCTAAGGGTCACAGAGTCCTGGTCCAGCTCGTTCTTCCCGACGATTATCGCAAACCTGGCTCTTGCCGATGAGGCGTACTTCAGCGCCTTGGCCATCTTCCGCCCCATTATGTCCATGTCGCAAGATACCCCCGCCCTGCGGAGCATGGCGGTTATCTCAGCCGCCTTGATCCTCACATCGTCCGATACCGGGACGACATAGGCGTCGATGCCCATCTGCTCATAGGATATTCCCTCCTTCTCCATAGCCAGCAGTATCCTGTCGAAGCCTATCGCGAAGCCTGTGGAGAAGACCTTCTCCCCCCCGAAAAGTTCAGAGAGGGTGTAAGAGCCACCGCCGCAGATCTGCTTCTCGGCCCCAAGTACGGGCGCCTCCGCCTCGAAGACCATTCCCGTGTAATAATCGAGCCCGCGGACAACGCCTAGGTCTATCTCGACGTCCTCTATGCCCATCGCGTACAGTATCCCGACGAGGGACTTGAGATACTCCCCCGGCTCACCCGGCACTTTATCGATGACTTCGGTCCCTCCGACGGTTTCCGTCAACTTGAATATCTCTTCTATCTCGTCGGTGCCGATGTTCAGATCCTCCATCATCGGACGGGCTTCGTCGTATAGCTTCCTATCCAGTTTCTGGAGGACTTCGGCTGTCTTCTCCTTGGGAACACCAGCATCGGCGAGCTTCTGCCTCAGTATGCCTATATGGCCTATCCTGATTTTGTAGTTTTTGAGGCCCAGCGCTTCTATCATCGCCGCGGCGAGGGCTATCGCCTCCGCGTCCGTCTCCGGAGTGGCGGAGCCGATAAGCTCCGCACCGAACTGGAAAAATTCCCTATATCTGCCGCTTTGGGGCCTTTCGTACCTGAAGCACTGACCGAAATAGAATATCTTGATGGGTTTCGGCTCATTGCCCATGCTGTTGACGAACATCCTTATGGCGGGGGCGGTCATCTCCGGCCGCAGTGCGAGGTCCCGGTCTCCCTTGTCTTTGAAAACGTAAAGCTCGTTCAGCACATTGGGGCCGCTTCTGAGGATGAAAAGTTCCGCATCCTCAAATATGGGCGTCTCTGTCTCCCGGAACCCGAATCTTAGGGCCACCGACCTGAGCTTCCCCTCATAGTATCTGCGTCTCTCCATCTCGTCAGGAAGGAAATCTCTCGTTCCGCGGGGACATTGGATCATGCTCTCCGCTATACGGGAAACGATAATAAACGTATTGTTTTGAAAATATCAAAAGAGGGAAACAGTTTTTGCGCTGTCAGAATTTTTCTTTCCGACGGTAGAGCGACATCTCCATCACGGACAGGATGACTATTCCCGCCAGAGCTACGTAAAGCCATTCGGTTTCCACATTCTCGTTAGACTCCCTGATCTCGGGATGAGCTGCGTCGGCCTCCTCGGCCTCGTAGACGACGGCTCCCAATCCCGCCGCGGAAAGGGCTAGGACCGCGACCAACATAATCTTGGTTTTGCTGTTCATTTTCACACCCTGCCCCGGATGGGCAGAAATCCCAGTCCAATAGAGGTGAACTGGCATTTAACTTAAACGCTCATTTTGCTCAGCGCCTTACGATTATGGAAAGAATGTCCTCGTCCTCCATGACGTGGTCCATGCCCACCGTCTGACCCGGGAACTTGGCGCTCTTCCCCCAGACCATGGCGTACCTGAACTGGTTCCTGAAATCCCTGTGTATCAGCTCGCAGACGTCTCCGACATTGTTGCCCCTTTTCACTATCAGGGGGACGTCCATGTCGGCCTCCTGCCCCTGAGGCTTCAGATACACTCTTATCATGTCTATGGTGTCGTACAGCGCCTGCTTCAGGTCTTCGATCCCTTCGCCCGTGGCCGCCGAAAGAGGGACCGTGCGGAATCCGCTGTGCTTTTTCTTGACCGCCTCGAGCTGCCCGGGCAGAGCCAGGTCTATCTTATTAATGGCCATCAGGGACTTGATGTACACCCTGTTGCCCGCGAGTACGTCAAGCATCTGCTCTACGTTTATGTCCTCACGGACCACCACCGTTGCGTTTATGTAGCCGTAGGCTATGGTCATATCCTTGATCACATCCTCGCTTATCTTGGTGAGCTTCAGGGTGGGCTTAACGAGCACCCCGCCCTGACCCGTCGGGGAGATCACTACATCGGGAGCCTTCTGGTCGAGACGGATTCCGGAGGAATAGAGCTCGTTGAACAGGACGTCGATGTTCGGATTGAACACGTCAACCACAAAAAGAATGATGTCGGAAGATCTGGCTGCCGCGATGACTTCCCGCCCGCGACCTTTTCCGCGGGAGGCATCCTTTATCAGACCCGGCATATCGAGTATCTGGATCTTCGCATGGTTGTATTCCAGAATTCCCGGCACTACGTCCAGGGTCGTGAATTGGTATGCGCCTATCTCCGATTTGGCATCGGTCAGCTGATTCAGAAGCGTGGATTTTCCAACGGATGGGAATCCCACCAGCGCCACTGTCGCATTTCCGGCCTTTTTCACGTAGAATCCTTTCGTGGAGCCCTTGGAGGAACGCCTCTTCTCCTCCTCCGCGGAAAGCTTGGCTATTTTTGCCTTCAGCTTCCCTATATGGCCTTCGGTGGCCTTGTTGTACTTCGTATTGGAGATCTGCTCCTCCAATTCTTTTATCTGCTCCTCAATCGTCGCCAATTGCTTACCGTTCCTTGATAGTGAAAGGTTATATTAGAGTTGGCACAAAAATCGACTTAGATACTTTTTAATCGGTGAACCCGTTACAGGCCCGATGGCCATAGTGAGCACCGGGAGATCGGCAGAAGACAAGAAGATCGAATTGACCGCTAAACAGCTCGCAGCACTTGCAGCTAGCTTCGTTTTGACGCTGCTGATCCTCATGTCCGGGATCTACATGATGTTCAGCTGCTTTGCCATGATCGTCGTGGCCGCTCTGCTTTACATGATACCGCACCTTGCGAAAATCAAGAACATCAAGGTGCTGGTAATGCACGGCGCGGTGTTCGCCCTTGTAGCATTGCTCGCCGGAAGCCTGTATTCTTCGCCGGCCTACGTGGATTCGCACAACAGTTTCGAAAGCAGCGGTGACTTCACGGCTGCCATCTACAACGTCACATCCGACTCGTATGAGTTCGACGTCACGTACACAGACACAGACCCGACCCATAAGCCGATGGCCGTCGTCTCCGAGATAGATATGGTCGGATTTTCCAGCGTTTACGGGGTAAAAGGTTCTGAGAGGATCTTAGATGCCGATTCGTACGATCAAACAACAGGCACCGCGACTTTCGACGTTCAGGTCGGAGACGGGCTGTACATCATATATTTCTATATGGCCGATACCGCGAACTCCGATGCCAAGATCTCGGATTCCCAATCCGTAACATTCTTCTTGGACGAACTGACATCCAGCTCTGCGAAGAACTCGATATACTGGATTGGTACCGGATACTATCTGGGACTCTGCATGCTTCTGTACTTCATGATTCTGTTCCTCACCTACGGGATGAGGTCCAGCGCTGAGAAGACCCGCGACAGGATGGTCAAGCAGGGCCGCCTGTACCCTCCGGGATACGGCAGATGCAAACAGTGCGATTCCGTGGTACTCCCCGGCGAGGTGAAGTGCCGCAAGTGCGGAGCCTATATCGATGTGCCGGCTGAAATGAAGCCTGTAAAGAAGGACTTCTTCATATGCTCGGATTGCGGAGCGGAAGTGCCCGACGACGCGGAAAAGTGCCCCAAGTGCGGCGCAGCCTTCGAAGACGACGTTGAAATCGAAGTCCACCATGCCGACGGGACGGTGGATATCGCAGAGTCGACCTTCGATTGCCCGGAGTGCGGAAAGGAGGTCCCTAGCGCCTCCGAGTTCTGCCCCAAGTGCGGCAAGAGGTTCGACGGCAAGGTCTGAAAGAGGCCGGTCGCCATACCGATAAAGGTAAAAACGGCCCAGGCATTCGTACCACCGGATGCGCTCTACTGGAGATGTTACCGATTCGGGACCTAACACCAAGGGGAGGTCTATCGCTTACAAGCTGGCAGACAAACAACAGGAAATCTCCGTCGCCGAGTTTTTCGAGAAGAACAAGCAGATCCTCGGATTCGACTCCCGTTCAAAATCTCTGCTGATGGGTATAAAAGAGGCCGTGGACAACTCGCTGGACGCCTGCGAGGAAGCGGAGATCGCCCCCGAGATATCTGTGAGGATAGAACGTCTCGACGATGACGACTACAGGATAACAGTAGACGATAACGGACCGGGAATAGTGCACAACGCCATAAAGAACGTTTACGGCCGCCTTCTATACGGTTCGAGATTCCATGCGCTCAGACAGTCCAGGGGACAGCAGGGCATCGGGATATCCGCTACGGTGATGTACGGCTACCTTACAACCGGAAAGCCCGCCCACGTCATATCCAAGGTCTCTGGCGAGGACGAGGTTGCCTGGGAAATGGACATCGTCATAGACACCAAGACGAACCGCCCCCTGGTAACGAACGAAAGGGCGTTCACCTGGGAACGGGACCACGGGACCAGTGTTGAATTCACGATAAAGGGAAGGTACGTGACGGGAAAGCAATCCGTCTTCGAGTACCTTAAGAACACCGCCATCGTGAACCCCCACGCCGCCATCACATTCCACGACCCGGACGGCAAGAAATGGACTTTCGAAAAGGCCACCGAAATAATCCCTCCGAAACCTAAGGAGATCAAGCCCCATCCAGAGGGGATGGAGATCGGCGACCTGATCAAGTTCGCCCACGGCAGCAAGCAGAAGAACGTGAAATCGTTCCTAAAAGAGGATTTCTCAAGGGTAACCGGCCGCATCGCGGACGACATACTGGAACTGTCAAAAATAGATTCCAAGACCCCTCCCCAGGACCTGACGAGGGACCAGTGCGCCGCGATGATCGATGCTATCGGCAAGGTAAAAATAATGGCCCCCCAGACAGATTGCCTGTCGCCCATTGGTGACACTCTGATCAAAAAGGGCCTGATGCATGTGATGGAAGGGCTCCGCCCGGACTATTACGCCACGCCCGTCACCAGACCGCCCAAGACCGCGAACGGAAACCCCTTCGTGGTGGAGGCAGGCATTGTCTACGGCGGCGACATACCCTCTGACGGACAGGTCAACATACTGAGGTTCGCGAACCGCGTCCCGCTGCTTTACCAGCAGGGTGCATGCGCGATCACCAGAGCCATATCCGAGATGGACTGGAGGCGCTACGGCCTGGAACAGAGGGGCGGCAAGGGCATCCCCTACGGACCCGCCATAATACTCGTGCACGTGGCATCTACCAAGGTCCCGTTCACATCTGAGGGCAAGGAGGCGATAGCCAGCTATCCGGAGATACTCGGCGAGGTCTCCGCCGCCCTCAGGCTCTGCGCAAGGAACCTGAAGAGTCACCTGAACAAGCTGGAGAGGCGTTCCAAGACACATGCCAAGTTCGAGATAGTCCAGGAGATACTTCCGGACCTGGCGAAAAAATCCGCCGACTATCTCGGAAGGCCTCTGCCTTCCCTTGAGAGGACCATTACCAAGATAATGAACGTCGTGTGGATCGAACCTTCGGTGGAGAAGATCGGCAAGAACAACCGCAGATACATCTACAGGATCTACAACTACACCAACAATGTGAGGTCCTTCGGCCTGCATGCGCAGGTTCCCAAAGAATCCGTAAATCTGGCACTTTTCATGAATCCGTCCTTCGTCAATCTCAACGACGAGGGGAAGGCGTACTGGGAGGTCAGGGACCTTCAGCCTTCCAGTTCCGCGGTCATATCCTTCGAGCTCAGCGGGGAGCTGGCCGACACGTTCTCGCAGGAGGACGTTTACGTATCGGGCATCAATCCCGCAATGGTCATGGGAGCGGAGCCGCTGCCGGGTGACTGGGGTATCAAGGGCATGGAGATAACCGAGGAGGAAGATGTCCTCGCCGAAGACGACACTTCGGAAGAGGAAGAGGAAGAAATCGAGGAAGAGGAGTTTGAGAAGGAGGCTGATTTGAATGACTGATAAACAAGACTACGCCATAGAGAGCCTCACGGGTATCGTCGAAAGCCTTTACGACCAGATTGACAACGGCAACGTTCCGGCGATGAACATCTCGCTGAGGTCCAAGAGGAACATCGAGTTCGACCCGAAATCCAGCGTATGGAAATATGGCGAACAGAAATCCGTGCGCACCGCAAAGACCGTCAAGGGGGCCCTGATGCTGCTCAGGACAGTCTACACCGCGGACTTCATCAAGGGAATGCTGAATGCGAACAAATCCTCCACTTTGAGGGAGATGTACTATATCTCCGAGGGATGGAATAACGCCAAGTTCCACAGCCAGGACGAGAGCAACATACTGGCGGAGGACCTCGAGGTCATCACCGGGTGCATGAGGGAAGAGTTCAAACTACGTCCCGAAGAGGACGGTGCCAGGATATACGGCGACCTTACTCTGACGGAGCTTACCCGCAAGGGCGAGAAGAAAAAGATCAACTGCATCGACGACGTCGGGGATTCCGGATACGGAATACCTTACAATGTGGGGCCGGAAAAGATAGAATTCAAAGACTGCAATGCAAAGTTCGTGATGGCCATAGAGACCGGAGGTATGTTCGACAGGCTTGTAGAGAACGGATTCCCCGAAAAGTACGGCGCGTTGCTGGTACATCTGAAGGGGCAGCCCACGAGAAGCACGAGACGCTTCATCAAAAGAGTGAACGAGGAGCTGCGCCTCCCCGTCACCGTGTTCACCGACGGGGACCCTTGGTCCTTCAGAATATTCGCGTCGGTCGCATACGGCGCCATAAAGACGGCCCACATATCGGATTATCTGGCTACGCCTTCGGCCCAGTTTATAGGCATAACCCCTTCCGACATCCTGAACTACGACCTGCCCACTGACAAACTCTCGGACAAGGACGTGGGGGCGCTGAACGCCGAGCTTTCGGACCCGCGCTTCAGAGACGAATTCTGGGAGAATGAGATCCAGGCGATGCTGGGAATGAAGAAGAAGGCGGAACAGCAGGCATTGGCCAAATACGGCCTCGACTTCGTCACCGACACGTACCTGCCGGAGAAGCTTACGGATATGGGGATACTCTGATCAGCCTGAAGCCTGTACTACCCTGTTGATCACGAAGTTCTTGTCCATGCTGGCCAGGAACGTCCCCAGCCTGGGTCCCGCTTTCTTGCCGATGAATATCCTGTACATCGCACCGTATCCTCCCTTGAGTCCCAGGGGAGATTCCTTGGCGGTGTCTGCAATCGTGGAACCGATGGAGTCGGCATCCCAGTTGCAGTCATACATCTTGACAGAAAGGGCCTTCAGGAACGCCTTCTCGTTCATGGACAGCTCTATCCCTGGCGGGACGGTGCTGCATACCGAGAATTTGACGCTGTCGGGTGCAAAACCGTTGAGCCAGTATCTGACACAGTCCACGCGGCGGGCGAGCCTCTTCCTGTCGCCATCCGTCATGTCAGAGAGATCTTCAGTGCGTTCGAGGACTTCCATGACCCCCTCGAATCCGGGGGCCATCTGCGCGACGTTCACAAGGTGCCTGTAGGGTATCTGGTGCGGGAGACGCGCGGGCACGTGGTTGTGCTGTGCGATCACATACGCCCTTACGGAGTTGTCTTCGGCCTCGGTCCATTCGCCCGCGAAGTACAGGCGCTCCATGCGGTCGTACTCGTCAGCGATGTCAAGAATGCCCAGACCGGAGTCGTAATCGATTGCTTTCGATGGATTGACCCTGAGGAAGAGGTAGTTCAAAACCTCCGGGGGGGTCATGTTTATTGCGTCGAGCCCCGTGACAGGGCATCCCAGCGACTTGTGCATCTGCCCTACGCCCTTGAGCTGAACAAACTCGTAGGGGATCGGATAGGGCGCCCTCCCGCCATAGATCTCGTCGACGATCCTCTTGCCTGTGTCGTACGATCCTCCGGCGGCCGCATGGTCCTTCCCGAAGGGTTCCGCCGATGTGCCGAATATCTTCCACTTCGCCGGCCACTCAAGCCTCCATGTCAGTTTTCCCTCGGCCTTCCGTACGTCGGCCGTTCCATGGTTTCCGCATGTGCACGCATATTCCATATAGGGGAACTCGTAGGTGTCGAACACCGGCTTTACAAATCTTCCGCAAGCCGAGCATATCGGATTATAAGGCGCATATTCGGGATTCTCGGCCTTGCCGGTGACCTCGGTCATTATCCTGATGACTTGGTCCCTCTTCTTCATCGCCAGGTCCACCGCTTCCGCGAATTTACCTTCCTCGTACAGTTCGTGGGTCCAGATTATTTCGCACTGGACCCCGAGAGAGTCCACCGCGTCCAGGAACGGCTGTACGAAGTGATGCGCGTAGTTCCTGTGCTTTCCGCAGGGGCACGGTATCCTGGATATCGGCATCCCCATGTACTTCTCGAACTCTGCAGGCAGAAAATCGTAACGTTTGCGGAGCGGATCGAAAGAATCGATGAGGTAGATCAATCTAACTTCCTTGCCCAAGCCCTCTACCGCGCTTCGCACGGATTCGCCGGTGATGGCCTCCCTTAGGCTGCCTACATGGATGATGCCCGTGGGACTGATGCCCGTGGCTATGAGTGGCTTCTCGCAGCTCTCCGCAATGTCCTTAGCAATTACGTCCGCCCAATGCATTCAAATCGGAGCATCAAAGGATACGCTCTATTAAGACATTTTCCACACCAGACACGGGAAACAGATAAGCTTTTTATATAGGCCCATAATTGTGAGCCTGATGGCACAGAAAAAGAACGATGGCGGATTCCAGTCTTCGGCCGGACTCATGAGGTATTTCGACTCGGAGACTGACAAGGGGATAAAAATCACACCCAGAGCTGTCATAGGCGTAGCCATCGCTCTGGTCGCCATAGTCGTCGTGGCGCAGGTTTTCTTCCCTGTCTGATCAGGGTTCTTCCCAGCACGCTATGGCGGGAGTCTCCGGTATCCCGTCCGGATATTTTTTCTTGTAGGCGCGATAGAGCAGCGGGGGGGCTATGACGGTCGTGATGACCGACATCAGGACTATGGTCGCGTTCATATCGGGGGTCAGGTGGCCAGAGGCCAGTCCGATTGCGGCTATTATTATGCCGACCTCCGCCCTGGGTACCATTCCGATGCCTATTATGTTCGCAGACTTCTTGTCGATGCTCTTGTCCGCCATCCTAGCTCCGAAGTAACAGCCTATATACTTCGTTATCACCGCAAGAGCAATCACATAAGCGGCCAGCATCAACACGTTGACATTGGTGAGCGACGACAGTTTGACCTGCAGCCCCACATTGAGGAAGAACAGCGGAAGGAAGAATGTCGTTATGGCTTCCACCTTCGGCTTGAGGTTCCATTTCTTGGCGTAGTCGGCAAGGATCATGCCTCCCAGGAACGCACCTATTATCGCGGCCAGCCCGAGGGCCTGTGATACAGTGGCCATGAAAAGGCACACTGCGATGGCAATCATCATCTTGTCCAGATTCCGTGACTCTTTCTCCGTTGGAAGCTTACATTCTTTTTTCTTACCGTACCATGAAGCGATGCGGGGGGTGCATGAGTTGCAGAAGAAGAACACCGCCAGGACGAAGGATACCGCTATAAACACTATCCTTGCGATCCCGAGTATGCTCGTTCCGTCGGCGGATGCCATCCCAGCAACGATTGCCAGGACAATCATACCGAGAACATCGTCGATGACCGCAGCACCCACGATTATGCGGGCTTCCTTGGTGTCCGAAGCACGCATGTCCATTATGACCTTGGCCGTGACGCCTACGCTGGTCGCCACCATCGCGGCGGCCATGTACATCGCATGGGCCGCGTTGTAGTCGTAAAAGTAGACGGTCATCCCCGCGGCGAAGGGGAATACCACACCGAGAACCGCAACGGACAGTGCAGCCTTGCCCACCGACATCAGCTCGCATACGCGGGTCTCGAGCCCAACCGAGAAAAGCAGGAACATGGCCCCTATTTCGGCCACGAGGAACAGGAATTGATAATTGAAGGAGCCTTGGAAACCGTTGAAAGATACTTCCACATCCAACATACCCAGGAAGCTGCCGCTGCTCAGAATCCCGGAAAATGCCGAACCGTCCCATACAATGTTCACAAGGATTATTCCTACGAGTATCTCGCCGATCAGCCCCGGAACCCCGAAGTGCTCAAAAATTTCGGACCCGATGACGGCCAGGACGTAAAGGACGACCAACATCACAAGGATAGAGAGCAGATCCATATTCACGCAAAAGCAAAAACTGGTATATTATAGTTGAGAAGTTTGACAGGTATTCAGTAGAAGCTGTGAACCGACTCCGATACACCGTTTCCGAAAACAAAAGACACCAGCGGCCCGGACCCCCGGACTCTGGGAACTTCTCCGGCATCGACAGCTTTGATTCCTTCGGCCTCGGGTGCGGATATCATCTCTATCAGCATTCTGACCATTTCGCTGACCTCTTCCTCGTCCTCCGATGTGAGGGTGTGCCTCGCTTCCGGGAGGGACTCCTCCCTGGGTGCCGTCGCAGAAACCTCGGCGAGGGCGTTTGCGGCCCTTGAAACCTCTTCGATCATCGGCCCAACGTCGATTACCCGGACGTCTCCGATTGGTCCGTTCTCCGGTTCTGCGGTCACCTGAATCTCGATATCACTTGTGATATCCATCAGATGTGCCAGATAGTCTCTCTCGCGGTCAATTACGATGCACAGCTCTTCCATCCCGTCGTCGGGAATCTCTATTTCCTTCAAAGGCGTTGCGTCTGAATACTCCGCCTCGTCGCCGGCCATTCCGGCGACAGTGAGCTTCATGACTCCTCCGACCTCATCCTCAATCTCGACAAACTCAGGCATCTGAGAGATAGTACTGGCCTCCAGGACCGCGACCCTGGGCTCGCGCCTGACCGGTTCGGTTATGGGCGGCAGGAAATCGTATCCCGCATAGTCGGAATATTCGAGAAGAGGCACGGTGCGCATGACGGTAGCAGACGATGTGTCGGCCAGCTGGCCTGTGCATTCCGCGTTGGACGAGATTGCTTCTTTCTCTTCGGCCACGGCATCTGCGATGGGTTCGATGCCTTCGGTATAGAGTCCGGAGGGAAGTTGCGCCATGACCGCGAGGGCCGAGTCTTCGGTGCCTTCAAGGGCCGCCTCCATCTCTTGCTCGGAAACCTGTGCAGGCTCAGGAAGCATGAGCATCGCGGCCGGTGCCGGAACAGCGGTGAGCATCAAGGACGAGGGGAGGGCCATGACCGATATGGGCGGCGCGATCGAAACAGGCACCTCCACAGATTCAACGGTTGTTTTCCCCGTTGCTTCGGCGGCCTCTGGGGCGACGGCGTGCCCCCCTTTCGGCACGTAGCGGGCCGCCGGGAGGCGCTCCGCGTGTGCGGGCGCGGGGGGAAGGCGTTCCACCCCTGCCTCTGCATCATCTTCGCAGATTTCGCAAGGGGCCGAGGGCGATGCGTGCTCCACCTCTATGTGGAATTCCTCCTCGAAGCTAATGATATCGGGGGAATTGATGTTCGGCACCGATTCCGAGGACGACGTCATCGCCGTCTGCGCGACAGGAGCCGAATAGGATACGATGTCGGATTCCTCTTTCACGACGACCGCTTCTTCAAAGTCAGACTTGTTGAATTTAATCTCCGGGAGCGCGTTGCTGAACACAAGACTGGGCCCCTCGATCTTGCCGAATACGGGCTTGGGGGCCTGTTTAGAGGGCAACGACTGAGCGGTGTGGAGCCCCCCGAGGAACCTCCCCCCGGCCTTATCGGCCTTGGGTTCGTCGAAATCGATGAACGGATCGTCGTTGGACGATGAAATGTAAACATCCGTTCCGGCGCCGAGGCTGTACTTCACATACCCGTTGCCTTCAAAGCTCCTCGCCGACCTTTCAGAAGAGGGCCTCTTATAGTCGCGACCCCCACCCGCCGCTTCGCTCTCATCCTCGACCTCCTTGTTTCTGCCAAAGAGACGACGCTTTAAAGACACCTTTAGAATGCTACCGCTGTTTCTGCCTGAGTCGATACCCATGCCTATCCCATCCGCCTTTCGCTATGCTTTATGCAATATAAAAAAGTATAGACGGGTGCTTAATTCATCAGCTTTTTACGAATTTCACATAGTCTGCTTTAGCGACCGACTGTATCTCTCTGAGTATGGATTTGATGTCGTCCGCCTCCGCGGACATCACCATGACCTCGAGGCACTTGCGGTTCAGAAGGTGGGAGTGCATCTGGGTCTTTATGGACCCCTCGTGCCTGGCCTGTATCAGGCTCATCCACGGATCGGCGTGGTCCCCCCTGACCATAATCAAAACTCCCTCCACAAAGCCACTTAGCTCCTCAATCTCCTTTGCCTTAGACCCTGCCGCTTTTATCGACAGACGGACGGCCTCGCTGCGCCCGGCGAGAGAGTAAGCCTCCTGTATCGTCACCAGAGTTGCCATGCTCTCGTCGTCCAGCGAAACGCTGATTATCGCCATGGTTGACGGACGGGGGACAATGTTATTAACTTTATCCTCTAAAGATAATAATTTGCCACATTTCTGATTGATCGGATGTGAGTCAGTTTTTTATAATGCGTCATACTCACAGTATCTTATGTTCGCAGATGCCGAGCCGATAGAGTGGGCAGGGCTATTTCTCATCCTTATCGTGCTTCTCGCATTGGACATTTTCGTCATCAACCGCGGTTCCAAACACATAACCACGAAATCCGCATTGCTGCAGACGGCTGGATGGATTTCCATCGCCATGGTCTTCGGCGCTTACATTTGGGCAACCCGCGGGGCGACCGTGGGAATGGAATTCTACGCCGGTTATGTCATCGAGGAGGCTCTGAGCGTCGACAACATGTTCGTGTTCATCCTGCTGTTCGCAATGTTCAGGATACCGGATGACTATCAGCACAAGGCGCTCTTCTACGGCGTGATAGGTGCCATACTGTTCCGCCTGGTATTCATATTCGCCGGGTCCGAGCTCCTGCTCAGGTTCCACTTCGTGATGTACATCTTCGGCATCTTCCTGATATATGCGGCCATCAAGACGATGGTCAGCAAGGAGGGGGGAGGGTCAGTCAATAAGATTGCGACCATCCTGTCCCGGCACATGAACGTCTCGCCGGATCTGGACGGAAACAAGTTCTTCACGCACAGGAACGGGGTGCGCATGGTCACGCCGCTGTTGCTGTGCGTCATCGTGATCGAATTCACCGACCTGGTCTTCGCCATAGACTCCATACCTGCGGTTCTGGGAATTACTACCAACAAGTTCGTAGTCTATTCGTCCAACATATTCGCGGTCCTGGGACTAAGGTCCCTCTACTTCGCTATAAGAGGGTCGCTGACCCACCTGAAGTACCTGAAGTACGGCCTGGGGGTCATCCTGATCTTCGTGGGGGTAAAGATGCTAATCGTGGACTATTACGAGTTCGACATAGTGCAGTCCCTTTCGCTCATACTCTCCGTGCTGGCTATTACGGTGGTCGCGTCGATAATATCGGGCAAGAGGGATAAAGCGAGAGAAGGGAACATCTGAGCGCCGCGGCGTGCCGTGCGACGAACGTTCAGATACGCCCGTGCTCCGATTCGGACCTGTACCTCTTCGGGAGGACGAAAAGTTCGCCGTCTTTGTCGAATCCCACCGATGCGGACACGCCGTACACGTCTTCGATGAGTTCGGCGGTTATGATCTCTTTGGGTGGGCCCATATCCACTATTTTCCCTTCCTTCATTATAATGCAGAGGTCGCAGTACCTTGCCATGAGAGATATGTCATGCTCGGCCACCAGAATCGACATGTCTTTCCTGACCATGGCATTGAGGTACTCCATCACCTCGAGCTTGTACTTCATGTCCAGGTGGGAAGTGGGCTCGTCGACCAGCATCAGCCTGGGCTCCTGAACATAAGCCTTGGCTATCAGCACCCTCTGCATCTCCCCGCTGGAAAGCATATTGAGCTGGTTGTCCTGAAGCTTTTTCACTCCGAACTTCTCCATGGTCTCCATCACGAATGACTCGTCGTTCTCCGTCTCCCACCATATATTCTTCATAAACGGATAACGGCCCATCATAACCGTCTCGTAAACAGTCAGGCCGAAGTTGTTCCTCAGCTGGGCAGGGACGTTTGCCACGCTCCTGGCCAGCTCAGAGGGGGTCTTCTTGAGCACTGACATTCCATCTATAAGAATATCTCCAGAGGAAAGATTGTGAAGTTTATTTATACACCTCATCATAGTGGATTTGCCGCACCCGTTGGGTCCGATCAGACCCACGAGCTTGCCAGTGTCTATGCTGAAAGACACGTCTTTCACCGCATGGAATCCGTTGTCGTAATACTTGTTGAGCTTCCTAAGCTCCAGAAGGGGCGTGTCTTCAGTCACCGTACATCCTCCCTTTCTTAACGATGAGGTAAACGAACAACGGGGCTCCGATGATGGTGGTTATCGCACCAACGGGAAGCTCGACCGGGGCGATGAGCATCTTTGACAGGAAATCTGCCGCCATCATCAGCAGTCCCCCCAGAGCAATGGACGATGGCATGACGAGCCTGTGGTCCCCGCCCATAATCATGCGGCAGAGGTGTGGGACCACCAGTCCCACGAACCCTATGGTACCGACGAATGCCACGCAAACGGCTGTGAGGATAGATGCCAATATTAGCATGGCCCTGTTGAACTTCCTGACGTCTAGGCCCATCTCCTGTGCCTGGTCCTCGCCCAGGAGTACCAGGTTGAACTCCTTCGCCCATATGAGAGGTATTAATGCCAGCAGAATGGCCGGGATCAGCACCAGCCATACGTTACCCCAGTCTATGCTTGTAAAACTTCCGAACAGCCACGTCATCGCGCTGTGTATCTTGTCGCCTGCGCTGTAAAGCAGCAGGGTCTGAACGGCCCCGAAACCGAGGCCGACAATCACTCCGGCAAGAACGTAGTTCGTCGACGAACCGCCTGCCTTCTCCGCTATCAGCATGGTCGCCCCGAAGGCTATCAGCCCTCCAGCCATGGCCATCAGGGGAAGTGAGTACGTCACCGTGCTGAAAAGCCCGAAGAACGTGAAGCCCGAAGAGATTGTCGCAACCGCGAACGTCCCCGCCCCAGCCGATACTCCCATGATGTACGGGTCCACCAGAGGATTCCTTATTATCGCCTGGTACACCGCGCCCGCCATCGACAGCCCGATGCCCACCGCAAAGGCGGCCATGGCCCTTGGAAGCCTGGAACCGAAGATTATGGTCTCATCGCCCGTGAGCCCCTGCCCTCCCTTTGATATGGCGGACCCCAGGAGGCCGAATGCCTCGACCAGAGAATAATCTCCAGAGGGGCCGTATGCCAGGCACAGCAGGAACATAAGCGCGGACGCGACCGAGCCCAAAACGAGAACCCAGACCAGCCTCATCTTGTTGCGTTTGATCCTCGATTTACCGTAAGCCGCCGTTCCGAGCCTCTCGGAGATCTTTCCCCTTATGTAAGGTATCGGAGGGACGTCCAGTTTCTTTCTGACATAGACACAGTATGCAAGGAAAGACACTATCGCCGTCGCCAGGGCCGCGGCAACCCATAACAATATGTTGCTTTCCTGTTGAGCGGCAGCAGGTACCTCCAGGAAGCCTCCGGAGAATGAGTACACCCCTCCGTCCGTACCTGAGAGCACCCATGTGCCTACCATCACAGGCGGCGACATGGCGTATTCGGAGACCTCGTCAGGCTGCCTGTACTGTCCCGCGAGGCTGCCGTCCGTATCGATTTTGTAAATGTATCCATTTCTGTCGTATTCTGCAGCGACGATATATTCGTCGTTTACCAGGGTCCCCGGCGCACGCACGTTCCTGATGTTGCCGTTGATGATTTCGTAGGTTCCGTCCAAATAGATTTTCACAAGACCGTCCGAGGTGAAAGAATACGCCCCCCTGAACGAGCTGTCCGACTTTATCAGATATGACGAGGACAGACCCAGCTCCGTCACTTTTCTTATCTCCGTGAGGGTCGAACCATCGAACTCGTAGACAGCATACCCTCCTGTGACGGCATTCATACCGCGCCCGTCATTGAAAGAGAAGATCAGCTTGTCTTCGACCTTCAGCACATTTAAAACAAGTCCGCACATCTTCCCATTAGCTTCCACGGTGTAAACAGATTCGCTGCAGATAAGATTGCCACTGAACGCATCGAACACATAGAGCGAGCCGTCGAGCGCTCCTATGAACAGATTTCCGTCCTGCACTGTCGGCGCGTTGAAGTAGACTGATCCGTTTACCGTGCCCTTCCACAGTACATTGAGGTCCAGGTCCGTGCAGAATACATATCCCGCGGCAGTTCCGAAATAAAGTGCTCCGGAATAATAGACGATGGATGCAGGTCCCGTCGCCCATGTGATACCGCTCCGGGGCTCATCCGCTTCGTCCCTTACAGAACCGAAAAGCCCGTCGGGGCTGACCGTTACGTTGGAACCGTCCTCGTTGGGCCCGGTCAAAGGAATTTTGTAAACGTGTCCGTTCGATGCCGGAATATATATCGAACCGCCGACGATGGCTCCGGTCGCGGTCTCATACCCCGCACCTATGTCATATTCATAGCTCCATAGCTCCGTGCCCGTCATCAGGTCATAACAGTATAGGACCGGCTTTTGTGCGGGTTCCGATGAATTTGCCCCCATATTGCTGGTTCCTCCGCTGTTCACGAATACCCTGTTTCCGGCGACCAGCACGGCCGAATTGACGAAATTCTTGTCACCGTAGGATTTTACCCAACCCGGTACATTTTCCCCTCCGAGGTCCGCGTCCTGATGCCCCCCGGATTCCGAACTTCCCCTGATACATGTCCAAGATGTCCTGTGAGCAGGCGTTTCCGTGGGCACAGTTCCGGCGGGATAGTATCCCAGAGCGACGGAAGTCGCAGGTGCTGGAAGGATTTCATCGAAAGAGGCGGTCGAATCCTCCCAACCGGAATCCGTCCAAACGTAATATCTCCATGAAACCGCGACCGGGGAGTATATGGCAGATATCCCGTCAACCGTAATGTCCGTGCCGTTGTAGACATATGTGCCTCCGATCTCCGAGACCGCGGATTCCACGACTCCGGACGCTGTCTGTGAGTCGCCCGCAGCGACCCACTCCGTCCTTCCGTTTCCGAAATCGACCATTACATATCGGTCATCTGCGGCGGAAGCCTCTCCGCTGAAGCATACAATCGAAACCGGAACCAGGAGGGCAGAAACGGCCACCAACAGTACGAACAATTTATTTTTCACGATGCTCCCTCTGCCGCCGGATCTCTGGCCAGCGAAATGTAGTCCCTGTAGTCGTCGCCGACGTACTTAGGCATGTCCCCCTCGAACGCCGTATCCTGGATTATGCGTGCCATAAGCTCGGCGAACTGTGCGACCCTGGGGCCTGCACGGGACGCGAGGTCTGCCGCGGAATCCGTCAGGAAATAGACCTTCCCGTTAGAGTACGCGTCCGTGTGCTTCCATTCGTCTCCCAACTCGTCCATCATCGCCTTATACTCGCTCTGGGACCCGGGGCCGTTCGATGTTATCACCACGATGCAGTCGACATCTTCGGTCACCAGCGACTCGGAGGTCACCATCACCCACCCTCCCAGCTCGGAGAAGCTGTTGCCGACGGAGATGATTCTCAGAACATCCGAGGCGTAAGTATAGGAACCTGACACCCAGGGAGACTTGTCCGTTGAAAGTGCTATCACGGCGTTCTTCGGTGCAGACGAATTTCCTTCGATTATGTCCACTATGTCGGACAGGTCCCCGACGATTCCGTCCACAGTATTTTTCGCGGCCTCCCTCGTACCCATGGCCGTACCGACCATCATGATGCTCTCCATTATCGAGCTTACGTCTTCTCCTCCGTCCGCCACAACTACGTTGATGCCGGCGGAGCGGAGCCTCTCGGCCATGTCCAAATGGGAACGCTGGCTGTTTACGCAGACGACCAAATCGGGATTCATTTTAACTATGGACTCATAGCTAGGATTCGAGAAACCTCCGATGCTCGCTATATTCCCTGACAATCTAGATGATTCTACGGATTCCGGATAGTTGCTGTAATCGTCCGTCCCTACAATTTTGCGCTCACCGCCCACCGAACATATCATCTCTGTGCAGGATGGCGCCAGCGAAACAACCCTTTCCGGGTGGCCGTATCCGTAAAAAGACACTCCCGTAGCATCTACGGCCCTGGAGGGAGTCTCGTCCTCGGAACAGTACGCCCATGCTGCTGCCGCATATTCTTTTACCTTCACTTCCCCCGGGTCGACGGAGACTTTGACCCAGGGATAGGTCTGTTGCAGTTCCGACGATGGTTTCTCCACCACGTACAGGCTCCATGTTTTGCCGTCCTTTCCCGAAACCGACGAATCAATCCAGACCACTTCGTCGCCGTTGAGCAACAGATCGAAACCGAATACTGCGCAGGTGAGTTCCAATCCTTCAATAGCATCCGGATTATCTTCGGGATTGAACGTACCGAAGTATGTCATGCCTCCGCCGAAATCCACAATCAGACCATCCGTCCCCTGCACATACGTCTCGCCCGAAGCGGCCAGCGCTGTGAACATGACGCATAGGACGACGATTCCCGCAGACAGGGCGGTCTTGACCTTTGTTGTTTTTTCCAATTGTGCACCTTTTGGGAATGAGTAAAAAGTTTGCTCTGGCATTAATGGCTCACATCGCCTCAGAGCCGTAGACTAGCTTCATTTCATGGATATCGGAAGTAAAGATCTCGTCCATCATCAACGAACTTGTTTCCCATCCTGTTCCGTCGCTATCGCGCACTTTCTGTATCCACCCGGACCCCTCTTCTGTCCCGGTTATTCCGAACAGAGACTCTACCCCGCTCGGAGGGTCGCCCGATGCTACGAACGGCACTGCATACCTTTCGGTCGCATTCTCCAGTGCATCGATGGCAGTTTCACCGGTGCCGTTGATCCTAAAGCTCACCCCGGTCTTGGACTCTATCGTGAATACCATTCCTTCCGTGCTGAATCTCCATATTTTAGCTTGGTCGGGGCCTACGGCGGGCAAGTCTGTACCGTCGGAGTAAACTAAGGCCATGGCCTCCACATCGGAAGTGCTGTACTGATCCATATTATTTTCATTCAGAACCCATCCTCCATCCACATAGCTGTACTGACTCCAGTAGATGTAGTTATTTTCCGAGTCCGGTCCCACTGTCCCCAGCGAAAACATGGTGCCTATCCAGCCGTTCGCAAATTCCACTTGGATATCATATCTGTCGCATGCGTCAGCCAGAGCCGTCAGCTCGTTGTCCCCGTTCCCCTCGATCCAGAAGTACACTCCCTCGTTATCCTGTATGAGGATCTTGGTCCCCTCTTGACTTTCTTCCCCCCCGAGGTAGTAGTATATCCCCGCGCCAGCCACGGCCACGGCTATGACCGCCACGGCTATCAAGGCCATCATTCTATTTTGCATGTCATCACCTTTCGTTTGATTTTCGCTGACCGATGTAGAGCAAGTGGCAATTTATATCTTTGGATGATTCATCCAACTTGATTATGCGTCGGCACGGTTTTCATCAGATGTTTATTTTTTCGGGATGAGAGATGATCCGCGATTCAAACGAGAAGAGCCAAAAAAAATCTTCCGGCGAACGCCCCGAGAAGACATCCTCTTCCGTTGAGGACCGCGTTCCATGCGGCCTTCAGCATTTCATTGTCATAGAAGAGGTACACAGTCTCCGATGTGAACGTCGACATCGTGGTAGACGCCCCGAACACCCCCGTGAACAAGAAAGGCATCTTGTCTGGCGCCACCCCGCTGAACGTACCGAGGACCGCATACTTCGTCCCCGGCGGCAGTTCCAGCTTCTTGACGAAACGCATGATGCCTCTGGTGGTCTTACCGAAATACGTCGGAGGGCCGGAGACGTACAGATCTGCATGAGACAGATTCTTGGAGCTCACTTCCCTGACGCGATGTATGTTGACGTTGCTGCCTTTTGTCTCGGCGAGCCTCTTGAACTCCTCTGCCACCCCAGCTCCGTTCCAGTGTTTCGAATCGTGAAAAAGTTCGATGTCCGTTCCGATACCCCGAAAAACGTATCGTGATGACTTCGTATTGATGGTCGTTTAATGCCCCCGACGCACAGGAAAACAAATAAACATCTCGGTTCCTCACAGCGTAAGACCGTGATGTCATCCGGGAACGTCGAAGGAAAACATGAATGCGTGAGAGGCCTAAAATGAACATCAGGAACCGCCCAGAATACGGAAGATGCGCTGAATGAAAAGCGATTGGTGCTCCCGTCGGGATTTGAACCCGAGTCGAAGCCTCGAGAGGGCTTCATGATTGGCCGCTACACTACAGGAGCTGTTAGGTGCCTTGATTACTAAGTCATTAATATAATTTGTGAGTGGAGAACCTTCATGGCTCCAGACGGGCAACCGTTTTCACGGACGCATCGGCGGGAGGCGCTTGTGCTCCATGGATGCCACCAGGCCGCGGATCTCCCTGACCTTCTCCGGCGCAATGTCCAGGTCCTCTGCGATCTCGTCATCGTCTAAATCCAGATCCATGTCGTAAAGTATGGCGTCCAGATAATCATATGAGATGCCCATCTCGGATTCATCCGTCTGACCTTCCCAGAACCCGGCCGACGGGGGCCGGTCGATTATCTCTTGAGGTATGCCTATCATGGCCGCAATCTGTTTCACCTCGGTCTTGTATGTGCTGGCAAGCGGCGTCATGTCGCATGCCCCGTCTCCGAACTTTGTGAAATAGCCCGTCATCAGCTCGCTCTGGTTGGATGTCCCGGCGACTAGATAGTTGCGCTTCTTGGCAAGATTGTAAAGTACAATCATGCGGCATCTCGCGGATATGTTCCCCTTCTCCAGCGGCGCCTGGACATCCGAAAGCAGAACCGACGTCAGCGCATCCACGGCTGGCTGTATGTCTACGATCTTGTACTCGGTACCCCATGTCCGGCTCAGTTCTTTTGTAATCTTGTAGTCCGCCGCAGGGGTGACGCGGGAGGGCATGAAGACGTTAAGGATCTTCGCCGGGTCTATCGCGTCGGCGGCCAGCTTGGTCACCACGGCCGAATCTATACCTCCGCTCAGACCTATCACTATGCCGGAACATCCGGTCTTCTCGACGCTGTCCCGGATGAAGCTTCTCAGATTCTGCACGTCATCGCTTGTTACCTTGGGGATTCTTCCCACCATATGCCGCGTATGTGCGAGCGGACATAAAGAACTGTTCCATCATCTGCCCTGGAAAAGCCTTTCGCTGCCATATTTGGGGTCGCAGGTCACATGTATGCCCAGTTTTCTCAGGAGCTCGTCGTCGTCGTCCGGAAGGATGACTGAAGAATGCGCCTCGCACCCCCTGAGGTCGGGAAGGCGTTCCAGCACGGCCGTGGCGACTGGATTCGTCGTAGCGCACACGGACAGGGCGATGAGCATCTCCGACGCATGAAGGCTTGCGCCTCTGTCCCCGAGGTACCTGGTCTTGAGGCCTTGGACCGGCTCTATAACGGACGGAGATATCAGATGCATCGAATCGTTGATTCCCGCCAGGTTCTTGAGCGCGTTCAACATCATCGCCGACGTGGCGGCGAGGAGCGCGGAGGTCTTTCCGGTGATGATCGTGCCGTCGGGCAGCGAGATGGCCGCTACGGGCATCTCCTGGACCCGGGGATGAGAATGTACCGCGGAGGCAACCATGCGGTCTTCCGAGCCTACCCCGGCCTGCTTCATCAGCAGCTCTATCTTCCTGACACTGTTGTCGGATGCGGCGCCGCGCTTGCGGTCGCACAGGGTCCAGTAATAGCGGCGGATTATCTCCTCTTTCGCGGCCTGCGTGACGTTACCCTCGTCGGTGATGCAGTAGCCGGCCATGTTGACCCCCATATCTGTAGGCGACATATACGGCGATTCGCCGTATATGCCCTCAAAAATAGACTTTAGGACGGGGAATATCTCAATGTCACGGTTGTAGTTCACCGCCGTCTTCCCGTAGGCATCGAGATGGAAGGGATCGATCATGTTCACATCGTCCAAGTCCGCCGTGGCGGCCTCGTATGCAAGGTTTACGGAGTGCTTCAAGGGGAGGTTCCATATAGGGAACGTCTCGAACTTTGCATAGCCTGACCGAATCCCCCTTTTGCTGTCGTGGTAGAGCTGCGAAAGGCAAACGGCCATCTTGCCGCTCCCGGGGCCGGGCGCGGTGACGACCACCAGCGACCTGGTGGTCTCGACATAGTCGTTCTTCCCGTAGCCGTCCTCGCTTACGACCAGGTCGATATCCGTCGGATATCCTTCGATCAGGTAGTGCCTGTAGATCTGTATTTTCAGGGACCTGAGCCTGTCGCAGAAGGCGTCCGCGGATTTCTGACCGCTGTAGTGCGTCACTACCACACAGCCAACATAAAGACCGCGGTCCCGGAAAGAATCGATGAGCCGCAGGACCTCCAGGTCGTATGTTATGCCTATGTCGCTCCTCAGCTTGTTCTTCTCTATGTCGTAGGCGCTTATGGCAATGACTATCTCGGCGACGTCTTTGATACCTGCCAGCATGTTCACCTTGCTGTCCGGGAGGAAACCCGGAAGGACACGGGAAGCGTGGAAGTCATCAAACAGCTTCCCGCCGAACTCCAAATACAATTTCCCGCCGAACTTGGAGAGGCGCTCCTTGATCCGCGCAGACTGGAGCTCCAAGTACTTCTGGTTGTCAAAACCTATCTTCACAGACTTGGGTATAGCTGTTCCCTTGTCGTCCTGCATATCTCATGAACACATACGCCACTATTAAACGTATCGGATATGGGTTTTTATGGTAAAACGGGTGTTCTTTTGTCGTGGACCTCAACCTCAAAGTGTGCCAATTCCTCCCCTTTCCTGGGGATTCGGAGAAGAATTCCCTACGTATATCCGATGAATTGCATTTGGAGAGCCCGGACGTCATAGTTTTTCCGGAAATGTTCCTGACGGGTTACGGTGCGGATTGCTCCGATCTCAAGGAGGAGACAGAACATGCGGTCGAAAGAATAGAGAAAATGTGCCAGGAGTTCGGGAAGGCTGCGGTGTTCGGAGGTCCTAGCTATGATGACGAGGGGATTTACAATTCTCTTTATTTCATTACGCCCGAGAAAAGATTTGTATATAACAAGATACACCTGGCACATTTCGGAGTATATTCGGAGGAAGGTTTTACGGCAGGCGACAGGCCGACAGTGGCAGAATATCGGGGAGTTAAGTTCGGGCTCTGCATATGTTACGACATCTTCTTCCCGGAAGTGCTCAGGTCGTGTGCACTTGCAGGATCGGAAGTAAACATATGCATATCCGCCTCGGCCAGGCAGTCCAAACCTTTTCTCGAGAGAGTACTTCCTGCCAGAGCGCTGGAAAATGTTTCATATACTGTTTTCGCCAACAACTGCGGAGAGATGGCAGGCGCCACGATGTACGGCGGCTCCAGAATCTTGGACCCTTTCGGGGAGACGATATCTTCCGTAGGCGAGGAGGAGTGCTCATGCGAAGCCGTGTTCAGCGAAATGGCTCTTTCCCGGTTCAGGAATATAAGACGCCATTTACAAGATTTACGCAGAGATGTCGACTGGAATGACATCTGATTCCTTAGAAAGATATTAATGCGAGGACAAAATGTTGTGTCGACAGCCGAGATGGCCCAGCCCGGTAAGGCGCGAGCCTGGAAAGCTCGTGGCGATTTCGCCTCGGGAGTTCGAATCTCCCTCTCGGCGCCTTTTTTTACCTTTATTTTCGTCGGGAAACCTTCCCTTGGCTGAATAAAAATGCGGGTCGCTCCTTCTCGGAGCCATCTATGGCGATAATATTTTTCTCGACCTCTACGCGATATTCGGGGCCCCCGTTGTAAGCACAGAAGGGAATGACCTGGCAATCAGGCGTTACATGATGGACGTGGCAGCGCTTGACCCTTTCAATATCATAATTATACGGGTCTAAGAAACGCATTCCTCCAAAATACATCATCTTCCACGAAAATGCCGTAACATTTGATTTTGTGTTGGTGCTCATTATATTTTTAATCGTGGAGACAAACTGCCTCTTGCTCATTCTCTCTGGCAATTTATCCTCGAATATCGAATTGTTCAGGAGCCTTAGAAGTTTAAGCACATAAACTTTTTGAACCTGGCCTGTTCTGCTTTAATGCATATCTCATTGAGGCCTTTCGAAAATCTATCGATATCGATGAATCTGGGAATGGAAACAGCTTTGCCTTTTTCATCCATGAGTATTTAGGTTCCAAGGCCGCAATGTGGATGCGTTGTGGATGTGACTCTGTTTTGTTTGAGATGAATGAAAGCGAAATCGGAAATTGGTGCGATAACAGGAACAGAATACCAATCATCCTGTTGGTGAATCCTATCTGTTCTCCGAATGAGGTCACAAGATCTGTAAGCGTGAATCTTCCTTTGGTCACTTCCTCACGGGTTATTCTACCAATAAATGCCACGGGTTGAAAATTAACACCGCAGACGACATCTGCATTTTCAAATGCAAAACTGGCTATGTCTCCGATCTGATGGTCGTTGACTCCTCTGACAACCGTGAGAACAAGAACAATGAACGGGCATTTGCCTGTCTCTTCTTTCAATTTTCTGCAATTGGCAATGACCTGAAGTTTAACACTGAACATCTTCCTGTCCCTTGCCTGTAAATAAACATCGTCGGTGACACCGTCGAACGAAAGACATACTGTGTTGAGCTCCGTCTACGATGCCACTTTGAAAAAGTTATATCTCTTAGAGAATTCTATACCGTTTGTGGCAACCATCACCTGAGAAAATTTCTTTTCTTTCGCTGCTTTTATTACTTCCAAAAAATTGAGGATGGATTGTGGGTTCTCCTCTGGAAAATTGAACTGCGGTGCACTTGATAGGTTCTTCCGCTCTCAGAGCATCGAGCATCTTGGATATGGTTTCAAGATCTGGCTCATAGATGTGTCCTTGTTGGTTTGCACTTGCAAAGCATATGGGGCAGTTCATATTGCATCTGTTGGTGAGATCTACCATTGCAAGATTGCAAGGGCGGTG
>JBFXEL010000001.1:164148-183328 GCA_050180115.1 Candidatus Methanomethylophilaceae archaeon
TCTTGGATATGGTTTCAAGATCTGGCTCATAGATGTGTCCTTGTTGGTTTGCACTTGCAAAGCATATGGGGCAGTTCATATTGCATCTGTTGGTGAGATCTACCATTGCAAGATTGCAAGGGCGGTGTAGGTGAGCATATCGACTCTCGGGTTGTCAACGGTGATGTGCACGTTTTCATCCTTTCCCAGGTTGGGGCCCATGGGATTACGGAGGCCCATTCCGTCATGGGCGTATTCTTCGGCTTTGAGATACATCTCGACATCTGACCAATAAAGATTGCAGAACTTTCCATGGTCGTTGCATTCTTTTTTCATATGGACTTTCCGTCTTTTTGAAAAAAGTGGCTTCGAAGATTTTTCCGCATTCAGGGCAAATAGAACGGTTTTCTTCGGCAGTCCTTTTCCAATCGCATAATCCTGCATCGTTGCGACCACGCGGGTCAGTTATGTTATTTCAGTATAATATCACTCATTAAACTACATTAAACAGCAAATCTGATTTTACTTAAATGCATAAATGACTTTCCGCTTGTTTTTATATGACGAAACAAAGTGGTCGCGAAACAAGAAGAAGATCGATACTGGCTCACCTCACGGTACGAAAAAAAGTTATGGGGGAAACCCCCCTAAAAGATTAGTTGGTTTTCTTAATCGAAACGGATTGAATTATCGCGGCGATCATGCTTACCAGGCCTACGGCCATAGCAACCCAGACAGCTATACCGACCTGCCTGTCATAGATGGCTGAACCATTGGAAATTGGGTCAATAAGGGTGTAGAAATATATGGCAAGGACGAATATCAAAAGTCCTACAACCGCGGCTGCGAGGGGATTGGTTCTGCCGAGAATGGCAAGGAATACCTGAATCAAAGATAGCGCGCCTATCGCGATGGGGAGGTATAACCCTATAGGGCTGAAATCTTCAAACACACCGCCCTCTTTGAACACATCCGATGTCGCAAAATCACTTGCGTTGTATGATGCATCTAATCCTATAATAGTTACGTCCATCCAGGACATAAATACAGTGACGATTCCTATCACTGCCATAATCAAAATCAATACCCAATACATTGGAGCTGATGAATTTTTTTCAATCATTTTTAGACTTACCGACTCGAATTATAAAGAATGCATCTCCACATTCTTCGTGATCTTTATCGGAAGCCTCAAATACCGTAGTAATTTGGGGGTATTAATAATATTTTTATCAATCGCAGACAATATATCATGTTGATGTACACAAACTCGAATTAATATGATACAATCGTAACATATTTTTTTTTAACTTTGATTTCATGCTAATTTGATATTGACAGCCGGAAGGAATCCGGTGGGTGAAGAACATTCTTCCGGGCGAGGCCCTTAGCAAACACAAATGCAGGTGCATCACCATGATCGCGTATACTTTACCAACGGGATAGTTATACATGGCCAAGGCTTCGATTCACTGATAATTTGCTCACCGCACACAACGACGATTTAAAACAGGACATAATGGTTCAGATGTTCTTAGGTGCATGCAAACAAATAGCTTCAGAAAGAGTTGGCACATTGTTCGGTTTTGTTTGTAAACCGTTCGTATTAATCTACAATGTACACACGGCCTTATTCCCTACCCTGCCCTATAGTGCTTAGATTCGTCGCCATAAAGGCCGTTTCCTTTAAAATTGACCTTTTTCCGCACGCGGACGATAATATAATTAACGAGGGGCAGATATTCAGCAGATAAAAAATGATAGTGAACGCAGAACTGTACGTCAAAGACCTCCCGGGTCAGCTCGTGGGTTCCCTCGAACCGATATCCATGGTCGACGGGAACATCATGGGCGTCGTCCACGACCGCGAGCAGATAGTCAACCACAGGATTTCGCTCAACGTCACTTTCGAGGTCGAGGACGCAACACAGCTCAAGAGGCTGGAGGACATATGGAGATCGAGGGATATCATAATATCCAGCATAGGCTCCGTCTACAACACATTCTCGATGGAGTATCTTCTCATAGGGCGCATCACGGCATCATACATCGAGAGGCTGATGGACGAGGCGTCCCAGGCCGTCACGGTAGACTCGGTGGACATACAGTACTCTTCCAAGAACAATCATGAAAAGCGCACCGCCATGATATCGGTGAAGGTCCGCGAGGAGAACGACCTGGACATGTTGGACAGATTCCTAAGGTCCGCATGCAGGGAAGGCGCCATAACATACGTCAGGGGGCTCTGATATGCGCATATTCATCGCCGGCTTCGGCACGGTGGGGCAGGGCTTCGCAGAGGTCCTCGAATCCCGCGAGATGTTCTTCAAGAAACGCTACGGCGAGAACGTGAAGATAGTGGGGGTAATGGATTCCAAGACCTACGTGACCGACCCCGAGGGGCTTGCGCCGATGGACCTGGTTTCCAGGAAGGCAGAGACCAAGCGGGTGGGAAACAGGACATACACGGATGCGCTCGAGGTCCTGGATTCCGTGGATTACGACATACTCGTGGAGGTCAGCCCCACGAACTATGATACCGGGGGCCAGGGCCTGAAGAACATAGTCCACGCGCTGGAGTGCGGTAAGGACGTCATCACTACGAACAAGGGACCGCTCGCGATCAAGTTCGGAGAGCTCGTCGCGCTTGCCAGAAGGAACAGGTGCAAACTGAAGTTCGAGGGCTCGGTGGGCGGTGCGATGCCCATAATCAACCTCTGCCATGACAACCTCGTCGGAGAGAAGATACAATCCGTCCGCGGAATCCTGAACGGGACCTGCAACTATATACTCAGCAAAATGGACAGCGGACAGCCGTTTGAGCAGGCCCTCAAAGAGGCCCAGCAGCTCGGCTATGCCGAAGCCGACCCCACGGGGGACGTCGGAGGTTACGACAGCGCATGCAAGGTCGTGATTCTGGCGAACTCCGTCTTCGGACGCAACGTTACGTTCTCAGACGTTTCGATAACCGGTATAACCGGGATAACAGAAGAGGCCATCGCTCTCGCCAAATCCCGCAACATGGTCGTCCGACTGATAGGAGAGGTGACAGATACCAAGCTGGAAGTGGCCCCCAGGCTTGTGCCCAGAGGGCACCCGCTGGCGGTCACTGGGACGTTGAACGCAGCGCAGATACTCAGCGACCTGGCCGGCCCCATCACGATAACCGGCCGCGGGGCCGGGCGTCTGGAGACCGCATCGGCGATGCTCAGCGACCTGATATCTGTGCTCGACGACAGAGAGGAATGAAATGTCAGTAATCATCTACGACACCACGCTCAGGGACGGCGCCCAGAGCGAAGGTATATCTTTCTCGGTGCAGGACCGGGTCGACATATTGCGCGAGCTCGACGAGTTCGGCATAGACTACGTCGAATGCGGATGGCCCGGGTCCAACCCCATGACCGATGAATTCTTCGCCGTGGCGAAGGACATGGACCTGAAGAACGCCGAGGTCACGGCCTTCGGGAGCACGCGCAGGCGCGACATCAGGGCCGAAGAGGATGCGAATCTTAAAGCGCTGGTCTCTTCGGGGGCTGAGTGGGCGTGCATCTTCGGTAAAACCTGGGACTTCCAGGTGGTGCATGCACTGAACACCACCAAAGAGGAGAACCTCGCGATGATCGAGGACAGCATCAGGTTCCTCAGGAAATCCGGGATGCGCGTGATGTTCGACGCGGAGCACTTCTTCGACGGATTCTATTCCGATCCGGAATACGCTCTGCAGGCCCTCGGCGCCGCCGCCGGCGCGGGCGCCGAATGGCTGGTGCTCTGCGACACCAACGGGGGCACTCTCCCGGACCGGGTGGCCGATGCCGTGAAGGCCGTACGCGGAAAGTTCGACGAGGCGGTGGGCATCCACTGCCACAACGACTCGGAACTGGCGGTGGCATGCTCCCTAGCCGCAGTCAAGGCAGGCGCGTCCATGGTCCAGGGATGCATAAACGGCATAGGCGAGAGGACCGGGAACGCCAACCTCTGCTCGATAATACCGAACCTCATGCTCAAGATGGGGCGCGACACCAACGTCAGGGACCTCTCGAAGCTCACCGATCTTTCGAAGTTCGTCGGGGAGGTGGCCAACACGGCGCCTTCGCCTTCGCTTCCCTACGTGGGAGAGAAGGCCTTCGCCCACAAGGGCGGAATGCACGTTTCGGCGATGATGAAAGATACCAGAACATACGAGCACATCAGGCCGGAAACGGTAGGAAACAAGCGCAGGGTGCTTATCTCCGATCTGTCCGGTAAAGCAAGCATCATGGAAAAGCTCAACGAGCTGGGCATCGGCACCGACGGGAGCGACAGTGGCCGCATAACCGAGACCGTCAAGGAACTGGAGTCCAGAGGATACCAGTTCGAAGGCGCGGACGCCAGCTTCGAGCTGCTCGTCAAACGCATCAGAGGGGAGTTCAAACCCTATTTCACGATCGCAGGTTTCAGACTGTTCATAGACGAAGTGGAGAACAGTAAACTGATATCCGAAGCCAGCATCAAGGTAAGGAACAGCGACGGGGAGATCGAGCACACCGCGTCCGACGGCGACGGTCCGGTCAACGCGATGGACAACGCGCTCAGGAAGGCGCTGTCGAAATTCTACCCCGTGCTGAACGACATACGCCTCTCCGACTACAAGGTCAGGGTGCTGGACGAGAAGGCCGCCACTGCGGCGACGGTAAGGGTGCTGATACGCTCCACGGACGGGATCGAGAGCTGGACTACCGTGGGAGTTTCACAGAACGTCATCGAGGCCTCGCTCATAGCGCTGGTGGACTCGATGGAATACGCGATAATGATCAAAGAAAAGAAGGCCGTAAAATGAGCAAGACAATAGTCACGCTGGTAGGGAAGGACCACGTCGGAATCATCGCCGCCGTGTGCAATTTCTTCGCAGACAACAACATCAACATACTGGACATAAAGCAGACCACGGTAGGCGATTACATCAACATGATGATGATCGTCGATACGGACAAGTACGAAAAGACTTTCGCCGAGCTCACGAAAGGGCTCGGGACCGTGGGTGAAAAAGTCGGTTGCATAATCCAGGCCCAGCACGAAGACATATTCAACATGATGCACAGGATCTGATCTGATGGCCGATTTCGAAGAGGTCTTTGAAACCAACTCGATGATCAAGGAGGAAAGTCTGGACGTCAGAACGATAACAATGGGCATCAGCCTCATGGACTGCTGCGACCCGGACCTCAACAGACTTTGCGAGAAGATATACTGTAAAATAACCGAGAAGGCCAAAAACCTGGTATCCGTTGGCGACGAGATCGGTCTGGAGTACGGCATACCGATAACGAACAAGAGAGTCTCGGTGACACCGATCTCCTTCGTCGGGGCATGCGCGTGCAGGACCCCGGAGGATTTCGTGAAGATCGCGGAGGCGCTGGACAGGGCCGCCGGGGACGTTGGAATCAATTTCATAGGCGGATATTCCGCCCTTGTGCAGAAGGGCATGACGGAAGCGGACAGACTCCTCATCCAGTCTATACCCGAGGCGCTGTCGTCGACGGAAAGGGTCTGCGGCTCCGTCTCCGTGGGCTCCACCAAGACAGGCATCAACATGGACGCCGTGAGGGTCATGGGCGACATAATCCGTGAAACGGCGGAACTCACCAAGGACGAGGACTCAGTCGGATGCGCCAAGCTCGTGGTCTTCTGCAACCCGCCCGACGACAACCCGTTCATGGCGGGCGCCTTCCACGGCGTCACCGAACCGGAGACCGTCATAAACGTGGGGGTGTCAGGGCCCGGAGTGGTGAAAACTTCTGTGTCCAAAGTCAAAGGGGAGAGCTTCGAGGTCCTCTGCGAGACGATAAAGAAGACCGCGTTCAAGGTCACCAGGGCGGGACAGCTCGTGGCCAAGGAGGCCTCCGCAAGGCTGGGGGTCCCGTTCGGGATCGTTGACCTTTCTCTTGCCCCGACCCCCGAGATAGGGGATTCGATTGCCGATATAATCGAGGAGATGGGCATCGAAAGGACCGGCGCCCCCGGTACGACAGCGGCCCTGGCCATCCTCAACGACCAGGTCAAGAAGGGAGGGGTCATGGCGTCCTCGTACGTCGGAGGATTGAGCGGTGCGTTCATACCCGTGTCCGAAGACAGCTCGATGGTCCGCGCAGCGGAATGCGGTGCGCTGTGCATCGAGAAGCTGGAGGCCATGACGTGCGTGTGCTCGGTGGGGTTAGACATGGTGGCGATACCCGGCGACACGTCCGCAGAGACCATCGCCGGAATCATAGCGGACGAGATGGCGATCGGAATGATCAACCAGAAGACGACCGCGTGCAGGCTCATACCCGTGATAGGCAAAAAGCCGGGCGACCACGCGGAATTCGGAGGACTCCTGGGCTCTGCGCCGATCATACCCGTCAGCAGGTTCGGCTGCGGAGGTTTCGTGAACAGGGGCGGGAGGATACCCGCGCCGATACACAGCTTCAGGAACTGATGTTCGCAAGCGATATAACTTCAGATTCCTTTGCGCTCAGGGACGATCGTATACAGCGGTGCGCTTGCTGATTTCGAATCGGACATCGACGGCGGCATGTTGAAAACTGAGCGCCGCAGTGTATGAGAAGATGGGGGCACTCCGCAGTCTGAATTTTCATCATGGCAGAACTCCTTGGATCATATGTATATCGTGCTCGGGAGGTCTGTGTCCCCAAGGATGCGGGCATAGCTGTCGAATACAACATCCCCTACACCGGAAAAGGTCGACATAATCGTTGCCGGCACGGACGACGAAGTAACTGGTTCCGCGGTCGTGATCGAACTCAAGCAGTGGACGACCGCGGAATCCGTGGTAGAGAAAGACGGCATCGTGAAGACTGTGCTGGGCGGTTCGATGAACGAAACGACGCACTCCTCCTTCCAGGCCTGGTCTTATGTATAGGTGATAAACGACCACAGCATATGCGTTCAGGACGGACTTCTGAGGCTGAGGCCGTGCGCCTATCTGCACAACTACGAGGTTGCGGACAGGGACCCTCTAACGGACCCGTCATACAGCTTCTACATGGCTGAGGCACCTCTGTTCAGAATACATGGTAAAAACAAGCTCAGAAAATTCATTCAGACGTACATACGCCACGGCGACAGCAGGAAAGTCATAGATATGATAGAAGGGGGAATCCACGCCCCTCCAAATCGCTCCAGGACTGCATTGTCATGTGGGTATCGTTATCGCCCATGTTGTCCGCCCCTCCAAATCGCTCCAGGACTGCATAGTTTCCCTCGTGAACGGAAATCGGGAGTTCGTCATGATAGACGGGCAGAAGGTCATTCTTGAGGAGATATCGGACCGGACGAAGAGGTCCGGGACCGACCCGTTGAAACGAGTAATCATTGTGGAGGGAGGAACCGGAAAATCGGTCCTGACGATCAATCTTCTCGCAAAATTAACAGAGCACGGCAATCTCGCCGCCTATGTCACAAAGAACAGCGCACCCAGAAATATCTATTTCCGGAAACTCGGCGAGGGAGAGGAAAAGCATTCTCGCAGCGTTACAAGCATAACTCTCCGCTTTCTTCATCGATGAAAGCCAGCGCATAACTTTGGATGATATCGGGACCATAGAGAACATAGAGAGATTTGCCCGCTCCTGCGGCGCCAAGATAAAAAAGATGGAGCTGGATTCGCGGTTCAGATGTGACGGGTCGGACAGACATTTGGCATGGGTCGACGATTTGCTGGGGATTAGGAAGACGGCGAACTTCGACACTGTGGACGACTTCAAGTACGACATCGAGATTTTCGAAAATCCCAACGAACTCAGACGCTCGATCGTGGAAAGGAATCTCACGGCAAACAAATCGCGCATGGTCGCCGGTTACTGTTGGGATTGGAGGACGGATAAAAAACACGACCCAAAATACCACAATGTGAAAATACAGAATTTCGGACTCGGAATGAGTTGGGATCTCGGCTCAACAAGCACTTGGGCGGTGGATGCGACCTCCGTCGGCGAAATCGGATGCATACATACCTGCCAGGGACTCGAATTTGATTATGTCGGGGTGATAATCGGTGACGACCTGGCCTACAGGGACAGGGGGTCGTGACCGACCGTACAAGGAGGGCCCGTACAGACCAGTCGCTACGCGGACTGAAACAGAAATACCCAGATCCTGAAGAACGGGAGAAGGTGGCCGATAGGATAATATGGAATACCTACCGCACCCTGATGACCCGGGGTATGAGGGGCTGCTATATCCGCTGCACCGACCGGCCCCTGAAGGAGCACATGAATTCACGGGTTAACAAATTCAAGAAAAACACAAGAGATTGATCGTTCTCCAAAGAAAAAAGAAGAGAAAGTTGTTATGCCCCTTCTCAAAGGGGCAGAGATGCCGCTAAGATACGCAAGGTGGGAGCAGAGGGATTTGAACCCCCGTCAGCGGGTTTCCACCACGGGGGGAGCTACCCCCCGCGAAATTATTGAGTCATCGCTCCAGTTATTCATCATAACTTCAGCAACCTCAATTCAATCACGCTCTATAACTGGAGCCCGCCAGTCTGCCAGGTTAGCCTATACTCCCTTGTCAGAATGACTGTGATCACTGCTTGCGCATCTTAGCTGCTCTCTTTCTCCTTCTCATCTTCTTCTTGCGCCATTTCCAACGCTGATTGCCGCGTTTCTTCCAGGCGCGTGAACTTCTCTTCATGTCATTTTCCTTCCTGGACACCTGCCCGGGGGCGGCATCCTTTGGCGGGCCCGTCGGGAATTTCGGTTCCTTTTTATGAAACTTTCGAACCCGAGGCGTCTGGCTTAGAAGGCCAGCGCTATATCCTGGCTAAGCCACGGGCCCACTCACCCAACAACGCCTTTACTGATTTAAAGGTTTACATAAAGATAATATCCAGAAGCCTCTCAGGAGGTGTAGTCCAGATAGATCTCGTATACCGACCCGTACCCGAGGAAGACTATGACGCCCTCCGCCATGCAAAGGAGTCCGATCGTCAGAAGGAAGGGCCACCAATTGAGGATCTTCCCGAAAAGCCTGATAATCTCCTCGATGAAATTGGTGATCATGTACACTACGGCACCGGCTACCAGAGCTATCGCGATCCTTATGTATCCCGAAGCGAGGAGGGATACGTCGATACTGTAGATTATTGCCCCGTCCAGCTCTCCGAGAAGTATATATGCGACCACCATCACGAAAAGTGCCAGGATCACCGAGAAATGCACTTCGCGGAACGGCCTTATGACCAGAGCGAAACCTCCCACGGCGACTATTATCGCCGTGGCCAACGCCAGACCGGACCAGGTGACCGCCGCGATATATATCATCGCCACACCTGCAGCCAATCCCAGGAAGACTGTGAACTTGTACTTCGTCGAACCGTCGTCCTTGAGGTACAGGTACACTGTGAATATCGCTATCAGACCTCCGGTGACAAGTACAATCTCCGGAGAGTGGTCCTTGAGTGATGCTATTATTGCATCGGTTTCCATGGACGGTCATGATGTCTGGCAGTTATAAGCTTTGAGCGCGCGGGACGTCGTACAGCGTCTCCTGAAACCGGATTGCGCGTCCGGCCGCTCCCGAATCCAGACGCGGAATGGAAACAGGCATGGTGATTTCCGCCGGCAGATGACAAGACTTCCGATCCCCGGAGTTTGGAATGTCGATCTTGCTATTGATGAACTAAAATATACATCAATGTAGTTAAATATATATGTAATGTAGATTTATGGTTATTTGTTAGGGCATTATTGGCCTGAATTTTCATGGTCAGACACCGAGAAGGCATAGTAAATGATATTCCCCAGCATTGAAGAGATAGAAAGGCTGGCCGTTGAAGGAGTATACAAGACGGCTCCCGTAAGCACTGAGGTCCCCTCCGGCGGGAGGTCGCCCATCGATGTACTTCGCATCCTCAAGAACATCTCGGGCCACTGCTACATACTGGAGTCCGTAGAAAATGACGTGAAACGGGGGAGGTACACTTTCCTGGGGTACGATCCGAAATTATCTATAACCTGCTTGAACGGAAACATGAATGTGGGTTCGCTGTCTTTCGAGACCGACGACCCGGGAAAATATATCAGACAGGTTTTGAACAGGTACCGGAGCCCGCGTATGAGCCGCCTTCCTCCTTTTTCAGGGGGATTCGTAGGATACTTCTCATATGACTATCTGAAGTATTCCGAACCGATCCTGAATCTGGACGCCGAAGATATTGAGGGTTTCAAAGATGTCGACATAATGCTTTTCGACAAGGTCATAGCCTTTGACAACCTCGAGAAAAAGATCGTATTCATCGTGAACATAGACCTTTCCGATATCTATGCTAACTACAACAAAGCCGTTTTGGACCTGAGGCAGATGGTGGACCTTGTCGACAACGGCAAACCGAAGAAGGAAGAGCCGGGAAAGATGTTGACGGAATTGAAACCTCTTTTTGACAAAGAAAGATATTGCGCGATGGTCGAGAGAGCAAAACACCACATCGGGGAGGGAGATGTTTTCCAGATCGTCCTCTCGAACCGTTTGGAGACCGAATACGAAGGGAGTCTGCTCAACACATACTGCTCGCTGAGAGAACTCAACCCATCTCCGTACATGTTCTACTTTTCGGGCTCTGACATGGAGGTGGCCGGCGCATCCCCCGAGACGCTGGTAAAACTCGAGGACGGGACGTTGCACACGTTCCCCTTGGCTGGCACGCGCCCCAGAGGGAGGACGGAGGAGGAAGACAAGGCTCTTGAGGCGGACCTCCTGTCAGATGCCAAAGAGCTTGCGGAACACGACATGCTGGTGGATCTCGGAAGGAACGACATCGGAAAGATCAGCAGATTTGGCACGGTGAAGGTAGAGAAATATCACTCCGTAGAACGTTTTTCCCACGTGATGCACATCGGTTCCACGGTGAGCGGACAGATACGCGATGGATTCGACGCACTTGACGTGCTGGATGCAGTATTGCCTGCGGGAACACTTTCCGGAGCTCCCAAGATAAGAGCCTGTCAGCTGATAAACGACATCGAGAACAACAAGCGCGGGATATACGGCGGAGCGATAGGGTACATCGATTTTGCCGGAAATCTGGACACATGCATCGCAATAAGGATAGCTTACAAGAAGAACGGAAAGGTCTTCGTTAGGACCGGCGCGGGGATAGTGGCCGATTCAGTTCCAGAGAGGGAGCATCAGGAGTGCATAGACAAAGCGGCGGCAGTCGTGAAAGCGCTCAGGATATCGGAGGAACGCGAATGATATTGCTTGTCGATAACTACGACAGCTTTTCTTACAATCTGTATCAACTGATAGGTTCCATCGATTCCGATATAGAGGTCGTCAGGAATGATAAGGTCACGCTCGAAGAGATAGATCGGATGGGGCCGGATGCGATCGTGCTGTCACCCGGGCCGGGAAGGCCGAGGGATGCGGGCATATGCGTGGAAGCGGTGAAGGCATTCGGAAAGACAGTCCCCATACTGGGGGTCTGTCTGGGACATCAGGCCATATGCGAAGCGTACGGCGCGACCGTTTCGTATGCGAAGACGCCGATGCACGGCAAGCGGTCTATGGTGGCACTGTTCACCGAAAGTCCGATATTCAGGGGATGTCCCGAAAGGATACCTGCGGCACGCTATCATTCTCTGGCTGTCGTACAGGAAACCCTCCCGGGGTGCCTGAAGACGATAGCCAAGAGCGAGGACGGGGAAGTCATGGCAGTATGCCACAGGAGCTACGATGTCTACGGATTGCAATTCCATCCGGAGTCCATTATGACGCCCGACGGGGAGAGAATCGTGCGCAACTTCCTGAGGCGGGCAGGGAGGTGATTAAGTGATCAGGGAGGCCATCATCAAGACTGTCAACAAAGAGGACCTCACTTACGACGAGGCATATCGGGTAATGAACGAGATAATGACCGGGCAGACGACCCAAATCCAGAATGCCGCGTTCCTCGCCGCGTTGAGCACGAAGAACACCAACGCGGAGACGATAGACGAGATAACGGGTTGCGCCGCCGCCATGAGAGAGCATTCCGAGAAGATTGTGCACGATATGAAGATAATGGATATCGTCGGAACGGGCGGCGACGGTTCCCAGAGCTTCAACATCTCGACGACGTCTGCATTGGTCGTCGCGGCCGCAGGCATCAAGATCGCAAAACACGGCAACCGGGCGGCCTCGTCCAGATGCGGAACGGCCGATTGCCTGGAGGCACTGGGTGTGAATATCGACCTATCGCCCCGGAAATGCGTCGAACTGCTCGATGATATCGGAATTTGTTTCATTTTCGCACAGAAGTACCACACATCGATGCGGTATGTCGGTTCGATAAGGAAAGAGCTTGGATTTCGCACCGTGTTCAACATCCTCGGTCCTCTGACCAATCCGGCGTCTCCGTCCATGCAGCTCCTGGGAGTGTACAGCGAATCGCTGGTGGAGCCTTTGGCCAAGGTTCTGATGAAACTCGGAGTTGAACACGGGATGGTGGTATACGGACAGGACAAGCTGGATGAGATATCCGTCGGCGCTCCGACCACGGTCTGCGAGATAAAAAGCGGATATTGCAGGTCTTTCGAGATGTCCCCCGATGAATTCGGCCTTCCGATGGGAAAACGGGAAGACCTTGCCGGAGGCACGCCCGCCCAGAACGCGGCGGTCACACGTTCGATACTGAACGGGGAGAAGGGAGCCCGCCGCAACGCGGTGCTGATGAATGCCGGCTCGGCGTTGTACATCGCCGGGAAAGCTGACAATATCAGTCGCGGAATAGATCTCGCGGCTGAGATAATAGACGACGGCGCGGCCGCGGCCGTTTTGGACGAATTCATAAAAGCCTCGAACGGGTGAGCGGAAATGATCGATATCCTGCAGACCATATCCGATTATGCCAGGGTCCGTGTCGCAGAATCGAAGAGCCGCGTTTCCCTCCGGGAAATGCGGGATTCGGCGTACTCGATGGAATGCGATACCGGATTCCCTTTCGAGAGGGCCCTGACAGGAGACGACGTATCTTTCATCTGCGAGTGCAAATGGGCTTCGCCGTCGAAAGGCAGGATTGTGACAGAATATCCTTTCGAGAAGATAGCCAGAGAATACGAATCTGCCGGTGCATCATGCATATCCGTACTGACCGAGCCTAAATGGTTCCTGGGGGACGATGAGCATCTGAAGAAGATAGCCTCCGTCGCATCCGTGCCTTGCCTGAGAAAGGATTTCACAGTCGACGAGTACATGATCTACGAGGCGAAGACCCTGGGCGCCTCGGCCGTGCTGCTGATATGCTCGATTACCGAGAGCGAGGACATCGAAAGATACCTGGGGATCTGCAACGATCTGGGCATGTCAGCACTGGTGGAAGCGCACGACGGGAAAGAGGTGTCGTCAGCCCTGGACGCGGGCGCTAGGATAATCGGAGCAAACAACAGGAATCTTGGCAATTTCACCGTTGATATCGAGAACAGCAGAAGACTGAGAGAAATGGTGCCGGCAGATGTGCTTTTCATCGCAGAGAGCGGAATCAGCTGTCCGCAGGATGTGGCCGCTCTCCGCAGGTCCAAGGTGGACGGAATCCTCGTCGGAGAAACGCTGATGCGTTCCCGTGATAAGAAGAAAAAACTCGACGAACTGAGGGGAATCCAATGACGAAGATCAAGATATGCGGCATCCGGACCCCGGAGGAGGTCGAATACGTCAATGCCCTGCTCCCGGACTTTGCGGGATTCGTGTTCTCGGATATGAGCCGCAGATATGTAACAGCCGAAACGGCGGCCCGCCTGCGTTCTTTGATGGACCCCAGAATTACCGCCGTCGGGGTTTTCGTCGACCAGTCTGAGGAATGCATACTGAAGCTGGTGGAAGACGGTACCATCGGGATGATACAGCTCCATGGGAGGGAGGACGATGCTTTTATCGAAGACATACGCAAAAAGACCGGCGTACCGGTGGTGAAGGCGTTCGGGATAGACAACAGGAGTGATTTCGAGGGAGCGCTGGCGTCACCGGCGGACTTCATATTGCTGGACAACGGGGCCGGCGGTACGGGAGAACAGTTCGACGGGACACTCATCGACAAGGACCGCCGCCCGTTCTTCTTCGCGGGAGGATTGGACCCGAACAACGTGTCAAAAATCGTGAGAACGTTCCGCCCGTATGCCGTCGACACAAGTTCCGGAGTGGAAACGGATGGAAAGAAGGACCGTCGAAAGATGGAACAGTTCATCATATCCGTGAGAAGAACAGATAGAGAAGATGCCCATATGACAAAAAAAGGGAGATTTGGAGAACATGGGGGACAATACATACCCGAGACCCTGATGAACGCAGTGATCGAGCTTGAGAAGGCATACGAACATTACAAGACGGACCCGGGATTCGTCTCCGAGCTTAATGCGCTCCTCTGCGAATACGCCGGAAGGCCCAGCAGACTGTACTTCGCAGAACGGATGTCCGATGACCTCGGCGGTGCGAAGATCTATCTGAAACGCGAAGACCTGAACCACACCGGTGCGCACAAGATCAACAATGTGCTGGGGCAGGCGCTTCTGGCCAAGAAGATGGGGAAGACCCGCCTGATAGCCGAAACAGGGGCCGGACAGCACGGGACGGCGACCGCGACCGCCGCCGCCCTCCTGGGGATGGAATGCGTGGTGTTCATGGGCACCAACGACATGGAGCGGCAGGCCCTGAACGTCTACAAGATGAGGCTCCTCGGAGCCGAAGTGATTCCCGTGGAATCGGGTACGGGAACTCTCAAGGATGCCGTTTCCGAGACCATGCGCGAATGGACTGCCCGCATCGGGGACACCCATTACTGCATAGGGTCCGTCATGGGGCCCCATCCGTTCCCGACGATGGTGAGGGATTTCCAAAGCGTGATCGGCAGAGAGATAAAACAGCAGATCCTTGAAAAAGAGGGGAGGCTTCCCGACGCGATCGTCGCATGCGTCGGAGGCGGCTCCAATGCGATCGGTTCGTTCTATGAATTCATAAACAATGAAGAGGTCCGTCTGATCGGTTGCGAAGCGGCGGGGCGCGGAATCGATTCGTTCGAGACCGCCGCAACCATCAACACCGGACGTCCTGGTATATTCCACGGAATGAAATCCTATTTCTGCCAGGACGGGTACGGACAGATTGCTCCCGTATATTCGATTTCGGCCGGACTCGACTACCCGGGCATCGGGCCCGAACATTCGTGGCTGCATGATATCCGCCGGGCAGAATATGTTCCTGTCACGGACGAAGAGGCTGTCGACGCGTTCGAGTATCTTTCGAAGACAGAAGGTATCATCCCCGCGATAGAATCGGCACACGCCTTGGCATATGCGATGAAGATAGCTCCCGAAATGAAAAAGGACGACCTGCTGGTGGTCACGCTTTCCGGCCGCGGAGACAAGGATTGCGCGGCGATTGCGAGATACAGAGGGGAGGGTGTGAGAGAATGAGCAGGATCGGAGATGCATTCGCCGACGGCAAGGCGTTCATAGCGTTCATCACCTGCGGGGACCCGGACCTCGAGACGACCAAAAATGCCGTGAAGGAGATGGTCAGGAACGGTGCGGACCTTATCGAACTGGGTATACCTTTCTCGGACCCGACGGCGGAGGGGCCGGTCATCCAGGCCGCCAACGCACGTGCTTTGAAGAACGGAGTCACCACAGACAAGATCTTCGACATGGTACGCGAGATACGCAGGGAAATAGAGGTGCCCATGGTGTTCATGACCTATGCGAATGTGGTGTTCTCGTACGGTACCGAGAGATTCGTGACCATATGCGGGGACATCGGCATAGACGGGCTGATTCTGCCCGATGTGCCGTTCGAAGAAAAAGAAGAGTTCAGCCCGGCATGCCGCAGACATGGTTTGGACCTCGTCTCGTTGATTGCACCCACGTCGGAAGACCGCATATCGATGATCGCTGGAGGAGCCGAAGGGTTCGTGTATGTCGTCTCTTCCCTGGGGGTCACTGGGGCGAGGGGGGAGATCAAGACGGACATCGGATCGATGGTCAAATTGGTGAGAAAGAGCACGGACATCCCCTGCGCGGTGGGATTCGGCATCTCGGGCCCGGAGCAGGCGGCGAAAATGGCAGCCCTGAGCGATGGCGTCATCGTTGGAAGCGCAATAGTGAAGATCGTTGCCGAAGAAGGCACTAATTCTGTTGCCCACATCGGCGAATATGTGAGGTCCATGAAGGATGCGATACGTGACATTTGAAGCGCAGAATCCCTCATTTTTCCGATACCGTTTGAGGACTATCGGTTCTACAAAAGCCAAAGTCTAAATAGAGCGCGGTGCAAGGCGGGCTGAGTGGCTATTATATGGCAATGAGTAAAAAACAGTTATCGAAGCAGAACAAAGTGAAGAAGGAAAAGGCGGAGGAGCTTACCCGGCAGGTAAATTCCGGGGACAACACCGCAAAGAAGAAGCTTGCCAAACTTGAGAAGAAAATCAGGTAAATCGCTTGATCTTCGAAGTACTATCTTCTCCCATATGACTGACGGAGGGAAATCGGATCTTCTTGTATGTCATTCAAGGACAGATTGTTCGCATTCATCTGCGACCGTCTTTCCAATTTCCCATCAGACAATATCCGGTCTATTACCGATCCGCCGTCTTTTCTTTTTATCGATGGTCTTTGATTTTATTTGTTAATTTACATCGAGTAACCTATTTATACATAAATTACTATGTGTAATTTAACCTGCGGAATGTGCAGTGGGGATATGGAAATGAGCTTCAAAGAAAAAATCGCAGAGATAAAACAGAACATCGCAAGGAAGAAGGAAGAGAGGGCGGAGAAGAAGAAAAAATCGTAAACTCTTCCGATTCCGGAATTTTTTCTTTGCCGCCTGAACGACGGCGTGTTTTTTTACTTGTCTTCCATGGATTTTAACTTGATGAGGAGATTCTCACGATATATCCTGTTGAATCTGAACGACTCCCTGTTCGGGTCCGAATCGTTCATTTTGATTTTCATGAATGGATAAAGGCCCACTGCGAATGAGATTTGATAGAGGATGAAGTCTGTCGCCCTGTCATCGTCCGTGCCGGGAATCAGGTTCTTGATCAACTCCCTAAGTGTCCGGATATATCCCTTTACCACACTTCCCGGTCCGCTGTTGTATTCTGCAAATATCTTCTTTTCGATAGAAGAGGAATGAAGGGACATGACATCTATAATCCTCTTATTCTTCATCATGACATTCGTCCATGTGGCCGCTATCTCCTCCTTCGTATACTCCGTTGAAGCATCGAAACTGTCCGTTAGGTCATTGCACAGGTTGTCAAAGTCTCTGAGAAGTATCTCCACCAGGATCTCGTCTTTCGTTCTGAAGTATTTGTATATCGCGGGACGGGTGATATTCAATTTCTTCGATATTTCTTCGAAAGTGAGGCCGGCATAATGCAGTTTGTCATACAGCTCCGCGGACACCTCGAGTATGTCCGAGAATCTCTTCTCTTTATTCTCTTTGCTACGCGCCCTCTTGAATTTTAAATCCATAGTCTGGATTGACGATGGATTGAGACGTAATAAATGTTTACACAGCGTAAATTAAGGCGAAGAACTGTTCAAACGATCGTAGCAACCCGGCTCGGCGGTCCGATGTTAAGAAGGAGTGGACAGGGCGATGTCCAATCCGAGTGTAGCCAGATACTAAAAACAAAAATCAATAAGGCGATCTTGGCGTTTATTGATTATTCGATGGGATTGTCACGCCAAGCGTCGCCTATCTCGTGCTCGATTTCGCCCTCATTGATGCGGGCGTAGAAGTGTTCTGTCGTTGAAAGCTTTGTATGCCTCAGCTGCAGGCTCACGGCCTTTAGGCGGCCAAGATCTCCCTTCACTGTCAGGGATGCGAGAGTGCTGCGCATATCCTTCAGGCGGATCATCACTCCCGTGCTCGCGCTGATCTCCCTGCACCACTTCCGGATACTGTTGAGCGAGTATGGTTTTTTTGTTGTCGGGTTCGGAAACAGATAGGTTCCGCACGATATGCTTTCCCTGTAAAGCTTGTACTCTCTCAGATTTGGCAGCATATCTCCTCTAATAAGCGGGACCCACTGCGCCGCTGCCCACGACTCTTCACCCTTCGGGTGTCTTACAAAGAATCTGTCGTTTTTGAGGTCCAGGTCCCTCACTTCCGATAGCAGGATTTCCTTCGGTCTGCCTCCGGTGCAGAACGCCAAAGAGATCATACCCTTGAGGATCTGTCCCTTGTGCCCTCCCACTTCGTCGAGGGCTTTGAACACTAACTGTAGCTCTTCGATATTCAGGGCATGGATCGTCTTCAGCGGCTTCGGCGGCAGGATCCTTCCCTGCTCTATGCGGATTTGTTCAATCGCGCTGTTACCAAAAAATTTCAGATAGCTGTTTGAGATCGAGAGATACTTCTCACGGGTTGAGATTTCGAGACCGTGCTTCTTCATCCAAAGCAGCAATCCTTCCACATCTCCTGCCGTCATGGATCTGGGGTCCGTTGTCCCCACGATGCCTTTGCTCTTGAGCTCCGTTAGGACGTTTCCGATCATAAGCAGCTTGCGGGTGTTCTCCTCGATCGTCGAAGAGGACAGGAACGGCTCCCTCTTGATCATGAAATATTTCACACCTGCTTTCCAGGGATACCTCCCAAGCTTGAGGCTTTTTAGGTCCGCAGACCTGAGCTCCGTCCTGTCTTTTTTCTTCATCTTTCTCTATCCGCGATTTTTGTTACTTTGTTAACTGAAATCAATGTGCCAGATGTAAAATGTCTGTTACCCGTTTGTTAACTTTTTTCGGGTTTGTTAACTGAAATCCCGTTAAAATCTGCCACTCTCTCAGGGCAAAATGTCTTTAGATACCGCAAGAAGAGGCCTGCAAAATAGGGATCATCGGGTTTCATCCACGACTTGTTGCCCCCGTGGCCTCCTGATCGGCCGTACGCAAAACCCATCGCGTTGAGCTTCGCGGTTACCGTTTTTGTCGGGATCGGTTCTCTTCCTGCGTTGCCCTGATCTGCGAGGATCTCGTTATATCGCTGTGCGATATCTGAGGTGTTAATATCCCTCATGTATGCCTGGAATTGCTCCAATCTAAGCGTCGAGCCCCCCACTCCCTTAAACGGGGCCCACCGCTCCTCAACGAGCTCCAGCATTGCGACGAAAGTCAACGCCTCCGGCGTGTCGAGTATGGTCTCCCGCTGGGCAGTCGCATTGTCCACAATGAGAGCAATCACGTCCCCC
>JBFXEL010000002.1:0-172045 GCA_050180115.1 Candidatus Methanomethylophilaceae archaeon
CGATGTTCTGAAATGGGTTTGTTTGGTCATAAACCATGATTTCAGAACACTTCTATTTTCTTTGCCCTTAATCGGTCGAAAACATTCTCATTCATCGACCTATGCACTGCGCTCTGTCAAAGTCAGGCTGAAGTTCAAAAGCAAGAGGGCAGGAGCGTTCGGATGCTGCGGATGGAACAGCGAGGGCGTGGCGGTCCTGAAAGGAGAGCTTGTGGAAGCAGGTTTCCAGACAATGGACGAAGGCATCCGCTCGATGTGGAGGCGGGGCAAGGGGGGTCTGGCATCGGTGGAACAGCCAGCGGGGGCTTTGCTGGAGTGAAATCCCGCCCGTTGGCAAGGACAGCGCCCTTCCCATGAGGGCCGGTTGCAGGGGGGACCTTGCAGTCATCGCCCGAGATTCGTTCCGCGGTCCGCTCAAACGATATCGATTTCCAAATCTGAGATGCTGAAGATAGAAACCTGCAGAACCATCGAATGCTGACTCGCATGATCGGTCGCGCTTATTGTCTCGGCGCGTCCCGCCCATGTAGATTACATACCGAATATCTTCTGCGTGATAAAACTCCGGCATAATGCCGGAAAAATACGACTTAAAAGTATGAAAAATTCTTATGACGTTCGATGCTGCGTTTAGTGCATGGCAAGCTGCCAAGGAATCGCGGGAAATCCGTTTAGATTTCCTTGCTTATTTCGTTTTTTTACACACTTAGTTTTGGTTGAGGGTGGGGCGTGAGCCCCACCCTGCTTAGGAGGTGATCCATCTGCAGGTTCCCCTACAGATACCTTGTTACGACTTAACCTTCCTTGCTAAATCTCAGTTCGAATACCCTAATCAGGGGTAACCTCACTGAAACCCAACTCGGATGGTTTGACGGGCGGTGTGTGCAAGGAGCAGGGGCATATTCACCGCGAGTTGTTGATTCGCGATTACTACGGAATCCAGCTTCATGAGGGTGAGTTACAACCCTCAATCCGAACTACGGACGGGTTTCGGGATTGCTTACACCTTTCGGTGTCAGAACCCATTGTCCCGCCCTTTGTAGCGCGCGTGTAGCCCAGGAAATTCGGGGCATACTGACCTACCGTTGACCTCTCCTTCATCTGACTTAGCGCCAGCGGTCCCGATAATGTGCCTTACCCCCGGAGGGGTAAGTAGCAATTATTGGTGAGGGTCTCGTTCGTTATCTCACTTAAGAGAACGCCTTACGGTACGAACTGACGATGGCCATGCACCACCTCTCTGAAAATCTGGCAGAGTCTTTAGCCCGGCCTTCATGTAACAGTCTTCCCTGGTGAGTTTTACGGTGTTGAATCCAATTAAACCGCACGCTCCTCCCGTTGCGGTGCTCCCCCGCCAATTCCTTTAAGTTTCATCCTTGCGGACGTACTCCCCAAGTAGCAGACTTAACAACTTCTCTCCGGCACTGAATGCCCCCAAAGGGCCTCCAACACCAAGTCTGCAGCGTTTACACCCTGGACTACCGGGGTATCTAATCCCGTTTGCGACCCAGGGCTTCGTCCCTCACCGTCGGATCCGTTCTAGCTAGACGCCTTCGCCACCGGTGGTCCTTCTAGGATTACAGGATTTTACCCCTACCCCAGAAGTACCTCTAGCCTCTCCCGGTCCCAAGTTCGGCAGTCTCCTCGGAAGTCGGAAGGTTAAGCCCCCCGATTTACCCAAAGATTTACCGAACCGGCTACGAACGTTTTAGACTCAATAAAATCGACCACCACTTGGGCTGCAGGTATTACCGCGGCGGCTGGCACCCGTCTTACCCAGCCCTTATTCCTCTAGTTTTCTAAGCTAAAGAAAAGCTAACACAAATGTGCTAGCACTAGGAATTCCCTCATCGGGGTTGCCCCCATTGTGAAGTTTTCGCGACTGCTGCGCCCCGTAGGGCCTGGATTCGTGTCTCAGAATCCAACTCTGGGCTCCCTCTCTCAAGGCCCATACCCGTCATAGGCTAGTAGGTACGTTACACCCACTACTACCTGATAGGCCGCAGACCGATCCTTAAGCGCCGGAACTTTGAACCATGGGCCATTCCAGGTCCCATGATCTATGGAGTATTATCCTCAATTTCCCGAGATTATCCTCCTCTTAAGGGCACGTTATCCACGTGTTACTGAGCAGTCCGCCGAGTCCATTACGACTCTCGACTCGCATGTCTTAATCGAATTCCTATAGCGGTGGCCGCCGGCAGGATCAACCGGAGTCAAATCCTATGACTTTATGTAATCGTCTTGGATGGATGAAATTTTTGAAACTGGCAGTTTACCATGTTTCACCGCTGTCCTGTCAAACGGCTCACTCTTATCGAATGTTCCGTCTAACAGAACATTCGTAGCATCGAACGTCAGAGTTCAAGAGTGCACGCCCGAAGGCGGAGATCTTGACTCTCCATGAATGCGCAACTTTCAGAGCCAGTGTGGTTCCACACCGGCCCACCAAGCCGCGCATTTCCTCGTATTGCGGTTGAGTATATAACAGTTTTGATTCTGTTTTTCCTCACCGCATATCGGGGATTTGAACAATACAGAGCCCATATAAAAAACCGCGCAATGACTGCCGACTGGGTGCCGCCTTTTCTTCCATTATTTCCTGATCTGAACACGAAAACCGGGAAAAATCGTCATTCCGACCGTATCCGACAGATAATCCAAAACTTTAATATCCCTACCCCATACCCCAGAGCACTGTGGGGGTGGCCCAGCCTGGTAAGGCGATAGACTGCTAATCTATTGTCCCAAAAGGACCCGCGAGTTCGAATCTCGCCCCTCACGCCACTTAACATCTATTCTGTTGAACGCTTCACTTAATGATTAGTTTTCTTGGGCGCGCGTGCGCGAAATATATTATAAGCGTCTCGCAGTTTGTGAACCTATGAGATTCCTTGTCATCACCGATTTTCACCAGAAGCTCTCAAAGCTCGATCTAATAAACGGAAGGATCGATGAATACGAGCCTGATTTCACACTTTTCCTGGGAGACATCACAGACATGGGCACGGGGGAGGATGCTGCCGGGATTCTGTCTTCGATTAATTCAGAGATATATGCGATACCTGGCAACTGCGACCCGAGGGACTTCCCGCAGAAGATATCCGGCGTGGCCCACGACATGCACGGGAAGGGCGCCGATATAGATGGACAGTACTTCGCCGGGCTGGGGGGCTCCAACATCACCATATTCGGCACGCCTTTCGAACTGACGGAAGATGAGCTTTACAACGGTCTGAGGCCCATTTCCAAAAAGGGCATGGTACTCATGACGCACGTTCCCTCCTATGGTACGCTCGACACGATCCCTTCCGGAATAAACGTCGGCAGCAAGTCGGTAAAAAGGATTGTGGATGAATTCCGGCCTGTCCTGGCACTGTCCGGACACGTCCACGAGGCGATAGGAGCGGTGGAGCACGATGGCACCCTTTTCGTTAATCCCGGTCCGGCGAAACAGGGCAGATGCGCGGTGATAGACCTAAAGGAGGGGCGGGCCAGCGCCATGCTTCTGGGTCCAAAGGACTAACGGGCCCACAAAGCTTTTTATAGGGCACCATGTTTAGTAGATTCGATTAGAATGGCACTTTGGCAGGGTAAATCCAAAAGAATGTCGACCGGAGGCAGGCGTGTACTGTGCGCCAGCAAGAGAAAATTCGAGATTGGCAGGGAGAAGCAGTTCACCAAGATTGGACCCCAGAGGTCCAAGGCGTTCCGCGGAATGGGCGGCAACCTGAAAATGGGGGTGCTTACTGCCGAGTTTGCTAACGTCGTCGATAAGAAGACCAACACAGCAAAAAAGGTCAGGATCATCACAGTCAAATCCAACCCCACCGACCCCAACTACGTTCAGCGTAACATCCTGAACAAAGGAGCGACCATATCCACCGAAGCCGGTGAGGCGGTCGTCACTTCCAGGCCCGGACAGGATGGGGTAGTGAACGCCGTTCTGATTTGAATGATCACTTTTCAGGGGCCGCCCGGCGAGGCGGCCCTTTCTGCCTTCTACAATCAGTTTTAATCATATCATGCGATACGATCCGTATCATGGTCTACGACGAAGATAACGCCATAGTGATCTGGCCGGAATATTTTGATATCGAGAGGACGCGCGCCGAGGGGAGAAGGCTCCCCAAATCCCTTTGCGTAAAGAATCCGAACCTGGATCTGATTGCCAAGGGTGCGATGATACTGGACCTGGAATACCGTATATTAGACGGCAAGTCATATCCGGGCAACGCGTCATCAAAAAAAGGCTGCGTACGTGTTGAGAAGGGGAAGTTAAGCAAAACGGCCATTATCCTGCGCATAGGCGAAGTATTGGTCAAAAACCAGAAGTGATCCGGATGATGTCTCCTAAGGAATCCCGCATCATCGACATCAATTCCGAAGCCGCTGGTGTGGAAACCTTAACCTTGATGGGAAATGCTGGTTCCAAGCTTGCCGAAGTCTTGAAGTATAGGTTTGGGGGCAAGAGATTCCTTTTCGTCTGCGGCTCGGGCAACAACGGAGGCGACGGGTTCGCCGCGGCGTCCCTGATGACAGAGGAGGACGTCACGGTCTGTTTGATGGGGCCTGTCTCCTCGATCCATTCCGAAGCATCCGCGCATTATTTCTCGAAACTGGAATGTCCTGTGATCGATTTTGATGACTTATCTTTTGAAGGGTATGATGTCCTGGTGGACTGCGCGCTCGGGACCGGAGCGTCAGGAAATATACGCGGGACCTATGCCGACTTCATAGCATTGGCACGTTCATTCAATGGCACGATCGTATCGGCAGACGTGCCCTCGGGCCTCGGGTGCAAGGACAGCATTGTGCCTGATATCACCGTGACTTTCCATGACATAAAGTCCGGCATGACACCTGAAAACTCCGGAGAAATTATCATCGCCGATATAGGCGTCCCGCCCGTTGCGGTGAATAACGTGGGCCCCGGGGATATGCTCAGGTATCCCGTACCAGCTCCCGACAGCCATAAAGGTCTTAACGGCCGCGTTCTGCTTATCGGCGGAGGGCCTTACTGCGGAGCTCCCGCCATGGCTGGGCTGGCCGCGCTTCGCACGGGGACCGATATAGTCAGGATAGCTGCTCCCGAGAAGGCCGCCGGGACTGTTTCGTCTTTCTCACCCGTGCTCATGACCGACCCGCTAAGCGGAAATTTCCTGGCGTGCGATCATGTGTCCCACCTGCTCGGTATTTCGAAAAACTATGATGTCGTCCTCATCGGCCCAGGGCTGGGCGCCCGCGAGGAAACTTTGGAGGCTGTCAGGGATTTTGTGTCGGGATGCCCGGTGCCTTTGATCATCGATGCCGATGCGATAGGTGCGGTCGGCCCCAGATATGCCGCAAAGGTTCAGACGGTGATCACTCCTCACAAGAGGGAGTTCATCAAACTGGGAGGCGCTGGCTCATTCGAAGAAGAGGACGTCCGCTCCTTGGCATCTTCCACCGGTTCCGTGATTGTACTCAAAGGAAGGACAGATATAATTTCAGATGGCGAAAGAACGAGAAAAAACACCACTGGCACTCCTGCAATGACCGGCGCAGGCACCGGAGATGTCCTTGCCGGTATAATCGCAGGACTCGTGTCCAAGGGTATGACATCCTTCGAAGCCGGCTGCCTCGGAGCATATATCTGCGGCAAGGCCGGGGAATACGGGTTCTCGGAGAAGTCTTACGGGCTAATCGCAACGGACGTCATAGATTTTATTCCAACGGTAATCAAAAACGGACTTAAAGGGTTGAAATGAACCTCCAGCCTATCAGCGGAACTCCCGCTCTGAAATTCGATGGAACGCTGGTTATAGGGGACCTCCATATAGGGTTGGAGTCTCACCTCCTTTCCAAGGGATTCCGCATCATTACGAGAACCTGGGACATGTTAGATTCCATATCGGCGGCATCCGAGGATTGCGAAAGGCTCATCATTCTCGGGGACATCAAAGACTCGGTTCCCGGCACGTCTAAACAGGAGTATCGGGAGATACCCGCCTTCTTCGACAGGCTTTTGGAGTATTTCAATGACGTGGATGTCGTCAGAGGGAATCACGACACGAACATAGAGGAGTTCCTTCCTGATCGCGTTAGGATTCGGCCCGCCTCCGGCCTAAAGGTCGGCGAAGTCGGTTTAGTGCACGGTCATACGTGGCCTTCCGCAGATGTCATGGGATGCGACACGCTTGTGCTGGCACACGACCATCCGGCCGTGATGTTCAGGGACGGGGTCGGGAAGATAACCACCGAACCGTGCTGGCTCCGCGGAAGGTTCATTATGACGGAGAACGAGAGGTTCGGCCGCCTCCCGTCGGAGTTCGTCGTAGTCCCCGCTTTCAACCGCATGCTTGGAGGCTCTCCGGTCAACGTCAGGGGCGAGCCTCTTTTAGGACCGATGCTAAACAGCGACATGATAGATCTCGACAGCGCCAGAGTCTATCTTCTTAACGGAATGGACCTGGGCAGGCGCGGAGACCTTCTTCTCGACGGACGCGACCGCTCCCGCTGGAAGAGAAAATGAAAAAAGGAAAGGATTGAAGTAGGGGGATCCCTCCCCCTGTTTTTAGCTCAGTTGCGGGAGACCGTCTCGAGGAGAGAGCCGTCCGCGTACCTGATCTCCGCCGTCATGGGCATCTGGCCGGGCAGGCTGTGGGTAGCGCAGGAGTTGCAGGGGTCGTACGCCCTGAACGCCATCTCCACCATGTTCAGAAGACCAGGGGACACCTCGAAGTTGTGGATCAGCCCCTTGGCCACCTTGGCAACGTCGCAGTTGATCGGTCCGTTGTTGTTGGTGGTTCCGACTATCATGTTGCAGGCGGTCACGATTCCGTTCTCGTCGCAGGTGTAGTCGTGGGTGAGGGTTCCTCTCGGAGCCTCGACGATACCTACTCCGCGTCCTCCGGGCATGACGTCGTACTGCTTGACATTCTGGTCGAGGAACTTGTCGCTCTGAATGTCGGCCAGGCACTTCTCCGAGGCATAGATCAACTCGATGATCCTTGCCCAGTGGGTGGCCAGCGTGTGCTGGATCGGCCCTTCGACGCCGAGGTCCTTGAAAAACCCGCGGTAGTACTCGAACTCTGCCTGCGCCAGAGGCGTGGATATGCTGTCTGCGACATTAAGCCTAGACAGGGGACTTGCGCGGTAGAGGCCGCTCTCCGGCCCTGTGGTCATTCCCTTGTATCCGACGTTCTTGAGGTACGGGAACTTCTCGTAGCTCCACTCCTCCGAAGCTTCGGAGACGTGGTCCAGATAGTCATAGGGCTCGTACTTCACAAACTCCTTGCCCTTCTGGTCGACGACCCTGACGGGTCCGTCATGGAACTCGAGCTGGTTCTTGTCGTTTACCATTCCCATGTGGTAGGTCTCGTTGTAATAGAGGTCGGTGTTGGCGATGATGTCAACGTAGTCCTTGTTTCCGAGGACCACATCCTTCAGGACCTTCATGGACGTCTGCGAGAAGTCCACCATGTCCTTTGCCATCGCCTCCATCTCCTTCTGCTCCTCCCTGCTGATGGGTTTGGTGACTCCGCCAGGGACCCCCATGACGGGGTGGGTGGCCTTTCCGCCTATCATGGCCTGAATCTTCTGTGCCTTGGCTCGGGTAGCGAGTACCGCTCCTCCGAGCTCAAGACCCACGGTCGCCACGACCCCGAGGACGTTCCTCTGAGCAACTGGCGCTCCGGGCCCGCATACGAAGTCAGCCGAAGCGAGCGCATAGAAGTGCGCGATGTGGCTGTGCACGAAGTGGGCGTGGTAGAACGCATCCCTTATGGTAAAGGCCGCCTCCGTAGGCTTGGTATTGTAGCACCCGTCCGTGGCCTTAGTGGACGCCAAGTGGTGGGCCCCGGGGCACACGCCGCAAAGCCTTGAGGTGATCTGGTTCAGCTCGGTGACCCTTCTTCCGATGCAGAACCTCTCGAAGCCTCTCAGCTCCGGGATCTGCCAGTACGCATTCTTCACGTTACCGTCGTCGTCGAGGAATATCTCAATCTTTCCGTGTCCCTCCAGACGGGTTATGGGGTCGATTTCAATCCTCTTCTTGTCTGTCTTCTGCTTCTCATCCCAAATAATAGGTCCGGCCATTTACTGACCTCCTTCCTTGACTGATCTCTTAATCAGAGACTTGGACATCGAGAACGCATAGAAGTACCCGAGCGGGTCCTTTATCTGGCTCATGATGTCGTCGACCTCGTCCTCGCCCATGGTGGAGTCCTCGTCTGTGACGGGGAACAGAGAAGCGATCGCCGTGAAGGCGCTCGATCCGTGCTCCTGGACATCGGGGGAGGGGCCGTAGCATCCACGGCAAGGCTGTCCGACCCTGGTGCACTTTGCTCCGCAACCGCCCATGGTGGCCGCTCCGAGGCATATGATGCCCTGGTCGACCAGGCACTTGTCGTTGTTGGTGTCCACCTGGTAGGGTTCCTTGACCTCGGTTATTCTCTTGTACTCCTTCTTCCTGGGGCACTCCTCGCAGAGCGTCTTGGACGTGACTCCGACCACGGTTCCCTTGGGAGGAAGCGCGACCCCGTTGTATGCGAAGTCGGCCACCGCTTTGAGCAGATGGGAGAGGGACTCCTGCATAGGCGGGCATCCCGGTATATAGTAGTCCACGTCGATGACCTGGTCCAGAGCGTAGACCGTGTCGTAAAGCACCGGGAGCGTCAGCTCTCCCTCGGGGACCATCGTTGACGTCTGAGGGGTCTTCGGCTTGGCGCTGTTGTACTTGCTCTGGAAGGCCGCCGAGCTTGGGACCTCCGTGTACACATAGTCCAATATCTCGTCCTTTCCGCCGGGCACGAGGTTCGCCAGGGCAGGTGTTCCCCCGAAGCATGCGCATGTTCCGTAGGACACGACGATCAGGGACTTCTGCCTGAGGAGTCTGACCATGTGCTCGTTCTCGCTGTTCCTGACCGCGCCGTTGATCATGCACACGGTTATGGATCCGTCCTCCATGGCGGCGATGTCCTTCTCTTTGCCGTCCATCGCAATGGGCCACATCACGATGTTGGCCATGTCGCCGATGGTCAGTATCCTCTCGTTGGCGTCGAGGATGGATACATCGCATCCGCCGCACGCGGCCGCCCAATAGATGGCGAGGTTGAACTTGCCGTTGGGAGGGGCCCCGGGGAGGAGCGGCCCGAGGTCTGCGGCAGCGAGCCCGACGGGCTCCTTGTCAGCCGAGCACTCAGCGGCTTCGGAGACAGGCGCCTTTGCGGGCGCAGCGGTCTTCGCGGGCGAGGAGGCCGCCTGAGCGGCCTTCTGCTCTTCTTTCTTCTTCTTTCTGTCTGCCCACCATCCCATTTACTCAGCCTCCTTTACTGCATCCTTGCGGTCTACGACCTTCACCAGAGGGGTGGGGCCGAGCTCCTTTATTGTGTTCACGAAGTTCGTGATCGTTGTCTGGAACTTCGCAGCCTCGGACGCGGACACCCATTCGAGGTTGAGCCTCTTCGGGTCGAATCCGTACTGTTCAAGAACCATTCTGAGAAGGGAGATCCTTCTCCTCGCCCTGTAGTTGCCGCCTATGTAGTGGCAGTCTGCGGGGTGGCATCCCAGAATGACGACTCCGTCCGCACCTTTGGAGAACGCTCTGAGGACGAACTCGGGGTCGATCCTCGCGGAGCACATCGTCCTGATGATGCGGAAGTTGGTCGGCATCTGGAGCCTGGCTACGCCTGCTCCGTCGGCGCCCGCGTACGAGCACCAATTGCAGCAGAAAACTACGATCTTAGGTTCGAAATCTGCCATTGTAATCACTCTCCTCCTGCGGGGTTAAGGAATGCGTCTATCTCGGCGCATATCTGCTTGCTCTTGAACCCGGCCTGCTCCATCGCTCCGGACGGACAGGCAGCCACGCAGCTTCCGCATCCCTTGCACAGAGCGGCGTTGACCTGACTCTTCAGCTTCCCGTTTCCGCAGTCGACGATACTGATCGCGTTGTAGTCGCAGCATCCCTCGCACACACCGCATCCGTCGCACCTGTCCGGGTTGGGGGATGCGACTATGCCTTCCGACACGCGCTTGTCCTTCGAGATGATGGTTATCATCCTGGAAGCGGCTCCGGAGGCCTGGGCCATGCACTCGTCCATGAATTTGGGCCAGTGCGCGGTACCGGCGACGAAGACACCCTCGGTGGCGAAGTCGACCGGCCTCAGCTTCTGGTGGGCCTCGAAGTAGAAGCCGTCCTTGCTGATGGGGACCTTGACCATCTTGGCGATCTCTTCCTTCTCCTCGCGGTTGGGCGTGATGCCCGCTGCGAGCACTACGGTGTCGACGGGTACCTCTATGTCTGCTCCGAGGGTCGCGTCGAATGCCTTCACGCACTTTCCGTCATAGGACGGCAGGTCGTTCTCGACGGGGTACCTGACGAACCTTATTCCCAGCTGGGAGGCCATATAGTACAGCTCCTCGCGGAATCCGTAGGTCCTGACATCCTTGTGGAAGTAGGTGACGTCGGCCATCGGGTTGGCCATCTTAATCCTTATCGCGTTGCGCAGAGCGCCCGAGCAACATACACGGGAGCAGTATGCCACGTCCTTGGACCTGGATCCGACACAGCTTATGAACGCGATCTTCTGGCCCTTGAATGAGCCGTCCGCGATCTTCTTCTCCGCCTCGAGGGTGGTCATTACCTTCTCGTCCTTTCCGTAGTTGAACTCGGTGGGCGCGTAGGGGTACGAACCGATCGCGAGCAGAACCGCTCCGGCCTCGATTTCAGAACCGTCGGACAGTTTCACTGTGAAGTTTCCGACGTATCCCGGAATGTCCTTGACGGAGACTCCGGTGTGCACCTTGATCAGGTCGCAGCTGTTGACCTTGGCTATCGTTTCCTTGAGGAAATCGGACACTTCGACGCCGTCTTCCTTGTGGCGGAAGTTGCGTGCGAATCCTCCGAGCTCCTTCTCCCTCTCGACAAGGTGGGTCTCGAAGCCCTGGCCTGCGAGGTCGAGGGCTGCGGTCATACCGGTTATACCTCCGCCTATGACTGCGGCGACCTGCTTGACAGGGACGTCGGAGCCGACGAGGGGCTCGAGGAGAACGGACTTGGCGACTGCCATCTTGACAAGGTCCTTGGACTTCTGGGTGGCCGCTTCGGGGTTCTGCATGTGGATCCAAGAGCACTGGTCACGGATGTTGGCCATGTTGAAGAGGTACTTATTGAGGCCTCCGTCCTGGCATGCCTCTCTGAAGAGGGGCTCGTGTGTCCTGGGCGTGCACGAGGCGACGACGACTCTGTTAAGGTCTTTCGACCGTATAGCCTCGGATATCGCCTTCAGGGCGTCCTGTGCGCATGCGTATGTAACATCTGTAGAATAGACTACTCCGGGAAGGTTCGCGGCGAATTCCGCAACCGCCTTGACGTCCACAGTTCCGGCGATGTTGGATCCGCAGTGGCAAATCCAGACGCCCACGCGGGGCTCTTTCCCTGCGACGTCCTTCTCCTTGGGATACTCCTTGGGGACGCAGGGAGTGAAGTCCTTGCCCACGATGTACTTCCCTGCTTTGGCAGATGCACCGCTGGCCTCGGCGACCGATGTGGGGATGTCCTTGGGGGCCGCGAAAGCTCCGGTGACGAATATTCCCTTCTTGGTGGTCTCGAGAGGGCGGTAGACGCTTGTCTTGCAGAATCCGTATTCGTTGAGCTCGATGCCGAGCATGTCGGCGAACTCTTTGGCTCCTTCCGGAGGCGCCAGTCCGACGGACAGGACGGCCATGTCGTAGACCTCGGTCCTTCCGTTGTTGTCCGAATCTGTGAAGTTGACCAATACCTGCTTGGTGACCGGGTCCTCCTCAAGATTGGACACGCGGGCTCCCCTGATCATTCCTATCTTGTACTGATCTTCAGCCCTGTGAATATAATCTTCAAACTCTTTTCCGTAGGACCTTATGTCCATGAAGTAAATGTCTTCTTCTACATCGGCGATGTGTTCTTTGGTGAGCATCGCTTCCTTGGTCGCGTACATGCAGCACACCGAGGAACAGTACTTCTTCCATCCGTCCTTCTGGGACCTGGATCCGCAGCACTGGATGAATGCTATCCTCTTGGGCGTCTCGCCGCTTGAGGGCATGACGATGTGTCCGCTGCTGCATCCAGAGGCACTCATGTACCTCTCAAACTCCATGGAGGTTATGACATTGGCTATCCTGCCGTATCCGTATTCCGTCGCTATGGACGCATCCCATATCTGGAATCCATTGGCGGCGATTATGGAACCGACGTCGAGGACGATCTCTTCGTCCTTATCGTCATAGTGGATCGCACCCTTCTGGCATGCCTTCTGGCAGAGACCGCACTTGCCTTTCTGTATCATCCTGCAGTGCTCTCCATCGATGATGGCGACCCGGGGGACGGCCTGGGCATGGGGTATGTATATGGCTTTCCTCTTGGCGAGCCCAAACTCGAAGTCGTCGGGAAGGTCCTTCACGGGACACTTGACTATGCAGTCACCGCAACTTGTGCACTCATCGGGATTGACATATCTTGCTTTCTTCTTGACTGTGACTTTGAAGTCGCCCGCTTCTCCATCGATGTTCATTACCTCGTGGTAAGTGAGCATCGATATGTTCGGGTGACCCGCACAGTCCGCCATTTTCGGGGACAGGATGCAAGCGGAACAGTCGTTCGTCGGGAAGGTCTTGTCGAGACGGGACATCTTTCCGCCGATGGTGGGTTCCTTCTCCACCAAATAGACGTGAATGCCTCTGTCTGCAAGATCCAACGAAGCCTGTATACCTGCGATCCCTCCTCCTATAACTAATGCCGATTTGGTCAAATCTTTGCCTCCGTTGTTCTAAGAAGTTTTGGAACGTATCGGAGTATATGATTTCTTATTATTAACCCTTCTACGCAATTGACTTAAATAGATGATTTATTTAGTAAGGAAAACCCGATTTTTCAAAAATTCATTTCCGTAAAGAAATGTAGTAAATGCTTTTTTCAACATAGCCAGACTTATAAAATAATGTTTGTTTTTTATATTATCTTATAAGGTAACCCTACTGAAATAATTGTATAAGTGTTAATACGAATCCTATAATAGTATGGCATCATATGACTTTGCGAAACCTCTTTTCCCGTGCATTATATATACAAATATTTATTTATCAGATTGTGAACCTCGCCAATGCAGTATATTTGCTGGGTATCTTTTCGGCATTGGCGATTTTTGTATCCATAGCACTGACGTCCAAGCTCGTCTCTCAAAGAAAAAACGTCGCTTCCACACGGCAGAACAGCGGAATTGCTACCTATTTTCTGGATGATTCAGAATCGGAAAAGCTGTGCTCCATATGCCTCGGGAGAATCGGACTGCTACCTGTCTCGACCTGCGGATGCGGCAGGATATTCCACGACAGTTGCGCCTCCACTTTGGACGGATGTCCCTACTGCGCCCGGCCCTACGGAAACATGGTAGTGGGCGAGCCGGAGCGTCCCAGATGCCCCGTGTGCGGACGGTTTCTGATTGGGAGCATATGCTCCTGCGGCGCCGTTTTCCCTAAAAGAGACGGCACGATGGAATGCTCCTGCGGCAATATAGTCGACTGCTCCCGACCGCTCTGCGGGAAGTGCGGTTTGCTGTACGAAAAAACCAACGTCCGCCCCTGTCGCGGGGGCAAGAATAAAACGTAAGCGGGGCCATTGCCGTGGGATGACCGTCAAGAGCAAGCGGGGAAGGCGCAGATATATCGTTTTCCGTATCGGAGCCGATGTCGACAGGTTCTCGCTGGCGCAAGCTACATTCCGGCCGGGACACCATGTAAAGGTCATCTCATGCGACGAGGGGATGGCCGTGGTCAGATGTTCTCCGGCAGACACGGGCTGGGTCTCCGATGCCGTGGTGTCATCCTTCCCGGGTTCGGAACCCCTCAGGACGTCCGGTACGCTGAAGTCTCTCAGAGACCGCTACGGCTCCTTAAAAAAGCAGCCCAGGCCCTCGGACCGCCGATAAGGGCCTGCACTGAAATAATATATACTGAATCCCCTGTCTACCCGCGAGCACTAAGGAGAAGCATCATGCAACCAGGACAAATGGCTTATGACAGGGGGATAACGGTTTTCTCCCCCGACGGAAGGCTCTTTCAGGTCGAATATGCCCGAGAAGCAGTTAAGAAGGGCACGACGACCATCGGGCTGAAGTACAAGGGCGGAGTGGCCCTCATCGTGGACAAGAAGGTGTCCAGCAAGCTTGTGGAGCCTGCCTCCATCGAGAAAATCTATGACGTGGACGAGCATATCGGTTGCGCGACGTCGGGCCTCGTGGCAGACGCAAGGATCCTTGTGGACGAAGCGAGGAGGAATGCCCAGATTCACAAGATCACCTATGGCGAGAACATCTCTGTGGAGATGCTCGTGAAGAAGATCTGCGACTACAAACAGAATTACACTCAATACGGCGGAGCCCGTCCCTTCGGAACCGCCATACTGATGGCGGGAATCGACGATATGGGCATCAGCCTCTTCGAGACCGATCCCTCCGGCGCGCTGGTGTCTTACAAGGCAACCTGCATAGGGTCCGGACGCGCCACGGTCATGGACGTCTTCGAGAAGGAGTACCAGGACGGCATGGAGTGCCGGGACGCCCTCAAGCTCGGCCTCAGGGCCCTCGGCAGCGCCCTGGAAGAGAAACCCGTCGCAGCGGGCGTGGAGATCGGAGTAGTGGAGACCGGCAAGAAATTCCGCAGGCTCTCCGAAGAAGAGATCTCCGACCTGCTCAAAGAGTGAAAGGGAAATGGTCGACCTCGAGAACGCCATCGTAGCCAGGCTGGAAAGCCACGGCGAAACCTTCGAGATACTTCTGGACCCTGCGGCGATGGACCTCATCAAGCAGGGGAAACAGATAGACCTCTCGGAATATCTGGCGGTCGAGGAGATCTTTAAAAATGCGGGGAAGGGTACCCGTCCCCCTGAAGACAAGTTGAGGGAGGCTTTCGGCACCACCGACCCTGTCGCCGTGGCCAAAACCATCATCCAGAAGGGCGATGTGCAGATAACCACAGAGCAGAGAAGGGATATGCTGGAGGCAAAACGCAGGCGGATAATAACCCATATCGCCGCCAACGCGATAAACCCCCAGACCAAGCTGCCGCACCCCGCACAGAGGATCGAGATTGCCCTGGAAGAAGCCAGGTTCCGTCCGGACCTGTTCAAACCCATGGACAGGGAGATTGACGAAGCGATGAAGCTCCTCAGACCGCTTCTTCCGATAAGATTCGAGAAGAGCAGAGTGGCGGTGAAGATCAGCGGACCAGATTACGCAAGGTGCTACGAAGATATCGTGCACTACGGCGTCGTCGAACGCGAGGAATGGGGAAGCGACGGCTCGTGGATGGGCCTCATGAAGGTCCCCGCGGGACTCACCTTGGAGCTGTCCGAGAAGCTTAAGCATAAGACGAAGGGAACAGCATCCGTAAAGGTGCTCAATTGATTTCAAGATGTGATAGAATGGATAATAATAACACAAAGAACGCCCGCGAGGTCGTCGTCCCAGGAGATAAATTGGACGGCGGGAACCTGAAGGCGGGGGAAAACACATATGTGCTGGACGGCACGGTCCGCGCCGGCATCCTCGGCGTGAAGATGGTACGCCAGAACACGGTCAGCGTGATTCCGCTGGGCGGACGCTACATGCCCGCCACAGGCGATACCGTGATAGGGATGGTCAACGACATAGGCTCTTCCAACTGGATGGTCGATATCGGCGCCCCCTATCCCGCACCGCTCCACGTCAGCGAAGTGCCTTGGAAGGTCGCCTTCGGCGACACCTCGAAGTACCTCAACGTCGGGGACGTCGTGATGCTTAAGATTCTGATGGTGGACGAGAGCAACAAGATATCCGTAACGATGAAGGACTCGGGGCTCAGGAAACTTGAAGGCGGGAGGCTCGTGAAGATCTCTCATACCAAGGTCTCGAGGGTCATAGGAAAGAGCGGGTCGATGATCCAGATGATCAAGAACATCACCGACTGCCGCATATTCATCGGACAGAACGGACAGATATGGATCGACGGCGACGGCCTGAACGCCGACGTCGCGACCAAAGCGATAAAAATGATAGACGAGGAGACCGTGAGGTCCAACCTGACCGAAAGGGTCAAGGAATTTTTGGAAAAAGAGATCCCTCAGGAAAAGGAAGATGAAGAGAACGAAGAGGGAGATGAGTGATCATGAGCGGACACAGTGACATTGTATTGGTTGACGAGAAAGGAATAAGGATCGACGGCAGGACCGCTGAAGAGCACAGGGCCGTGAAGATTGAGGCCGGCGTCCTCAAGAACGCCGACGGTTCGGCCTACGTCGAGATAGGAAAGAACAAGGTCCTAGCGGCGGTGTACGGTCCCAGGGAGTGCCACCCCAGGCACCTGCAGAATCCCACTAAGGCCATAGTCCAGTGCAAATACAACATGGAGGCCTACTCGGTAGGCGACAGGAAAAGGCCCGGGACCGACAGGAGGTCCATCGAGATCTCGAAAATAACGGCGGAGGCCCTGGAGAACGTCATACTCACCGGCCTGTTCCCCCGCGCGTCCATCGACGTGTATATCGAGATCCTTCAGGCCAACGCGGGAACGAGATGCGCCGGGCTTACCGCCGCATCGGTCGCCCTCGCGGACGCGGGCATCCCCATGAGGGACATAGTGCCCGCCATGGCCGCCGGAAAGGCCGACGGGCATGTGCTCCTGGACCTCAACAAGGAAGAGGACAACTACGGCCAGGCGGACGTCCCTCTGGCCATCGTGCCGAGCACCGGGGAGATCGTGCTCCTCCAGATGGACGGCAACATGACCCGCGAAGAGTTCGACCGCGCCATAGAGATGGCGATTGGCGGGTGCAAAGAGCTTTACGCCCTCCAGAAGGACGCGCTGAAGAGGCGCTACACCGTCGACGGAGAGGAGGATGATTCCGATGAGCAGTGAGATTATTTCAGAGATAAGGCGCGACTACATAGTCAACCTGCTGAAGGAGGGCAAGAGGACCGACGGCCGCGGAGTTGCGGACTTCAGGGATATAAAGTTCGAGCTCGGCCTGATCGAGAGCGCGGACGGTTCTGCGAAAGTGCACCTGGGTGACACTACGGTCATCGCAGGTGTGAAGATGCTTCCCGGCACCCCGTTCCCCGACACTCCTAACAGCGGAGTCCTGACTACCGGCGTCGAGCTCATACCCATGGCCCACGCCTCGTTCGAATCCGGGCCCCCCGGAGAAGACGCCATAGAGCTGGCACGTGTCGTGGACCGCGGAATACGCGAGTCCGGAATGATCGACGTCGCGAAACTGTGCATCACCCCCGGACAAGAGGTCTGGATGTGCTACATCGACATCTACGTGATCGATTACTGCGGAAACCTGTTCGACGCCTGCAACCTCGCGGCCGTCCTGGCAATCAAGAACACTATCGTTCCCGCGGAGCAGTACGGCAAGGGCGAGAACTATCCCATGCCGGTCACATGCACTCCGATTTCGGTTACCGCGGCCAAGATAGGAAAAGACTTAATATTAGACCCAAATTTCGACGAAGAGCACATTGCCACTGCACGTCTGACGATTGCGACGGACGATGACGGCAACTTCAGGGCCATGCAAAAGGGCGGTCAGGGTTCGATCACCCTTGACGAGCTCAGTTCCTGTCTCGACATGGCCGTGGAAACGGGAATCAAGATCAGAAAAATAATCGGGTGATATGAATGTCTAAAAGAACCAACAAGGCCGGTAGCTCCGGAAGGTTCGGCGCCAGATACGGTGTCGTCGTACGCAACAGGGTCAAGTCCATAGAGGCCCAGCAGAAGATGAGACACGAGTGCCCAGTGTGCCACCACACGTCTGTGAAAAGAGTAAGTTCCGGGATCTGGGAGTGCAGCCGCTGCAACGCGAAGTTTGCGGCACAGGCCTACACCCCCAACACCAAGAAAGAAATCTCCAAAGTATCGGAGCAGTGAGGCGTCGTATGTACAGGTGTGCTAAATGCAACGAACCCATAAAGAACGTCAACGCTCTGGGCCTCCAGTGCGAGAAGTGCGGCTCGAAGATCTTCTTCAAGGACAGACCGAACATCAAGAAGGTCCTTAAATCGGACTGATGATATGCTGACCGCGATTCTCGTCATCGGTTCCGGAGATGCCGACAGCATTGTCGCATCCGTCGGGCCCGAGGCGGGAGACCTCCCGCGCACCCGGGCGACCGTGCGCTCGGAAGGGAATTCCGCGGTGGTGGAGATCACCGCCACGGACACTTCCGCAATGAGGGCCGCGCTAAACTCATATCTAGAATGCGTAGCGATTACGGAAGACATAGAGAATATCGTAAGGTGATACAATGAACGGAATCAGCCCCCAGCTCCAGAATCAGATAACGCAGTTCCAGCAGGTGCAGCAGCAGCTGCAGAACGTCAGCACCCAGAAAATACAGATGGAGGCCCAGCTCAGAGAGCTCCAGCGCACTTTGGAGGAACTCGGCAAGGCAACCGGGGACATCTACAAGAACGTGGGGTCCCTTCTGATAAAAGTCGACGACAGGGAGGCCCTGAGACTGGACATCGAGGACTCGGTTGAGACCATGGACGTGAGGGTGAAAAGCCTGGACCGCCAGGAGAAGAGCCTCCGCGAGAAGTACCAGTCCCTCCAAGAGACCCTCAACAAGGCCATGGGCAACGCCTCTGCCGGTGCAGAACGGTAAACATATTACGGGCCCTGGCCCGAATACACACTTCTTCGGAGATTTAACGGCACTCCAATAAATTTAAAGGCACGGTATGCCTCAATGCATTCATGGATGCTCTACACGTAGAAAACGTGCATAAATTATACGGAAATATCGAAGCCGTAAAGGGAATCAACTTCTCTGTGAAAGAGGGAGAGATCTTCGGCCTGATCGGGCCGAACGGCGCCGGGAAGACCACGGCGCTGAGGATGATTTCGACGCTCATAACAATCACTTCCGGAAAGATAACCGTCTGCGGATACGATGTCGCCTCCCAAGGGGACGAGGTGAGAAAATCCATCAGCTATCTGCCCGAGGACGCCGGTGCCTACAAGGACCTAACGGGTCGTACCTATCTGCGCTTCATCGCAGGCTTCTTCACCGACGGGGAGGAAACGGATAAAATGACCCAGAGGGGAATCGACATCGCCAATCTTGGCGACCGTATCGACAGCAAGGTCAACACGTACAGCAAAGGCATGATGAGACGCCTGCTCATCGCCAGGGCGATGATGACGTCCCCGCGCCTCGCCATCATGGACGAGGTCACATCCGGGCTGGATGTCATGAACGCCCACGACATAAGAGAGCTTATCAGGGAGATCGCCAAATCCGGCGTCACCGTCCTGCTCTCCTCGCACAACATGCACGAGGTCGAATCCCTGTGCGACCGCGTCGCCATGATCAACAAAGGGGAGATCATCATGCAGGGGACGCCTGCCGAACTCAAGGCCAAGTACAATGCGAACAACCTCGAAGAGGTCTTCATCAAGGGGGTGAAGTCGGTTGAACAGCTTGTTTAATCTGGTAAAGAAAGAGCTCAGGGAACTCATGACCCTCGAGTCCGCGATCTCGATAGCGGTCGTAATGGTATTGTTCGTCGGTCTGGGGTTCATGATCAGCGACCAGACCGAGCAGGCCATGGAGCCTACAAGGATTGGGGTCATAAACTACGACGACCTGGACCCGGGATCTCAGACATATTACGACACGGTCGACTCAACGTTGGACGGGATGTACGATCCCGCCATCAGAGACCAGTACCTGATAAAACTGTACCCGTCCACGATATTGACGGACGACGAGGTAATATCTCTGATGATGGATAACAGGCTCTCCAATCTGCTGGTTATCGATCAGAACTTCAGCGATGACATAGACGGCGGAACCCAGGGTAAGATCAAAGCTTACTACATATCGGAAAACTCCGGTGCGTTCGGAGGGATAGATTCCGATTCCGTCCAGGGATTTGTGACCGCTATCAACGGAGCCGTTTCCACGAAGCTCATGGAGAACGAGCTGTCTGTCTCTCCCGAGGGGTCCGCATTCCTTAAGAACCCTGTTTCCTTCAGCATGCCTGACAATCACACATACATCAACGGAAAGCTGTATTCGGACATCACTCCCTCCGCCATAAGCGGAGCGATGACGACCCAGACACTGATGGTCCCGATAATAATCATGATTGTGATCATGGTCGTCGGCAGCATCGTCATATCCTCTATGGGCACCGAGAAGGAGAACAAGACTCTGGAGACCCTTCTCACCCTGCCCGTGAAGAGAACGACGATCGTAAGCGGCAAGATCCTCGCGTCCGGCATAATGGGCCTCGTCTACGGCGCGGCATATATGGTGGGAATGTACGTTTACATGAGTGCCATGACCGCGGGCGCAGGTGCAGTAAACCTGGCGGACTACGGACTGGTGCTGGAACCTGTTGACTGGGTCCTCACAATGCTTATGATGTTCATGTCTATACTTTGCGCGCTGGGACTCTGCATGATACTGGGGGCCTTCGTCAAGAACTACAAGAGCGCCCAGACCATGACGCTGCCTATATCTGTCCTTGCGATGATCCCGATGTTCATCTTCATGTTCGTTGGATGGGACTCCCTGCCGGCGGTCATGCAGGCCGTAATGTTCATCATACCGTTCTCCCACCCGATGATGGTGATGCAGAACCTGATGTTCGGAGACTACGCCCTGGTCTTCGGCGGCCTGGTATACTGCGTCGCGTTCGCCGCGGTGACGGTCCTCGTTACCGTAAGGCTCTACAACTCCGATATACTGCTCGTCGGCTTCGGACAGACCAAACTCGGGAGAATCTTGGCAAAGTACAAAAAAGCGGACTGAGTACAGGGTCCATGGGATTATACAGAGAGCTCGCGGAGGCCCTGCAGCACGGGAAGAAAGCAATACTGGTGCACAGCAACGCCGACGCGGACGCCATCGGCTCCGCCTACGGGCTTTACAGATGCTTTCCCGACTGCACAATCTGCGCATGCGGAGGGGTCGACTACGTGGCCAACATAGTGGTGGATAAATTGAGAATCCCGATGGCCTATGAATACGACCCGTCCGATTACGACCTCACCGTCGTGGTGGATACTTCGTCTCCCGAACTCCTCAGTGTCTCTGTGCCGGACGGGAGCATCGTCGTCGACCACCACATACCAACCGGAAAATGGGAGGGCATGAGAGTATTCTGCGACAGCCGCAGCGTGTCCTGCTGCGAAATAGTTGCGGAGATAATCCGGGAGACAGAAACTAAGATAGACAAGAACATAGGGCTTGCGCTTCTCGGAGGAATACTCACAGACAGCGGACATTTCCAATTTTCTAATTCCGATACCCTCAGACATTTTGCCGAGATAATGGACGAGAGCGGCGTGGCGATGGATGAAGCCATCTCCGCTACGCGTGCAGAAACCAGGATGTCCGAAAGGACAGCGGTGCTCAAGACCGTGGAGCGCGTGAAGTTCGAACGCGTAGGCGACATGATAGTGGCCTCGGCGGTGGGAAGCAGCTTCGAAGCCTCGGCCTGCAGAGCCATAACGTCGGCAGGCGCCGACGTTGTGTTCGTTGGTACCCAGAGGGATGACTTTTTCAGGATAAGCGCCAGGGCGACCCAGGAGATGGTCAGGAGGGGCATAAACCTGGGAGAGGTCCTTGAGAACATCGGTTCCGAGATAGAATGCGACGGCGGCGGCCATATAGGCGCGGCGGGGCTTTCCGGGATTGGGGACGTAGAAGCGGTGCTGGGAATGTGCGTCTCAAGAACGATGGACTCCTTCCGCCGCATCAAGGCAGAAATGGGCTGCGGGCCCGAGCTGTGATCACATCTTTCCAAGTTTCACCAGGACCTCTTTCAGGGCATCGAAGTTTTCGGGTCTGTTCTCGAAGTAATCGGAAACAGGCTTCAATATCTCTGCCAGGGCATCGGACACTCCGTTTTTTAGGTCCAGGGGGAAGAGCGATCCGCCGAAGTATGCCTCGGTCAGCTCCTCGTATCTTTCGTATGCGACCATGCCTCCGAATTTCTCGGGGCGGTCGATAACGAGTCTTCCCATGCGCGGGAATATAACGTAACGGCACAGCATGAGCACCGGGTTGGTGTCCTCGGTTTCTTTTTCCTGGGGGCAGAACGCCTTCTTCATTTTTCTCGAGATGTCTTCCCTGGTGTCGTGAATCGTTATGTTCCTGTCCGGTTTGCTCTTGGACATCTTCGACTCCGCAGGATCCATCCTGTTTCCTCCTCCGAGACCTGGCAACAGAGGAGTGTGCAAAGCTATCGGCTTCCTCCATCCCAACTTGTCGGCGGCGTCCCTGGCGAGCATGTGCGCCCTCCTTTGGTCCATACCCGCATAGGCGAGGTCCACATCCATGCAGAATATGTCCGTAACCTGAAGTATCGGGTAGAATATCTTCGAAGTATCGACCTCGGCCTCGTCCTCGGAACGTCCCATTATGGTCATGGATCTTTTCACCCTGCTGAGGGATGTGGCCTTTGCGACGACGATCGCCTTCTCCCAGTAGCCGGTGTCGCTCACAAGGTCGCTTGCATATCTGTATTCGACCTTTTCCGATGGGACTCCGAGCGCAGTAAAGCAATCCTGCATGTATCTGGCACATGCCCTTATATTCTCGATGTCCCCGCCCAGCTTGTCGTTGATGGCCGCATGCCAGTCCGCCCAGAATATGGTTACTTTGAACCCCGCATCCGCAAGGTCCCTGATCTTAGATGCCACCAGCACCCAGCCCATGTGGACAAGGCCGGAAGGCTCGAACCCAATATAGGCGGTGGGGTGCTCCTTCGTCCTAAGAAGTTCCATGAGCTCCTCCTCCGTTACTATCTCTTCCGCATTCCTTGTTATAAGTTCGTACCTTTCGGTGGCATCCATTTTATCGTTGCTGTTATCGTACCTTCCCTTAAATACATCTCCTTCCCAGAACAGGTTAATAGTTACACCCCCGTGTACCTCCGGTGTACGAGCTTCTGAGAAAGAGCTTCTTGGAGAGCCCGGTGATCGGAAGGAACGGTTACCCTTATTTCATCAATCCGATAAGCGACGGCGTGCCGCGGGTCTACCCTGCGCTCATGAACGAGGTCGTGGACGGAATGATAGCCATAGGGAATTTCGACTGCGACGTGATACTCGCCCCGGAGGCCATGGGCATCCCTCTCGCAGTGCCCATATCCCTCAGGCTGGGCATCCCCTACAGCATCGTACGGAAACGCGGCTACGGCATTCCGGGGGAGATAGCGGTTGACCGGAGCACCGGCTATTCATACGGAAGTTTGTACATAAACGGACTTTACGGAGGCGAAAAGGTCGTGATCGTCGAAGACACCCTCAGCACCGGCGGCACCGCGAGGGCCTTGGCCCTCGCTCTGGCCTCCCACGGCATAAAGCTCGTGGAGGTCCTGGCGGTTTTCGATAAGACCGGGAATCCCGCCGATGCGGTGCCCGGGGTCCGCGTGAAGGCGATGCTGCGCGTGGGAGTTAGGAACGGGAAGCCGTTCCTGGATTGCTAACTGTAGATATCCGACTATATACGGCACTGCGACAGATTTCGAGCCATGGGTGCGGACGTCCTCCTGCTTGTATCTCTCATGAGCATGGCTGGAGCCCTGATGGGAGCGTTTACCGGGCTGGTGCCCGGCATTCATGTCAATACCCTTGCCACGATCATGCTGGCCTCATACCCCTCCATCTCCTCCTTCGTTTCAGGGTTCGCGGAACCTGAGACTGTACCTATCCTGGTTTCCGCATGCATCGTGTCGGCATCGGTGGTCCATTCTTACCTCGATTTCATCCCTTCTGTCTTCATTGGCGCACCGGACCCCGACGAGGCGCTGACCATGTTGCCGGGTCACAGGCTACTGATGGAGGGAAAGGGCATGGCGGCGGTCAGGGCCGCCGCTGTCGGAAGCGCGGTCGGATCCTTTTCAGCCGTGATCCTGGCGGTGCCTGTGCAGTACGTCATGCTCAGAGGCGGGGCCGAGGTCATGGAAGTCATGACCCTGGCCGTCGTGGTCTTCGTCTCTGCGGTGGTGATTTTTTCTGCCGAGGGGCTGCGGGGAAGGCTGCTGGCCGCCGCCCTCTTCGCAGCGTCGGGGATCATGGGGCTGGTGTGTGCGATGCCGGAGCTGCCTTCCCATGGGATATTCGGAGAAGGAACTCTGCTGTTCCCCCTGCTGACCGGCCTTTTCGGGGTCCCTCCGCTGCTTGCTTCCGCGAGGTCCGGGAGCTTCCCGGTACAACATGACTGCCCGGGGCGCTCGATAAGCCCGCTACCAGGCATCAAAGGCGTGATTACAGGCTGTATCGCGGGATGGTTTCCGGGGATAACCGCGACTGCAGGGGCCGCCCTTTCTGCCAGCGTGTCCCGCGAGGAAACTCCCGAGAATTTCATATCCCTTGTGGCATCGATAGGCACCGTCACATCGGTTTTCTCCCTTGTCACCTTGTCGGTGACGGGGAGCGGAAGGTCCGGCACATCCGCAGTGGTCAAAGAGATAATGGGGACGGGGCTTGAAGGCTTCTGCTCGGGCGGTTTCGTGCTCCTTCTCGTGTCTGTTTGTCTGGCTTCGGTCATGGGATATGCGATGACCATCGCTTCCGGGCGTTGCATGTCGAATCTGACAGAAGGCCTCGAACCCCGCAAGATCAACCTGGCAGTCCTGGTCCTCATATCCCTTCTGGTACTGGCCATGACCGGGGCATGCGGGGTTGCCGTCCTTGCCACGGCCGCGCTTCTGGGGCTCGTACCCCAGTCGGAGGGGTCCGGCCGCATACCTCTCACCGGATGCCTGATGGTCCCTGTTATAGTGACCGCCCTGTTCTGAATCAGAGTCGTCCGTATGCTTTGCCCAGGAACTTCTCTTTATCGACTATCACTCTTTCGTGAGTTCCTCTGGCTATTTCGCCGGCACCGTCGCTGACGGTGAAACTGAACGTTAGGCGGCGGCGGTCTACTTCCACGAGCTCCGTCTCGCATGTCACCTTGGAACCCGGAGGGGTGGGGGCGATATGGTCCAGGACCGTCCGGCTTCCGACCGAGCATGTGCCGGGTTCAAGAAGTTCTATAATTGAAGTGTATGCCGTTTTCTCCATGAGGGCGGAGAGCGCGGGGGTAGCGTACACCATCAGAGTCCCGCTACCGACGGATGCGGCCGTCTTGCCCTCGCTCACAGTTTCGGAGGCCTTCCCCTTTATTCCTGCCGACAATCCCTGGTTGCCATCTGCCATTTTTTCACCGACAGTATAACCTACTGCAGGTTTTAATTATCACGCGTAGATTCGGGTCCGATGGGACCAAACGAGTTAGCTTTAGCGTTGAGCAGCCTCAGAGAAAAGATAAGACGGGAGGAGACGACGGAGGACGGCCGCGTTCCGGAAATCTGTTCCGACGAGGCTCTGCGGGAGATTGCGTACAGGATGCCTTCCGCCCCCGAAGAACTGGAATCGATACACGGCCTGGGGACCGAATTCGTCGACGAACACGGCGGCGCGTTCCTGGAATTGCTTGAAAAGTATCGCTCTGGCAACGGAGGGGGCTCCGGTATGAGCAAGAAGACGGCGGAAACGCTTCGCGAGCTCGAAAAGAAATTGGTGAACATCAACAAGAACAACAGGATGCTCTACCAGGGAAGACTGGGTAAAAGCATCACTTTCGATCTCACCGGAATCGTCGGACCAGATTTCTCCGACGTTTTGTTCGGTAACAAGCGTTCCGTCAGACTTTGCGACTCGGCCGCAGACCAGGGGCAGATCAAGATCTACAGGGTCCTCAGCGACATGATCAGGGAGGTGAACCGCAGCAGCAGGGACACGGGGCAGTACGACCTTTTCATCGCCTACCCGTTCGTCCAGGGCAGGATGCCGGGGGAGGATTTCGATATAAGGGCTCCTCTGGCACTGTTCCCCGTACGACTGGAAAGAGATTCCCGGTACGTCACTATGACTGTGGACGCGGACCGCGATCCCGTATTCAACGGCACTCTGGTTCTGGCCTACATCAAATTCGCAGGCGAGAACAGACCGATGCCGAATCTGGCTATAGAAGACTGCAACGCGGAGGACTTTTTCAGAAGGATACTGGACTTCTATTCCGGCCAGGGTATATCGATGGAGCCCTGCGACAGAGATCCGATACCGTTCAGGGAGTACAGGTCCGGAGAGTTTCCGAAATATCTCCCAGGCGACCTTAAAATGGTTCCAAACCTCGTGCTAGGACGTTACTCATCATACTCGAGCTCCATCCAATTGGACTTCGACCGCATAATCGAAAGCAACGAAATCAACGAGGTCCTCGACGACCTCATCACCGACCTGGAGCCAGGCGACTTCTATGACGAGGGAAAAGCACCCCTGTCCGGGGTTCAGATCAGAGAGAAAGGGCTTGAAGCATCGGAAAAGGAACTGTTCTACGTAAACCCGCTGAACAGCGCACAGGAAAACATACTCACCGGCATACAGAAAAACAGGGAGCTCGTCATCCAGGGTCCGCCGGGGACTGGCAAGTCCCAGGTCATCACAGGCCTGATTGTTTCCGAGATTATGCGGGGAGGCAACGTCCTCATGGTGTCCGAGAAGAAGACCGCCCTCGACGTGGTCTATTCCAGGTTGGGCACTCTGTCCAAATATTGCATAATGATCGACGATGCAGCGGACAAAGAGGAGTTCTATTCGCAGATAAGACGGATTCTTACCCCTTCCCCCCAGCGCCGCGGAGCCAGCCTCGGCGAGGTCTCCGATGCGGTCGACAGGGATGTGGAAATGCTTAGCGGCATTGCATCCCGCATGTACGAGCCAGATTCTTTCGGCATAGCGCCTTACAAACTCTATTCTATGGATCGTTGGCTCGACCTCGCGGACAGACACCAATATGAAGAATACAAAGAGCTGAGAGATGGAGTTCCAACAAAAATCCTATCGCTGACATATCCGGAAGTAAAAAAACTTCACAAGATGTTCTCCGACCCCGCCGTCCTGCGCGGGTTCAGGGAATATCACGAATGCGTCGCCCGCAACCCCTGGATCAAAGATATGAAACCGGACCTCTCCGAATACGATATCAAAGAAATCAAAGCAATGCTGTCTGCTTTCATAGACAGCACAAAGGCCTGGAAATCGAAGAACGCGATTTCACGTTCCATGGGCAGGAAGAAGATCGAACAAGAGGCCGAGTCCATACTCGGCCGCAGTTTCATGTCCTACGGGGAAGCGATGCTCAAAAATCTTGTAGATAATCCAGAAAAGATGCTTCTAGCTCTTGACGATTACAACATGTTCTCAGAACGCGTCACCTCATACAACCGCATGACTGATAACGAGAGGAGCTACGGGAACACGCTCATGAAACTAACCTCCTCAATGAAGTATCAGCCCCAGCAGTGCAACGACCAGATACTGAAATACGTTCTGAACGAGCGCCTCCAGAGGTTCGATGCCGAGAACAAGGACCTTATGCAGTATATCCAGGACTTCGACCAAATGGTCTCAGACATGGACTCCAAGATACGGGAAAAGATGGATATGTCCAAGTCTTCCGCAGAACAGAAGTTCCAGGAATGCCTCGAAAACGTAATCGGGTCCAAGAGGCGCGGAGACATATCCAGGATAGCCGAGAGCAAGCGCAAGTGGAACATCAATAAGTTCGTCGAGCGCTACAACTACGAGCTCTTCAGAGGTATCAGGGTGTGGCTAATGACGCCCGATGCTGTATCGGAGATACTTCCCCTCAGAATGGGGCTTTTTGACCTCGTAATCTTTGACGAGGCTTCGCAGATGTACGTGGAGAGGGGGATACCAGCTATCTACCGTGCCAAGAAGGTTGTGATAGCAGGAGACCACAAACAGCTGAGGCCCAGCAGCCTTGGTTTCGGCCGCATCGACTGCGAGGAGGGAAGCAGCGAGGAGGACGCGGCAGCCTTGGAAGAGGAGAGCCTGCTGGACCTGGCTAGGGCGAGGTATGATTCAATACTCCTCAACTTCCACTACCGTTCGAGATACGAGGAGCTTATAGCGTTCTCCAACTACGCCTTCTACGGAGGGCGCCTTTACGTTTCACCTAACATCTCGGAGCCACCGAAACCTCCCATCGAAGTCCACAGAGTGAACGGGATCTGGGACGACACCAGGAACATGGCCGAAGCGAGAAAAATAATAGACCTGCTGAAGGAGTTCTTCATGAACAGGCGCAACAACGAGACCGTCGGGGTGATAACCTTCAACGCGGCCCAGAGGGACCTGATTAACGATATCCTGGACGACGAATGCGTCAAGGACCCCACGTTCGGACGGATAGTCAATGACGAGATGAGGAGGTTTGACAACGGAGAGGACGCGGGCCTTTTCATAAAGAACATCGAAACCGTGCAGGGTGACGAACGCGACGTGATAATCTTCTCTGTCGCCTACGCGCCCAACAGCGAGGGCAAGATGATGCAGAAGTTCGGCTGGTTGAACAACCGCGGAGGGGAGAACCGCCTCAACGTGGCGATAAGCCGCGCCAAGAGAAAGATCCACATCGTCACCTCCATCGAACCTGAGGACCTCAAGGTCGAGGAGACGATGAACGCCGGACCCAAGATACTGAAGAAGTACCTGCAGTACGCGAGGGCGACAAGCGACGGGGACAGGCATATGGCCGACGACATCCTCCGCTCGTTCAACGACGACCGTTGGAAGGAGGCTCCCATCATTGAATCGGAGAGCGGGATGGCGGACAGAGTATACAACTCGCTGGTCCGTAAGGGCTACACCGTAGACCGCCATGTGGGCATAGGCGGATACCAGATAGATCTGGCCGTCAAGCAGAACGGGAACTACATCCTGGGAATAGAGTGCGACAGCCATCTGTATGAGATGTCCCAATCGACCAGAGAGAGGGATTACCACAGGCAGAAGTATCTGGAATCGAGCGGATGGAGCATCCACAGGGTATGGACCCCGGGGATGTGGAAGGACCCGGAACGCGAAATCTCGAAGATTGTGAAGGCCATCGAAAACCGTAACTGAATTTCAAATACTCCGAATCCGATGCGCTACCATGGCTAAGACCATCCTTAAAATCCAGGGCATGACCTGCGAAATGTGCTCCAAGAAGGTGGAAGAGGCCCTCAGGGCCGTCGAGGGGGTGTCCGAAGTGTCCGTCGACCTGAAGAAGGGGTTGGCCACGGTCGTTCACGACGGGGTCGCAGAAAAGGACCTCGTCCGTGCCGTGGTGGACATGGGGTACAGAGCGGAGGCGAGGCGTGGTCTCTTCGGCTGAGGGCCGAGAGAGAACGACCTTCCGCATCGCCGGAATGTCCTGTTCCGCATGCGCGGGGATTATCGAAAGGTCGCTGCGGTCCGCTCACGGAGTTTATGATGCGGCGGTCAACTTCGGCAACAGCGTGGCCGCCGTCAGCTTCGACCCCTCGAAAACAGACAGAGACCGGCTGGTGAAGGTAATAGAAAAAGCTGGGTATTCTATCATCGAAGATGACCCAGAAACCATCGCCGAAGCCGAAGCCGAAGAATCCAAGCGCATGAAACGCGACCTTACCATTGCGGTGCTGTTCACTGTTCCGCTGTTTATTTTGGCCATGACCGACATGTTCGCCGGCATCCCTTGGCTTTCCGAAGAACGCCCGATGCTGGCAACCGTGGAGCTTCTGATGTGCATACCGGTGATATATGCCGGGAGGAGGTTCTACATACGCGGATTCCCGGCACTTTTTGCAGGAACGCCCTCGATGGATTCCCTTGTGGCACTCGGTACTTCGGCATCATTCTTCTATGCCCTCTGGAATACGGCCATGCTTCTCCTCGGCAAGCCTGCGGACGGTCTCACTTACGAGTCCGCCGCAATGATAATCACCCTCGTCTCGATCGGAAAGTACCTGGAGGCGCGTTCCAAGATGAAGACGGATTCGGCCGTCAGGGGGTTGATGAATCTCCAGCCCGGGACCGCGACAGTTGTGAGGAGCGGTGTTGAGATTGAAGTCCCCATTTCGGAGGTCGCGAAAGGGGACAGGATCTCGGTGAAACCGGGAGACCGGATACCTGCGGACGGAAAGATAATATCTGGAACATCGTCTGTCGACGAATCGATGCTGACCGGCGAAAGCATGCCCTCCCCCAAACACGAGGGGGACAGCGTCTTTGCTGGCACGGTTAACGGAACCGGGAGGTTCCTGATGGAGGCCTCCGGCACTGGGAAGGACACCGTCCTCTATCAGATAATCTCCATGATCGAGACGGCGCAGGGCACAAAGGCGCCCGTTGCCAGGATCGCCGACCGAGTCGCCGGGGTATTCGTTCCTGCAGTGATAGTCATCGCAGTGGCCGTTTGTGCGGTCTGGCTCTTATCGGGCAAGTCGCTAGAGTTCTCGCTTACTGTGCTCATCTCCGTGCTGGTGATATCTTGCCCCTGCGCCCTGGGCCTGGCGACACCCATGGCCATAACCGTGGGGACCGGCATGGCGGCGGACCGGGGAATTCTCTTCAAGAACGCGTCGGCCCTCGAGAGAGCCGCGGACATAAATGTCGTCGTACTCGACAAGACTGGCACTATTACCATGGGTTCGCCTGAGGTTACGGGGGCCGTGTCCAGGAAGGACAGATACAGGCTCGTTGCCCTGGCTGCCTCGGTCGAAAGCGGTTCGGAGCATCCCATCGCTTCTGCAGTGGTGTCATATGCCAGGAAGGAGGGCGTAACGGTACCCAGCCACAGCGGCTTCTCCTCCGTCACGGGAGGAGGTGCCAGAGGTACCGTCGAGGGAAAGGAGGTCGTCATAGGGAGCCGTAAGCTGATGGACGAGATCGGCTGCGACGTATCTGAATACGACGACGATGCGGAATCATTCGCTTCCCGTGCCATGACTTTCTTCTATGTGTCGGAGGACGCAAAGCCCATTGGAATCATCGCTGTCTCCGACCCCGTCAGGCCAGAATCCAGATTCGCCGTGTCGCGCATAAAGGCCAACGGAGCTGAGGTGATTATGGTCACTGGGGACAACGAGGCCACTGCTGATGCGGTCGCTGGGGAGGTCGGGATAGACAGGGTTGTCTCAGGGGCAACCCCGGAAGACAAGCTGGAGGTCGTGAAAGAACTTCAGACCGAGGGCAGATACGTGGCCGTGGCGGGGGACGGAATCAACGACGCCCCTGCCCTGGCACAGTCCGACCTGGGCCTTGCTGTCCGCAATGGGACAGATATAGCCATGGACTCTGCTGACGTTGTCATGATGACCGACGACATAAGGTCCATCCCAGCATCGATAGAGCTTGGGAAAGCGACCATGAGGAACGTCAAGCAGAATCTTTTCCTGGCCTTCGTGTACAACGTGGGGGCAATACCTATCGCCGCAGGCGCGCTCTATCCGCTCGGAATCGGCGATATCTCTATGATGCCCATGATATCCGCGGCGGCCATGTCCGCATCCTCTCTCCTGGTGGTCACCAATGCGCTGAGGCTCAGGAGGTATTCTCCCGAGAGCCTTTCACCAGCCTGATGACATTGAGCGTCCCGGAGTTCCGGCCGACTGCCGTGTTGTACTCTGAGATTTCCAGAGGATACGTGTGCATCGGCGAGTCAATCACGAACGTCTCGTACTCTCCCCCCTCTCCGATGACGCTGATGCCGTGTTTCCGGTTCAGCGCCTCAAGGTCGCGGATGGCCGTTTCGTCGATCTCCCTTCCCAGCCACTCGGGCCCGAACCCTTCGGCATAGTAACCAATCACCACTGCCCTTATCCCGGACGACACTATTTCGCGGAGCATCATGCTCTGTTCCTTCCTCCACATCGGTGAGAACACCGATAAGCCCAGTTCTCCGCACACGCGGTTGACACGGTCCCATTGGTAATCCGACCACACCGCCCCGACCACGACTCCGTCGATATCAAGGCCTGAAAGAGCATCTCTGAGACCGGCCATGTCCCCTTCCTCCGTTCCGTCAGTGGAGCCGGCGATATGCTGCCTGTCCATCGCCTCTGCCATGGCCGGGACGTTCCCTATGTTGGGAACATGGAATATCCATGACATGCCGCCCAGGGGGCTGATGCTCACCATATACGGAACCTCGTGTCCGGACTGGAGCATGGTGTACATCGAGAACGCCGAATCCTTTCCGCCCGAGAAAAGGGAAGCTAGACGCATGCTCCTGCTAGGCGCTTAGGTTAAATTAACGTATCTCCATGCGCGGGCATGAAAGTAGCAGAAATCACCCGCGACAGGTTCGCCGAAGCCGTCAGGATGGACCCGGTAGCGGTTTTTGTGATAGGCGCGACCGAAGCACATGGGCCCCATCTGCCCCTCAACAGCGACACAATCCAGCCCATGTGGGTCGCCGAGGAGCTCGACCGCAGGTTCGACAACCTTCTGATACTGCCGCCCATGAACTACGGAGTCCATTCGTCCACAAGGAATATGCCGGGAACGGTGGCCATAACGTTCGATACTATGAGGTCCGTGACCTATGACGTGCTGACGTCCCTCTTCGAAAAGGGAGTGAGAAGATTCCTCGTCATGACCGGACACGCAGGGAGCGCCCATATGACGGCTTGTTCGGAGGCCTGCAAGCGCTTCGTGAGAGAGACGGGCTGCAAAGTGATATTCCTCACCGATTACGACGTGGCAGAGGACCATCCCGACGTCCGCGGCATCAAGGGCGACGGGCACGCCGGCCTCCTCGAGACATCCCGCGTCATGGCAATTTGCCCGGAACTGGTCGGCGAGGCGCGCCCGATAGGATTATACTCGGACCACGGTTTCCTGGTCCTCGCGAATGCAGAGATTTGCTTCCCTGAAGGACTGGCGGGCGACACGACGGATGCATCTGCGGAGCTGGGAGATGCTGTCAACCGCTTTGTTGCGGATAAGATCGAAGAGATGATCAGAAATGACCTTGTCTGAAAGCGATGCGATGAAAAATGCTGCGGCCAAGAAGGCGGCCGACGAATACATCAAGGACGGTATGACCGTGGGGCTCGGAACGGGTTCCACAGCATTCTTTGCAATAAAGAGGATAGGCGAGAGGGTGGCCGAGGAGAAGCTGACCCTGAGCTGCGTGTCCACCTCCGAGAAGAGTGCACAGCTCGGCAGGTCCTTCGGACTGAATGTCGTGCCCTTCGAAGGCACAGGACCGATAGACGTCACCATCGACGGCGCTGACGAGATCGATCCCCAGCTCCAGCTCATCAAGGGACTGGGAGGCGCCCTGCTGATGGAAAAGATTATCGCCGCGGCGACTGAGACAGAAGTCATAATCGCCGACAGTTCGAAGCTTGTAGATGTGCTCGGCACGACCACCCCGCTTCCGGTGGAGGTGCTCCGCTTCGGCTACGAACGCACCAAATATGCTCTCGAGAAACAGGGATGCAAGGCGACCCTCAGGACAAAGGACGGCGAGATATTCATCACCGACGGGGGGAATTACATATACGACTGCGACTTCGGCCCTATCGAACGCCCCTTCTTCCTGGAGTCCCGCCTGAATATCATCCCGGGTGTAATAGAGAACGGGCTTTTCCTGAACACGGCCTCGGTGGCGATCGTGGCGAGGGGACCTGACGAAGTGGAGACTCTCAGACGAACCTGAGATGCCTCAGTCCATCCTCGATTTCCGATATCTTGTTCCGTGCCATCTCCTCGATTTCGTCTGCTATCGCCTCGAAAGTCTTGGAAAGTCTGTATTTGTGCCTCGGCCTGCCCTTGGTGTCGGAACGCATCTGCTCGGTGGTGAGCCATCCCAGTCCATCCAGGTCTTTTATGGCCGCCGACACGCTGGGCTGGCCGATCCCGAGCGCAGATTCCAGATCATCGGACGTGGCCTCGCCGTGACTTGCCATGTAGATAAGGACTTTGGCGCTGTTGCGACGTATGTTCAGGGCCACCAGCAGACTTTCGGCAGGACCTCCGTCTTCTCCGGACATATACTTTTTATCTTGATTTGCACATATATTAATGTTTGCAATAATATATATTTGATGGATATAACTGCCCGCAATATACATCCAATGACCAGATGGCAAACGGAACGTTCGTCTTTATTATACTAATAATGCGATAATATGAAATACGAGGAAGACGCTGGTCCCCCTTGTATTTTTGAATTGCCTGTTTCGCTTGACGATATACTCGCGTGATAGTATAGGCCGGAGGGTGAGTTTATTTATATGTCCTCGATATTAGCACGTTCCGTCCCAACAGACGAGGTGACTTGATAATGAAAATGCCCAGGGCTATCAAGACTTACTGCCCTTTCTGCAAGACCCACACTATGCATGACGTGGAAAGGGTCAAGAAGAAGAAGGCCAGCGAGCTCAAATGGGGCCAGAGGAGATTCAGAGAAGTAACATCCGGTTACGGAGGTTTCCCCAGGCCTAAACCAGAAGGAAGAGAAAAACCAACCAAGAGAGTGAACATCCGTTACAGGTGCACCGCGTGCAAGAAAGCACACCTCACAAGCTGCATCAGAGCCAAGAAGTTCGAACTTACGGAGTGATTTCATGACCGGTGATTTTGTTAAAATTAAATGTCCCGACTGCGGAAACGAGCAGGTCGCCTTCAGGAAGGCCGCCACTGAGGTAAAGTGCCTCGTTTGCGGATCCACCCTTATCGTCCCCAAGGGAGGGGTCGGTAAGATCAACGGCGAAGTGCTCGAGGTGGTCGGCTGATGTCGAGGGCCAAAGGCTTTCCCGAATACGGCGAGTTAGTAGTCTGCACCGTGACGAGCGTAAAGAACTTCGGTGCTTTTGTAACTCTCGATGAATACGACGACAAAGAAGGATTCGTCCATATTAGGGATGTCGCCACTGGCTGGGTCAAATATATCAGGGACTACATAAGAGAAGGCCAAAAAATCGTCTGCAAGGTCCTGGGCGTGGACTCCAAGAAGGGTCAGATCGACCTTTCGCTCAAATCGGTGAACGAACACCAGAAAAGAGAGAAAATCCAGTTTTGGAAGAATGATAAAAAGGCCGAGAAACTCGTCGAGATCGTCGCCGAGCGTATGTCGATCACCGAGGACGAGGCCTACCACATGTTCGTCGACGAACTCATGGAAACTTATGAAACCCTTTACGGCGCTTTCGAGTCCGTCATCGCCGACCCCAAGGGATTCCTGGAGGACTTTTCCGGGGAGTGGGTCGAGACGTTCATCGAGGTCGCGAGAGAGAACGTCGCCGTATCGTCCGTTCAGATAGACGGCACGCTGGTGATGACGTCCGCAGCCCCTAACGGAGTGGTGCTCATAAAGAGGGCTCTCGAGGCGGGGCTTGCGGCAGGAGACGGCCACGACGTAGATATCAGCTGCATTGGCTGTCCCAAGTACAGGATACTCGTCAAAGCGGGAGACTACAAAGAGGCCGAGGAGATAATGAAAAACGTATCCACGGCAGCTATGGACAACCTCGTGGCCGCAGGCGGTTCCGCGGTCCTCAAACGCGAAAGCAAGTGAAGGATATGGACGGGAAGATAAAGCGTTGCGGCGCGTGCGGGAGGTACACATTCAGGGAAGAATGCCCCGTTTGCAAGAATCGCACTTCCACGCCCGTCCCCCCTAAATATTCTCCGGACGACCGTTACGGCGCATACCGTCGCAAAGCCATAGAAGAGGAGTACGGAGAAAATGGAAAGTATCATAAGATATGATTCCAGACCTGAGCTTGACAGGCCGATTGTTATTGAAGGGCTTCCCGGCATCGGCAATGTGGGCAAGATTGCCGCAGACTATCTCGCCGCTGCACTTGGCGCCGAAAGGTTCGCCTGCCTATATTCTCCGGATTTTCCTCCACAGGTAAGCGTGGACTCAGAGAGCGTCGCAGACTTCGCAAGGAACGAGCTCTGGTTCGCAAAGACCGGGGACAGAGACATTATATTCATCAGCGGTAACTACCAGGGGTCCACTCCGGAGGGGCAGTTCCTTATATGCAGCGACATCATGGATGTACTGATAGGATACGACCCTTCCGAGATCGTCACGCTTGGGGGCTACGGCACCGGTGGAATCGTCGAATCCCCACGGGTGCTCGGTGCGGTATCAAGAAGGGAAGTCCGGCCCGCATACGAGGCCCTCGGCGTAGTTTTCGAACCGGGAGAGCCCAAAGGAGGGATCGTCGGCGCGAGCGCCATGTTCCTGGCCCTCGGCCAGATTTACGGCATCGATTCGATATGCCTCATGGGCGAGACCCCGGGCTACTTTATCGACCACAAGAGCGCCGGAGCGGTCATGGCCATTCTGGTGAAGAAGTTTGGCGTCGAAGTGGATACCAGGGAACTCGATACGCATTCGGCCATGATCGATGAAATCAACCAGAAGGTCAGGGAACTGGAAAACAACCGCGGTTCCTGCGAAGACCTCAATTATTTCGGTTGAATGCCTCCGTCCGAACCCAAATGGTTTTAAGTAATGTGCATATAATCCCCAAACGTCCCCACCTAGCTCAGTCTGGCCAGAGCGGCTGACTGTAGAGAGTTTCCGGATTTATCCGGTGCAGCCGCCGAAATCAGCAGGTCCCCTGTTCAAATCAGGGGGTGGGGACCACTTCCGTCTGGCTCGACTAGTTAACGGCACTAATTAATTAGTAATTTATTTTCGGCGGAAATACCGCCGAGTTCTATGCGAAACAGGAAAATTCCGACGAAAATTCGGGCCGGGAGGGGGACTGATGCCATCGTGTCCCTCGAGCCCGGCACGTCATGCGCGGCCACGTCGGAGCTCGCGGAATCAAGCCGTTGTATCGGTTGCCCGCTTCTCGACCAATGTGATTGTGCCCTCTTGTGTTGCGGTTTGCGCCGTGCACGCCGCAACGACGCTCCGACCCTCAGAGTGGGGGTCCACATGATGTGCCCTTACTCCGATCGCGTCTGTGAGCACGTTCCCGGCACAGATTGCCCGTACGGCTGTGCACTGCCGGAAACGTGCGGCACATATCACAGATCGATTCCGGCAAACCTTCTACGGGAAACCGAGCAGCATATGTGAACGACCACCGCTGCGACTGCCGCAAGAGCCAGTACGACCAGTGTCAAATCTCCGAAGGCCTCTGCGGCGATCATAGACAGCGCAATCAGGGCGCTGATGACCACGATGTTAGCCACCACTGAGATATATTGTGCCTTGACGCTGTTGCCTGTTATATAATAAACCGCAACCGAAACGCTAGATACGATGATACCGACGATGAAACCCAGAGGACATGTCGTCACCATAGACGCGCCATCTCCAAAATCATGGACATAAGACATCGAGATGGATATGACCAAACCGGTAACCGTCCCTATCAGCGCGAGTATCGCGCCAGTGGCGAACTTGGAACGTACGATTGTATTCCTATCCACACCGATAGACACGATATATCTGTCCCAATTGCATTGTTCGTCCCAGCGAATGGACGCGGAGGCAAGAGATACCAACAAAACGGCAGGCAAGACGTGCGGGATCAAAGGATCCTTGAGCAGGAAGCACAGCACGGCTGCGAATATACTGAGCGACACTATGCTGGACCTGATGAGAATCAGATCCTTGCGGACCAAGGTCATCATGCAGCATCACCCCTGACGATGAGCACCATGATATCATCCAGAGATGCTGTGTCGACCGTCAGTTCCGGAAACGCCTCTTTCACAGCGTGACGATCTCTTACGAGAGCCGAGACTGAATAGCTTTCCCTTCTAAGACTGACGATATTCTCGCGGCCGATTGCGAGAACCTGCGCCTCGCCACCTTTGACAACTCCGTACCTGTCCAATATCTCGTCTTTAGGTTCGCTCATGATTATCCTGCCCCTGTGAAGAAACACTATGTAATCGGCGACCTTCTCCAGATCTGACGTTATGTGCGACGACATCAGCATAGTGTGCCTGTCATCCTGCATGTATTCCATCACTGTGTCCAGGACTCGTCCCTGGAAGCGGGGTCCATTCCCGCGGTGGCCTCGTCGAGGATTACCAGATCGGCACCGTGTGACAGTTCCACCGCGACCTGAATCTTCATGCTCATCCCGCGGGAGAGCTCATGAATCTTCCTGTCCAGGGATATCCCGAACTTTTCCATCAGGAACTCATAACGGGATTGATCCCATTCCGGATGCAGATCTGCCATGAGCTTTCCTATCTGCTTCCCCGACATCATCTTGTGGAAACAGCATTCGTCGAACACGACCCCGATCTTTCCCGGTACCGTCCTATCAGACGATCCGAAGACCCTTATTGTCCCGGAATCGCAATGGTTTGCTCCGGTTATGCATTTTATCAATGTGGTCTTCCCTGCCCCGTTCTCACCTATCAATCCGACGATATAACCGGCGGGTATGTCCAGGTCCAGACCCTTTATCTCGTAGTCCCCGTAGGACTTGCGGAGACCTCTCACCTCCACGGCGTTCTCCATTCAATCAACCTCATACAGGATGTCGAGAATCTCCTTCAGCTCCTCCTTGGTGATACTGCCACGTTCAGCCACCTCTACGGCGCGGCGGAGGTGATCCTCCGCCATCCTCAGATTGGCCTCGTGAAGCAGTGCCGGATCCTGCGCGGCAACGAAGCATCCTTTTCCTGCGACAGTCACAATGAAGCCCTCGGCCTCGAGTTCGTTGTACGCCCTCTTGGTCGTTATCAGGCTTATCTTGAGATCCCGGGCCAAAGAACGCATGCTGGGCAACGGGTCCCCTCCCTTCAGGGCCCCGCTCACGATCTGGTCGCGAATCTGGTCCTCGATCTGCTCGTATATGGCCTTACCGCTGGAGTTACTGATGATAATCTCCATTCTCTCGATTATGAATGTAGATGCTGTATATAACTGTATATGTTTGATATACACAGTTAGTTCTCATACGAGTCGTGTTCGTTTGTATTCCTTCGGATACATCGCCTTATAATCCGTCTTTTAGAGTATGTTGACTGCCTCTGCACGGAGCTTCCCTGATTCCACAGCGGGTGGAATGTCATTATGGCAAGGCCTTGAGGGCCGAAGCGTCCAACCCCCTTGCATGGGGTCGCAAACAGAACTGACAGGGGCAGTTCAGTACCTCGACCATCAGTAATTTTGGAATAACAACTAACCCGCTGTTCTCGGAAATAAGCGTAATTGCCCAATGGTACCCTCCAGACGAGAGATGGATACCGCGATTTTGATGCGTGGGGCCGCCTAGATTGAAATCCGCTGGAATCAGATTCGATCTGTCTTGATTGAAACTTTGGCTTTCCCCAGTTCTTCGGTTTTTACCTTTATTCCTCTCTTCCACGGCGACCCGGGCCTGTTTATCCTTTTCAAACACCGGCTGAGGGTGCCGTCCCTCCAGATTGAATGCCTTGCAGAGGTCGGCAGCATCGCATCTGTCCTGCATAACTTCCGGGCGATAACGCTCAGAGACGAAAAACTGAACAGTTTCTTCTGGCTCCAAAGTTACCTCGGCCCTCTGGAATCGGAATGCTATAACGATGCAGGGGTCGGGTGATATCACGGCAGATGAAGTGCACTTGCCTACGGCTTGCGTGCCGGAACACATCGGGACCGATACAAGAACTTCGAGAAGGCCACCGGCGGCAAGTATGAGGCCGTTCTGATCAACATCGGCGTTATCGAAAAGGCGACGGGAAACAGACCAGAGACCACAAACAATTCCCGGAGTGCCTTGATCTTATCGCCTGACATGCTGTTGATTCGTCTCCTTGGCTCCGCGTCCTAAACTCGGCAATGTAAAAAGCTACGTCAGTTATCGTAAAGCAGTCCGGCGCGATCGCGAGGCGGCCGCCGATAACGCCTTACCGGGATCCCGACCGGTCGTCCGGCTTCCTGTACCTGACCACCATCACCGGGCAGTTGACCTCTCTCACCGTTTTTTCGGCGACGCTGCCCATGCTAAGACGCTTCCATCCCGTACGGCCCATGGTCCCCATCACCACCATGTCGTAGTATGCAGACATGGCGCCTATTATCTGGTTGGGACTTCCGGGCACTATCCTCTTCTCAACTTCCAGGCCCAACTTCGAGCCTTCTTCTTGCACATAGCGCACGGCGCTCTCGCAGGCGGCCTCGGTATCTGCGTTGCCGGATGCACGCGATATCGTCTTGTTATCGAAGACGCTGAGCGCTGTTATCTTGGTCACTCCCGGAGTCGCCTTGGCCATCCTGAGGCCCTCCCTGACCGCGGGTGCTGTGTAATCGCTCCCGTCGGTGGCAATCAACATCTTCTCCATCCTGAAGGGCGCGTCCGGATCGAGGTTCCTTACCGCGATAACGGGGCATTCGGAATACCTTATGACCTTCTCCGTCACGCTTCCCAGCAAAAAGTGCGCGACGCCCTCTCTCCCGGCCGTACCCATTACAAGTATGTCGAAATCTGAAGTCTTACGGACTATCTCGTCCGCAGGGATGCCGTCGGCCATCATCGTCCTTACGGTCATTCCGAATTCGCTGCCTTTATCGGCGATCCAGCCGAGTGCGTTCTCTCCCCTGATGCCTGGGGTGCCGCATGCCAGATTGTTCACGTAGTTGGTGGAATCGTTCACGTACAGGGCCGTGACGCTTCCGCCGACCGCTTTTGCAAGCTTTATGGCATATATCGCAGACGCCTTGCTCTTGTCTCCCGTATCCGTGGTAACCAATATTCTGTAGGCCATATAGTTACTCCTTCACCTTGGCACCCTCTGTTTCGGCCTTGCCCCTCTTATGGAGAGTCTCGTAGTAGGGCTCGATCTCGAAGTGGTCGTTAAGCAACGTACCGAATGCCTGAATGAATGTTCCCGTTATTATAGCCATTACCACCGTGCCTATACCTATCCCCGCAAGGTTTCCCAGAAACAACAGTGAGACTGCCGCGGATACCACCAGGCAAGTGACGTCGAAAATCGTCTTGATCCTCCTGAATGACGTATGGTAGTGGGATGCTAGGCTGTTGGAGAACATCTCCACTATCGTTAACGGCATCTTGGACGTGATCATCATGGACACCCCGAAGCACATGAGGAGGGAGCTCCCTCCGAAAAGAAGCACCCTGAAATATATCTCGTCCGGAACGTCCCCGATGATCGCGTCCGTGATATCCAGCATTACAGCGAAAAGCAGTACCATTGCGAAAGAGATGAGGTATTTCCTCTTGAACTTCCGGGTTATGGACACAAGTATCACAAAAAGGACCGTCTGGAAAATGAGATTCCATTCTCCGAAGGACAGGAACGGCATTATCAGGTGGAGGGCATAGGCCAGCGACGATATCGTCGATATCCCGAATCCCAGCTTGACCATGAGAGATATAGCGAACGCGACAGAAAATAGGCCGATAGCCATGAATATCTCGCCGGGGACCTTCAGCTTGCGACTTTTCATTCTATCTTATTTTCTCCTTGGATAAGGCACCGACTTTCAAATCCATATATAAACTTACGCCGGGAAGCAAAACCGCACCGGCTCTCCTAGGGGATGCGGACGGGCGGCCCCAATCCCTTGGCGGACGCCTCCCGGCTTGACCGTGACGGAGGTCAGCTTTTTTGCACCGTCTCCTCGACGGCATCCAAAGGCTCTCCGAAGAACGCACGGGGAGATTTCTCGTCCCCGTCCTCATCGTCCTTGAAATACCGGTGATAGTGGCTGAAACTGTGCGTGCCACCTCCTAGGTGGAGGACCGGCTTGATCTCCAGATCTCCTCTGGCCAGCGCCATCGCATTCTGCTCTCTGTAAGTGTACAGGTTCAGGGATCCCTTGCTGCCTTTGCCGCGCCTTATCCCCATTATCGCCCTTGCCGATTCCATAGTAATTGGGGTTTTGGATATCATGGCATTTCTCGGTCTTTGTTTCTGACCTTCGCCGATGAACACCAGATACACTCCGCCATTCTTCCTGGCTATCGCCTCTTTGGCTGTAAATTCTGTCATTTTCAGGGTCGCACCGCCGAAATCCTGCGCTAGCTCGAGCTCACTGTTCTCCGGATTGTAGTAGCATCCCATTGACGACATCTTCCCGTTCCATACCATTCTCTCGAACGTCTGGTTCCCTCTGCTGAATTCGCGCCTCAGAACCACGATGACTAGCACCACGAGGGCCAATATTACAAACAAGGCGAATATCAAGAGAGCGTCCACGCTGGCTAGTATATATCTGGGACATATTACATTTACGGTGTTTACCCGGATTAACGAAGTTATTATAGTCGCCTGATTCGGTGTACCTCCCGAGGTAAAAAATGAAAAAATGGCGTTGCACGGTCTGCGGTTACATACATGAAGGCGACGAACCTCCGGAGGTCTGCCCTCAGTGCGGAGCTCCGAGGGAGAAGTTCCTCTACACGGGCCGAGACGGCAACGTCTGCAAAGATGGCTCCCAGGAAGTCGGAGACCTGACCGCCGATGTGGTTATTGCAGGGTCGGGAGCCGCGGCCTTTTCTGTGGCGATAACCGCGAGGGGAATGGGTTCCGATGCCGTGACGATAGAAAAAGCATCTAGGGTGGGCGGAACCGCGTTGCACCCGGGAGGAGGTTATTGGATACCTGGCAACCTTCTCCAGGAGGTGGCGGGATATCGCGACAATGAAGACGATGCCGTGCATTCGATCGTTGACATTGGCTGGAACGGCAAAGCCCAGGCGGATTATGCCGACCATCTGCCCGAGAACAAAGGAATTCGTGGAAGTATGCTGTTCTCGAAGGGGTACGATGGCAAGCTGGGCTACGGGGTCAACCTAGTCGGGCTGTTCGAGGAGCGGCCGAAAAAGAACGGCATCAGGATCGCCGCGGGCCGCCGCGCCGCCGACCTCGTAATGGAAGATGGCGGGACGGTCGGCGTGGAAGCGGAGTCTTCCGAGGGAAAATTCAGGCTGCTGGCCCGCCGGGGGGTCATGTTCGGAAGCAGCTATTCGCGTAACGCCGATCTGATGCGTAACTTTCAGCCCTCACTTGCACCTTCGTTCAAGGGAGGGCTGAAAGATAACATCGAGAAGTTCAACGGATATGCCGCAGAGGGAAAGGACCCGGAGTTCAAACGCGGAGATTCCGACTATGACTGGAAATTGGTATTTTCGCCGCCTTCCGACCCCGGGGCCGAATGGCCCGAGAATGGTTCCAATAGCCACACCGCACATCCTATCGGGAGGCTGCCGTATTACGCCGTGGTCCTGGGCTCTGGAACCCTCGACGCCGACGGAGGGCCCGTCATCGACGGCAAGACGCATGTGCTCGACCGGAACGAGAAGCCGATAGATGGGCTGTACGGGACAGGCGACTGCATTGCTTCTCCGACTTCGGACACTTATTGGGACGGAGGAAGCACCATCGGGCCGGCCATGACCTTCGGATACATAGCGGAAAAGCAGCTTATCGGAAGGGACAGGATTGAACCGGGTGTTTGATATGACCGACGAAATGATTATAAAGATCATCAAAGGCGGGCCCTACATCGTATCAGGAGGGACCCCCATATCGGAAAAGGTCATAACCCCCGAGGGAGGGGGGTACGTGTGGACGGACGGAGAGGAGATCGAACAGAAGGAGCGATACTCCCTCTGCAGATGCGGCAGGTCCAAGACCTCGCCGTTCTGCGACGGCAGCCACTCAAAGGCCCTCGCCTTCGGCGGCAAGGAGAAGGCGGACAGGGCACCTTACGAGGAACGTGCTAAGGTGCTCGAAGGCGAGACATTGGACCTGAAGGACGACGGCCGCTGCGCCCTGGCGCGCTTCTGCCACACAGACCGGGGGAAAGTCTGGACCCTGATCAAGAACTCAGGAGACCCGGAATGCCGCGAATTGGCCATCAGGGCCGCGTGCGAATGCCCTGCCGGCAGGCTGACCGCCTACGACAAGGACGACACCTTACACGAGGACACGCTCGACAAGGAGATTGTCGTCATACAGGACCCGGAGAAGAGCTGCAGTGGCGGATATTACGTGAGGGGCGGCATAAAGCTCATCTCGGCGGAAGGCCATGGATACGAAGTGCGCAACCGTTACGTGCTTTGCAGATGCGGACACTCGAGGGATATGCCTTTCTGCGATGCAAGCCACATAGGATACCGCTTTAAATCCAAGAGTTAATACGTGACCGTGTCTGACGGCAATTATAATAGACCGATTTTGTTGAGCATATTCGCGGTATTGCAGATTCTTGGCGGCATCGCAGCTGCGGCGGTGGGCGCATTCATGATTTTGGGCGGAGTGATCTCCGTTCCGATCGCATTGCCCGCAGGTCTGACCATGGTTGCGGCCGGCGGAATATCTCTGGTAGCAGGGATATTGATGATACTTGTAGGAGTGGCCCTGTTCTCCGGCAAGAAGTGGGGATGGTGGTTCGCAGTCATAATGACGGCGCTGGCACTGATATTCAGCTTGATAACCTTCAACTGGATAGGGATAGTGTTCGAAGCGATAGTCTTGCTGTACCTCAACATGAAGAACACAAAGGGCTGGTTCGAAATCTGATCAGAAAGAGTCCTGCGGAACGAATACTTCGTTGGCCCTTACGACCATTACCGGGCATTTAGCGTACCTTATGACCTTTTCAGCCACGCTTCCGACGCGTATTTCCGACAGCCCGGTACGCCCGAGTGTCCCTATGACCACAAGGTCATACTCTGAAGAGCGTTCGGCTATCTCCTTGTGAGGCACACCGTCCTCTATGATCGGGTCCACATTGAGGCCCAGTAGGGCGCCCTCATGTATCACCTTGGCCACCGCCTTCTTGCTGATGTCGTTGAGCTCCGCCCTCGCCTCGTCCGCGTGCGTCCGGGGAATCTCCCTGACGTCATTGATGCTTATCGTGGTCACCTTCATCCCGAGGCGGGATGCCAGACGAAGCCCGCTGCGCACAGCGGAATCGTTCGCCGGGCTACCGTCGGTCGCTATTAGCATATTTCCGAACCTGGTGCCCGTTTCCTCGTGCTCCGGCTTGCGGACCACGATGACGGGGCAGTATGCGAGCTTTATCACCCTCTCGGCTACGCTGCCCACCAGCCAAAGCGAAACACCGGACCTGCCTATAGAACCCAGGACGATTGCCTTGGCCCCTATCTCTTCGGCCTTTTTGACTATCTCCACCGCCGGTATTCCGAACTCGATGAAGGATTCGACGTTTATGCCTCTGGCGGTCGCCTCGTCCACGGCGTACTTTACCGCGGCCTCGCCCGGGGAAAACTCGTGTTCCCCTTCTTTCAGAGGTTCGTCGCTCACATAAATTGCAGCTATCTCGTATTCGAGTGCGGATGCCAGGTCAAGGGCGTACTGCACCGTTTCCTCGCTGACCCTGCTGCCATCCGTCGCTATTAGGATCTTCGACAACTCTTTATTCCCCGTTCGCGACCGCATCGGCCGCGGTGTTCAATGATGTTTTTAATTGAAGAACCTTGCGATATCCAGAGGCTTTTTGGATAAAAAAAGATATAAAAGGTTTGGTTGCATGCCCGTGCCTCTCAGACTTCCTTTCTGAGGAATATCAGCCAGCCCGCCAGGAGCGGCACCGCTCCCCATAGGAAGAAGGTGACAAGCGAATTGGATGCCTGTATAGCCGAATCGATAATCGAAGAGATGCTCCCCTCGGCCACGTTCAGAAGATACCAATGGTCTCCGCCCGGCTGAATAAGAAACAGGATACCGGACAGTATCGAGGGGATTATGAGCACCAGGAAGAAAGTCATGAGCGCGGATATGCTGCCTTTCTTGGATATGGTGCTGAAGAACACCGCGAGACCCGATACCGCGAATATGTCCGCCATGGCCATCCCTATTGAGGCAAATATCTTCGATGTGACCGCTCCTTCGAGAACTAGTGAGTGGACCGCGGACACGCCATAGTATACCAGGACCACGAGAAGCGTGATGGCATAGCATGCCAGGAACTTGCCCGCGAATATGGTGGTCTTCTTCACCGGCCTTGTGAACAGGAGAAGATACGTCCTCTCCTCGAACTCGGACACTATCGTGAACGAAGCGAAGATGACTGCCCCTATCAGCGCAATGAACGATACGTTTCCGGCGTTCCACGACATAATCTCCTCGGGTGTCGATAGATACGATCCGAACTGGTCCCAGTACAACGCGGGAAGAGCTATGTTCAATGCCAAGAAAAGGGCTACGAGCAGTATGAAAAGAAGAATCTTCCTTCCTCTCAGGAATTTCCTCATCTCGTTTTTGGCTATGACCAGCAACTGCCTTAGGTCATCGCCGGTGACGTTTGCCTTACCCCTTCCAATCTTATAATCAATGTTTGACACAGTTATCACCTGGACTCCTTGATGAGGCTCAGATACGTCGCCTCGAGCGATTCATTCTCGTAAAGATTGTAAGCTCCGATTCCTAGGTTTGAGACCGCCTTGAGGAGTTCAGGGCTGCGGGCGCATTCCGATGACATCTTCGCCTCGATCTCGTTTCCGAGCCTGGAAGCGGACAGGGTCCCGGGTATGGACGCGACCTTGGCCACGTCGTCCGCTGTGGGAACGTGGTCCAGTTTGATTATGATCTGCCTGGTACCGGACCTTGAGGTGACCGCATCGATGGAGTCGTCAAGTATCAGCTTCCCGTGGTTCAGAATAGCCACGTGGTCGCACAGGTCGCTGACCTCATGTAGCATATGGGAGCTCATGACCACCGTCACATCCCTTCCGTTACGGATGTTCTTGAGGACCTCGCGCATCTCCGCCATGCCCCTCGGGTCCAGTCCCGACGTGGGCTCGTCCAGGATTATGACGCTGGGGTCGCCCAGGAATGCCTGTCCTAGAGCTATCCTCTGCCTCATTCCTTTGGAGAAGGTACCTATCCTCTTGTCCGACCACTCGGTCATCTTGACCGTTTCCAGGATCGAGGAGGTCTGCGCTGAGATGGCCTCGCTGCTCATGCCGATAAGCTGTCCCAGGAGCTCAAAGGTCTCGACGGGCGTGAGATACGTGTAGAATTCCGGAGTCTCTACGACCGTACCGACGTCGGTGAGCGCACCTTTGGGGTCCCGGGTCACGTCCACCCCGTTGATATATGCCTTCCCCGAGGTTGGGTTGATCAGATGCGTTAGCATCTTCAATGTGGTGCTCTTTCCGGCACCGTTGGGGCCCAGAAGGCCCGTAAAACTGTTCTTTTTTATGCTCAGACTTAAATTGTCGACGGCAGTGAAATCACCGTATCTCTTCACGAGACCGATAATCTCTATTGGGTTTACCATGATAAATTACCCTCCCTGACTTTGTCATCCTGGGGCCGTACTTATATGTTGCTAGGTGACTTGCCTCCGCGACATATATTTCACATGATAACGGAGCGCCCCCTCTTTGACAAAAAACATTAAGTCGACCGCGCATCGGGTTACGATGCGGAAGGATTTCCCCCCTGACAGCTTCTTCGGACGGATATACGCAGGCGAAGAACTCAGCAACGAAGACCCGGACTATAAGGAATTCGCCGATGCCCTGGAACGTGCAAGGCACATATGCGAGGAATACAACACGGGGCACAAGACCCCGGACGAACGTAGAGAGATACTCGGGAGGTTGCTTATGGACGAAGTAGAAGCGGACACAGCGATAAACCCTCCGTTCAGATGCGACCTCGGCTTCAACCTGAATCTGGGGAGACACGTCCTCGTCAACAGCAACTGCACATTCCTGGATTCTAACAGCATAACATTGGGGGACTATGTCATGGTAGGCCCCAATGTGACCATAATCACTCCGGACCATTCCCGCGACCCTCAGAGGAGACGGGCGGTTGGAACGGTGTCCCGACCTGTCGTGATCGAGGATGATGCCTGGATCGGCGCCGGTTCGATAATCCTTCCCGGAATAACCGTCGGAAAAGGCTCGATCGTGGGAGCCGGTTCGGTCGTTACAAGGGATGTGACGGCGGGCACCACCGTCGCAGGCAATCCGGCAAGGCCGATAGGTGTCGTACGATGTTCGGAATTGTGATACTGGGAAATTATCTCACGGGCAGCTTGTCGGGAGATGTGATGCTGTTCCTCATCCCGATAAACCTCATTTTCGTCTTCACGATGATGTTCTGGGAGCGTTCCAACCCGAAAAGCATGGTACTGTGGCTGCTCGTCATGTTGCTGTTCCCGCCACTGGGCTTCGTGCTTTACCTGTTCTTCGGGCAGACATTCTATTCCAAATACGCGTTCAGGTCGAAGGCCCATGAAGACGGGAGGATAAGAATGGTCCTTGAAAGCCAGAAGGTCCGCCTCATGATGGATAGCTCCCTCCTCGAAAGGGAGCATCCCGGAAGCAGCGAATTCATAGGCACCATGACGAGGATGGGGCACGGATACACCAACGACAACGAGATCAGGGTCTACACCGACGGGCGAGACTACTACAGGGACCTTTTCGATGATATCCGCAATGCCAAGGAAACCATCAATTTCGAGTTCTACATCGTAAGGGACGATGAGATGGGGGCGGCCCTGGTCAACCTGTTCACGGAGAAGCTCAAACAAGGAGTCCAGGTCCGCGTGATGTGCGACGCCTACGGTTTCGGGAAGGGGCCCAAGAAGAGTATGAAGGAATTCGTCAGGGCCGGTGGACAGTTCACACTGTTCCACAGCCGTGCCACATGCATGCTCACTCCCCGCAAGAACAACAGGAACCACCGCAAGATCATGGTCGTTGACGGCAGGATCGGGTGGACCGGAGGGCACAACATCGGCAACGAATACATCGGAAAAGGCCCGCTGGGCAACTGGAGGGACACCAGCGTCAGAATCGAGGGCGGAGCGGTCCTGGGGATGCAGATACGGTTCCTTACCGATTGGAGATACGCCACAAGAGTGGATATAACAACCGAGGGCATCTTCTATAAGAATGTGCCGGGGAAGGGGAGGGAGATAGTTCAGATAATCTCAGGAGGGCCCGACGTCCTAGAAAGCAGCCCGATCCACGGCCAGTACATGATGCTGTTCACCAGGTGCAGGAGGACGCTGTATATCCACACCCCTTATCTGGTGCCCGACGAGGCAGCATTGTCGATGCTGAGGATCGCCGCCATATCGGGCGTGGACGTGAGGATTATCATACCCGACAAACCGGACCATCCGTTCGTGTACTGGGCGAACCTGTTCTACGCCAATCTGCTGATGCAGTCCGGGGTCAGAGTGTACCACTACAAGAACGGGTTCATGCACTCCAAGGCCATAGTCGCCGACTCATACTACTGCTCGGTCGGCTCCGCGAACCTGGACGAGCGCAGCATGAACCTGAACTTCGAAACCAATGCCATGATTTATTCCCACGGGATAGGGGAGCGCCTGTCCGAAGAGTTCCTCAAAGACCTGGAGCATAGCGTCGAATTCACCACTGAGAAGTATAGAAGCAAAAGGCGGATCGATTCCGTCAAGATCGCCTTTTGCAGGCTGGCCGCCGGTCAGCTCTGATATTGTTATCTTCCGGGGGCCGGCGGTGCCTTTTGATGTTCATTACGGTCTGTTCCAGCTGTACAAAGCCTACGGAAGGGGTGTGCCTGCAGAACTCCGTGAGCGAGGTCAGCCCCATCAAGGCCTTGGTCGGAAGGGATTTCTCCTTTCCGACCACTCCATTTTTCTTTTTCACGATGCTGTCCAATAACCCGTCCAGGTCCGAAGCGTCGGATACGGTCACTATGTTTCCCAATTCCCTCAGGAGATGCCCGTCCGTCCCTCCGGTTACGCCCAGACCGTACCAGGAAGCCGATTCGCACGCCGCAATGTTCGATCTGCGGGATATCCCTCCGCTTATCACTTCGAAAGCATCGAGCCTCTTGGCCTCCGAGACGGGTATGTAGTCCTTCCTTATGCACACCTCCAGCCCTTTGTTCGAACCCAGATATCCCATGGGATGGGCGGCCGATACGACACAGTTCTCGTCCTCAAGAAGGTCCAGGAGCCTTGAGGTCGGCATGTTCCTCAAAGCTATCCACTGGCACTATCTTATGTTATCCTTTATATTAGCATCCCAGAAAGATTTCAGGTCCCTCCAGGAGTAGAAATATGTCAGAATGTGCGGACCGTCGGAGGTGCTCACCTCCATACCCGGTACGACGAGGGTTTCACTCTTCATTTCCACCGCATCAAGTACCCCGCCTATCTGATTGTGGTCAGTTATGGCGACTCCCACTCCGGTGCTCAGGGCGAGCCGGATGACATCCTCGGTCCTGGTATAGCTGTCCGAATAATGAGTGTGAAAATGCATATCCGCGCATATCATCCCGGAAGCTGCGATCGAAGCCGTGTCGGGCCTTTCGAATATTATGCTCTGGGTCATCTTAGGCACAGTTGCCTCCATATGTCTTCGGACTCGGCCAGCACGGAATCCGTGTCCAGTGTACCGATGTTCCGGTCTTCCATCACCAGATCGCCCTGGCACATCGTATGTTTGACATTGAGGCAAGATACTGAGTATGCGATATTCCCGATGATGTTCTCAGAAAGTAGCGGCCTCATGTTGGGGTCCTTGCCGTCAAGCACTATGATGTCGGCGTATTTGCCGGACTCCAGAGATCCTATTTTGTCTTCCATTCCTACCGCCTTGGCACCGTTTATAGTAGCGAAATCTATCAGCTCCTGTGCCTTGGCGACCCTGGCGTCCCATCTGCTGGACTTCTGAAGAAGTCCCAGCGTCTTCATTTCTGAGAACATGTCCAGAGAATTGTTAGTGGTGTTACCGTCGGTCCCGATGGATACATTGACGCCGCTGGAGCAGAACTCGGGAATCGGGGCTACACCCCCGGTCGCCAGCTTCATGTTGGAAACGGGGCATGTAGATACCGAAAGGCCCGCCTGTCCCATGAGCCTGACCTCGTTCATGGTCAGCCATGCGGAGTGCGCCGCGACCCCTCTGGGCCCCAGTACTCCCAGGCCGGCGAGCCATTCGCCGGGCCTCTTTCCGGTGGATCTGCGGTGCTCGTTGACTTCTCCCCTGGTCTCCGACAGGTGGAAGTTCATCGGAAGCTTTTCCCTGTCGGAAAGCTCCTTCGCCCCGATGCATGTCTCCTCGTTGCATGCGTACACTCCCTGCAGTCCCACTCCCGGCACGATCTTCCTCATACCCTTGTGAGAACTGCAGAATCTGGCACAGTTCTTCAGAGGGTTCCCTGATTGAGTTGTCTTGTCCTCATCCAGCACGCACCAGCAGAGTACTCCCCGTATCCCCGCCTCGCGGACGGCATTGGCGATGACATCCTCGGAGTAGTAGAGGTCCATGAAGGTCGTGGTGCCCCCTCGTATCATCTCCATGCACCCCAGCTTTGCTCCCACATCGATATCTCTGTCGGTCCTGTCGGCGTCTATCCTGAAGCTGGCATTCAGAAAGTCTGGGAAGAGCAGGTCGTCCAGCGAACCTTTCATCACCGACATCGCGACGTGCGTATGGGTGTTTACCATCCCCGGCATTACGACGTCGCCTGCGGCATCGATCTCCCGGTCTGCGGAGCACTCGAATTTCGGCCCGACATAGACTATCTTCTCGTCTTCGACGGCCACATCTCCCCTGAATACGTCCCTGTCACGATTCTGGGTCACGACCCATCCGCCGCGAAAAACAGTTATCATGATGATTGTAACCTTCTATTTGACTTTAACATTTTGCGGTTTTCAAAAGACGGATATATTTATAAGACATAACCGGGGGCATGTCGACTCGCATTATTTTTTTGGGGACCGGAGGCGGTCGGCATACTTCGATGTACCAGACCCGGTGCACCGGAGGCTTCCTCATAATGAGGGGAGAGGATATAATCCATGTGGACCCGGGACCGGGCGCATTGACCCAGATGCGCAATATCAGGTACGATCTGACACGCACGGATTCGGTGATAATCTCCCATGCCCATCCTGACCATTACGCAGATGCCGAATCGGTGATAGAGGGTTGCGCTTTCGGGGGATGGAAAAAGAGGGGGCACATCTACGGAAGCGTGACCGTGCTGAAAGGCCAGAATGAGCTGGGACCCTGTATTTCGCGGTATCATCAGAGGATCGCCAAGGACTGCACCGTCCTCACCCCCGGAGACGTGGTCGAGATCGAGGGCATCAAAACCGAGATATGCCGGTCCCTGCACAGCGACCCCACCAACATAGGATTCAGGTTTCATACCCCCGACGGCATAATTTCATACGTAAGCGATACCGAATATACACCGGAGATCGCAGACCAGTATGTCGGGTCAAGGGTGCTGATCCTTCCTGTGACCGCGCCCGACGACATGCGTATAAAAGGTCACCTGTGCACCGACCAGGCTATATCCTTCATAGAAAGGGTCAGGCCCGAGGTCGCCCTTTTCGTCCATCTCGGGATAGTGATGATAAGGACCGGTCCGGAGCAACAGGCGGAGAAGACGGAGAAGGCCACGGGCGTAACAACGGTTGCCCTGCGCGACAGGACCGTCATGGACGTGGGCGAAGATATAGTGTTCCACGAGGCCCGGGTCTACGAGGGGGAGTGGATCCCGGACAGCTCGCCGTGATCATATGGGATAAAATCCGTTCATGCCCGTGGGAATGCCGTCAATCTCGAAATCCATATATTCCGTGAGGGGGTCGGGACCGTATTTGACGCTGGTGTATCCTATGTGGTACTGGGCGTCGGTTGTGGTCTCGCAACCATAGTACGTGGTCGAAACATCGCCGACAGTGAGTTTCTGAAATATTGTGTATTCGCCGACATATCTGGGTATACTGTGAGCGTAAGGATTCGTCGTCAGCTCCACGCCGGCCATCGCGTGACCGGGCAACAGGGCCACGGCCGCGTCGTACCCGGCGGCCCTGAACAGTACGGCGCACAGGAAAGATGTGTCTTCGCAGTCCCCCGCACCCCGCATTATGGTCTCCGTCGGGAACGCCCAGTACTCGCTTCTGCCATACAGCAGTTCGTCGGGTCCCCACTTTTCAACGTCCGATTTGGCGGTCGGATAATCGAACTCCTCCTGAACGAATGCGAGGATGTATGAAGCGTAAATGTAGCTTCCGGATGCGGGCGATGATCCCATCTCTTCACAGTACAGTTCTTCCAGCTGATTTTCCAGATCTGTGATCACTTTGTTCTCCGAAACGAACGGAATGATCAGGTTTTCGATGTCCAGAACGTCACCGATGCCACGTGCACCGGTGTATTCGGCCGCCTCAAGGCAATCCCCGTATTGGAAGGCGAATTCGAGATTGAACTCGATGGATGACGCCGGGCTGTCCGAACACGTCGGGTCGAACATCCACGAATAGCTCCTGACCACCTCCCCCTGGAGAACGAATGTTCCGGAGTAGGTCTTTCCGTTGACCTCGACTGTCACCGAGTAATGTCCGGGTTCAAGGGTGCACGTCAGGGTTTTTCCGCCGTCTCCGAGGACCGCTCCGTCGGGCATGCTGTGTCCTGTATACTCATATGTGTCCACGCCGTCATACACGTACAGGGCGCTGTCGAGGCACCTTATGCCCCAGCTGTAATTGCCCAGTGTTTTCGCGTTCATCATGAGGATGATGCCACATGACCCGTCGGAGGGGTCCGTGTCCGAAGGATCGGAAATTATCGAGATATAACCTGAACCGACGTCGCCGTCGGCATAGAGGATATATTCGTCGGCTGTGAAGGCCTTTCCATCGGGAGAGGTCCAGACTACGAATCCCGCGATTCCTGCAGAGAGAACGGCGATTATGGCGAATATCGCTATTACAGCATTCCTGTTCGCATTGCCGCCGACCTTTGGGGAACGCGACGGGACGGCATCCCTGTTGATAAAAGCGCCGCATCTGGTGCAGAAACTCGCATTCTCCTCATTCACGGAACCGCATTGCGGACAGTAGTGCACGCCCCTACGATGATTATCAGGTTATAATATTTTGGCAAAACAGGCAGTTAACGGGAGAGCAGGCGCGTGCGTCGGGGACATCCTTAAACGTGGGATGCCGATTTCCGGGTCGATGAGCGTAGAGTCGGAGGTATTGGAGAGAATAAAACCGAAGCAACAAGAGATAGATCGCATATCCGATGCAGCGAAGAATCTGAAAGAGAGGGCCGAGGCATACATCCAAGAAAACAGCCTCGCCGCCACGGAGGTCAGGTTTGTAGGCTCTTTCGCAAAAGATACGTTCCTTTCCGATCCGGACCTCGACATATTCCTGCTGTTCCCTCCCGAAGTCCCACGCGAAACGCTTGAGAGCGAAGGGCTGAAGGCGGGAGAGGACCTCCTTCACGGCACACGCATGTATTCCGAGCATCCGTACACCCGCGGGAAGTTTATGGGACTGGACGTGGATATGGTCCCCTGCTATCTTCTGGAGAACACCAGGAAACTGCAGTCCTCAGTTGACCGAACACCGTTCCATACTGAATATGTACGATCCCATCTCCGGCCCGAGCAGAAGGACGACGTCAGGCTGCTGAAGAAATTCATGAAGGGGATAGCCGCATACGGCGCGGAGCCCAACACCCGCGGCTTCTCAGGATATCTGTGCGAGCTTCTGGTCATCAAGTACGGCAGTTTCAGGAAGGTTCTGGAGGCGGCGTCCGAATGGAGGGAGGGCACCGTTATCGAAATCGAGGGCAGAGGCCCCGTTTCGGTTGCCCCGATGACTGTTTACGATCCCGTCGATCCCAGGAGGAACGTAGCCTCGGCAGTGCACCTGGACACCATGTCACTTTTCATAGTGGCCTCGAGAGCGTACCTTCAGGCTCCAGACATGCGTTTCTTTTTCCCCATCGACCGCCCGGCTATGTCGCAGGAAGAGCTCAGGGCCAAGGCCGAACACCACGGCTCGCGCCTTTTGACCGTCGTTTTCAAGAGACCGAACGTCATCGAGGACAACCTATATTCCCAGCTGTGGAAGACCCAGTACGCCCTGACCAGGAAGATGAACGAGTTTGATTTCACCGTCCTCAGGGCCGTCCACGAGATAGACGCCGAGGAGATGAGGATAGCCTTCGAGCTCGAACGCGATCTTCTTTCCAAGACCTTCAAACACGTGGGTCCGCCGGTGGGCGTCTCCAACGCCGATTCTTTCCTCAAGAAGTGGAAGAACAACGAGTACGGAGAGCCGTTCATAGAAGACGGCGGGTGGAATGTTATCGCCGAGAGGATGTATTTCTCTGCAAAAGAGATGCTTTCCGAGGAGGCCGCAATAGCGGGGATCGGAAGAGAGATGGACCCTGACACCATGGTCATAAGGGACCATGAGGACTCCATCCGCTGCACGCCCGCAGACCTGCTGACAGAGCTTCTCGACCCTAAGATGAGCTGGGAGAACTGATTCAATAGAACGGCGGATTGATCAACAGGATTGTTACCCCCAGCGCTAGCAGGAAATACATGACGTAATTGGCGACCATGCTCTTACCGTCGATCATCTCGACCCTTACCTTGAAAAGTGCCAGCACCTTCTTCATGAATACTATCAGAAGTATGCATACCAGAAGACCTACGAGCCACATATGGGTACCCAGCGTATATGTGAAAGCCCATAGCACGCCGCTCATCAGGGAAAGCAGAATGACTACAAAGAACACCTTAGTGTTGAAAAGTTCTTTGAGAATGAACTCCCTCTCATCGAACCGGGTTGGAGTGAACTCATATGCTTCTTCGGGCTCCTCCTTTATTCTCCGCCTCTTCTTTGCCATCCCGTGTTAATCCTGGAACTTAGATATAAAGATTTATAATGTCACTTTCGGAAAAATCGGCGACCTCTCATGCTTCGGGTTAAATATCGACGCTCTGTTTGAGTGTCGGAGAGATACCAATGGTCACCAAAACTCTAGAAGACATACCAGGAGTAGGACCAGCCATTTCAGAAAAACTCCGCGAAGCAGGATACACGGATCTGATGGCCATTGCTGTTGCCCCTCCCAAGGAACTCGCAGAACTCTGCGAAATCGGAGAGAAGAAGGCAGCAGACATCATCGAGGGCGCTAAGCTTTGCGCAGACATCGGTGGGTTCGAAACAGGAGACGAGATACTTGAAAGACGCAAGCTTGTAACTAAGCTGACGACAGGCTCCAAGGCTCTTGACGAGCTGATGGGAGGAGGGCTCGAAAGCCAGTCCATTGTGGAGTTTTTCGGCGAGTTCGGGAGCTGCAAGTCGCAGCTTTGCTTCCAGCTTGCAGTCAACGCCACCATGCCGGAGGAGCTGGGCGGTCTGGATTCGGATGTCATAATAATCGATTCCGAGAACACCTTCAGGCCGGAGAGGATCATACAGATGTCCACATATCTGGGCCTCGACCCCGAGGCGACCCTCAAAAGGATCCATGTGGCAAGGGCGTTCAACTCCCAGCACCAGGTACTCCTCGTCGGAAAGGCCCTCGAACTGGCAAAGGACTTGAAGGTGAGACTTGTGATAGTAGACTCCCTCACATCGCATTTCAGGGCCGAGTACATAGGCAGGGGAACGCTTGCGGAAAGACAGCAGATCCTGAACAGGCACATGCACGACCTGCTGAACTTTTCGACAGTGAACAACGCCGTGATAGCTGTCACCAACCAGGTCTCCTCGAAGCCAGATGCGTTTTTCGGAGACCCGACGAGGCCCATCGGAGGCAACATCGTCGGACACACAGCCACATTCCGTATCTATCTTCGCAAAGGCAAGGCCGGAAAGAGGATTGCCAGATTGATCGATTCGCCGAACCTTCCTGAGGGAGAGGCGGTCTTTATGGTCACCGAAGACGGTATTAAGGACTGAAACCAATGGGGTTCCAGTGAACCCCATTTATTTTTTTGAACTTTCGGGCGAGCTCGGAGAAATGCCCGGGGCGGAGGCGATAAGCTGCTCTCTCGCCGAATCGGACGGCAAGTGCGATGTCTTCGCATCGGGACCAGGATATGTCGCACTCGCTATGCCGCCCGAAAGCATACCCTTCACCGCCGGCCGGCTGGCACTTACCCGCGGCATCGGACGTTACATCGGGTCTTTCGACCCGGACAAGATATCCTACATTGCACCTTTCGACCTTCCCTTCGGCACATTTGCGGTAAGGGCAAAAAGATTCAAAGGCATGATGGAAGAAGTCGATTCGCAGAAACTTGTGAGAGAAGTTGGTGCCCTGTTCTCCAAGAAGAACAGCGTGGACCTGAAGCACCCGGACATCGTTGTCAAGATGCTGATGAGCGACCGGGTGCATCTGTTCATGGAAGAATACAGGACGGAGACCGACCTCTTCGAAAAGAGAAAAGTGGGGGAGCGGCCGTTCTTCTCCCCAATCTCATTGCACCCCAAATATGCCAGAGCACTCATAAATTTGACAGGGGTAAAGCGCGGGGGGACCGTTCTTGACCCATTCTGCGGAACCGGCGGGATAGCCATCGAGGCTGCGGAGATGGGCATGAAGGCCATTGTCTCCGATTTCGACCCGCAGATGGTGGCGGGAACGGAGGAGAACATGGATTTCTACGGGCTCAGGCTGCACGGCAGTGGGGTTATGGATATCGGAGAAATATCCGAACACTGGTCGGACATAGACGCGGTCGCTACGGATCCGCCCTACGGACGTTCGACCAAAACGGGAGGAGAGGACATTGACCGCATATATGCCAGATCTTTCAGTTCCATATCCCGCGTCCTGCGTCCCGGTGGATCTGCGGGAATTGTACTGCCCCATGAGATGGACACTTCAGAGATGAATCTTGAGAAATTGTTCCCGCAAAGGGTCCATGGTTCTCTTACAAGATATTACCACATATTCCGTGCGTGATTAACTATTTCAACGTCGAGCACATCGGTCGCCCGTGAACAGGTATCTGAGATTGTTCCGATTCGGCAACGGCGTAATGGGGATTGTCGGCGTTGTGGTCGGTGCATTCATCGCTTCGGGTTTTGACATCGCAGATTATTGGTCTGGAATTCTGGTCTCGTGCCTCATTGTCTTTATTTTCATGGCCGGCGGAAACGCGATCAATGACTACATCGACAGGGAGATAGATTTAGCGGCCCACCCGGAAAGACCGGTCCCCCGCGGGGAGATAGCCCCCGGTACCGCGAGGAACCTCGGTGTCCTGATGATGCTTTCTGCGATGATCCTCGGTATTCTGGCACTTATCGTTTCGAATCTCCTGGGCATCGGCTTCTGGGACCCAGTATCCGCCGCGATAGTGGTCCTGGCCGCAGTTCTGATGATGTCATATGAGGTCCTTCTCAAGCAGCGCGGCTTCGCCGGAAATGTCACGATTGCAGTGCTCACAGGGATGCTGTTCCTACTCGGCGGAGCGGTCTGCGGAGACGTTATGGCGGTAGTTCCCATGGCCTTTATGGCGATGCTGGTAAACGTAGGCAGGGAGGTTTCAAAGGACATCGAGGACGAGGACTCAGACAAGGGCAGGAGGACGCTTCCCATGGTAATCGGCAACAGGAATGCCGCTGCCGTCTCGGCAGGATTCTTCCTTTCCGGAGTGGCTCTGAGCGTATGGCCCCTGCTTGCGGGCTCGCTCAACGACCTCTATATGGTAGTATTTGCGGCTGATGCAATGTTTATATATGCCTCCATTATTGTTTTCAGAAGCGCGCATAAGGCTCAAAAGGCTGCAAAGGCTGCAATGGCTCTTGCGCTTGCGGCCTTCGTTATCGGTGTGATATGATGAACGTCGGACAGTATCTCTCGGACAGGATGAAAGAAGGGACCATACACATGGCATTGCTGGACCCCGACAAGCAAATGCCCGAGGATGCGGGAAGACTCGCGGCTGCCGCGAAGAAAGCGGGCAGCGACGTGATTATGATTGGCGGTTCGACCGGTGTGACATCTGAGAACCTGGGCGCGACCGCCAGAGCCATCCGGGAGATGTCCGGGCTTCCCAGCATTCACTTTCCGGGCGGACCGAAGGAACTTTCGGCTGAAGTTGACTCCATTTTCTTCATGAGCCTGGTCAATAGCACCGATCCCCTCTGGATCTTCAAGGCACAGGCTTACGCCGCCCCTTTCGTTAAAAAGCTCGGAATCGAAACGCTGTCTATGGGATACATCGTCGTCGAACCGGGAATGAAGGTCGGGGAAGTTGGAAAGGCGGACCCGATCAAGCGCAACGAGGTCGATAAGGCAGTCGGTTATGCCATCGCCTGTGAGATGTACGGAATGAGATACGTCTATCTCGAGGCGGGCAGCGGAGCAGACAGGCCCGTGCCACCGGAGATGATACGTGCGGTAAAGGATTCGATCTCGATTCCTCTGATAGTTGGAGGAGGCATACGCACCCCCGAGGCCGCAAAGAAAGCAAGAGAGGCGGGCGCCGATGCCATCGTTACAGGGACCTTTATCGAAGAGTGCTCGGACATCACACGCCTCCAGGATGTGGTGGATGCTGCGAGGGGGCGCTCATGACCGAGGAACAGACCCCCATATCTCCGCGGGACCCTATGTGGCTGACTCCCGAGGAACGTAGCGCAGGCATCACAAAAGACCTGAAGGTTGCCGCCCGCAGGTTTCTCTGCCCCGTCTGCGGGCATGAATTCAGCCTTTTCCAGTCGAGGGCGGTCGCCTGCATCGCCTGCCCGAGGGCGAACCAGAACTGCCCTTATGTCAGATGTCCCTTCTGCGACAACGAGTTCCCTATAAGCGGATTCATCGTCCCCGACAAGGTGGATGCCGTTCATATGAACAACTACGCAGACGGAGTCTTCGATAAGTGGATGGACTCTTTCGGGATCACCAGGCGCTGATTATTCGACTGTGAGCAATCCGTAGCCGGTCTTTTTGTCTTTTTTCCTGACGGGGCCCGAACCTTTCATCTCGGTTATCACGACTTCGGTGACCAGCCATACGATGACGCCCTCGCGGAAACAACCGGTAACGGACCTGCCTTCCCTGCCGATCGAACCGTGCATGTGGAATGTGGGCCTTCCTGATTCGTCCGGGAATATCGTTCCGAAGCCCGTGACCTCGCTGGGCGCGTCTATCTCGAATTTCAGTGGTTCGATCTTCTCATCCGCGGGAACTTTGGGCCCCACCACCAGCACCGAACCCCCGTCCACGCCTCCGACGACAGAAACCGTGCCGTAGACTATCCCGTGTTCCAAGGAAAATTTCTCTATCTCCCCGCGGATTATCTCCCCGGGATCTAGGCTCAGGACGAACATGCGTCCCGGGCGCATTTCCGAATACTTCATGATAAGTCAGCGGTATTTGCCATATTTATCAAGGAGCCTGCTGATGCGGTCAAACTCCTCCTTGGTGAGCTCGCCGGAATCGAGGAAAGTCCTCACAAAATCTTTCGCTTCTTTGGTTGATGTCCTCGATGCCTTTGCAATGACGCTCGCTAAAAAAGAAGAAGCCTTATCCGGGTCCATGGAAGACGCGATCAGAATCTCGTTCATATCGTATTTGAACGGGCTCATCTTGTGCATGTTGAGCATCGACTGTCTTTTGGTCGTAACCTTCGTTTTCGGCTTGAATCGTTTGCTGTTCTTTTTCACATTGCTGCTGGGACCTTTATTGGTGCTACCGGTTTTTTCGGTCCCAGGCTTTTTTACCGCGTCTACCAAGAATATAACTCCGACCGAATGACTGAGTTGTATTATTTAAAGATAGCTTATCAAACCCGAGCAACACGGGAGATTCAAATACGCAGAGACTGCAGCAGATATTCGGTCGATAAAAAAATTGTTTGCCGGCCGGTATGCGGCCGTAATGAGTTGACCTTTGTTCACTCTTCTTTGACGATCTTTGCCTTAGCCTTCTTAAGGGAGTTTGCAATCAGGATCGTGAAGATTATCGCTACGGACGTAACGACTATCGCGTAAATGAATAGGCCTATCAGCTCTCCATCCGAAGAGAATACTGATGCAATCGCTTTCTTGATCGCCTCGTTCCATGCGAGTGCCGCCACCAGTCCGAAGGCCGCCGTAATCAATGTGGCAAATGTCTCGAGGACCTGAACTTTGAACTCATCTTTCGTTTTCTGTTTATCTATTACATCCACCATTGAGCGCCTCCATAGGTTCCGCGAACTCGCGTATGTACTCGACGTTAAGTATAATACCCTTTTCAAAACGGGGAATGCTGTGAAGAAACAAAGAAAAGACTCCCGCCCCAGTCTGCTCTGCCTGCTTTATATCTCCCGAAACCGTAACCGAACACATAATGACAGAAGAGGCTGTAGGAGAATTGGTCAGCGGGATTCCTGCCGTAGACGGGGCCGGAGTGCATCCGATACGGGCACTGGGGCACGACACTGTCTGCGATTTCATCCTTTCCTTAGCTTGACTCTTTCGATTCCATCGATCTGGGGGACCATATCGCAGATTTCCCGAAACACCTCACCGGGGATCGAGACCGTCATCTTCTTCATAATCGGAGAGATCGACCACGAAGACAGCCTGGGCAACAAAGGCAAGATTTTGTCCGGCCAGCGCCAATGGATGACGGCAGGCAGCGGAATATTGCATCAGAAGATACCGCACCCTGCCGACCGGATGCCTGACGTACAGCTTTGGATCAACCTGCCAAGCAAGGACAAGATGACCGAACCCAAGTGTTTCGACATCACTGGAGATATGATCGGAAAGAAGGTCATGAACAATGCGACGGTCCGGGTCATATCCGGAAAATATGAAGAAGTTGCCGGCGTCAGCCCCCGCCATGTTCAGGCGACGTTCTTCGATGTTGGGCTGAATGGATGTTCTTTGATATCATTGTACACGAAACCGAAGGATGACGCGTTCATTTTCCTCATAGTGGGAGATGCGATAGTTCACGGCGAATCGATACGCGAGAAGATTGAGGTGTGCGGCAAAGGAGACTGCGTAACAGTCTCTGCCCCCAAGAAAAAGAAGTCCCGTTTCCTGTTACTGTCGGCCGAACCTCTCAACGGACCCATCTCGTGGGGAGGCCCGATTGTGATGAACACGGCGTAGGAGTTACGGCATGCCTTCGAAGAGCTCAGATACGGAACGTTCATAAAACATGCCCCCCGTATGAACGATAGGTTGGAGATGCGGGTTAGGCGCTTTCGAACTCCTTGCGCCCATTATGCATCGATCGCTCTTCGCAGCATAACTGAAACAAAACGGGTGCGGGGGATGGGATTCGAACCCATGAAACCCTGAGGTCTAGGATCTTAAGTCCTATGCCGTTGGCCGGCTTGGCTACCCCCGCCCGGACGAAATAAACGCTTACTGTTGATTAATCTATCTGAATATGAAAACATATTATCTTTGAATGAAATACCCAGCATGAATGGCGTATAAAATCCCTGACGAGGAATCCGTTGCGGACTCGGTGCTGATAGTCATGCATAAGAATCCTCAGGTCAGGTCCCAGTCCGAGCTGACCTTCCTCGTGAGAAAACAGCTTTCCGCCATGGATCCGGATTACAGGGTGAGCGGCGAGCGCATAAGGAGGATTGGAATCAACCGGGGGATAATCGGCGTAGCCATTGATTATAACGCCTCCGGCGTTTCCAGAATACCCGAATTCTGTCCTGTGTGCAGGAACCCGATGTTCGCGATAAAGAACAGGACCCTCGATGGAGGGGTGATTGAGATGCGAAGGAAATGCTCCGTGTGCCCCTATACTCTGGGCTCCAATCCAACTGTTCCAGGCAGATATTATTTTACCAAAAAGAGGTGATTCTACGAACACCCCCGACGAAAGAAAGAAAAAACTGAAGGACGCCTCGGATATGCTCGCAGAGGCTTCCGGGCTAATCAGAAGTGCATTGCGGATGTCCGGACTGGAGAGGCGCGGCGAGGAAACGACGGAAGCCTTACTGCATTACACCTATCTTAACGGCGACCCTTGCAGCATTCCCAACATGATCAGGGACTTGGAAAGTGACCGTGACGACCCCTGTTGGACCCGTCCCCTGGTGTCGATCAAACATTCGGACCGAAAAGATATATGATTGCTGCAACCTATCGGGCCAAGGGCTCCTATGAAATTTTGGGAATTCACAAAGGTCAAAGGTACTAAGGTCAAGATAAATCAGTGGCTTTCCGACACGATGGGACTTGTGGACGGCGGGTGCGTCTACAGCACGCTTTTCAGATATCCGGCGGAGGGCCCCAAGGACTATGAGGTCATACTCTCCATGTTTCCTCAGGAGAATTACCGCACTCTTACCCATATTACGATGTACATGAGGGACGTGCCCGGATCCAGCGCACAGGCGGCAGGGTTTCTGGCCGAACGCGAAATTAACATCCTGAACTCGGTATCGCTCAACGGGATTTCCGACACCGTGATAATCTGGAAGATAATGGCCGACCTCAGCTTCGCGGGCGAGGCGGACCTTCTGCTGGAAGATTTCGCGCATAGGAAAAGCAACAACGACCCCTCCGTATCGCTTATAGATCACATTGCCACGAAACCGGCCGAGATAGGCCGCCTCTTCCGTTCCGATAAGGAGTATCACACAAAAGAAGAAGTCCGCCGCGCGGAGCCTTGCACCATTAAAAGGGGGGTTTTCGATACTGCTCCCGGGTACGGGGACATTTTGAAAAACATAGACGGCCGGGACGTTATGGTGGTCGCCGACGCCGACTCCTGGATGCTGTCGGTGACATTCTTCAAGCAGGGAACCAACCTGATAAAGATGGTGTTCGAAGTACCAGACAATCCCGGGTCCATGAAGCAGATCTTCGACCTGCTGGCAGGCAGGAACATCAATCTCATCTCCGTGTTCAGCAAGATAAAGATTTGCTACCAGAGGATGCTTCTCGAACTTGTTGCCGACATCGGCACCAGCAAGACCTCCGCTGACGAGCTCCGTTGCAAGCTACCGAAAGAGTTGGAAAGCCTTAACGGCGTATTCGTCCTTAAGGAACTCAAAGAGCTCAGCTTATATGAATATCAGTGACGTTCTTTCTGAAGATGCGGGCGGGATAGACGGATTGAAGAGGGGGCGCGATGCGCTCGTAGGAAGAGCCTTAGGTTTGGCACTTTCCGTTCCCGGGGACCGCGTGCTCGAATGCAAAGGCACATCATTCGGACTTCCTTCGGTAAATGCCTGGAAATGTCCTGGGCCGACGAGGGCGTCAGACGTCGCCTCGCTGTTCTCGGAAGGCAGCGATTCGGGAATCGATGATATCTTAAACCTGGGGATAGACGCTTCGATTGCATTCGAGGTCATAGCATCGATAAACGGCCACGGAATAGTACCAGACAGCTGGCTGGACTACTACGGCATAGGCCTGGTGGATGGCGCCGTGCCGGGTATCGTACTTTTTCTCGGAGAGCCCCGTGAGAGCTCTGTTTTTGAGATCGGAGAATGCACCGGTAGAGGATTGATAGCTATCCTTTCCGGCGGGTACTCCGGAATCGATATCGAGGGCAAAAACATTCTGAAGATCAGAGGCTCGGAGGCACTAGGCATTAACGGTCTGGTTTCCCGTGCGGCATTGAAATATGGTGGCGCAGAGGCGGGAAACTGGACTTCAATGGCCAAATATCTGAAAAAGAAACCCAAACTGGCGGTCATCCACACTGGAAAACTCACTGTGTCCGATATCACCACGATCTTCTCTGTAGCGGCGGCCGGCGCGTTCATCGTGTCCGACAGCCCGGATCTTCCAAATATACCCAGACTCTGCGAGATATCATCGGAAGAATTGGTATCGAAGGTGATAGCCAACCGCGGAATCACTTTTGGAAGGAACCGACGGGTCCGCTTCGGGTCCTCCTTTGAGAACCAGCGCATCAGGAAAGCGGACGCTCGCCTTGAATTCGGAGGACCGGATGCTCCTCCCTCCTGCGAAGTCGTGATTGCATGCGGGCACGCGGATGACGGAAGAACGACCACAACGGGAAAGGACATTCAGGAACTGGAGGGCGGAGCTCATTCTTTGTCCATCGAGGTTCTGGTTTCGGGAGATGTGAATTTTTCAATGGAGCAGGCGATTGAGCGTCGCATACACTTCGCCCTTAGCCGCACCGAGGGAGTCTGGCACAGCGGGCAGAGGGACAATTCCTGGATTAGAATAAGCAGTTCCGCCCTGGAAAAGGGTCTGACGTTCGCAGACCTGGGGTCGAACATAATTTCAGAAATCAAGGAGGACTTCCCGGCTGTAGCCGAGGCTGTCGAAGTCGTTTTCACCTCTGAACCTTCCTCCGTCTCTTCCAAGATCCGCGATGCAAGGGAACGTTATGAGATGCGGGACAGTAGATTGTCGAAAATTACCGACCGGAATGCAGATTGTTTCTTCACCTGCACAATATGCCAGACCTATGCGCCCGGCCACATTTGCATCATCTCTCCTGAACGCCCCAGCGTATGTGGGTCGGTTACCTGGACGGACGCGAAGGTTGGAAGCGAGGTCAACCCCGGCGGCCCGCAGCGTCCGTTCCCCAAGGGAGATCTGATAGATGCTGAAAGGGGCGAATGGACCGGTACTAACGACATCGTGAGGAGAGCCTCGATGGGTTCAATTCAGAAGGTTTGCATGCACAGCGTCGCAAACTCTCCCATGACCGCCTGCAGCTGCATGGAGGTGGCGGCCGTCGTCTCGGCCGACCGCAGGTCCGTGATCCTGCTAGACCGCTCCGACACTGGAAGGAACCCTTCCGGTTATTCTTTTTCCGAAGTGTCGGATATGGTCGGAAGAGGAGGACAGCATCCCGGCTTCATGGGGATTGGAAAACAATATATCGTCTCGCCCAGTTTCCTCAGGGGGGACGGGGGCCTCGCACGTGTATCTTGGATGAGCTCCCGTCTTAAGTCGGTCCTCGGCGATTCTCTGCGCAGAGCCTTCTGTGCGGCAGGCATATCGGACGCATACTTCAAAATCGCCGATGAGAACGTCGCGGAGGATGCTCCGTCCTTGGAAGTCTGGCTCGAAGAGAAGGAACATCCGGTCATGCTCATGGACCCTATCAGACTATGAGTGCCAGCAATTTCAGCAACGACTCTCCGAAAGGCGTGTCATCCGGCACCTCGAGCACTTCAGATTCCATCGCGGATTCTGTGATGAAACTATCGTGGGGGAGGGCCAGTGTTTCAGCGAAACCTGCTTCAGCGGCCGCATCGGACAGTTTTTCCGGCATATTGCCGGCCAGATTGTTGACGATTAGTATCTTCCTGCCTATCTCTATGCCTACTTCCTCGGCAAGCTCGGAAAGACGCCCGGCAGTCTTGATGCCCGTAACCGTAGGATCAGACACAAAAAGGAATACGTCGGCCTGAGGCAGCACCTTGCGGGACATGTGCTCCATTCCCGCCTCATTGTCGACGACCGTAAAATCATAGTTCGGGATAAGTTTGACAAAACACTCTTTCAGGGCGCTGTTGATGAAGCAATAGCACCCCTCTCCCTCCGGCCTTCCCATGACCAGAAGGTCGACGGAATCTGTTTCCGTCATTGCCCTCTGCACCTGATCGTACACGTACTGCTGCTTGCTCACACCCGAAGGCACCCTGCCCGGATCGGCGATTATTTCGTCCCTGAGCTCACCGATCGTCCCTTTCGTTTCAAGCCCGATCTTGTCGCTCAGGTTCGAATTGGGATCCGCATCCACTGCCAGGACCGTTCCTCTCGCAGACAGCCTCCTAACGATCTGAGAGGCGATGGTGCTTTTACCCACACCGCCTTTTCCTGCTAACGCTATTATTGTCATGATATCATCCGAACGGCTTTTTCTTCACGGACGGGAATAGGCCTTCTCTCCTGTTGGGCAGATACAGTGCGTCGCGGAACTCCGCCTTGTATACCTCGCCGTGAGTGTCCATCGTCCTTATCTTCTTCCGAACCTCGTCCGCACGGTTCCTCACATCCTCGGAAAGCAGGATGTTCTTGGCGTATGTCATGGATGCGTTGCCCAGATAATCATACTTTTCGCGGTCGGTGTCCGGCAGCATGCCTATTGCTATCGCGTTGTCCGCGTTGATGAAGTTACCGAAGCTTCCAGATATGACTATCTTCGATATGTCCCGGAGTTCGGCCTTCTCTTCTTTCATAAGCAACCTGATGGCGGAGAACACCGCCGCCTTGGCTTTCATGACCGCGGCTATGTCGTTTTCAGTGACATATATCCTGTCGGTCAGCTCAATGGCCTTGCCTTTATCCGATGGGAAGGTCTTGGCCTTCCTGGTGAATCTTCCTTCGGCGTCCACCATACCGCCACGGAACATGTTGGCTAGAAGGTCTATCAGCCCCGACCCGCATATCCCGTTTGGAGGGACTCCTCCGATCACGGTATAGTTGATCTTTTTGCGCCTGAACATCACGCTGTCTATTGCCCCGATGGACGGTGTCATCCCGAAAATCACGTTGCCTCCTTCCAGGGCCGGCCCGGATTCCGAGGCGCATACCGTCACTCCCTCCCTGTTACCGATGGCCAGCTGCACGGTGGACCCAAGATCAATCAGGAGGATCTTCTCATCGGAAATATCCATGCCAGACCCGATTATCCCGCCTATGATATCTCCGCCTATCTCTTCGGAAACGTCCTTGACGGCGTAGATGGGGGCATCTTTCGCTATGTTGAGGCCCAGCTCGGAGCCGCCGAGGCAGAAAGGTCCTCCGGTCATGCTGCATACTTCAGTCAGCGACTCCATAAGGAAGGGCTTGCCGGATATTACCGCTGCCTTAACGTCCTCCGGGTCGTCGACGAATGTGTACATCAAGTCGTTGATGCAGTCTATTGCCGCTTTCCTGAGCGCATCGTCTCCCATTTTATCGGCATACGCCCTCCTGGACTCGAGGTCGTCCCCAGCAAAAGACTGCGGGTTGTCTCCCACGGTGGCATAAAGCTCGTTACCCTTCTTCAGGTCCAGAATGCTTACGGCTATGGCCGCAGTCCCGAGGTCCACTGCGAGACCCAGCTGTGTTTTTCCGTGGGCCTTGACGACTGGCACCAGTTTTCCTTCGTACGCCTTCCTGCGGTCCTCCCCGGCAACTATGCGGCCCTCTTCGTCGAAGGGTACGAACACATCGATGTCCGCGGTCACATACTTTTGGCATGCCAGAACGCGCTCCATACCATTGGGGTCAGGGGCTCTTTTGTTTTCAGGCGTTTCGGTGATATAAACTCCGCAGCGTCCGCAGCGTCCTTTTCCTCCGCATGGAAGTTTTATCTCGACGTCCGCCAGTTTGGCGGCATCCGCAACTTTCTGCGTCTCGTCTACGACTACCTCTTTGCCTATCGGGAAGAAACGAACGGTTCTGGGAGCCATGGCGGATTATTGCGGTCCCCTTATTAATCACTCACCCGAACACCGTAACCGATAATATGACGGATGCACATGCAGCATCGATGAAGATAGGGGGATTCGTAAAAACCACACTCTCCGATTGGGACGGCAAGGTCTCCTGTCTGATTTTCCTGGCCGGATGCAATTTCTCCTGCCCTTACTGCCACAACCCGGAGATTGCCAGCGGCGTCTGCGACAGGGAGGACGAGAAGAAAATACTCGAGTACATCGAAGAGAACAGCGACTTCCTTGAGGGAGTTGTTGTTTCCGGAGGTGAGCCGACCTTGGACCGGGACCTTTACAAGTTGCTCAGGGCGATCAAGAAGACGGGCCTTCTGGTAAAAATAGACACCAACGGAAGCTGCCCGGATGTGCTTGACGACATAGTGGGTGCCAGGCTCGTAGATTATGTGGCCATGGACATAAAGGCTCCGCTTTCCGCAGAAAAATACAGGGCCGCCACCGGCGGATACGGCGACGTGGAGACTGTCGGGAAGAGCATTCGGACCATAATGGACTCAGGTATTGAATACGAGTTCAGGACCACTGTTTACCCCGGAGTCCTGTCCCCTGACGACGTGACCGAGATAGCCCGTTCCGTGAGGGGAGCGGAACGCTTCTGCATCCAGCAGTTCCGGCCCAAGGTCACCCTAGACCCTGAGGCCGGGAAGGTCAAGCCCTATTCCGTGAAAGAACTCAGGGCCATGCACGACGCCGCTAAGCAGTACGTGAAGAAGGTCTCCGTCAGAGGGATCTGATCATGCCAGGAAATTGCGCACTTCCGCATCCATCGCCGGGAGCATATCTTCGGTGCCTTTGTTGATGTTCAAGTGGGGCGCATCGGCGCGTTCTTTGAATTTGGCCACCGCGTTTGAGTCCTTCGAGAATATGGATGCGGACAGTCCGCACTCTGTGTTCATCAGCTCCTCGATGGCATCATCGAAGTTGGGAACGGACACTATCGTCAATATCGGAAGCCCTGTATCAAAGCTTCCCAGCTCGCAGTCGTCGGTTGGGCCGGCGACGACTGCTGGCGTTACGTAACTTCCGTTCTCCAGGCCGGGCGCCCTTGCCTTCCTGCCCCCGAACACCACGCTGGACCCTGCTTCCCCGATGAGCTTCTCGAACCTCATCAATTCCGTCTCGTTCATCAGCGGACCAGCCGTGACACCCTTTTCCGCCGGATCTCCGACTTTTACGGCCTTGACCGCCTCCAATATCGCCGAGACGGCTTTCTCGCGCTCTTCGTTGGTAACTATCACCTTAGAACATGAATAGATCCTTTGGCCTGAGCTCCTGAATGCCGATTCCACAATGCTCGAAGCTGCGCCCTTCATGTCCTGGGGCCTGTAGATCATGATCGGGTTCATCCCTTTGATCTCATTTATGAATCTCAGCCCGTCGTCCACAGGCAGGAAGATCAACTCTTCCATCCTGTCTCCGCTTCCCGAGGCGACCACTCCTCTGACGGTCATGTCATCGACGAGCTCCCTGTCTGATTCCGGGCCACGTGCAACCGTGATGTTGAACACTCCCACTGGAAGTCCTGCGGCGGAAAGGATGCTGTTGAACATGAACATCGGCATGGGGCATTCCTTGGAGGGGACGCTGACGACCGTATTGCCGGCTATCATCGCGCAGGAAGAGAAACCTGCGGGCGAAGCCAGGGGAGAATTGTGACCGGACACCACACCCCACACTCCCAATGGAGAACCTTTGCCGAAATCTGCATCGCACGAGTTTTCGATTACCTCGGCCAGCCTGTCGGCCTCTGCGAGGCAGTCTTTCATCACCATCCCCGTGCTGATCATCACGCATGCCGCGAGCCTGTACCTCTGCGCCCTGACCCTTTTGAGAACGTCCCTGAACAGCTCCGTTCTTTCGGAGGGGGTCTTCGAGGACCAGTGCCCGGCGGCACTGCCGGCGGCGCTGACCGCAGCGGCCACCGTCCCTTTTTCCGGCATCTGGAAATTACCGAATATTATCGACTTATCTATCGGGCTCCTGAGTTCGTAATCGTTGCCCGATGCGACCATCATGCCTCCGATGAAGCTTGGATAGCCCTTCTTCTCCGTCCCGAGGAGGCTGTCGAAAGCTCTCTGAAACAGTTCGTCCTCGTTTGTGGCATGTGTGTCCCTCTCGGATTCTGGCATGTTTCTCGTAACGGGATGCCCTATGTTAATCTTTATTCCGCGTATCCGCGAGCGTTAAATACAGTAATGATATTAGTCGAAACGCTGGACTCGTGGTCTAGGGGTTATGACGTTGCCTTCACACGGCAAAGGTCGCCGGTTCAAATCCGGCCGGGTCCACCACTTTTATCATTATATCTTCAGGGAACCCTGTTGTCTTCTTGAAAAGGGAGTGGATTTGGCCGGGGGTCGGAAGGAGGAGGACCGAAAGCAGATATCTTCCCCCGGCGATGTCCGTTCTATTTGGACATACCATCCATCCATGATATAACGAATATTTACTTCTTTGCATGAAGGGCCTTGGGAGAAAGTGGGCCCGGCCGGGATTGAACCGGCGATCTTCGCCTTGTAAGGGCGACGTCATAACCACTAGACCACGAGCCCGCGCGACAATGAACATTGCAGTAGTATTAAAATGGAACGGAACCAGGGGGTCAGCTTTATTAGTGGAAAGAGGTATTGCCATTCCGCGCGACCGTAGTCCAGTGGTTAGGACGGATGCTTCCCAAGCCTCTGACCCGGGTTCGAATCCCGGCGGTCGCACCAATTTTATTCGCCGTAATACGGTTAAATCTTTATCGAAGCCAGGACATGTACCGCCGGTGCATTATGTTGGAAATCGACAGTTCCAGGGGTGAAGGTGGCGGGCAGATGGTCCGTACCTCGGTCGCCCTTTCAGCCGTGACCGGCATCACCGCACACCTAACCAGGATCAGGGAGAACCGACCGACAAACGGACTTTCCAAGCAGCACTGTGCCGCGATAAGCGCCGTTGCCGAGATGACCGGCTCCCAGGTCGAGGGAAATTTCACCGGATCTTCGGAGCTAATATTCAGACCCGGCACCGAACAGAGGAATAACATATCGCTCAATATAGGCACCGCCGGCAGCATCACCTTGGTCCTTCAGGCCATACTGCTTGCGGCCAGGAACCACAGGGAGAGGCTGACGGTCGACATAAGAGGAGGGACGAACGTCCTCTGGGCTCCGCCCATCGACAGTTACCAGCAGGTTCTTTTCCCGCTTCTGGACAGGATGGGCGTGCACACCGAGGTGAACATCAAGGAAAGAGGATTCTATCCCCGGGGAGGAGGCCACGTGGTTGCCTCTCTCGAGCCTATAGAACGGATATATCCGATGAACCTCTATGAACTGGGGGACCTTGTGTCGATACGGGGCGTATGCTTTTCCCAGAATCTTTCAGAGCACATCAGCAAAGAGATTGTGCGTTCCTGCGTCAAGACCCTGAAGCCCGTGGCCGACGCGGAGGTGAATGTACAGATAACGCACGGGGACTCGAGAGGGGCGGGCATCTGCCTGGTGGCCGACTTCGAAAACGGCAAGTTGGGAAGCAACGCGCTGACCACACGTGAATATTCGGCCGAAAAGACGGGAGAGGACGCGGCCAACGACCTCATACGGGAGATCCGGAGCGGCTCGACCGTCGATGTTCACACGGCCGACCAGCTGCTTCCGTATATGGCGATGGCCGAAGGGAGAAGCACTTTCAAGGTCTCCAAGATAAGCAGACACCTGCTGAGCCAAATGGACACGCTGGAGTCTTTCCTGGACGTCAGGTTCGGAGTGGAGCGTAAAGACGAGATATATCATTTCAGCGTCAACCCGGGGGCTAAAGATGAGACCTTACGTGCAGATTAACTGCGCCATGTCGGCGGACGGGAAGATAGCGGGCAGCGACCGCAGGCAAGTCACCATATCTTCAGCGGAGGACAAAGAACGAGTTAAAGAGCTAAGGCGGAGATTCGATGCCATACTCGTCGGTGTAGGTACCGTCATGGCGGACGATCCGCACCTGACCGTCAAAGACCTGGACTACGACACCAACCCCATCAGGATAGTTCTTGACCCCCGCGGGAAGACCCCCGACTCGGCGATGGTCTTGGACGAAAGGGCACCGACCGTGATGGTCACGCTCGACTCATGCGAACGTGAATGGGACTGTGAAGAGACCATCCGCACCGGAAAGGACGAGATAGACCTGATGGACCTCATGGACCAGCTGTACGAGATGGGGATCGATAGGCTGCTCGTCGAAGGGGGAGGGAAGACAATATCTTCCTTCTTCAGAGCTGGTATCGTCGACCGCTACACCGTCTTCGTCGGAGGTCTTGTGATAGGAGGAAGAGATTCCCCGACGCCCGCAGACGGCGAGGGGTGGGTTGCGGACGGAGGCATCGCTCTCAAGCTCGAAAAATGCGAGATACTGGGCAACGGAGCCCTGCTGGATTTTGGCGTCGCTCCAAGGCCCTGAGCCTGTCCTCAGAGCGATTTGCGGTCCAGAACGAACCTGAAATAGTTGTTCTCCGCACCGAACACCTCGCTGGATGAGAGTTCGAAGGGCGTTCCGAAGACGAATTCCAGAGATTTGAAGAAGTATCCCACGGAATACCTTCCCATGGCCTCAGCGGCGCCCCTGCTCAGTTTGAATTCGGTATCCACGATGATCGTCAGAGGATTGAAGGAATAGATCGTCACCTTGCCCATGTTCGCGAACGAGTAGTATTTTATGATCTGGCCCACCACATCTTCGATCGGTCCTTTATGTAATTTGCCGCTGATGGCCTGGGCGTGTATGCCACCGATTATCTCGGCGAGAGGGCCTACGAACAGGCCTCTGCTGTCCATGATCGTGTAAAGGAAATAGATCATGTAATTGCTGATCTTGTCGGGATCGTCGACCATATCGGCGAAAATCTCCCTGGCCTTTTCAAAGGATTCCGAATCGGGAGTTTTCGTCTCGGCGATGCGCAGAGACGAAATGGAATAGATCTTCCTGCGGTTGTCTTCCGGGTCCTCCCAGGATGTTATCACGCCGTCCTTGACCATGCTGTCCAGATGCACGAACAGAGTGGACTGAGCCTTTCCTGTGAGATTCACCAGTTCAGTGGGCGAAAGATTCCTCCTTGAGAGCTCGTCCAAAATTCTTACCCTCACTTCGTTGGAGATAATAACAATCCCTTTGTCTGTGTTATAAAGAACAAAATTCTCGGGTGCAACATCGCCCATAGCTTTCATAAGACATTCTGGGGTAATAATAGGTTCCCGACTTGCTTCCGGGATTCTGATGCTAGCAATCGATTTAACGTAGTCCGAACATGTAGCGATGTGGTAAAATGAAGGTCGGATGCAGTTCCGAAAAAAAAGACGTCCGCGCAGTCTGGTTCGAAGACGGGAATGTAAGAATGATCGATCAGAGAAGGCTTCCGGGAAACCTTGAATTCGTATCCTTCGACAATTACAGGGATGTTGCGGAGGCTATAAGAAATATGACCGTCAGGGGGGCGCCGTCTATCGGGGCCTCGGCGGCCTACGCCATGTGCCTGGCATCGCTGAAGGGAGCGGACCTGAAACGCGTCGCGGAAGAGATAAAATCGGCAAGGCCCACCGCTAGCGACCTCTTCTACGCTGTGGACTGGATGTACAGTTCGCTCATCGACGGAGAGGACCCCGTGAAAGCCGCCGACGCATATGCGCAATCGATGGTGGACAAATGCACTGCGATTGGAAAGTTCGGCGAGCCGCTCATCAGAAACGGGGCGAAGGTTATGACGCACTGCAACGCCGGGGCGCTTGCCACCGTGGATGTGGGCACCGCTCTGGCCCCGATGAGGGCTGCCCGCGATGCCGGAAAGGATTTCTTCGTATACGTCTCGGAGACCCGCCCGCGCTTTCAGGGAATGCAGCTCACGGCATGGGAACTCGTCCAAGAAGGCATCTCACATTCGATCATTCCCGACGGGGCCTCGGCCCATTACATGTCAAAGGGAGTAGACCTGATAATAACTGGGGCCGACAGGATAGCCGCCAATGGAGACCTCGCGAACAAGATAGGTACCTTGGACAAGGCCATTGTAGCAAAACACTATGGCATACCGTTCTATGTGGCCGCCCCCGTTTCCACATTCGATTTCTCGGCGAAAACAGGAAAAGACATAGTCATCGAAGAGAGAAGCGAAAAGGAAGTAACGGAAATTTGCGGTTGCAGGATTGCACCCGAAGGCTCGAAAGCACTTAATCCCGCATTCGATGTGACTGAAGCGGAAATGGTGACGGGATTCATAACCGAGAAAGGAATTTTGAAGCCCGACGAGATTAAGAAGGTGCTCAGGTGAACGAAGAATTCGGACGCAGGACGCTCGTAAGTTTCTGCAAGATGCTCTATGATAGACAGATTACCGTGTCGGCAGGCGGAAACATGAGCCTTATGATAGGCGATAGCGAAATTCTCATCACTCCCAGCGGAAGGAACAAGGGCCTTCTGGAGCCAGATGACCTCATTCTCATAGGTACGGACGGCTCTGTCATTTCCGGCGGAAAACCCTCGATAGAGAGCAGGATGCATCTGGCACTTTACAATCTCAATCCTGAGACCAGGTCGGTGGTGCACTGCCATCCCCTATATTGCACGTCCATGGCGATCAAGGGCAAGGAGCTCAAGACCGAGCTGACGCCCGAGGGAGTGATCTTGTTGGGAAAGGTTCCGATGATCCCGTATTTCACCCCCGGATCGCAGGAACTTGTGGATGCTGTGGCCGCCCATCACGACGCCGGGGCCATGCTCATGGCCCGCCACGGGGCCATAACCCAGGGAAAGACCATCGAGGAAGCCTACAACAGGATGGAAGAGCTGGAATTCCAGGCGAAATTGCAGATAATAACGGGAAGAGCAAAAATCCTCCCGTCTTCAGAGATAGAAAAACTGTCCAGGATTTGAAACGATGGCACTACTGGTTACGAAGTGGTTCGGCGTGTTTCTCTGCGACGAAAAGTCCGACAGGGTGATCGACAGCATACTGATGCCCAAGGACCCTGAAAAAACAGCCGAGAAACTGGCACTCATCCAGAGAGGGTCGATACTCCAGGAGGAGAGGGACCTTGCATCGAAGGCAGGGAAGATATCGGTATCCGAGAGGAGGCAGTCCGAGCTGGGCAGGCCTGAGATGTACGACTCTTCGTTCATCAAACCCGAGAAGTATGGCTTCACGCCGGAAATGATGCACGAAGTGATGATACGCCTGGGGAAGCTGAGGACATCGGAACCGGTACCCAGGGACAGAAACCTGGTCCAGGCCATAAGGTATTTGGACAGTCTGTACGAGACTTCCAATCTGATCGACGAAAGACTTCATGAGTGGTACGGGATGCATTTTCCTGAGCTTGCGGACCTTGCTTCCGACAGAAAATATTCCGACCTGATAGCTAGGCACGGCGAGAGAGAAGGGATATTGGAAGAGCTGGAGCTCGAGTTCCAGTCGATGGGTGCCGACTTCGAGTCGGCAGACATGGACGCCGTGAGGGCTCTGGCACAGAACCTTTCCGACATTTACGACGAGAGGGAGAGGACCGAGGAATATATCGAGTCGATCGTGAAGATTGCCTGCCCTAACATGTGCACCCTGCTCGGGGGGACCCTGGCGGCTAGGCTCGTCTCCCTGGCGGGCGGGCTAGAGAGACTTTCTTCCCTTCCTTCATCCACATTGCAGCTTCTGGGTGCGGAAAAGGCCATGTTCAGGCATCTTAGGTCCGGAAAACGTCCGCCGAAACACGGCGCCATATACCAACACCCTTCGGTGCACAGGGCGCCATACTGGCAGAGGGGAAAAATTGCCAGGTCCCTTGCCGGAAAGGCTTTGACCGCGGCGAAGATCGATAACTTCGAAGGAGAGTTCCGCGGAGACATTCTGGTCGAAGAGTTCAACGCACGGGTGGAGGATATTAGGCGCAGGTATCCCGAGGCTCCCAAAAAGAAGCAGGAGCCATCAGGCAGGAAGAAGAGACACAAACCCAAGAACAGGGCACGCTGAAAGATTATACTCTTGCGATGCGCATGCCCAGGCTCTTCATCTGACCTATGAACCCTGGATATGACACGGCCTCGCATCCTGTATCTTCCATGTAGACGGGCCCCTTGCATACGAGCGAGGCCACCCCTGCGGACATCATTATCCTGTGATCGTCCAAATGGTCAACGGTTCCCCCTTCAAGCATTTCCTTCCCCCTTATGATACATCCGTCGTCGGTCTCTTCGGCATCTGCACCGAGAGACCTCAGCATCTTCACCGTGGAAACGATGCGGTCGCTCTCCTTGAACCTTAGCTGGGGCGCACCGTAAAGCCTGCTGGTGCCTTTGGCTGTGCTGAGAAGGACTGCGACGACAGGGAAGAGATCGGGAGTGGGGCCCATATCTATATCTGCCGCCTCCAGCCTGTTTCTCCCGACGGTCACCGAGCCGTCCCCGCTTGATATGTCCGCTCCCGCTTCCCTCAGAATGTCGATTATCCTCTTGTCTCCCTGAGGGTCTCCCATCTCCAGGCCCGAAGCCGTCACCTTTCCTCCCAGAGCGCCGGCTACCAACGGAAAGGCCGCGGAAGAAAAATCAGCTGGCACCTTGTAATCGTTGGGAGAGTAACCTCCGGCGCCTATGTGTATTGAGCTTTCAGAAACGTCGACCTCAGCACCGAAATGCCGCATCATCGATTCCGTGATCATCACATAGGGTGCGGACACCAGATTGTTCCTGATTTCTATGTCCGTATCCTTCTCCAGCATAGGGGACGCCATCATAAGCGAAGATACGAACTGGGAGCTTATGTTGCCGTCTATCCTCACGTTTCCTCCCCTGTTCGGCCCCCTTATGGTCACCGGCGGGAGGCCGTTGTTGGATGCACAGGAAACGCCCAGAGAGCTCAGGGCATCGAGAAGCGGGGCCATCGGCCTCTTCCTGACGGACTCGTCACCCGTTATTGTGACCGGAGAATCGAATATGGAAGCGATCCCTGAGAATATGCGCATCGTGGTGCCGGAATTGGCGACGTCTACGGTCTCTGTCGGAGCGTGCATGCTTCCTCCCTCCACCTTCACCCAACCATCACCGTCCTCAGCAGATGCGCCGATCGAACGTATGGCCCTCAGCGTGGCCTTTGTATCGTCAGAAAGCAACGGATTGGATATCGTGCTCCGACCGTTTGCCAGTGCAGCCATGAAAAACGCCCTGTGCGTATGGCTCTTGGAAGGTGGCGGCGAAACTTCGCCCTGTGCGCATCCGCCTCTGAATTCCAGCACCCGACCTCACCCGGCCCTTTCAGGACTTCTTGATGTTCTTCATGGCCTCTTCCACGGTGGCGCCTCTAAGCACGATATCAGAAACGGCGCGGGTTATGCCTTCCACATCCTTGTGTTGGAATATGTTGCGTCCGATGGACACGCCGCGCCCTCCGGCTTCAAGCGAGTCTTTGACCATCGTAAGCATGTCGTAGTCGGATGCCATCTTCGGTCCGCCGGCGATGACTACAGGCGCAAGTGTACCTCTGACTATCTCCCTGAACGAGTCGATGTCTCCGGTGTAGCTACATTTCACTATGTCTGCTCCGAGCTCCGTTGCGACTCTTGCACCATGGGCCACATATTCAGGCTGATATGAGTTCTTGATCTTCGGCCCGCGTGGATAGGCCATTACCAGCAGGGGCATCCCCCATTCCTCGCATTCCCTCGAAAGGTTGCCGAGGTCCCTGAGCATCTCCGGTTCAGTCTCCGCCCCGAGATTGATGTGCATCGATACCGCGTCGGCTCCCATCTTCAGGGCCTCCGAGACTGTGGCCACGAGAACTTTGCTGTTGTTCGTGTCGCCCATGTCTGTGGATGCGGAAAGATGCAGAATCAGGCCGACGTCGGAACCGCTCGCACGGTGGCTAAAACGGATCAGACCCTTGTGCATGAGAACTGCGGTGGCTCCCCCGTTCGCCACGGCATCCACGGTTTCTTTCATGTCATAGAGGCCTTCGGTGGGCCCGATTGATATCCCGTGGTCCATCGGGACGATCACGCAGTTCCCGGTCTTCCTGTCCATTATCCTTTCCATTCTAACATTCTTTCCGAACATCATAGTAAACCGCGCCCGTCAATTATCCGACATGGTATTAAAGTTTGCTAAAGGGATATTACTAATGATTAAAGCCTTTCGTATGTGCCAGTATAATAATTTTTGAATCCTGCTCAAGAATGTATCTGAGCCCTCATAATATCAAACATGCCACTTATGCCCGTCCATAGCTCGAAGGCACGTGCGCCCTGCATAGCCAGCATGTCTTCTCCCGTGGCGATTCTGCATCCTTTCGACGTTGCCTCCCTGATCAGGTCCGTATCGGCCCCGTACACCATATCCAAGACCGTATGCTCCCCCGTCAGACCTCTTATGTCTGCTGGATACTTTCCTTCACCATACATCCCTACCGGAGTACTGTTGACCAGAATATCATATTTGGAAAGGTCTGCAAGATCATTTCCGATGGATTCGATTCCGAATTCCGATGATAACCTCGATACGGTAAGATTGTTTCTGCCGGTTATGGAAACTTCGGCGCCGCTCCTCAGAGATGCAATGATGCATGCCCTGGCCGCCCCTCCCGAACCCATTACTAGAACCCTTTTTCCCTTCATCTGGCACTTTATGTTTTGAAATGCAGCCTCAACTCCGTGGATGTCTGTGTTGTACCCCTTCAACCTTCCCGATTCGTTCACTATCGTATTTACCGCGCCCGCGTCCTCAGCATCGGCGTCCAGGACATCCAGGTGGCCTATGATAGATTCCTTGTAGGGTATCGTGACGTTCATCCCGCGGATTTCATAACCCCTTATGCAGTCCTCTATGCTAACGAGGGAAGGGGAACGGAAAACCAGATATTTTCCGTTGACACCGCTCTCTGCATAGGCCGCCTCGTGCATCGCCGGCGACCTGGAATGCTCCAACGGGTCGCCTACGATGCCGGTGATCATGCATTCGTCCCCCAGTTTCCTCATTTCTCTGAGGCTAAGCTGCCCTGGCGCGGTGGGTTCGCTGACGTAAGCGAACGTAAAACTGTTACCCAGTATCTTCTGTCTTATCCTCGTCACAGTCCCAAGGGCGCCCATTCCTAAGATCACATGTTCTTTTTTAGTGTCACGAGAGGCTTCGAGAAGATGTACCAGATCTTCAAAGTCCCTTACCATGTAGGCCCCCTTTGATATATCCGAGGGCATTGCGTTGAGAGTTCGGGATATCGTTTGGCCCGATGGCGTCTTGTCGTAATCGTGGACCGAACATATGGTCCTGAACGGAATGTCGTGGAACGTTTCGGTGCCGGCATCTACTATGCCACTGAAATCTTCCGGCAACAGGGAGGCGTCAAAACCGTCTCTGAACGTCACCACCGTCTCCATGCCCTTGGTGTCGGGGACAGAACCTAAGATGTCGGTCCTTACCTCAACCATGTCGGCCTCCAAGGCCTCGCGCATGTCCGACGGCCTGCCCAGAGAAGCGCAGATCTTCATCTCAGATTTCCCTCAGGGTCTCCTCGATCTTCATTCCGAAGTGGCGTCCGCCGCTCTCGATCTTCGCGAGCACCCTGTCGCCCGGCTTTATGTCCGTCACCGATATTGCTCCCTCGGAAGATACTAGCTTGACTGTTTCCGCATTCTGCAGTATGGTTGTGTAATGCCTGCTTCCTTCCGCGGCCTCGACCAGGACCATCGGCCTCACCTCAATCTTGCACCTGCCGACTGAAGAGATCCGCGTCCTTCCGTCCCTGTTCACTATGGCCACGGGCTCTCCGGACTTCAGCTCGCCCAGGTATCTGGTCTTCCCCTCGGGAGCCATTATGTATGCATGGACCGCCCCCGCATTGACCCTGAAAGGTCTGGAAGCCACGTATCCGCTGTCCTCGCTTTCCGACTGGACCAGGAACAGGCAGTTGGCCTGGGAACCTACCAGCATCCCCTCTCCGGGCACCATGATGCTGACCGTATCGACGCATACACGGTCTCCCATCTCTATGTTTTTGACTCCGACCACCTCGACCTCCTTGAGTTCGACGTCGGAAGAACTTGAAAGCAGGTCCGCGAACGACCTCAACTTGTCGGGGTCGGATACTGTGACCGCTATGCCGTCGACACCTTTCTCCATGGTTTTAAGGTACAGCCTGGCGCTTTCCGCGTCCGAAGCGGACGCGAAGACCCTGGTTCCCGTGCCGGAGAACTTGGCAATGAGATTCTCGAGAGGAATTATCGTCCAATCAGAGGACGAGAGGATCACTACCGAGCATTTTCCAGCCAATGCCATTGCCCGCTCCTGGTCCTTCGGCGAACCGATCTCGACGATCTTCACATCTTCGCCGGCCATTATCAGCTTAATCTTGCCCAGCGACGAGAAATCCAGATCTTCCTGCCTGACCACGGCTGCAGTTATCCCCGATTCGATCGCACTGATGAGCATCTCTTTCCTGTCCTCCTTGGACTCGGGAATATCCGCCCTCACCCAGATCTCTTTCTCCATGTGTTTTTCTCTCCCCCGTTCTGCGTATTCAATCGCTCACCGGCCCGGAATCATGTCAGCACGCGTTAAAAAACTTATCAGCACTTAACTGATTCCAGAAACGCGAAGTCGGTCAAGTTATCGGGATCGTCCTCTACGTTCTCCTTCAGGAGGATGAGCCCGTAATGAAGGCCGGCGGCCATTCCACATATCACTGCGGTATCTTCGGGCAACCTGCCGTCCGAGAGCATCTCCGCCGCCAGTGCGGTGTCTTCGACCTCCAGCCTGTCGGCGCCTGGGAACAGCTGGCTGACGTTGCGGTACGTCTGGCCTAGGGCCTGCACGTGAGACGCCACAACGGAGATCCTTGAATCCATTCTCCTGACGAAAACACAGTGATGAATCGGCATGCTGAACTCTTCTATATTCCGCAGTTCTCCCAACCTCATCGCCTTCTCTGTCTCCAACACCGGGCCTGCGACCATGTTCCTGACCGCGACCACCCCATAGTCCACGCTCCCCGAGAGGAGCGCCTTCACCACACCTTCCGAACTGACCAAAGGTACCAGTTCGGCCTCGATGTTCCTCTTATTTGCTATGACCTGGGCGGCCTTTTCCGAGTTGGATAACGGTATGCCCATGTATCCTATCTTCTTCATCGACCACGAGATAAAGATGATGGATTAAAACTTGACCCGTAGCCATTCTTCTTGAAAAGTATATTAAATTGAAAGGTTGTCGGGGGATTCAGTTATGCAGTCTGTCGATACCCTATTCTACGTCCTCCCATGCCGGAGAGAGATAGATTGGCGGCCGACCGGCTGACTGGAGGAATTTCAATGTGGGAGAGCAAAGAGATCAGAGAACTCAAAGAAGGCCGTTACATCAACATCGACGATGAGCCCTGCAAAATAACTTCTATAAGCATGTCCAAACCCGGAAAACACGGATCCGCCAAGGCAAACATAGAGGCCGTAAGCATATTTACCGGCGCCAAGAAATCCCTGTTCGGGCCCGTGGGCACCAAAGTACAGGTACCTGTCATCGACAAGAGGAAGGGCCAGATCCTGACGATGAACGGCGGAGAGGTCCAGATAATGGATCTCGAGTCATTCGAGACATTCAGCATGCCCATCAACGAGGACCACACTGGCAATCTGGAAGAGGGCGGGGAGATAATGTACCTCGTGGCGATGAACAGATACAAGCTGATGTAAGGCGGTTGAGATGCCTTACGGGCTTTCGTATGCCGGAGCAGATGCTGAGTACAGCGAGGCAGATGCTTTCCTGTTCGGAGTGCAGTACGACCATACTGCATGCTTCAGAGCCGGGGCGCGCGAGGGGCCCGGGGCCATCAGGCGCTCTTCTTATAATTTTGAGGAGTTCCACTTCGAGCACGGCCTGGATCAGTGCATTCCCGCTGTGCATGATTACGGCAACGTCGATGATTTCGTGATGCCCGAGGATATGCTCTCGGAGGTCGGGTTCGCGGTGGGGCCCGCCGTAAAAGATGGCAAGTTCATCATCGCCCTCGGCGGAGAGCATTCCATCAACATACCGATCATCAGAAGCCTACCCAAGGACACCGCGCTCATTTCCATAGATGCGCACCTGGACTCCAGGAATGAATATCTCGGGACTCCGTTCAGCCATGCCTGCGTCATGCGCAGGGCGGCCGAGCGCCTCGGTCTGGACAACGTTTTCGTGCTGGGTGTCAGAGCGGTCGGGATCGAGGAGCTTGACAGGGAGGACCCCGTCCCGTTCATCAGTTCCTATGAGATACTGGAGAAGGGCATAGAAAGTGCGGTCAAAAAGGCGCTCGACAGCGTTAGGAGCGAGCGCGTCTACATCACGTTGGACATCGACGGCATCGATCCCGCTTACGCTCCCGGAACCGGGACTCCCGAGCCGTTCGGTCTTCTTCCGATCGATGTGAAAAAGGCTATCGGAATGGTGGGCGACAGGCTGTGCGGTTTCGATGTAACCGAGGTCTGCCCCCCTTACGATCCATCGGGTATAACATCCGTTCTCGCCTCAAGATTCGTGAACGAGGCCCTGGCCGTTTACGGCAAGAGATTGGGCTGAACCTTACGGTTCTTCCGCCGACATCTCGGACCGCTTTATTTTCACGGCACGCTTCGATCTGTCCGCAGCCTTGGGCTCGGGCAGGTCGAGCACCGCATCCGGGTCCAGGAACTTCGCTACCTTCTCCTCGAACTCGTTGGCTCTCTGGATCGATACCACTTCGTCCTTGGATTCGGAATATATCCTGAATATGGGCTCGGTCCCCGATGGCCTGGCCAGCACCCAGCTGTTCTCGAATATTATCTTCAGCCCGTCCGTGCTGTCTATTATTCCGTCTGTGACGGTCTTCTTGAGGTAGTTGATGACCGCCTGTTTCATCTTGTCGGGGCACTCGATTTTCCTCTTCTGAGTATAATAGACAGGAAGTTTATCCACCTGTTTCGAGAGCGGTCCGTTCAGTGCGATCGCCTCCAGCATCTTGGCCACCGTCATGGCCCCGTCCCTGCAGTACTGCTGTTCAGGGAATATCAGCCCACCATTCTCCTCGCCACCGAAAATCGCTCCGTATTCCTTCATCTTCCTGGCGACAATCGGCGACCCTACAGCTGTATATTTCAGAATCCCGCCGGCCTCGTTGACAACCTCTTCAACCATCGATGAGGAGCTCACCGGCGTGACGATTTTGCCCTTCTTCTTTGAAAGCTCGAGTTTTGCGAGTATAGCCAGGCTCTTGTCTCCGCTGACGAATTTCCCTCCGTCGGTTATGAAGACGCACCGGTCTGCATCGCCGTCGTGGGCGATCCCGATGGACGCCTTGGTGTTCTTGGTCAGCGAAATGAGGTCTGCGAGGTTCTCTTCGGTGGGCTCGCTCGGGCGCCCGGGGAACTCTCCCTGCGCGTTGCAGTTCAACGTGACCGTCTTGACGTGAAGCCTCTTGAGGAGGAGCGGTGTGGTTTCGAAAGCCGCCCCGTTCGCGCAGTCCAGGCATGCCGTGATGCCTGCGCTCTTGATCTTTTCGGCGTCCACGTGGGAAAGCACCGCATCTATGTACGCCTCGCCCGCGTCGTTGACCCGGTCCATGGTCCCGGCCTCGTCCCAATTGCATGTGCATATCTCCGTGGCGTAGATCTCCTCAATGAGGATCTCCTCCTCGCGGCTCGCCTCGGTCCCGTCCGCCGATATGCATTTGATGCCGTTGAACTGCGGCGGGTTGTGGGAGGCGGTGATCATTACACCTCCGCTCACATTTTCATGTGTTTTAACGTAATATTGCAAGGCCGGTGTCGGGATCATCCCCAGGAACAGGACGTTGACCCCGACCGACATCAGTCCCGCCGAGATGGCCGTTCGGAGCATGTCTCCGGACGAGCGGGTGTCCGTCGCTACGGCGACCGCTCCTTTCATTACCTGACCTATGGCCTTTCCCATCTGAAGTGCAAGCTCCGAGGTCAGGTCTTCGTTGACCACCCCCCTGACGCCATTGGTCCCGAATAATCTTGCTGCCAATTACTTCCTCCTTGCTGCTATGAAAATAGATATCATGTCGGCACATGCCTTGACGGTATCTGAGGCCTCCTCTATGCCGTGAAGTATGTCCTTTGAGAGAATGATTCCCCTGACGTCCATATCGGACAGATGTATCCTCTTGATGCCCTCGAAGTTCATTTCGTCGATGACACGCTCCTGGTCCTTGACTGACTCTATACCTCTGACCGCCTCCTCGCTGTCGCGGGAGTGGAATGCGTCCATGGCGCCGATGAGCATCTTCATCTCGTTCTCCAGCTCCGAGGCCGTCTTGAAAATAAACAGCCAGATGTCCTCGGGAATACGGGCCTTGGTCTCCTTGGCCACCTGCAGATGGATAGAGGATTCTTTGGACCAGTTGGCCACATGGTCCAATGCCCTGACGAAGTTCAGAAGGTTCTCTCTGTCCTGAGCGCTCAGACCGGAGCCTGCAATCTCCGTCGAGAGCCTGTCTTCGAGGCGGTCGGCATCGCGCTCGCTCATGACGAGGCGGTCGACGCACTTCATGGCCTCGGCCTCGTTCTCTTCGCCCATGGCGCCGATGGCCATCTTCAGTTCGATGACCGCATCCATGACTGTCAATGCGTGATCCCTTGCGCCGTTCTCGACAGAACCCGCCTTTTTGTTGCCGAACCAATCAAGAAGATCTTTCGAATTGCCCATGTGATGCTGCCTCTCCTGACCTTGCAAAGTCTTGAGAACGGACGGTCTCAGACTTGCAGAACGGTATTGTCTGCCGTATATTATAAAGAACCCCATGACGCGCGACGTCACAACAGCGATATGCTGACTACGTTGCTGCCGCGGAGGATGATGCTGTTCATGCGCCTCTCCTCTCCTGTTGGGTCCTTGACGGACACTTCTTCGAGCACCAAGTTCATGTACTCGTCGAAAGAGGTCAGTTTCCCCTCTATGATCTTTCCGTCCTTTAGCTGAAGAACCACTTTCTTTTCCACGGACTTTTCGAGCAGGGCTAGCGGCAATACCATTGTAATCCCTCCGTGCTACACCTTTGTTCGATTTAAACCTATTCGCAGTCGTAAAGACCTGATCCCCGCAGGGAAAGTGATTGACTGGCCTTTGGTGCGCGTTCCTTCATCGGGATTCTCCCAAAGAGACCTTCACCGCCTGTCTCGCCCGACGGCCGGCGACAGCCGCCCTCCCGGCGGCGACCAGAATGACAGATATCAGAAATGCCGGCCTCCCGGGGAATATGTCCGGGGGAAGATTATGAAAGCCGCGAGGGAAACGGCCGATACCGCCATAAGAAGGGGCGGTACGGTCCTGCCGAACTCTTCACGGACCTTCTCTGTGCCGCTTTACGTACTATCGATGCGGCGGCCAGGAGAGATATGCCCAAGAACAGGCAGAGCCCGATGCCGTATACGGCGATAACGATCGATGCCGCTGCCGCTATAACGAGGAAAGTTGGCAGGAGGACCTGCGCCTTCATCCATCCCGTTCCCCCAAACGATGACCGTGCAAAAAACCGCATGCTCCCAAATTGTCCACCCCGACCCGATCCACCTCATCCGGCGGTCCGATGATATTGAACATCGGCTCTCGGCGGGGCCAGAATCATTCCCCGTCTTCCAGAGGGCCTTCGGATTTCGGAGAGTTTCTCGCCTGTGCATCTATCCACGTCCTGATGGCATCTTTACCGGAGCCGGTTATCCCGAAATACTCCTTGAAACGTTTGGTGGTCGTCAGCTCGAGGGTCTGACCCTTTTTCCTGCCGCAGACGAAATCACGTTCCATTAGCTCCCTCACATCGTCGTAGGTACGCGAGCCCAGCACTTTGAAAAGCTCGGACTGCAGCACGGGCTGGTTGTAGGCTATCGTGCTAAGTGTCCTCATCGTCCCCCCGCTCATGTCCGCCCTGGAAAACTCGCCCGTGAAATCTGCGTACTCGGAACGCAGCATCATGCGGTATCCGGAGCCGAACTTGGCGATGGTTATGGCCGAACGACGTGAGTCATACTCCCGTCTCAGGTCCATTACAGCGTGGCGCACCTTTTCCTCTGAGATGCCGGTCCTTGCGGCTATGTCGGCAATCCTCAGATTGCCCGCGCTGGAGAACAGTGCCGCCTCGACAGCGCATTTGACATCCAACTCAGTTCACCGCCCCGACTGCCATCCGCCGGCCGTCCTCCCTCCCGGATATCCCGTCTATGAGGATCTCCACGGAGATTTCGCCCCGCGGAAGCTCTGACTGCCTGACCTCCAGCCTCCCTTCCCTGACGAGATGGAGGACCGAGCAGAACACCTTCAGATTATGCATCACGTCCCTGTTATAGAGGTCTTTAATGCAGATTTCGCCCGTGCCGAGCTTCTCGATGCTCTTCCACACCGCCTCAACGTCCTTCTCATCGTCCTCGTCGTGGGCCTTGTTCTCGAACTTCTTGGGCTCCTTGTCCCTGATGGCCTCCCTGACGCGGTCCCTCTCCTGCTGTACGGCTATATCTTTCCTTGCTTCTTCGAAAGCGTCGATGAGCTCGTACATCGTGACCTGACGGGTGGGCTCCCTGGCGAAGGCCTCCTTGAATGCGACCTGTGGGACGAACATCCCCTCTTCGTCGTAGAAGAAGTCTTCGGGTATCTCCAGGACGGGTTCGGCTGGCTCCTCGTACCTGCCGCGGGTGGCGTCGGACTGCATCCTAAGAACTTTCCATGCCATGAGCATCAGCTTACCGGCCACGATCATGTCGAATCTGTTTTCGGCGACCTTCGCTGAGTACAGCCTGACGAATTCCGAGAGATCGATCTCCCACGGGTCGATGCCGTTCTCTATCACCAGGCTGAAGACAGATCTTATCGACTCGTCGACAGGGTCCCCGAGCTTCTCTCCTCCGTCGGCCTTGGAAAGGATGCTCATGTATCCGTTTATCCTCTCGGCGCTCTCGGCGCTCCCAGTCAGCGCCTTGTGGAACAGCAGGTGCTGCTCCATCTCCTCGTATTGCGTGTTCCCATCCACTTTCATTCCCCCGTTGGTCCCTGTGCCTTCACCGCTTCGTCCTCGTATCTCGAAACCTCTGCGAAATCCGGCTGTATTATCACCTTGCTCACGCCCGAAGGCGGCCTCGTAACGCCTATCAGGTGGTCCGCCATCGCCAGCGTGACCTTCCTGAGCGACACTTGGATGAACTGTGCCCTGGCAGAGCTCTCCCTGACCATTCTCGCCACCATCTCCGCATTCACGGCGTCCAGGAACATGTCGACCTCATCCAGCACGTAGAACGGCGATGGCTGGTACTCCTGAATGGCGAAAATGAACGCGAGCGCCGTGAGAGACTTCTCCCCTCCGGAGAGCGCCTCCAGCCTCAGCAGCTTCCCGTTCTTGGGCTTGGCGTTGATCGACAGCCCTCCCAGGAAGGGGTCTCCCTCCGACTCCAGACCGATGAACGCCTCTCCGCCCCCCGACAGTTTGGCGTATATATCCCTGAAGTTCTCGCCTATGGCCTCGTATGCCTCCATGAACAGCCCCTTCTTCTGGCCGTTGAGGGATTCGGTGAGGTCCGTGAGTTCCTTAATATGCTGTTTTAGACGTCCGACCTCCTCGCTGAGGCCGTCGTACCTCTTCTTCTTCTCGTCGTAGTCCTCTATGGCACGCAGGTTGACGTTCCCGATCCTGGACATCGTCGTCTCGCAGGACCTTATGGTGCGCCTGATCTCCTCTTCCGAGGGGACGGGCATCTCCACCTCGAAACCGATCTGCGCCATCTCCTCCCTGAGCCTTGCTATGTTCTCGCCGATTCCTATTATCGACGCGTTCATGGAAGAGACCGTACCCTCTTTCACTTCAATCTTCTCCTGGACGCTTCTGCTCTCTCCGTCGAGACGGTACCTGTTCTCTATCAGGGCATCCCTCTGGTTCCTCAGGCCTTCGATGCCCTTCTCCATCTTAGACTCGATCCCCCTTAGGACCTCGATCTCGGTCTGGGACTCCTTCAGGGAGCTCTCGTACCTCGCCACGCAGTCTTCGTTCTCCCTGATTTTAAGCTTGACCGCTTCCAGCTGCCTGTTCAGAGACTCCGTCTGCTTCCCGAGGCCGGCGATCTCTGCCTCCAGGGCGTTCTTCTCGTCCCTGTGGCCGGACAGCTCCCCGTTGAGCGCATATATGCGGTCCCTGACGTTCTGGATGTGTTCCTGGAGCTCGGCGGGCGCGATCTCCTTGATCCGCTCCCTTATCTTGGTCCTCTCCGCCCTGAGGGATTCCAGCTCCGCGGACACTTTGGACAGCAGCGCCTTCGCGGCCTCCAGCTCTGCGTCCCATCTGACGCATTGTGACTTCTTTTCCTCGAATTCCTCCGATAGCGTCTTCCTGACTTTGTTGAGTTCGGATATCTGTGCCCTGAGGCCTCCGATCTTGGACTGTGCATCCATGCCCTGAGCGCCAGCCTTCCTCATCTCGTCATCGAGCCTGCGGATCTCTTCGCGCACCGCCCTCATCTGATCTTTAAGGGCGTCCAGGGCATCGTTGGCCTCCCCCAGCTTCCTTCCGACCTCTTCCAGGTCGGATTCGGAAGAGGCGCCGAACTTCATCACGGCGTCCTGCCTGAGGGTACCTCCCACCATCGCGCCCGATGCCTCTATGAGCTCACCCTGCATCGTGACCATTCTTATTCCGCCCATTATGGCGCGGGCGGCGCCCAGGTCCTTCATGACGAGAGTGTCGCCCATGACATACCAGAATACGTCCTGGTATCTGGGATCGAATTTCATCAGGTCGATGGCGTAGCCTTCCGATGATTTGACGGCCATGATGGCCTTGGCCCTCGGCTTTCCTCCGATCATCTTCGTCAGAGGAAGGAACGTCACGCGACCGAGCTTGTTGCTCTTCAGGAAGCTTATTGCCTCCGCTGCCACCTCGTCGTCGTCCACGACCACGGCGGTCATCTTGCCGCCGGCGGCCACAGAAACGGCGGTCTCGTACTGCGGGTCCACCGTCGCCAGCTCCTGCACCGTCCCGTGGATTCCGGCCATTTTGCGTTTGTCCCTAAGGGCGAGTATCGCAGACACTGCCGTGCTTCCGCGATTCATATTTTCGGATACTTTCTTCTCAGCAAAAAGGCGCCCGTATTCGGAGTCGAGCCTGCGTACAGCATCGTTCAGCTCGGACTCCTGCTTCTCCATCTCCGCCTCTTTCCTCTTTGCCTCGAGAATTTTCCTGGAGAATTCTTCGACCGTGGGCGCCCCGTTCTCCTGTTTGACCTGCTGGAGGTTCCATTCTGCGTCCTTTATGTCGAAGGAAGCCGACTGTATCCTTTCATCCATCGAGGCCAGCGCACGGGCCCCTTCCTCGACCAGGCTCTCTGCCTTCGCCACGGCCACCTGGGCCTCGTGCTCCTCCACCTCCTTGGAATCGATCTCGTCTTCCAGTTCGGCGAGGGCGTTCTGCAGTTCGGTATGCTCCCCGCCGTGCTCGGCCATTTGCCTGCGGATCCTCTCGTCCTCGGCCTTGGCCAGACTGAGCTTTTCCTCAGTCTGCTCTACCGCTATCTTTACGTCATCGAGCGAATTATTCAGATCCTTCGAAGTGTTTTCGTTCTCCAATATGGATTCCTCGATGGATTCCCGAAATGCGACCTGCCCCGAGATATCTTCCCGCATGGATTCGATGCGGTCCTTCTGGGTGGCGATCTTGATCTTTACATTTTCTATCCTGCTCTTCAGCTCCTTGTATTCCGGGCCCACCTTGGCGCCTATCTCGTCGTCCTTACGTACGATGGCGTCCTCGTTCTCGGCGTATTCGGACCTTATCTGAAGCTTCCTTTCCCTTAGCTTTGCGATATCTTCGTCGATCTGCCGTATCTGGTTCTGGAATCCCTCGCGCTTGGACTCCTCTATCTGCATCTGCCTGTAGATCAGCTGCGCCTTGGACATCTCTAAGCGGGACTGGGCCTCCAAGTACTTTCTGGCATCCTCCCGGTCTTTCTCGAGCTGCCTTATCTGGTTCTCGAGCTCCTCGAGGACGATGTTGATGCGGTCCAGGTTCGTCTCCGCCTCCGACCTCTCGACGGCGGCGTTCTCGATATCCTGGTCGAAGCTGGCGATCCCCGAGATCCCGTCCAGTATCCTCCTTCTCTCCACCGTGCCCATCTGGACTATCTTTGTGACATCGCCCTGCTGGACCAGGTTGTATCCGTCGGCGCTTATCCTGGCCTTGGTGAGGAGGTCTTCGAATTCGGCCATGGTGGATTTACGGTCGTTGACATAGAAATACGAGTAATAGTCGGTCTTCGCATCGTTGAACCGGACCATTCTGGTCAGGCGGACGATGTCGTCGTCCCAGGGCATCATGCGGTCGGAGTTGTCGAAGACAAGCGAGACCGTCATGAAGCTCGCCTTGTTCTTGGTCTTGCCTCCGTCGAATATCAGGTCGGTCAGCCTTCCGGCCCTGACCGCCTTGGAACTCTTCGGCCCCAGCACGAACAGTATCGCGTCGGTGATGTTGGACTTTCCCGAGCCGTTGGGACCCGTTATCGCTGTATAGCCTTCCATCAGCGGCACCGTCAGTTTACCGCCGAACGATTTGAAATTCTCCATCTCCACTTGCTTTAAGTACACGTTACACCCCGCCAGGGCAACGTCGGCGCTGTACGCGCCCGCTGTGCATCCCCATCCATTCGAATACGAATGGTGATTAAATGACATAGATATTATTTAAATACAATTATCACTGGCACATCCTGAGCGTCTCCTTCGGGGCAAAATCTCGATTTCTGCGACGGAAGTGACCACGTAATCGGGCTTTACCTCCGATGGGGACAGATCTTCCAGTGATGTCTCTCCCGTAAGGACCAGCACCGAGCGGATCCCCGCATCGCGGGCCATCCTTATGTCCGTATAGAGACGGTCTCCGATCATGACCGTCGCGGAAGGGTCTGCATTCATAACCCTCGCGGCCATTTCCAGCATCAGGCTGTTGGGCTTGCCTATCACGGTGGCCTTTTTGCCAGTCAGAGACTCGAAAAGCCTGATGAAGGGGCCGATGTCAACATCGTAGAAGTCTTCGGTGGGGCACAGGTCGTCCGGGTGGGTGGCAATGAGCTCGGCGCCCGAAGCGATCAGATGGTACGCCCTGTTTATTCTGTCATAGCATATGGTCCGGTCGAAAGTGAGCAGCACTGTGTCCGGCCTGTCGTCTGTGACCTCGACGCCGTATGAAACGATCTCTTCCCTCACTTCGGGTGACGCCAGAATGAACACCCGGGCGCCGGGACGGAACTCCTGCAGATATCTTGCTGCGGCGGTCGCGGATGTGATTATCTCGTTCTCTAAAATGTCGAAGCCCATGCTGCTGAGCCTCTGGTAGTAGAAGCTGCGCGTGTGCGAAGAATTGTTCGTTATGAACACATGAGGTATTCCTGCCTCCCTGAGACGCCCCACGAACCGTGCCGCGCCCTCCACGGGCCGGTCTCCGTGGTAGACCGTCCCGTCCATGTCCAGCATAACGCCGGCAACGTCAGTTCCCAGATTCAAGCTCTTCCCTCGCGGTCTTTATCGTCTCTCTGAGCCCTGCCCTCGCCTCTTTGCTGTATATGCAGGCGGCAGGATGGTAGGTCGGTATGAAAACGATCTCCTTCCCACCTACGACGACCGATATCTTCTTGTTTACTATATCGCCCATCTTGCCCTCGTATCCCAGGAGGTCCCTGCATGCGGATTTGCCCAGTCCTATGACCATCCTGCACCGGGAAAGTTCGCTGTCCAAAAACATCCTGCAGGCGGCCATCTCCTCTTTGGTGGGGTCCCGGTTCCTGGGCGGACGGCATTTGACCGTGTTTGTTATCATCACTCTGGACCGGTCGAGGCCCTCTTCTGCCATCATCTTGTCCAGTATCTTTCCGGACCTGCCCACGAAAGGTTTGCCCTGAATATCTTCGGATTCGCCCGGAGCCTCGCCGACGAAGGCTATCCCTGACGAAAGATCTCCGCTGGGGAGGACGATGTTCGTCCTTCCCGAGCACAGCGGACAGAGCGTGCAGTCTGTCGGAGGCCTCAAATGCGACCCTCCAATATCTCGGAGGCTTTGACCAGCGGCCTTAACGCCGCTCCCGCACTGGAGAGGTTCTCCGAACCGCCTCCCTGACGGTCGATGACAGAAACGACGTCGGTGACCAGACCGCCCGCCTCGCGTATGGTTGCTATGGCGGCGATGCTGGAACCGGCCGTGGTGATCACGTCCTCGACCACAAGCACGCGGTCTCCTTCCTCCAGGTCCCCTTCGATAAGCTTCCCCGTCCCATGGTCCTTCTTCTCCTTTCGGACCATCACAAAAGGGATACCCGTCTCCAGCGACAGGGCAGTGGCCAGAGGCACGGACCCCAGGACTACGCCTGCTATCCTGTCCGGGCGGTATCCGAGCTCCGACATCTTGGAAGCCATCAGCCGGGCTATGAGTTTCAGCACCTTCGGGTTCGTGCTCGCTTTTTTGATGTCTATGTAGTATGAACTTTTCGCTCCCGATGCCAGCGTGAAGTCCCCGAACTGCAGTGCCCCGCAGTCTATCAGTGCTTTCGACATTTCTCCCATTTTTGTCACCATGGTTCTTTCTTGAGGCCGGCCTTGAATCCGACTATGTTGACGATCCTGTGTATTCCAAACATTATCAGGAGAAGGAATATGAGTGCCAGTATGTTCCATCCCTCGATATATGTCGAGTATATCCATCCCGGGAAGAACAGAGCTGTCAGAAGTAGCGCTCCGGCGACGAAATCGTACTGGTCCAGACCCGGGGCTTTCTGCCCCCTTTCCATTCCCAGCCTTCGTTTGATGAACGCACCGCATAGGTCCCCGAGAACCGCCCCGAACGACAGCGCGCATACGATGCCTGCACACTGCCAGAACGGACCGTACCCCCAGTGGTCGGCTGGGTCGAAGATGTGGGATATACCTATCTGGATAAGGCCCAGCGCTATTCCGGAGAGCGCACCTCCGAAGAAGCCCCTCCAGGATTTTCCGTCCCCGAATATCCTTTTACCCCTCCAGTATCTGCCGAAGTCCATCTTGGTGCCGCCGCCGAGCACCACCGCGGCGGAGTTGGGCAGCATGGCGGGCAGAAACACCCAGAGTCCCATGAGCATCAATCCGACGGCGCCTAGAACGTCCATGTATCCTCTCCTCTGGATGGAAGTCCATCGTTTAACCTTTGCTTGTCTATCGAGTAGCAACTTTGATAATCCACCGTGTGAATCGGAACGCATGCTAATCATGGACACCTCGGCATTTTTCACGATGGATTGGATTCCCGAGGAGGACTTCCTCTGCCCGCCAGGGATTGTGGAGGAGCTGCAGAAGTTCGACGACCCGCGCCTCGCCCTTTGGGATGACCGCCTCAGGGTGTCCGACTGCACCCGCCCATCTTTGGAGAGGGTAAAGGAAGAGGCAAGGATGACGGGTGACCTGGGGAGGCTGTCCCCGGTGGACCTCACTGTGCTGGCACTTGCATTGGACACGGGCGGTACGATAATGACCGACGACTATTCGATCCAGAACGTGGCTAGGTCAATGGGGATGCCGTACCGTGCGGTAGGGACCGCAGGTATAACAGAGAAATACAAATGGAACTACAAATGCACAGGCTGCGGCAAGTGGTTCAAGGAGAGGTCTGACGAATGCCCGATCTGCGGATCGCCTATGCGTGCCCACCGTAAGAAGTGATCACGGGAATATCCGCTTGCATCTCACGAGGTTTGCCATGCGCCTTTCTCCCAATATGCGCATGCAGAGGTCCGTCCTGCGGTCCGAACCGAATGCAAAGATGTCGGCGAGCTTCTTGTTGAGGGCCGCAGTCTTCAGAGGTTTGCCGATGGCCGCCCTGAATCCTGCATCGTAATCCTCCAGCGGCCTTCCCTTGAGTATGTGATCTGCCACAACGTTCCCGCATATGCGACCAGATATCATAGCCTGAGGGATGCCGCCTCCGTTTACCGACGCGACCTGTCCCGCGGCGTCTCCGACCACCAGGCCGTTGCCGGATACGGTCCTCTTGATCGGCCCTTCGCTGGGGACGTACTTGCCGTGGACTTCCTGTATTATCTCCAACCCCTGCTTCTCGGCGAACTGCCTGAGGTATTCGGTCGGCTTCCCGTCGGAGAATTTGGGCGCAAAGCCCACTCCGACGTTCGCACAGCCCGATTTTGGTATTATCCAGCTGTAGGCTCCGGGCGCGATTCCGCCGAAGTACATCTGGATCACAGGCTCGAAATCTCCCTTCGCGATGGATGTTACCGCAGGATACGGATTCCTGTTCCTGGGAAGGCCCAGCTCGCGGGAGACCCTGGAAGTCGGGCCGTCTGCACCTACTATGACTTTGTATTCGATCTCCCCGGCCTCGGTGACGGCAATCCCGTCCTCGATCCTCAGGAAGCTGCAGCCCCTCGCGAGCTCCGCGCCTGCCCTGACGGCCTCGGATGCAAGATACTGGTCGAACCTGTCCCTGTCGACCGTACAACCAGTGAAAGGGAATTCGGTGATACGACCATTCGGGGATATGAATCTCATCCCCTCTATCCGTCTTGCTATCAGAGAAGAAGGGATGTCCAGCGTGTCCTCGAGGTCCGGCGCGTTGGGGAAGGTGCCACGGGTCTCCTCCAGGCTGGGGATGAGCTCCCCGCACCTTACCGGCACGCCTACCTCGCCGCGCCTTTCGATAATCTTTACAGACACGCCTTTCTCGGCAGCGAAGCGCGCCGTCATACTTCCTGCGGGGCCGGCCCCGACAACCAGAACGTCCACTTTCTCGGCCATGTGATCACTTGTCCCGGGTTACTACGTAATCGCCGAGGGCAAGAAGCGCCCTTTTGTAGATCGAGTCGCCTATGACATCTAGGTTGTGGCGTGCTTCGTTGAGTACTTCCATCGCTTTTTCCCTGCACCTTCGGATGGCATCGGTCTTCTTGATCATGCCTATAGCCTTTTCCACTGTCTCCGCGTCGGGTTCCTCCGTTTCGAACACTTCGACAATCTGCTTTCCGTAACGGAGGTCTTCCATGGCGTAGATTATGGGTAGGGTGGGTTTGCCCTCGATGAGGTCTATACCGACGAGCTTGCCTGTGCTGTCTGCATCGCCGATGACATCCAGGGTGTCGTCGATTATCTGGAATGCTATGCCCAGGGCCAGGGCGTAATCGCCTATGGCATCGAGGGTATCTATGTCCGCATCAGAAATCAAGGCACCGGCCTTTGCCGACGCGGATATGATCTTGGCGGTCTTGCCATTGATTATCTCCATGTAATCGGCCTCAGTGACCTTGGACTTGTGCTCGAACTTCTTCTGAGTGAATTCCCCGGCGCTCATGGATGCCGAGGCATCTACTATGTATTCTACTATGCCGGGAAACGTGGAGCCTATCAGCCTGAATCCCATCGCGAACATGAAATCGCCGGTTATTATGGCCTTGCCGATTGTGTATTCCCTGTAAAGCGACTTGCGGCCCCTGCGCAACTCGCCCTGGTCGTTGATATCGTCGTGCACAAGGGTGGCGCTGTGGATGATCTCGAAAGCAGAGCCTATCTCTATGGCCCTCTGGGGGTCCCGTCCTCCGCACGCGTAATATGCCAGGATGCACACGGCTGGCCTGATCCTTTTGCCTCCTGAAGTCATGACATACCTGCACATCTCGGTGAGCTCTTGGTTCTCGGACATCAGTTCCTTGGCCATGAGGTCCTCAACCATTTCCAGCTCATCCGATATGCAGTCGTGCCAAAGATCGGACATAACATTGAGTGAAGGTTGTAACCTACTTAATGCTTTTCTAGAGAAAAATATTAAAATAGCCAGAGCGAGGGCTTGACTCAGAAAATGGATCCTGCCCCCGCAGGGGCAGGTGTGAAATCGTTTGGTTCGGGCTTCAAGGCATTACCGCGGCGGCGGCCTGCGAGCAATAGTAGAGGAAGGGCTCGGGGAATACACCGAGAGCGATTACTCCCAAAACGCACAGCACCGCCGCGACAGTGAAGGCCGCCGGGACCTTGATCTTCTCTTCGGACTCTCCCTTCTCGATGTACATCGCCTTGACTATCTTGGCATAGTAGTACAGCGAGATGGCAGAGTTCAATATAGCCACGAATGCGAGCCATATCCACTGGGATGAGACCGGGTCTCCGAGTCCTGGGACTATCGCCGAGGAGAACAGGAAGAACTTAGCCGTGAATCCCGCGAGAGGAGGTATTCCTGCAAGCGAGAACACGCACAGGAGCATGATCGCCGAGAGCAGAGGCGCCCTCTTTGCCAATCCCCTGTAGTCCTTCAGCGTCTCTCCGACGCCGACCGTTATCAGCGCGGCCACGACCACGAACGCTCCTCCCTTCATGAACACGTGGGCGAACATGTAGTAAATCGCCCCGGTCAGTGCCCAGTCGCTCAGAATGGCAAGAGCCATGAGCATGTAGCCTGCCTGTGCTATCGAAGAGTATGCCAGCATCCTCTTCACGTTGCCCTGGACGATGGCCAGTATGTTTCCTACCGTCATCGTGAGGGCCGCGAGGATCGCGAACACGTACTGGATCGACTCGGTCATGAAGGGCTGGGCCGCCTGTATCGTGACGAACATCACGAAGAAGATCTTGACGTAAACAATGAGCCCCATCTTCTTGGAGCCCGTTGCAAGGAACAGCGAAACGGGTGTCGCCGCCCCCTCGTACACATCAGGCGCCCACATGTGGAACGGGACGGCCGCAATCTTGAAACCGTATCCTGCGATCATCGTCGCAAGGGCGATCACCAGTCCCGCAGTGTATCCCTGGGTGGCGAGGGCTGCCGCGATGTCTGCGATGTTCGTCGTGCCTGTGAGGCCGAACAGCATCGAGATACCGTAGATAGTCAGACCGGAGGACAGACCTCCGATAACTATGTACTTGACAGCGGCCTCCGAAGCCCTGGGATCCTTCTTCTTCATAGCAACCATCGCGTACGAGGGGATGCTCACCATCTCTACGCCCACGAAGATCAGGAGAAGGTCCGAAGCCGTTGCGACGAAGGACATTCCCGCCGTTGCGATGAGCATCAGCGAGTAGAACGCCCCCACGTGCAGCCTGGTCGTCTCACTGCTGGGACCTGCTATCAGCATCGCAATGAATGCGACTACCTGGAACAGCAGTATCATCAATCCCGAGAACGCGTCGTACGTGAACAGTTCATAATACGTCCCGGTGTAGTGCCCCAGTAGGAGCAGTATGTTGAACACTGCCGCAACCACTACGAAGGCCAGCGAAACCGCGCATGTCACATTCCTGCTTTTCAGAAGAAGGTGTATGCCCGGCATCAGCAACGCTCCGATGATGACAAGCACCATTGGCAGTACCGGGGTCATGCTTCCGAAAGTATCGGGTATCCAACTGATATCAATATCCACCATTTATCACACCCCCGGTATGGCAAAGTTTGCCACGAAAGTTTCTATGTATCCCAGAGCAAGGTCGGGCCAGATACCGAACAGGGCTATGACCACGCACAGCACTGCCAACGCGAATCCCTCGGCCTTGCTCACATCGTGCACATGAGACAGGTCGATCTTGGTCGTCTCCTTTCCGAACAGCGTCCTCTGCATGGCCCAGATATAGAATCCGGCGTTGAGCATGATGGACAGCAGACAGAATACGATCAGCCATATCTGGCCCATCGCCTCTGCAGCGACGTAGAACGAGAATATGACACCGAACTCTCCCCAGAATCCTACAAGGCCGGGCAGGCCCAGAGAGGCCATGAATCCGATCATCATGAAGGTCGCGTAGGCAGGCAGTTTGCCGGCCAGGCCTCCAAGGAGCGGTATCTCCCTCGTTCCGAGCGCATGGCCCGTGTAACCGCACACCATGAACAGGACTGCGGTGATGAGACCGTGGGCGAACATCTGGAAGACCGCGAACATTATCCCGATCTGCGCTATGACGGGGTCGGGCACCGCGGCGTACTTGACGTACAGCAGCGATGCGGCGATGCCCAGCATGACCATTCCCATGTGGTTGATGGACGAATATGCCACCATCTTCTTGAGATCGGTCTGCGCGATGCAGGCGTATGCACCGTAGACTATGGATATGAGCGCGACCACAAGGATTATCTCTGCCCACCAGAGAGCTCCATCTGGGAGGACGTTGAGCGCGACCCTGATTATACCGTAAGATCCCATCTTAAGCATGACACCCGCAAGCAGGACGGAACCTCCGGTGGGGGCCTCCACGTGCGCGTCCGGAAGCCACGTGTGGAACGGGACGGCTGGCATCTTGACCGCGAACCCGAAGAACAGCAGACCGAACACTAGGACTTGGAAGACCTCACCGAATGATCCCGACGCGGCGTTGACTGCTGCGAACGAGAAATCGGCTATGACCCCGGAGCTCACGGCCGCAGCCTCGAACACGACGGCGAATATACCGATCAGCATAACAAGGCTGGCTATGTGCGTGTAGATGAAGAACTTGATAGCTGCGTAGTGCCTCCTGGGCCCTCCGTACCATGAAATCATGAAGTACATCGGGATCAGCGTGACCTCCCACATGATATAGAACAGGAAGTAATCGGCCGACAGGTATACGCCCATCAGGCCCAGCTCCATGGCCATTATCAGTGTGTGGAAGTAATTCGGCCTGTCACTCTCGGATGCCGAGAACACGACCACCAGGAACACCAGCAGAGCGGTCAGCAGGACCATCAGCAGGCTGAGTCCGTCCATCTCGAGTATGAACGATATCCTGATGTTCGCGGCGTCGATCCAGAGATAGTTCTCCGAAAGGAGCGCCGTGTTGTCGACGAACATGAGGAGTATCGCAAGTACCAGCGTTACGCCTGAGAACGCACCCGCCACATACTTCGCGTACTTCTGTTTCTCTCCGCCCATAAAGAGCGTCACTATGGCCCCGATCAACGGGATCACCAGCAACAGCGTCAGTATGGGTATCTCAGCGAATATTTCGTCAAACAACTCACATCCCTCCCATGTAATAGATCAGTATCATAGCCGCGACGAACACCGCCGCGACCCCGATCATCACGATCGAGGCATAGTTGCCAACGTTTCCTGTCTGAACGTATTTGGCGCTCTCGCCCGATCCCACGACCGAGCCCGAAAGTCCGTTGACGGTGCCGTCTATGACGTTCTTGTCGAAGTAATCGACACCTTTTGCGATGCCGTATCCGAACTTCCAGGATATCCAGTCGTAGAGCTGGGGGAACCACCATCTCTTCTCCAGGGCCTTGTAGAGCCTGGATTCGCCCTCCTTGTTGAACCTTCCGGGGTCGACGGAGAACTTGCTGTACATGAGGTACGCAATGTATATCCCCAGCAGCGCCAGGACGATCGTCAGGTATGTGTACGGGTTGGTGAACAGCTCTTCGATGAAGTGCATTGCTCCATGGCCGTCGTGCATACCCACCATGAAGGCACCGGTGATCGCGTCGGGAGATATGGTAATTATACCGTCAAGCCCGAACAGGATCAGGAAACCGGATCCGAAGGCAAATATAGAGAGCAACATCAGCGGGACCGTCATTGAATACGGAGACTCACCGTGCGAGTGCTCGGTCGCTTTGCCCTCGGGCCCGGCGAACGTCATGTACCACATGCGGAACATGTAGAACGCCGTCATGAACGCGGTAACCACTCCAAGGATCCATATTGTCATGAATATGTATCCCTCGGGACCGTATTCGGATGCTTTCATAACCGACTCCAGGACCAGGTCCTTGGACCAGAACCCGCTGAAGAACGGGAATCCGGCGATGGACAGAGAACCGATAAGCATCGTGATCGAAGTCCACTTCATCTTCTTGCCGAGGCCGCCCATCTGGCGCATGTCCTCCGTTCCGCACGAATGAATGACCGAACCGGAACCAAGGAACAGCAGGGCCTTGAAGAAGGCATGGTTGAACATGTGGAATACACCCGCCGTGTATCCGGCGGCGCCGGCCGCTATGAGGGCGGCGTTGCCCTCCTTCATTCCGATTGCCATCATGTACCCGCCCGCACCCAGGGCCATTATCATGTAGCCCAGCTGGGAGATGGTCGAGTATGCGAGGACCTTCTTGATGTTCATATTGTTCAGAGCCATGGACGCCGCCAGTATAGCGGTTATGCCTCCGATCAGGCCGACCAGCAGCATGACGTCTGCAGACTGCACGAACAGGGGGTAGCTCCTCGCGACGAGGTATACTCCCGCCTTGACCATCGTGGCCGCGTGTATCAAAGCCGAAACGGTCGTGGGGCCCGCCATCGCATCAGGCAGCCAGTCCTGTAAAGGGAACTGTGCGCTCTTTCCGATCGCACCTCCGAACAGAAGCAGGGTCGCCAGCACTATCAGGTTCGTGTCTACTCCGGCTATGGCCGCAGGGTCGAACAGGTTGACGTAGTCAAGGGACTGGAACGCATAGAGGAGTACTAACAGACCCCCCAGGAAGGACACGTCCCCCAGACGGGTGACGATGAACGCCTTCTTCGCAGCGGATGCAGCGTTGTCGGAGGCCCCGTCCCCTTCGGGGTGCCTGAAACTCCAGAACCCGATCAGCAGGTAGGAGCACAGACCCATTATCTCCCAGAAGACGAAGGTCATCAGGTAGTTGTTCGAGATTATGAGTCCCAGCATTCCCGCCAGGAACAAGCTAATTTCCGCGAAGTATCTCCTGTTCCTCTTGCCCTGGTCATGCATGTACCCTACAGAATATATGAAGATCAGCAGGGAGATCAGGGAGGAGAACATCAGCATAACGCATGTGAGCCCGTCCACATAGTATCCCAGAGTGAAGGTGAACCCGCCCGGGATGGCGAACCATGTCACCGCATCGGTAACGTAACCTACGCCGCCGTTGTACGCAGGCCCCGTAAGGAACTCGTACACCACCAGCACCGAGAGGACGAAGGATACCAGGGCCCCCATTATAGCTATTACTCCCCCTTCTTTGGGGGTTTTGTTTCCGGTCAGACCGATGACAACGAAGAAAATCAACGGAATCACCGGTATGAGCCATGTGTATTCAATGAACATCTTACCACCTCAATTCCGTAAGATCGTCTATGACGGTCGTTTTCTTCATCTTATATGCGTTAAGCAGTATCGCTATGCCCACGGCGACCTCGCATGCGGCGACGGCGACTGTGAACACCACGAAGACCTGACCCATTATGTCGCCGTTATATGCGGCGAACGCTACCAGGTTTATGTTGGCCGCGTTGAGCACCAGCTCGATGCACATCAGCACGACTATCGCATTGTTCTTGGTCATTATCCCATAGATTCCTATGACGAACAATATGGCCGAGAACATGAGGAAGAACTCAATTGGAATCATCGTCGTCCACCTCCTCTTTTGCAACGCATATCGCGCCTACCATCGCACCGAACATGACCAGGGACAGCAGGGCCACTATGGGGCCGTATGTCTCGAACATGACGTATGTAAGGGAGCTGGTCAGGATGTTGCCGCTTCCGTCGATCGGGTTGAACGTGGGAAGAGACTGGGGCCAGCTGTTGGAGACTATGTCTCCCCATCCGGTGGCGAAGACCGCGAAGGTAAAGGCGGCCAGCACTATCACTGCCGTCACGATGCCGTAGATTGTCCTCTTACTCATCATCGTTGCCACCTCCCGGCCTCATTATGTACCTTCTGGTGAGCATTATGCTGAACGCAAACAGAATCGTTATCGCACCGACGTATACGAACAGCTGTATTATCGCCATGAACTCGGCCTCCAGGAATATGAAGACCACTGCCACGACGACAAACACAAGGGCGAGGTAGAATGCACTGTGCATGGCCTCTTTGTCGGTGACCACGAATAGCGCGGCAGTGATTCCGATGGCCGCTACGGCCAGGAACATCACCATGTCGCCATTGTCGCCGAGATATCCCAGGTAGTCGGTGAACATGGTCCATGCGTTTTGTATTGTAGACATCAGAACACCTCCTCGATATGAATGGCGTCCTTGGGACAGTCAATCACACAGTTCTTGCAGCATATGCACTTCTTCGGGTCGAACACCGGTATAAGCTTGGGCTTGCCTTTTGCGTTGAGGCCCTTCTCCACCATTTCTACCGCACCGACAGGACATACCTTCTGGCACTTCTTGCACCCAATGCAAGCGTCCTCGTCGACGACCGGATTGTCGAGCTCATGAGGGAGGAACCTCCTCTCCGGAGCTCCCGCATCGATGTCGGACTGTAGGGTTACTTCGAGATGTACCTCCATTCCGGGGGTCGTGTCCTTGAAGTTGAGCCTGCGGGGCCCATAAAACAGGTCCTCCTTGAACAGTTCCGCGAGCTCGTACTCGGGGGTGACCGTCATTGCATTCACAGGGCAGTACTCGGCGCAGTATCCGCAGAAGGCGCACCTTCCGACGAACACCTGAGGCCTCGTGACCATCTTGCCCTCGTCGTCCGCAACCTCGACCATCTTGATGCACCCGGTGGGGCACATCCTCGAGCATACGCCGCAACCGACGCACTTGTCGAACCTCAGTCCGGGGCGTCCGCGGTAGTTGTCGGGTATCCATTCCTTCTCGTAAGGATACAGGATGGTGACCGGCCTGTGTCTGATCGTCTTGAAGAACAGCTTCAGACTTACCCACATCGGCTTGAGGACCCAAAGGCTCCTGGCGGGGTTTTTCGGATATTTGTCGAGATATTTTACAGGCATCAGAAGACACCTCCTACTTTGAGCAACACCGCTATTACCAGATTGATTACCGACAGCGGCATGAACACCTTCCATCCGAGGTTGAGGATCTGGTCTATCCTGACACGGGGCAGAGCGACTCTGACCCAGATCATTATGAAGAAGACGAACCAGCCCTTGAGCAGCTGCACGGCCTCGGGAAGGAACCCGTTGACCGCATCGGACGCGAACGGAGCTATGTTCCAGCCTCCCAGGAACATTATGGATATCATGGCGCAGGAGGCGAATCCCCTGAGGTAGTCGCCCAGCATTATGAGTCCCCATTTCATTCCGGCGTACTCGGTCTGCCATCCCTCGACGAGTTCGGTCTCCGCCTCTGCCAGATCGAAGGGCGAGCGTTCCGCTTCGGCGCAGGAGCATGTGAAGAACACGATGAATCCTATGAATAGCGGTACGATGTACCACATCGATTCATTCTGGGCGGCCACTATGCCGCCGATGTTGAACGTGCCGGAAAGGACCGCCACAGAACAGACGATTATCAGCATCGGGATCTCGTAGGAGATCATGGACTCCGCGGCCCTCATTCCTCCGATAAGGGAATATTTGTTGTTCTGGGACCAGCCTGAGACCAAGATGAAGAAGGGCGCCAGGGCGTAAAGCGCCATGACGATCAGCAGTCCCGAGTCGAAGTTCACGATATAGAATCTGTCCGAGAGGGGGAGCATGCATGCCACAAGGACGGAGGTCCCTATGATGAGGGAGACCGTCCATATATAGGTCATCCTGTCGACATTCTTGGGTATCGTGTTCTCTTTCATGAAGGTCTTGAGACCGTCGGCCACGCACTGCAAGAAACCCTTCATGCCTACCATGGTCCCCCTTCTGTCCATGAACCTTCCGAGCACCTTACGCTCTTCCCATAGCGATATCAGAACCCCGACGAATATCACCAGGAATATCAGAAGCGCCAGGATTATTATCGCAAAGGCGTTGACCACGGCGTCGGACATGAGCCACTCCGACACCGGGTTTCCGGGCAGGAGCAGATCTATGAGCCAGGCTACAATCCCTCCCAGGAACTGGTAGACCTCGAAACCTATGTCATAGACCACATTGTACGTGTCGTACGGGTAGTACAGGTTGGACATCGGGTCTCCGTATTGCATCCACTCTTTCATTGAAGACACCATATTATCACCTGTCCGTCTCTCCCATGCAGACATCTATCATAGCCATCACCGCCGGTACGTCGGCGACCCTGACGCCTTTCACCATGGGCCTGGAGGCCGAGATGTTGGTAAACAGGGGCGCGCGTACCTTGAGCCTGAACGGTTTGTCCGTTCCGTCCGAGATGAGGTACATCATGGACTCGCCGCGGGGATCCTCGAGCTTGCAGAACGCCTTTCCGGCCGGCACCTTGGAGGGCACCTTGAGCCTGTAGGGGGCGTTCTTGCCGAGAGCGTTAATCTTGCGGACGGCCTGCCTTATTATCTCGCATGACTGGAACATCTCTTCGATCCTCACCATGTATCTGGCATAGGCGTCGCCCTCGGTAAGGACGGGGACTTCGAAGTCAATGTTCTCATATTTTCCGTAGGGGTCGTCGCGGCGGATGTCGAAGTCGACGCCGCATCCTCTCATTGTGGGCCCGGTGATACCGAGGTTGGCGCACTGCTCGCGGGTGAGGCGGCCGATGCCTTTCATCCTCGATACGTATATGGAGCTGCTGTCAATCATGTCGATAATGTCCCAGAGCGCCTTCTCGAAGCGCTCGGTGCATCTCATGACATCCCTGTCGAATATGTCGGTGGTGTCGTTCCTGACCCCTCCGATACGCGGATAGTTGGTCGTCATCCTCTGGCCACACAGCCTTACGTTGAGGTCGAGCCAATACTCCCTTTCCCTCATTCCCCAGAGGAAGATCGTCAGGTTTCCAAGGTCGGTCCCGACCGCCGCCAGCCACATGAGATGGGACTGTATGCGGCATATCTCGTCGGCCACTATCCTGATGTACTCGGCTTTCTCGGGGACCTCTATTCCTAGCGCCTTCTCTACGGTCATGCAGTAGAGATGGGTATAGGTCATGGACGCCGAATAGCAGAGACGGTCGGCCATGGGTATGATTTTGGGATACTCTCTGTTCTCGGCCTCCTTCTCCCAGCCGCGGTGCAGATATCCGATGACAGGCTCCGCGTCCGTGACTATCTCTCCGTCGACTCTGACCTTAAGGGTCCAAAGTCCGTGGGAGAAGGGGTGCTGCGGACCCATGTATATCCACATCGCATCCGTTTCGTACTTGTCTTTGGCGATCCTCTCCTCAGGAGGCGAATCGAATGTGTCTATTGTGTTCTCGACTACCATCATTCCTGCCCCCTTAGTTTGTAGGACTTCCTGAACGGGAAGAACGTGTAGGTGTCCGGGGTGAGGAGCCTCTTCAGCTTGGGGTGCTCATCGAATATGATTCCGAAGAGCTCGAAGGTCTCCCTCTCGTGCCAGTTGGCGCCTTCCCATATGAGTGCGACAGAGTGTACGTGGAGGTCGTCAAGCGGCAGCTTGGTAAATATCTCAATCACCGTTCCGCTGTAATAATTGGTGAGGATATATATGACCTCCAGATGGTCGATCATGTCTGCGCCCATGACTATGGAGCAGTGCTCGAACGTAAGGTTGTCGTGGATGTAGTTGCATACGTCGAAGACGTCTCCTTTGTTCAGGATCTCCGCGTGAACGCGGCGTACGTCCGTTTTGCTGACTGTTACCTTCCCCTTGAACTTGTTCTCGAGGAGATGCTTTATTTCAGAGACCGATGGCTCCTGGTAGATTGCTTCCGTGTCCATCATCTTCAATCCTCCAGGAACACGCCTCTGTTGAAGTAGTCGCCTATCTTCTTCTGGAGCAGCATGAAGCCGTCGATCATCGCGTCGGGCTTCACGGGGCATCCGGGAATATAAAGGTCGACCGGTACTATCTGGTCGACGCCCTGTACGCAGTTATAGGAGTCATACCAGGGTCCGCCGGAAATGGCGCACTCCCCCATGGCTACGACCCACTTGGGGTTGGGTATCTGTTCGTAAAGGCGCCTTATCGAGGGCCGGACCTTCTTCCCGATCCATCCGTTGATGAGCAGGATATCGGTCTGCCTCGGCGAAGAGCGGTAGATTATCCCGAGACGCTCGGCGTCGTGTCTCGTAGTGGAGGCTGACGCCATCTCGAGGGCGCAGCATGCGAGTCCCCAGTGCAGGGGGTGCATGGAGTTCTTCATCGCCCATGTCCAGACGGGGCCTGTGAGCTTGTCGACAGTCTTCTTGGTCCCAGCGCTCAGAAGGTCGTTTATTACCAGAGTGGACCAGTCCATGAACTCTTCGGCGCTCATGGCGACGGCGTGGGGATACAGACTCATATCCATATTTTTTCCTCCTTTTTGAGCGCATACGACACGCTCAGAATTATCACGCCAAGGAATATGAGCACCCATATGCGAGCCATGGTCGAGAGACCGGAGAATCCTACAGCCCACACCATCAGGATGGTCGCGACAAGGTCGAAGACCACAAAAATGATAGCAAAAGCGTAGTACTGGAACCTGAACTGGACATGTGCGTCCCCTATCGGTTCCGACCCGCACTCATAGGTCGACTCCATCCACGGCGTCGTTTTCGTAGGTCTTATGAACCTAGACACGAACCACGCTAGCGGCGCGAAGCCCATACAGACCACGCCTAGTACCATCAGCGGAATGTAGTACGTTATCAGTGACATTGGGGCGTCGCGACGTCTTAAAAGTATATAACGGTTGAGTCGCGCCTTTTTCATCCGCACGGGCGCGGGAACAAGTTATTATGGGGGTAGTCGATTCGCACTAGATTGCAATGTCTGCGAAGATTGGTTTCATCGGAGCCGGAAAGATGGCTTCCGCCATGATAGGCGGAATCATATCGAACGGGCTCTACACCAGAGACGAAGTGGTCGCATGCGCCCCCAGCGATTCGACCAGGAGCGAGGTGGCCGCCAAATACGGCATCAAGACCTACAGGACCGCCGCGGAGGTGGCCGAAATGACTGATTTCCTGGTTCTAGCCGTGAAACCCATCCAGCTAGAGAGCCTTTTTGCGGAGGAGGGGCTCAGGATCGGGGGATCGCACCTGGTGATGAGTATTGTCGCAGGGGTCAAGATTGCTGATTTGGAGGCATATGTGCCAGATAGTAAAATTGTTCGAGTTATGCCCAATCATTGCTGCCTTGTAGGAGAGGGTGCCGCCGGTTATTCCCGCGGAACCAAGGCCACGGACGAAGATGTCGAGAAGGTCCGCAGAGTCCTTTCCTCTTCGGGCATGGCAGAAGAGGTAAAGGAATCGGACCTGGACGCGGTCACCGGACTGGCGGGCAGCTCTCCTGCCTTCATGTACATGGTGATTGACGCCATGGCCGACGGCGGCGTGCTGTGCGGGATTCCCCGTGAAAAAGCGATCAGACTCGCCGCCCAATCGATGCTGGGCTCGGCGAAGATGGTGCTAGAGACGGGAGAACATCCCGATAAGCTGAAGGATGTTGTGTGCTCCCCCGGGGGGACCACCATAGAAGGGGTCCGCGTACTGGAGGACTCATGTGTTCGGTCGGCGTTCATCGCGGCAGTGGAAGCTAGCACTTTGAAGTCCCGCGAGATGGGTCGGAAGTGACAGTCGCGCGCTCTTATAATTACTAGATAGTGATAATTAGTCGCGCCTCAGCGGGAACATCAGTCCCCTGAGCGCCCTGGGCGCGCTAGCCCATACAGGTTTGGACTCCCATACGAGGTCGTCCTTCTCGCATACCGTGGAGTTCATCATTTCCATGCCCTTCTCCTTTATCCCCCATAGCAGGGCATCGCGCTCGGCAGGGTCCTTTACGGCCATTATCGCATCTACCTCGTGCATAAGCGAACGTGCGACCTCTGTCCTTCCGGTGCGGTTCTTCATCCTCTCCTCCGATATCCTCCCGGCCTCGAACTCGCATTGTGCCAGGACATTAGCCGCATCGTAGGATGCCTCTGCTATCTGATCCCGCGTCATGAGGTCCGTCTCGTAGGAAAGGGTTAGCTTCCAGGAAGGGCTGTCCAGAAGCAGCCGGTGCTCCTCCAGGGTCCTCGCGAAGAACTTGTACCCCCATGCCTTCGGGTCCTCGAACGCTCTGCTTCCGGGATCTACGAAGGGTGAGAACGGCGAGTTGTAAATGAAAAGAGGATCTGTCTTATCGACGAGCCCCCACAATTTCTTTGATGCTCTGGCACTGCTGATTGCCGAATCGTATGACTGGAAAGGGAGCCCGTTCATGTAGAAAAGGTCCATGCGCATGCATCCGCCTTCGAAGGCGTTTTGAACTGTTTTTTCGATGTTGTCGTTAGGATATCCCTTTCCGAGGGCAAAACGTACCTCCTCGTCGTGAGAATCAGGGGAGAACTCTATGGTGTATCCGCCGTCGAAAGCGTGGTCCAGGGACTTGAAATATTCCGCACCGGCACCGTTGAAGAGCTCGATGACCACGTGGTTCCCGATACCGCGCTCCTTCACCGACTTGAGGAACCTTTCGGAATATCCCGTGCCATTCTGCCTGATGTCCCCTACGACGAATATCGGTGTCTTCATATAGCTCTGTATAGCCTCCAGGTCCTCTGCCAGTTTCTCGGGGCTCCTGAAGGCGGGCCTGCTCCTGCATACCACTCTTCCGTTTGCGAAGTGAGAACCTCCGCATTCGGCGCAGTTGAACGAGCATCCTCGTACCGACAGCGCCATGGTCAGAGGCTCCGAGCTCCATCCGGCCCAAGGAAGGGAGCTCTTGATATCCATGGTTTTCAGCACCCCCTTGATCATCGTCCCATAGTCGAAAATGATATCATCAAGAGTGTCCGGCACAAATGATACTTTGTTGTCGTATATCTTCCCGTCTCTGTCTTTCCAGACCAGGTTGGGAACCACCGAAAGGTCTCCTCCGGACTCGAGTGCCTGCATCATCCTGACGGTGGGCTCCTCCGTGGAGTCTCCGCGCATAACCATGTCCACCTCGGGACGGACGATGAGTTCCTCCCAGAAGTACGAGGACGTCAGGCCTCCGAGCTCAACCTTCGCTTCCGGATGGTGTTTCTTGACCAGCTTGGCGAGTTCCAACGCGCCATGGGCATGGGGCATCCAATGGAGGTCGATGAAATATACTTTCGAGTCGAGCTTTCTGATCGCCTTCTCGGCATCGTACCTGTCGCTCATCAGCATCCTTACCGCGATGTTGACGATCCGCGTGCTGAACCCTGCCCTCTGAAGATGGGCGCTGATGGTCATGAACCCTATCGGATACATCTCGAACACCGGCGAAGAGGGTATGACATCGCTCACCGGGCCGTAGAAGATGGGCTTTTTCCTGAAGTCGTACACGCTCGGGGCGTGTATGAATACGGCATCGTACTTTGTCATCATTCACTTCCCATAGCGTCTTCTGCGCTGCTGGTATGTCCTTATGGCGCGCAGGAAGTCGATGTACCTGAAACCTGGCCAGTAGACATCGGTGAAATAAAGCTCGGAATAGGCTAACTGCCAAAGCAGGAAATTCGATATCCTGACCTCCCCGGATGTCCTGAGCACCAGGTCAGGGTCTGGGGTGTCGGAGGTGTACATATGCTCCGACAGCACGTTCTCGTCGATGTCCTTAACATCCATCTCTCCGTCCGCCACCTTCTGGGCGACGGCCTTCACCGCTTCTATTATCTCCTGCCTGCCGCCGTAGGCTATGGCCATGTTGAAATGATAGTCCGAATAGTCCTTCGTCTTCTCGTCGGCGTAATCCGCGGCCGCTCTGACGTGTTCGGGCAGCATTGTCACGTCTCCGAGCACCTTCAGGCGGACCTTCTTCTCATGGACCCTGGGGCTCTCCGCGAACTTGATGAGCGACTGCCTCAGCAGGTTCATCAGGTATTCCACCTCATCTTTCTCCCTGCTAAAATTCTCCGTGGAGAATGCGTAGACCGTCAGGAATCTGACCCCGTCCTCGACACACCAATCCAGGACCTCTTCCAGTTTCTCGCTGCCGAGCCTGTGGCCCTCCTCCTTCGTTTCCCCTCGCTCCTCCGCATACCTGCGGTTGCCGTCCATTATTATAGCGATATGGTTCGGCACGGGGTTTGCAAGGACCTCCTTCCTGAGCATAGCCTCGTACACCGAGTAGGCTCTGCTTGAAAGAATGTTGGAAATCGACATTTCATCACTCGAAATCACTGGGAACGCCTGCGGAACGGACGCCCATATCGAAGCAGCCTATCGCCGCGACGGCACCTATGACACCGCCCATACCGGTGACCGAGACTATCTGAACACCGTTCTCCTCGGCCAGTTTTATGGCTGTATCCCGTTCGTAGAGCACCGTTTTCGCACTCCATCCGAAATCGCTGAGGGGCTTGGGTATCTTCAGTCCCTTGTACACTGCGACGACCGCATCCTCGGAATACGACTCCTTTCTGACGAAATCCACCGCAAACTCGACTATCTTCGGGATCTCCTCTTCCGTTGCGGCGAAAGAAATCGCGGTGGAACAGCAGTTTGTGGTCTTGTTGGGCGCGTCCGGGTTCAGCTGTATTATCTTGTGCTCGATGAACTTTCCATAGGGACATGCCATTCCCAGCTTCATCCCGACGACCCACGTTGCGCCTTTCTCTTTGGTGTCGGTGTCGTCGATGCCGATGACCAGACGCACCATCTTCGGGGTCACAATCTCCACGCTGGCAGCATGCGCCCCGCCCAGCTTGAAATCGTCCGGATAGACGGTCTCGATCACGTCCGGGCACTGGGGGATGCATGCACCGATCCCCACCGATGCCCCGGCGAGGCCTTTCCATGCCGTGCGTACGCGGTCTCCTTCGACTTTCAGCGACGACACGCCCTGGCCTCCCAGGTTTGCCGAGACGGGGCCGAACCTGAGCTCCTTCCCGCCTATATCGACATCCATTATCAGCGTCTGTCCGTCCAGGTCTATGTCTTTGATTATCCCTCCAGTGCGGCGACGGTTCACGATATCCCATTCGGCGGGACCTCTCGACGAGCATACCTCGACTATCTGGGCAATGCCGTTCTCCTCGTCCACCATCGTGTAGAATCCGCGGCAGAACATGGGTCCGTATTTGGCCTTGACCTCGTCAGGCCTGAGGATGGTGGGCATTCAGTCCTCCCTCTCCTCGTCCATTTCCTCTTCGGCAGTGCTGTCTTCTTCGTATTCTTCATCGTCGTAGTCGTCTTCGGGCTCCTCTGCGAAGTACAGGCATTCCGCAGGGACCTTTTCGCACAGGAACACCGTCTTTGCCGCCTTCCCCACTGGGAATCCCGCCTCGGAACAGGCATATGTGTCTACCGCTATGATCACCGGGTCCTCGCTGCGGACAGACCCGGCCGTAACTGCATCGTCGTATGTCAGGGACAGGTGCACCATCGCACGGTCCGTTGGCATTAGGCCCGCTTCCAGAATCAGCTCCGCCTCCTCGTCCGTGGCAGGATAGTAAAGCTCCTCCGGGACATTGTCGGTCGGAAGGTTGAGATCCAGTTTTATCGTGTGGCCGTAGGTCGCCCTCACATCGGCCCCGGATATCTGGTACCTTCCCTTGGGGTCAGTCTCGACCAACGCCTCTATGTGGTGGGGCCTGAGCCATCTCCATCTGTTCTGGTCCCTTCCTTTCACCATCGAGACTATATCGCGTATGTCCACGAAACCCTGCTTATCCATATCAGGGTCCCCGTTGCCGTGCCTGAGGATGGCCGCCATGCTCCTTCCGAGTTTTTCAACCTCGTAGTCGCTCATTATGAACTTACCTTCCTCGCCGCAAAGCGGGCATTCCTCGCCACGGAAATAACCGTGTTCTTCACACTCATGTATCATTGACTGCACTTCCTCTCGTAAGCCCTCTCCGCCGCATGGACGGTGTTGGACATGAGCATACAAATCGTCATCGGACCGACGCCACCCGGTACGGGAGTCATTGCCGATGCCTTCTCTTTCACATTCTCGTCCACATCCCCGACCAGACGCGTACCTTTCTTGGCCGTAGGGTCGGGCACGTGGTTGGTACCCACGTCTATGACGACAGCCCCCTCTTTGACCATGCCGGGGGTTATGAAGCCCGCTTTTCCTATGGCCACTATAAGTATGTCCGCCTGGCGCGTTATTGAACCTATGTCTTCGGTCCTGGAGTGGACCACCGTCACGGTGGAATTGGCGCCTCTGGCCTTCTGTACCATCATCGCCGCCATAGGCTTTCCCACTATGTTGCTCCTTCCGACCACCACCACGTGCTTCCCTTCCGTCTTGACACCCGAACGGATGAGAAGTTGCTGAACTCCGGCAGGGGTCGCTGGAAGGAATTCGGGCTCCCCTATCAGCATCCTCCCGACATTGAACGGGTGGAAACAGTCCACGTCCTTCGACGGATCGATGGCGTCGATGACTGCCTGCTCGTCGATGTGCCTGGGCAAAGGCAACTGGATGAGGAATCCGTGGATGTCGGGATTTTCGTTGAGCTCGTGGACCCTCGCAAGAAGCTCCTCCTGGGTCGTGGTATCGGGCATGATTATGGTGTCCGAGTGCATGCCCAGCTCCTGGCACATCTTTCCTTTCATGCGCACGTACGTCTGCGACGCCGGGTCGTCCCCGACAAGCACGACCGCAAGGCCCGGAGTTATCCCGTTCTTTTTGAGCCTATCTATTCTGGCATCGAGCTCTCCATATATCTGCTGGGATATTTCCTTGCCAAGAATTAAATCGGCGGTCATGATACCGTGAGCGAACCGCGCTTTATATTTATTACTTTAGCGCACGCCGAAACGCTCCGCCGCATCGGGCAGCGTCTCGGCCTTGAAGCCCATGTCCAATATATCCGCGATCACCTCGCGGACGTTGTTTTCGTTTGCTTTCGCATCCTGCTCCGTAATGTATCCGCCGTCTATGCGCTCAGACATGTGCCAGCTGTGGGTTGCGAGTATAAAGATACCGTTTTCCATGCGTGAGGCCATCTCCACATAGTCTCCGGGAGGGCGTTTACCCTCGTGCATCGGCCACAGGTACCCTACTATCTTCTTGCCCGAAGCATCCCTGGCTACGGGCACTGGCACCTCCACGACCCCGCCAAGAACATAGGGCAGGATCTCTTTTTCCATGTCCTGATACTTTGAAGAGTCGTACCTTATCCCGATTTCCGAAAGTATCGGCGGTATGTCTTCCGAGATCTTCATATACGGCATCCTGGAACATCTGGGTCTTTTTCCCGTGAGGTCCTCGACGGCTTCGCATGCCCTCCTAAGCACCTCTTTTTTTCCTCCCGGAGGGAATATGTCGGTGAAGTCCTCGTGATCGAAGCCGTGTATGCCCACCTCACGACCCGCTAGATGTTGGGCCCCTATGTTGGAAAGAGTCCTGGCCTCGGCGAAATATGTGGCCTTCACGCCCATCTCGTCGAGCATTCCGGTCAGTGTACCTATTCCTTCGCCCGACTACCTGAACCTGGGGGAGGTCCCGAGCCCCCTGTCGTACGAGCCCGCCTGGCTCATTCCCGGTACGGGGATGTTGGCATCCCTGTCGACATCGACTGTGAAGCAAAAGGACCTCATATCATCATTTTACATTCGGAGCCGAAACGTGTCTGATCAGTATACCCTGTATGTCCACCGGCTGGTATCTTTCCGCGAGGTCCATTGCCCGTTGCAGTTTGGCCTCGTTCTCGGCGTAGATCTCCATCATGACCTCTCCGGACTCGACTCTCTGTCCCTTCTTGCGTAACAGAAGGATGCCCGCACCCTTATCGTTGGGGGAACCGGCGGCCTTGGCGACGGCCACTATGTCCTTGTTCTTTATGCCGTGCACGTATCCGCTCTTGGGGGACCTGATCTCCGCCATGAATTGTCCGGGCTTCAGGTCTTCAGACTTGACATCGCGGTTGCCTCCCTGTGCCTCCACGATCTCTCTGAACTTCCTCAGCGCCGCGCCTGAGTTGAGTATCTCCCTGGCCTTGACGCTGCCGTTGGATATCCCGCCCATCTCCAGAATTATACCTGCCAGCTCGCATGCCTTCTCGACGACGCTCGCAGGATGTCCGCTGCCCTCCAGTATGCGGATGCATTCCCTTGCCTCGAGGTTTGGCCCCACTGCGCTTCCGATCGGCTGGTCGGCATAGGTTATCGCGCACTCAATATGCATTCCCAGCTTGTCCCCCAGATCCATAAAGTCCCTGGCGTACGCACGGGCGGACTCTATGTTCGGGACCTTGGTCCCGACGCCCATCGGAATATCGATCAGCAGGTACTCCGCACCGATGGCGAGTTTCTTGCTAAGTATCGAAGCCAACATCTGGGCGCGGGGGTTGATGCCGAGCGGATGCTCTATTTTTATCACCAGGTCGTCCACGGGCGCCAGGTTTATGGCTCCGCCCCAGGCGAGAGCGCCCCCGGTGGTCTCGGCCACATCCTTAAGCCTCTCGGCGGAAAGCGCAACGTCGCAGAACGTTTCGACGAAATCGGAGGTCCCGCACGCGCTGCTGATGGCACGGGACGACGTCTTGGGGAGCATGAGCCCCGCGGCGGCGACTATCGATACCACTATGGGAGTGACCTTGTTGCCCGGGACGCCGCCCATGCTGTGGAAGTCATAGACAGGCTTTCTGTCGAAGACTATTCTCTCCCCCGTGTCTACCATGGCGGTGGCGAAGTCCGCTATCTCTTCGATACACATCCCGTTGATGTACAACGATGTGAGCCAGGCGGATATCTCGATCTTGGACAGCTTCGTGTCCAGAATGTCGCGTACGATGCCGAAAATCTCATCCTTGGATATCGCCTCTCCGTCCATTTTCTTGCGTATGCTCCGGACCGACTCGGGCACGGGGGCGAACTCGACTGAGATAAGAGAGCCTTCTTTGGCCCCCGTCGCGGCCATCGTCTTCGCCGGGACCATTATGGTGCCGCGCTCTACCAGGGTGTCCGTCCTGCTGACCAGGGCCGTGGCGGTTCCTTTCGCCTCCAGCCTAACGCGGTCGTTCTCCTGGACCCCGATCTCCTCGCAGTCGTCGTCATGCATCAGGACCGTCGGCTCGGACGCATCCACATCGAAATACTTCACTTTCAGTTTCATTCTTTGAGCCCCCATTTCTCCAGCGCCTGGGCCAGTTCCCTGTGGCTTTCCGCATACACTTTGAGCGGCACCTTGTTGTATATGGCGTTGACCGCCTGGGACATTGCCATCGCGCCGCTCCTTACCCCTCCGGGGTGTCCCGCAACGCCCCCTCCCGCCTGTATCTGAACGTTGAGGCCCGATACGCGGACCATCGTCTCCAGCATTCCAGGATAGACCCCTCCGGAGCATACGGGCATCACCGTTCTGTAGGGCGACGAGGGATCCAGGCACGCATCGAGGTTGTCGTGGTCCCCTTTGACGTCGCCGGACATCTTGCCGGCCCCTAGCGTACCTATGTGCAGAGCATCCCCGCCGCACATCCTTATCAACTTCACCATCGGCAGCATGGCTATGCCGTGCTCCGGATTTTTTGTCATAGCCCCGTGCATCGTCCGGTGCACGTGCACGGGCACCTTCACCGACGGATCCTCGGCCAAAGCCTGGACCGCACCGAAGCCGCATGTTATCACATCCACCATCAGCTGTTTGGCACCCCAGCTCTGCGCCCTGTCGGCCACTTCCAGTATCTTGTCGCCGTTCGTGCTGATGTTGATCGCATGGATCATCCTGTGGCCTTCTCCCGCTAGCCTGTCTAGGGATTCGGCCACTGCGACGGTGCGGTCCTGCATCGGGCAGAATTTCTGGTCGACGAGGGTCTCGTCGTCCTTGCTGTTGGTGAGACCTCCCGCCCCCGCCTCGTAAACATAGTCGGCAGTCTCCCTGGGAGAAAGCCCTATCTTGGGTTTGACTATGGTCCCGATGAGGGGTTTCTCGGGGCGCCCCAGGATCTTCCTGAGGCCGTCGGCGCCGAACCTCGGCCCTCTGTACATAGAAGTAATGCTCCTCGGGAACTGGACGTCCTCGAATCTGACGGCCTTCAGGGCCTCGAGGCCGTAAAGGTTCCCCGACACCACGCTGAGGATCTGGGGTATGCCGCCCACCTCTATGCTGAAGTCGACGTCCGGGAACGCTATCGTCACAAGGTCGCCTTCGATGGCCAGCACTCTGGCGCCGTAGTTCTTGAGAGTGCTCTCGGTAAGTGTGGATATGCCCGTCCAGGTTCCCGTGGACTGCTCCGCCGCTATAGCTTCGGCGGCCTTCTCGATCGGCAGGTCGGTCTTTACACGATATTTACAGACCACATCGGTGGCCGGGTCCGCCTCCTCTCCCAGATGCATGTATGAAAATCCTGACACTTCTTTCACTCCTCGAGAAAACTGTCGCCCAGCTGCCTCACCATGACATCGTATACCGAACCGGGATGGATCATCCCGACGTCGGTTATTATCGCATCGATGTAGGCGGCAGGCGTGCTGTCGAACACGGGGTTGAATATCTTGACTGAATCAGGGACCTCGCCCTTCTTCACTATCTCCTCTATGCTCCGCTCCTCGATGGTGACCATGTCCCCGAATATCGTCGCGGAAGAGAACTTGTACGTCTCGCTGCACACATAGAACTGCACCCTTGCCTCGTGCGCTGCCAAGGCCAGCTGGGATGTCCCGACCTTGTTGATCAGGGCGCCGTGGGATGTTACCGTATCCGCGCCCACGAAGACCTTGTCAACCCCTTTCATGACCGTACGCACGGCGCTGTCAATGATCAGCGTGGTGTCGATCCCCGCCTCGGCCAGCTCGTTGACAGTCAGGATTCCCTGCCTCCATGGGCGGGATTCCGTGGCGTACACCTTGATGTCTTTGCCCTGGCGGTGGGCTTCCTTGATGACCCCGGTGGCTGCGCTGCTGTTGCAGTGGGTCATTATCACGTCGCCCGATTTTATGCGGTTGGCGCCGATCTTGGCTATAGTCTCCGCCGCCCTGGATGATATCTCTATGAATTCCTCCGAATTGGATACCACTAAGTCCTTGGCCTCCTGCAGGGTCGATACGAACGACAGCCCCCTCATCGTCGCCCTTACCCCGTTCCAGAGAGAAACGGCGGTGGGTCGGGACGCCGTTAGGACCGCGGCGCCCTTCTTGATATCACGGCGGAAATCCTCCAGCGAGGTTCCGTTGTAACCCGCAGCAAAATCTCCCATCGCCGAAGCACCGGCACGGGCTATCCTGCCGGCGCCGCGGATTGTCATGTTCCTGATGGATTCAGCTGTTTTTTCGATAATTTCTGCCACGTTTGATGATGGACATTCCCCATTAAATACGTGCCTAACGTGCGACCAGGACATTTCTGACTATCCTCCGGACGTCGTCCATCCCGTACACCAGATAGACTGCGGCCAGAATGGCTTCGAACGCATCGGCCCTCATGTTCTCGTTGACAACCGGCCTCTTTGTTGCCGGGTCCACGTGGCCGCCGCCGACCAGCAGCGCATCGTCCAGGCCTATGCCGTACGCCAGAACGGCATCCGATATGCTGCGGTTGCGGACTATGTCCTGCTTCATACCCGTCATCCCGCCCTCGGTCATGTCGGTGTTCCGGTAGATGTGCTCGCAGGCCACGAACTCAAGGACCGCGTCGCCCAGGAACTCCAGGCGCTCGTTGTTCCGTATGCCGCCCGCCTCGTTCGAATAACTGTCGTGGACCAGTGCCGAGGCGAAAAGCCCGATGTCCTCCTCCGAAATGTTCCTGTAGCCGAACGGAGGCTTCGCCAGAAGCTCTCTGGTCGCACGCTTATGCTGCTCGAACGCGTCCACGACGCATAATCCCTTTCGGAATATTTGTACTGTTCATGGCCCGCATTAATGTTATTAGCCTGTACGACGTTATGCGCCAGCATGGCAGGCAAGAAGCGCATCAGGATGAGGGGAGTGAAGCATGCCTCGAAACGGCTGGAGGAGGAGCTTTTGGACCGCTCCGCCGAACTGGCGGCAAACCCAGGAATTCTCAGGCCCATGTGCGCCGGTAACTGCCGCAAATGCCATTTCGATAAGACCTTCAGGGACATAGAAGCCGTGGCCAAGCATGCCGGCAATCCCGAAGCGCTGCTCAGGGATGCGACCAAAGGCAGCGACGACATCGTCCGCGCCTATGCTGGGACCATATCCTTGGCCGCCGCCGGGACGGCTCCCCTGCTGGCCACCGCCAAGCTGGGCGACGAGAAGATATCGTACGCTGTGAGGGGGACCGTTGGGGCGGACAAGCTCATCGGCTGCCAGTACTACAACGACCCCCGGATCAGGCTGCTCCTCTACAACACGATGATCAAGAAGAACCGCCTGCACCTGTACTCCTTCGGAGAGAATGTCGTCTGCTCGGACAGTCCGAAAATGCCCGGAGATTATCTCTGCGACACATTCTGGGAGACCCCCTATGAGTTCGCGGACGACGCCCTGGACTGCGGACACGACGCCCTGGCCGCGTTAGAAATAGAGATAAGATCCCTCGGTCAGCAAATACGGGTATGCTCAGACTGCGCAAAGGATGTCTCGTCCCTCCAATATCTGATCTCGCGCATAGCCGCCATCGACCCCCTGGACGACATGGAGGTCTACATATCCCACAAGTACCGCGGGGAGGGGGACGACGGGAGGGTTAGGATCGAAGGCGACACTCTGAAAAAATATGCCGGTGGGGCGATGACCGACAAATCCCTGGTTTCCTCTGTCATGAGGACCAAAGCGGGCGACCTCAAAAACAGGAACACGGCAACCTACATCGTCGGAACAAAGAACTACGGTTCTGACCTCGGTTCCTTCCTCGCTTCCCTCAGGGGATCGGAAGAGGACAGGGATTCGCTGAGACGTTTCCTCGAGAATGTACCGACGCCTGTTGTCATAAGGACAGAAAGGCTCAACGAGGCCCTTTCTGCGGTTTGGGAGTCCAACTACAAGAGGATAATCGAGCTTTCCACGTCCAAAGAAACGGCAGAATCCATGGGCGATGTCTCTAAATGCGTTCCCGCGGACGCGTTGGCAGATGCCCGTAAAAAGTTCGCACTGGCGGACGTGATGGGTTCGCTTCCTGCATTCGACAGGGCCGGACCTATAACCCAGATGTGCGACAGGCTCGCAAAGTCCGCGAAAGTCGGAGGCGCCCAGATGGTGCTTTCGTCCCTTGAGCGCAGTTTCGCCAAAGACAGCAAATCCAGGTCCATCTCGGCTTCTTTCCTCGCCGCCTGCGACGGGTCGGCGAAATACCCCTTCAAGCTTTCAAAGGAGGAGATCGACTACATGGAATTTCTGATACCTTTCGCCAAGGCTCTGATTGACTCCGAGCCCTCGAAATATGCCAGCAACATGAACACCATGCTCACCGCATGCAGTTCAGGCGAATCTGTCTGATATCCTCACGTCGGCGACATAGTGGGAGACTGAGGGCGCGAAGGACTTTACCTCACGTATACCCAGCACCTCGAAGCCGTCGCATGCTTCGGAGAATATTTCGTTTATCCTCCGTTCCTGCTCCCCGGGGGGGAACGTGTCGTGATAATGGATTGTGCCCCCCGGACGTATCATCGATATGGCCTTCGGAAGGAACCGGGAGGTCGTTTGGACGTACCCCATCAATATCCTGTCCGCGAACCCGGATCCAGGGATGCTGCGATTGTCTCCCAGCATGGGAATTACTTTTCCCACGACGCCGTTCAGCCTTATGTTCTTGAGAAGAAAACCATAGGATTCGGGATTCTTCTCGCATGCAAAAACCCTCCTGGCACCTGAGAATTTTGCTATCGGAAGGGTAAAGTAGCCTATGCCCGCGAACATGTCTACTACTGTTTCGCCGCTGCAATCCGTGCTCCGCATCCTCATCCTCTCTTCCGTGTTCCCGGAGGCAAACATCACCCGGGTGACGTCGAAATCATACAGGATGCCGTTCTCCAGCCTGACCGACTCGGGCTCCGTGCCGTAGATTATCTCGGTGCTGGGTCTTCTGAATTCACCGGATATTCCGGATACGTCGGCGCATACCGTCTTCACACCGAGAACGCCGGCGTAAACCTTCCCGATGTCCTCTTTATATTCCTCGCATGCTTCGGGCAGCCTGATCACGGCGACATCGCCGACGAACTCCCATTTTGACGGCAGAGCCGCCCTGACACTGTCCGGAAGATGTGCCAGGCCCAGAATTATCCTTTCCTGGGGCTTCATCCTCTCGATCGAGTGCGCCATCGTCTCGCAGAGCTCGAACCTCTCCCCGGCCTCCGCGATCTTTTCATGGACAATCGGGACGAGCTTGCATCCTCCTTTCCTTGATATCTTCGCGGTCCTGTCCGCGATTCCTCGGGAAATAAGCTCGGGAATCACCGAGTGTGCGGAATCCTCCGGAACCATTGCGGCGATGACCTTTTTCACAGTAACGCCCTCATCAAGACCGGCAGGAGGCTAGCGATGTCCCTTTTCCTCATATGGGACACCACCGAGCTGGGCCTGTCCAGGTTTATTTCGTCCAGGACACTGCGAATCGACTCACGCGAAGCGATGCTAAAAGCCCTGTCCAGGTCCCAGTCCTTCAATTTCAGATATGCCTTCCTGAGCCTGTAGCCGTTGCGCATCTCCCTTCCTGCCGCGGCCTTCCACTTTTTCTCGTATACGGACAGCGCCTTCTCCGAGAAGTCTCCCGAGACGAATGATGATTCCGCAGTCTCCTTCAACGCGTCCGCAGACTTGAAAGCGGGATAAAGCCCCCCTCCCGATATCGGTTTTACCTGGCCTGCGGCATCTCCTACGAGCATTATGCGCTCCCCGTACGTCTTCGGCCGACCTCCCAGAGGTATCTTGCCCGAATACTTCCTGATGACCTCGGCGTTTTCCAGACTGGCCTTCTTCAGAAGTGCCTTCATGTATGCCGCGGGGGGTCCGGCGGACCATGATGCGCACAGACCGACGCGGACATTGTCTCCGAACGGGATCTCCCACGAGAAGAACCCGGGGGCAACCTCCGATCCCAGCCGAATGTTGATCATATCCTGTTCTTCGTATTTCTTACGCAGGTCCATCTGGAACCCGCGGACGTATTCCCTGGGGCCGTTGCCGGCGCCCAGCGACATCGCCGTCGCCGAAGAGTGCCCGTCCGCCCCTATCAGAAGGGAGCATTCCGTCTCGCCTCCCGTCGATCTTACCGTTACGTGACCGGCCGCCGTATGTCCGATGTAGCGTTCGCAGTATCTGTATTCGGCCCCAGAGTCCGCCGCCCTCCATGCCATCCTGCGGTCCAGGTCGGCACGGTCTATCAAATTGGCCTTCGGCCAAGAAGACCTGACGGACAGCTCGCCTCCTCCCGGAAAAAATACATTGGCTCCGTAGAGCCTGTTCAGGATATCGGGGCGCACTCCGGAAAGCGCTATGACGTCGTCGGTCACCAGCCCGGCGCATTCGACGGGCAGGCCGGACTCGCGGTGCTCCTCGAGGACGAGTACGTCGCGGTCCCTGGCCAGCAGCTCAGCGGCCTTGCTGCCCGCCGGTCCGCCGCCGATGATGACGGCGTCTCGCATGATCATCTCTTCTTGGTCTTCTCGTAATCGGAGATGAACTTGGCTATGCCTTCGTCCGTCTTCGGGTGGGCGACCATCTTAAGAAGGATGTCGTAGGGGATCGTCGCGATGTCGCATCCGGCAAGGGCTGCGTCCAGAACGTGGACGGGGCTCCTTATGCTGGCGGCTATGACCTCGGTGTCGTATCCGTAGTTATCAAAAACTCCGCATATCTGGTCGAGGAGGTCGGTACCGTACATCCCCATGTCGTCCAGACGGCCGATGAATGGGGATACGTATTTCGCTCCGGCCTTGGCGGCCATCAGCGCCTGCTGGGGCGAGAATATCAGCGTCATGTTGACATCGATGCCCTCGGAGGAGAGGACCTTGGTAGCCTTCAGGGAGTCGATGCACATCGGGAGCTTGACGTTGATGTTCCTGTGTATCTTGGAAAGCTCCCTTCCCTCTTCGACCATGTCCTCCCATTTCGGGGACATCGCCTCGGCGGATATTGGGCCGTCGACTATCTTCGCGATCTCCCTTACCCTCGTCCTTACATCCGTGCCCTCCTTGGCGATGAGACTGGGGTTCGTTGTGACTCCGTCGAGGATGCCCCAGCTGTTGATCTCCTTTATCATGTCCAGATTTGCGGTGTCTATGAATATCTTCATGTCATCATCTCTTCTTCTTCATTGCTTTTCGGGCGGCTTCCGCTATATCGCCCGATGTGAGCCCGTATTTCACGAACAGCTCGGCGGGCGACCCCGACTCGCCGAAGATATCGCCGGTACCTATCCTGAAGACGGGTGACGGCAGCTCTTCTGACAGAAGCTCCGATATGGCGGACCCGAGCCCGCCTATTATGCTATGCTCCTCCGCGGTAACCGCGCATCCCGTCTTTGAGACCGATGCAAGGACAGTCTCCCTGTCGAGGGGCTTTATCGTCGAAACGTTGACGACTTCCGCGGACACGCCCTCTTTTTCCAGTTCCTCCGCGGCCTCGATGCAGTTGAACACCATCTGCCCGGTTCCGAACAGTGTGACATCCTTTCCTTCCCGGAGCGCCTTGGCCTTGCCTATGATGAATTTATCGCCCTCTTCGCTGACAATGGGCACCGGCGAACGTCCCATCCTCATGTAGACGGGGCCGTTGTGATCTGCTATTGCGATCGTGGCCGCGTAAGTCTCGTAAGCATCGGCGGGAGATACGACGGTCATGTTCGGCATGGTGCGCATCAGCGATATGTCCTCCAGCGCCTGATGCGTCGCTCCGTCCTCGCCAACGCTGATCCCGCAATGGGTCGCGACGATCTTGACGTTGAGCTCAGGGTAGGCCACGCATAGCCTGACCTGCTCCCAGCATCTTCCCGTTGCGAACACGCCGAAAGTGGATGCGAAAACTGTCTTTCCTTCGGCGGCGAGCCCGGAAGATATCCCGATCATGTTCTGCTCGGCTATGCCCACCTCCACGAACCTTTCGGGGCAGACCTTTTTGAAATCCGATGTTTTGGTGGAGCCGGCAAGGTCCGCATCCAGTACTATGATGTCTTCGCGTTTTGCAAGGGTTTTGAGAGCCTTTCCGTAGTAGTCGCGCTGCGCTAACATTTGGCTCATCTGCAGAACCTCATCGCTTCTTCCAGTTCGTTCTCTGCGCAGGCCTTCTCCTCGGAATTGCAGCTCCTGCCGTGGAATGTAACGTTGTTCTCCATGAAAGAGACCCCTTTGCCTTTCACGGTGTTCATTATGATGACCGTCGGCCTCGCCCGGGCTCTCTTGGCCCATGTGCAGGCTTCGATCAACCTTCTGATGTTGTGGCCGTCCACGGTGATGACCCTCCATCCGAAGGCCTCCCATTTGCGTTGGAGCGGCTCCAGGCCCATCACTTCCTCGGTACATCCGGATATCTGTAGGCGGTTGCGATCAACGAAGGCCACCAGATTGTTGAGTTTGTATTGGGATGCGAACATCGCCGACTCCCAGTTCATGCCGCTCTGCAGCTCGCCGTCGCCGAGTAGACAGTAAACCCTGTGCCTCTTGCCGTCCATCTTGGCGGCCAGCGCAAATCCGCAGGCCATGCTGAGGCCCTGCCCGAGGGACCCCGTGGACATTTCGACGCCGGGCACCTTCCCGCGGACCGGGTGGCCCTGCAATCTGCTGTTCATCTTCCTGAGGGTCTTCAGCTCCTCGACCGGGAAGTACCCGGACTCGGCCAGCGACGCGTAGAGGATTGGCGCGACATGCCCTTTGGAAAGAATGAACCTGTCCCGTCCGTCCCATGAGGGATTGGAAGGGCGATGGTTCATGACCCTGAAATAAAGCACGGCCATAAGGTCGGCGGACGACAGGGAGCCTCCGGGATGCCCCGACCCGGCCTCGGACGTCATCTCTATGACACGGAGCCTGAGCCTGTTTGCAATCTCCTTCAGCTCCGTTTCGCTTTTTGCCAACCGTATCACCGAGATCAGTCGCTCTCTATCCTCGGAGCCAAGAGGTAATCCACTCTGCCTTTTCCTTCCGCAATCTCGAACCTTATGTTTATAGGGTAGTCTTTGTCGAGCTCGATGTTCACGACCGTGCCTGCGGGAATCGCCTTGACGAGGTTCGCGAAGTAATCGAGGGGAAAGAGACTGCAGTACGTGCCTTCGGCTTCGAGTCTTTCCAGCTTCTCTTTCGGTACCACGAGGCTTGCGGAATCCGTGTCGCCTTCGCAGGAGAGTTCGAACCCTTCGGGGCTGACCGTGAGGGCTATGTGATCCGATATGGTCTCGGATGCGCGGATGCCCTGCTGTAGCTCGTCCACTGCGATCCTCACCTTGGCGGAGAGGGAAAGCTGCGGGACCTTCGGGTCGTTCATCCCCGATGTGTCCACCAGATGCATGCGGCGGGTGATGTTCCCGACCTTGAACACCAGTTTGCCGTGGTCGTCGTCCTGCTCGATCGTGATGATATCGCCTGACGATGCCAGTTTGAGCACGCTCTTCACCTTGTCGAGGTCGAGTCCTATCTCCGTCTCGTCGGCCGCGTACGATTCGAACGCGCCCGCCTCCACGCGCAACTCTATCATTGCGACATGGGCGGGGTCGACGGCCTTCAGGCTCATTCCCTCCGGATCCACGGTGAATTTAACCTCGTCAATGAGCGTGGAGACTATGTTGACGAGCCCCTTCATCGTGTCGGACCTTATCTCTGCCTTGAACATTGTTTCACCTTCTGGCTTGCTCAATATTCTCTCCAGGAATGATTGCATTTGCAACAACGGTATATCCTGGTTTCGGGTTCATCGGCGGCACGGGTCTGCCTTATGACGAAGTATGCCTCCGTATGGGCGCAGAGAGGACACGCTATGCGGGTCTTGGGAAGTGTCGCCACATTCTCCTTTATCACGGTCGTTTCCTTATCGTTGGAGCCAGTGACTATCACATGCGACTTTCCGATTTCCTTTTCTTCGCCGCATGAACTGCAGACGTACTTTCCGTCGTTGGGGAACATCAAAGACCCGCACTGAGAACAAAACAAGCTATCACTGATATCCCCATCGGATGACGATATTAATAAGTTATCACGCGCACGAACGGGATCTTCACTCATTTCTTCTGCGCGCCTTCTCTGCCGTTGTTACGGACCTCGGAGCGCCTGAGAATATCTGAAAACGGACTCTGGCTCTTTTCGGACGATGAAGATGTGGGGGTGGTCCCTTCGCCCACAGTCGTCGTAACGGCCTGGATAGTCGTGGTGACCGCTTTCTTCTTCATGGGCACGGCGGCGTTGCGCTGCCTGGTATCCGATACGGCGTTTACCGCCGAATTCCTTACGGATTCGCAGTCGTTGTAGGACTCAAACCCCAGCTTCTTACCCTTCTCATAAAGCTCCACGGACCTTGCCATCGGCCTTATCGCCGAATATACCGCGCCCGAAACTATCAGCGAAGTTGCTTCGCGACGGTACAGCCCGGAAAGAGACCCCCCTATGCAACCGAAAGCCGCCATGATGCCCAGGGGCGTCAGGGACGGTTCCGCGGTCCCGGGGTTGAAAAAGAATTCGAGGTAAATCCCGGCCCTCGAGTATATTCCGGTCAATGTGCCGGCTGCCGCATCCACAGCCGTGTTCGGAAAACCCGCAGGGCCGAGAAGGTAATAAGTAATGGCCATTACAGCCAGCATGAGGCTGCCTCCTCCTATCGATGACGATATCGCTCCCTTTATGAAAGAACCGGATCTGCGTCCGGCGTAGTAGCCAGCTATCGCAGGGCCGATGAAAGGGATCCACCACAGCACCGCAGCTAGAGCAAAACCTCCGGCCACAGATTTGACCATGCTATACGGCGAATTGCTGGCCGCGCCGCCGGTATCCTTGGCCGACAAAACCCCACTGGTAGCTTGCATCCCGATTTCCCTTATCCATTCTGCATTTAATAACTTTGGGTCCGAACCACAGAGAAAACCGTATCAGCTGGCGGACTTCCCCCTGTATCTGGCTCTCTGTTTTTCGGCCTTTCTGACGGTTGCAAGTATCTCCTCGCCCTGAACCGATCCGTCGACGATGCTTTCCTCGCTGTATCTGAGGACGGTCCATCCCTCGGACCTGAGCCTGTCATCGAGGGAATCATCGCAGCCCTCCGGCTGAACGAAAACAGCCACCCTGGATGCCACGAAAGCAATCTGGATCCCATGTTCTCCGTAATTCTTCCTGCATCTGAGCCCCCTGTTGAAGGCCGCCCTCCTGACGAGGGCCTCGGGCGAGTTGTCGGTATAAGTGTCGCTCAGGTCCGGGACCTCTGCCTGTAAAGCCGTTCCCGCCATCCGCCCCACATCCCAATGCCCGACCGGAAAGGTTTCGCCTGTCCTTTCCGACCGGTCCCCCGGCTGGGAGGCCGAGACCTCAGGGGCATACTCATGTATCACAGACCCGGGCGGAGATGCAAAGAGCGTCCCGTCGTTCGGACCGGACGTCGTCCCGGGTCTCTCCGGCGTTCCGTCTTCCTGACCGGCGTCCTCGCCCGTACTCTTCGCATCACCGGCCTCCTGCCCTGGGCCACCTACCAACATGACGACCGAGGCAGACAAAACCCAGACCACCGATGCCACGACGAATCCCAAACCGTATAGTATTTCAAAACAGTAGGCAGCGACAATGAGGAATGCCATGACCGCGGATATCACGGACGGGAGATACTCCCCGCCCGCCAATCTTGCGAACACGTCCGCCAAAGCCGCCAGGGCTATCAGGGACGCAAAGACCCAAAAGAAATCCTCCCCGACACCCGCTCCCTCGAATCCCATGACGGCAAGCGTGATGCCCGCGAAGACGGACAGCACGCAACCGGCCAGGTTGGCGGGCCCCTGACGGTGCGCCGCGAAACCCAGTCCGAATATCGCACCCAGAACCCCCGCCGACACGAGACCTACCCTGTATATGTCTTCGGCCAAAAGCTCGGAAGTGGGACTTGTCCCCGCCGTCCATGTGCCGATGTGGTCTGATGCCACTAAAAAAGAAACCGCGTAAACCGTTACCGCAAGGATTCCGAAGAACCCAAAACAGCTAGCGCTGCTTCGAGTGTATCCCATGAATGTTGTAATGCATTATCCAATATTTTAACTTGTGGCACATTAATTTTTAGCGCTCACGTGGCATGTCGCCCGAGATATAAGGAAACTAAATATACAGCGATGGGATAGCCAGTTCGAGACGGGCTATGCCCGATCCGATTCACAGTCAAAGGAGGGGCCTTCAGCCCCTTCTTTTCAGCCTATGGCAAAATAACAAGGAGAATGACAATGAAAGTAAAATATCAATTCTTGGGCGGTGCAGATATAGTCGGCCGCATGGGGCTCACAATGGAAGGGCCAAAGAAGACGATCCTGATCGAATACGGCATGAGCCCTTCGAAGCCACCCGAATATCCTATGCCCACCCCCCATGTCGACCACGTGTTCCTGACCCACGCACACCTGGATCACTGCGGGATGGTCCCGGTCGTCTGCGGCAGGCAGAACTGCGAGCTTTTCACGACGCCTGTGACCGCGGAAGTCGGGGAGCTCCTCATGAACGACTCCCTCAAGATAGCAAAGACCGAGGACTATCCTCAGCCATACACCGCGAGCGATGTCGACCGCACAATGAGGAACGTGGTTCCGTTGACGTTCGGAGATACGATCGAAATCGGCAGGACCGATGTGACTCTTTACTCGGCGGGACACATCCCGGGCGCGGCGATGTTCCTTTTCGAAGGTGACACGACGACGCTCTACAGCGGCGACATACACACCGCGGACCAGCGGCTCGTGTCGGGTGCGAAGCCCGTGGGCTGCGAGACGCTTTTCATAGAGGGCACCTACGGCGGGCGCAACCACCCTCCCAGGAGCGAGACTGAGATCCAGTTCCTCAACAAAGTACGCGAGGTGGTGGAGAGAGGCGGCAAATGCATCATACCCTGCTTCGCAATCGGGAGGACGCAGGAAATCATGCTTCTCCTCAAGGACCTCAAATATGAAATGTGGGTCGACGGCATGGGCCGCTCGGTCACACGCATGTTCCTGGATTATCCCGAATACCTGCGCGACCCCAAGAAACTGAAGGCAGCGAAGAGGAACTTCAACACCGTCAAGAACTCCAACATGAGGCGCAACGCGTCGAGGGGGCAGGTCATCGTCACCACCGGCGGTATGCTGGACGGCGGACCCGTTCTCGGATACGTGAACAACGTCAGGAACGACCCGAAAAGCGCGATCCTCATAGTCGGGTACCAGGCCGAAGATACGAACGGAAGATTGCTCCTCGAGCAGGGCAGCATGGTCATCGACGGCGAATCGTACAAGATAGAGTGCGAGGTGCAGAGGTTCGACTTCTCCGCCCATGCAGGCCACAGCGAGATAGTCGACTTCATCCAGAAGTGCGACCCCAAAAACGTCGTCTTCATGCACTCGGAGGTCAGGGAACTGTTCCTTCCCGACCTGCAGGACTACAACGTTATACTGCCCGGATTGGGACAGAATTTCGAACTGGAAGTGTGAAAATGAACGGTCTTGAAAGTTTTTTGAAGGAGGACGTCGGGAGGGGGGATGCGACAGCAGACCTGTTGCCGGACGTTAACGGAAGAGCGTCGATAGTGTGCGAGCAGGATGCTGTCGTCGCAGGGCTCGAAGAGGCATGCGACATATTCTCGATAGTGGGGGCCGACGCCGCCGCCCTTGTCAAAGACGGTTCCCGCGTGAAGGCCGGCACCAGGGTCATCTCGGTCAGCGGTCCCGTCAGAGGGCTTCTTACCGCCGAACGCACCGCTCTCAACTTCATGATGAGGATGAGCGGCATCGCGACCGCCACTTCCGAGGCTGTGGAGGCCCTCAGAGAAAAAGACCCGGACATCCTGGTCTGCGGCACCAGGAAGACAACGCCTGGCTTCCGCAAGTACGAGAAGAAGGCCATCAGGCTCGGAGGCGGGGCGGAGCACAGGTCCGGGCTCGACGACATGATACTTATCAAGGACAACCATATCAAGGCCTGCGGATCGGTCCGCGGCGCGATGGAAAGGGCAATGAAAGCGCCTTTCAACCTAAAGGTGGAGATCGAGGTCTCCAGCATCGAGGATGCCGAGACCGCGGCAGAGATGGGGGCCGACATAATAATGGCCGACAACATGAAACCGGCAGACGTAAAGAAGCTCCGCTCCGCAGTCCGCAAGAAGAACCCCAGAGCACTTGTTGAGGCCTCGGGGAACATAACCCTGTCGAACGTCGCGAAGTACGCAGGATGCGCCGACATGGTCTCTATGGGGTCCCTGACCCACTCTTCCGCATCGGTGCAGTTCTCGATGGACTTGGATTAAAGCTTCGTACGGTGGTACCTGGAGGTGTCTGCCTCCCATCCCATGGAGCGGGCCACGACCTCGGAGATGTGCATAACCGGATATTTCGCCGATATGTCCAGCCTGCGGAAGCAGAACACACATGACACCACGGCAAAATCCGCACCCGCATCCCTGAACTCGCCGACGGCATCCTGGAGTATCCCGGCCGCGATACCGTCCTCCACCCCCTGCAGCCCTCCGCCGCAGCACATCGGCTTGTTGATTGCAACATTTCTGCATCCTGTGGCATCGAGGACCTCCGACATCATCCGGGCCGCATCCCCGCCTCTGCTTCTGTAGGCGAACTCGCCGTGACAGCCCGGGAACACCGCTCCCGTTCCGGCCGCAGGAACCTTGGAAAGCTCCCTTATGCCGTCGATGTTATCGTACAGGAGCTCCAGCAGGCCGCGTACGTTTGCGGTCCCGAACTCCATCCCGACCCTCGAGAGCCTTTCACCCGCATCATCGGCACCTTCCTCGGTCCTCAGCATCCTCTCCGACGACGACAGGGACAGATTGCACCCTTCGCATAACGTGACCAGCGATTCCCCTTTGTTCATGGAGTGCACCATGCTCCCTACAGACTTCCACATATCCGGGTCCACGGACCTGAGGCCCGTGGGCTCGAAACAACACATGCCGCACCCAGACGGCGAAAGATCGATGTTCAGACGTTCTGCGATGTACCTGACCGCCGCTTCGACGAAGGGAAGCCTCGAACTTACGGTGCATCCGGGAAAGAGCTTCATTGCGTCCCCTTCCTCGACATCGTGTCCAATTTGCCCGGTAAGCCGGGGTCCCTGCATAATTTCGCAAGGCCCAGTACTCTGCGCTCTTCGTCGACGGAGCCGGTGATGCTCATCGTATCTCCTGTCTGCCTGAAATTCCCATAGACCCTGCCGAACCTTTCCGGTATGTTCCCCGACTCGGCCTCCCTGTTGCGGAGAGCCATAACCAGTCCCGCGACATCGATCCCCTTGGGGCATACCATGCTGCACCTGTGGCACATCAGGCATGTCCAGGGATTCCCGTCGTACCTTCCTTCCCGGACGCCGAGGACGGCCGCGTTGGGCACTATGCCTCCGTGCTTCGCGGATGGGCAGTTGCGCGTGCACTTCTTGCACTGTATGCATTTCGCCAGTTCGAACTTTTCAGCCAGGGGCCCCTGTTCCATGCCATCGTATCGGTATCGGTTTAGATAACGCTTGTTTTTTACCTGAGTTTCGCAATGACCCCCTTCATGACGATAAACTTCAGCGATTATCCCTGCGAGGTCTGCGGAAAACCTTCGACCAATTTCGTTTACGCCGCATTCGTATGCGACAACCCCGAATGCATAGAGAAGGCGCGCATAGAGCGCGGAGGCCCCGGCGGGCACATGAAAAGGAAAGCGGAAGGCAAACCGATAATCCCGCTGGACCCGGAAGACTGCGGTAAAAATTGAATCGGGTTAAATTGTTTTACGACATGTGGCACTTTCGGATCAGTGTCTGAAAACGCGGCATCCCGTGAAGACCATGGCGATGTTGTGCTCGTTGGCGGCATCGATGACCTCCTGGTCCCTGATGCTTCCTCCGGGCTGTATTATGGCTGTTATGCCGGCCTCCGCCGCCGTGTCCACACCGTCCCTGAACGGGAAAAACGCATCCGACGCCATGACACATCCGTGGGTAGGCTCGTTGGCCTTCATGGAAGCTATCTTGGCTGAGTCGACGCGGCTCATCTGGCCTGCGCCTATTCCGACGGCGCGCTCTCCCTTCACGTAGACGACCGCGTTCGAAGTTACATGTTTCGCGAGTTTCCATGCGAACAGCAGGGAGTGGACCTCCTCCTCTGTGGGTGCCCGGTTGGTCACCACAGTGAGCTTCTCCGGATCGATGACGGGGTCCTCGTCAGTCTGCACCAGCATCCCGCCCTGCACCTTCTTCATCTTGTATTCGCGATGCCTCTGGTCGGGGCCTATGGGCAGTCCGGTCCTGAGAATGCGGAGGTTCTTCTTGGTCTTAAGGAGCTCGAGGGCCTCGGGTGCATAGTCAGGACAGATTATCGCCTCGACAAAGTGTTTTTTGACCTCCTCGGCCGTGGCCATGTCGCAGTCCCTGTTCAGGGCTATGACGCAGCCGTATGCCGACATGGGATCCACGTTGTATGCGGTCACGAAGGCCTCCGCAATAGTTTCCGCGGACGCAAGTCCGCAGGGATTGGTGTGCTTCATTACCACAGCGGTGGGCTTCTCGAAGTCCATGGCTATATCCAGAGATTTATCGAGGTCCAGTATGTTGTTGTACGAAAGCTGCTTGCCATGGAGCTGCTCCGCCTTAGGCACCGTGGTACCTTCCGTGAACGGGTCCTTGTAGAATGCGGCCTTCTGGTTGGGATTCTCCCCGTATCTGAGGTCCTCCACCTTCTCCGTGGGAATGGGAAAGGATGACGGAAATCCTTCACAGAACCTGCCGTACATCCTGCTGGCTATCATGGCGTCGTAGTTCGCCGTGGTGATGAATGCCTCGGCCATCAACCTCCCCAAGGTCCCCTGCGACACATGGCCGCTTTCTTTTATCTCCTTGAGAACTTCAGGATACTGGCTCTTATCGGTGACGACCGCTACCGACTCGTAGTTCTTGGCCGCGGCTCTGATCATGCTGGGACCGCCGATGTCTATGTTCTCGACCATCTCCTCGAAGGATATCCCTTTCTTGAGGGCCGTCTCCCTGAAAGGATAGAGATTGATGACCACCATGTCTATCGGCAGTATGCCCATCTCCGCGATGGCCTTCATGTGTGCGGGAGCGTCCCTGCGTGCCAGTATTCCCGCGTGCACCTTCGGGTGCAACGTCTTGACACGCCCGTCCAGCATTTCCGGGAAGCCCGTAAGCTCGGAAACTTCGACCGCCTCCACCCCGTTGTCCTTCAGGAGCCTGTACGTCCCGCCGGTCGATATTATCTCGACGCCGGCCGACGCCAGCTCCTTTGCAAAATCGACTATTCCGTCCTTGTCTGAAACGCTGATGATCGCCCTTTTGATCTCTGCCAGTATTATTCCCCCTCGCTAGAGGCGCAAACATTTACCGTGTGCACTCCCCGAAGGGGCTTGCTCTACAAAAATATATCATCGGGCGGGCCCCGGTGTCACGGCCCGCCCGGAAAGGGTTTCAAGAAGTTTTCAAAGGAGCTTTCTCATCACGCGGTCAGCCCTGTCTTCCAGGGTCTCTATCCCTGACACCCTGTTCGCTATCTTCGTGAGGGCTACTATGTCCTCGTTCTCGATCGAGTCCAGAGTGAACCTGCGTGTTCCCGCCATCAGCTGCTTCAGGCCCTCTCCGAGCCTGTCGTGCATGTAGGTGTAGAGGGCGACCCCTCCCCAGGGGATGTCGGTGCCCAGTTCCTTGTCGGGATACATCTTGGCCACGTTCTTTCCGGATATCATATATGTCTCCGGCTTGTCCCCGTACTGCTTCGAGAAGCCCGCCGGGAGCTTGCCTTCAGCGGCCAGCTCCGCGAAGTGCTTTCCCTTCATGGCCGCCGTGATCGGCGCCCTTGCCATGGCGATGGACTTGCATATGGGCCCGTCGCCCATGTCCGAAAGGGCGAATGCCTTGTACATCTGGGACTCGTTGACGAAGCCTCCCGCGAAGGATATGTCCGGCACGTACTTTCCCTTCTTCCTCAGATACCAGGCGCACTGCATGACCTGCGAATAGAGCCAGATGGTGGGTGTGCTCAGCTCGTTCATGTGCATGACCGGCGACATCCCCGTTCCTCCTCCGGCCCCGTCGAAGGTCACGAGGTCCAGCTTCGCCTCGGAAGCGACCTTCATCGTGAATGCCACGGCTTCGGGCTTGTATGCGCCCGTCTTGAGGAACACGCTCTTGGCTCCCATGGACCTCAGATTGTCTATGTCCTCGAGGAAAGACCTGCGCTCGGGGAATCCCACGCGGCTGTGCCTCTCGAAGCTCTTGAACACCCCCGCCTTGAACGCCTCCTGGACCGAGGGGTCCTCCGGATCGGGCATTACTATGTATCCGCGGGACTTCAGCTCGAGGGCCCTCTCGAGGGTCGTCAGCCTGACCTCCCCGCCGATCGCCTTGGCGCCCTGTCCCCACTTCCTCTCGATTACCTCGATGTCAAGCTTGGAGAGCCCATACTCGTCGACTCCTCCGCGCTGGTCCTCGACGTTGGTCTGGAGGACGATGCGTCCGTTCTCCCCGTCCCAGAAGTCCATGTAGGACTTGACACGGAACGCCAGGTCCTTGGAGGACTGGACCTTTCCGTTGGAGTATACGGCGTCACCGTCCATTCCGCAGACGTTCTCTCCGATGACCTCGCACACGCCCGACATCGCCGCACCGGACGCCAGCTCGCGCCAGTTGGACTTGGCCACAGCGGTGGATCCCAGGCCTGCGATGTGGAACGGCAGGGCCATCTTGATGGGGTTCTTTCCCCTGGACCCTATGACGGTGTTGATCTTCGCATTCTCGAAGAACGCCACGTCGGAGCTGGGCTCTATTCCCTTTGCGCCCAGCAGCTCGGCCATTATCTGGAAGTGCGACCAGTCGAGGAAGTAGTCCTTGTTCGACGCGGCCGTGCTCTTTCCGAAGTGCTCCGGGCTCGGGTAAAGGACCTCTCTGCCTCTGAAAGCGCCCTTGGCCACCTCGCATATGACATTGCAGTCCTCCGTACAGACCGGGCACATGCCGCTGACCGGGCATACGTCCTTCACACGGGTCGTCGTTTCGGTCGTCGACTTCGAGTTTTCTATTGTATACATTTTTGATCTCCTTGGCAGCGTGGGCTGTCTATACTCGAGTATGCACTTATCAGATATAAATCTAACCGTTATATGTCGATTATTTTTGATATTATTAGACAAATGTCTATTCGCAGTTATAATGGCTATACATCTTCTCGCCGTGTGTCGTAACGTGGCCGCGAATATCGTAGATGCGATTCGAGCGAAGGATATTAACGCAGAACACATCACAAGGGACGATGAAGAAAAAAGACCTGGAGATCGCACTGGAAAAGCTTGCGCCGGTGCCTGAGCCGGATGCTTCCCTCGAGCAGTATCCCACGCCGGCGGCGGTCGTCGCGGACGTGGTCTTCGGGGCCTACTGCAGGGGCGACGTGGAGGGCATGAAGGTGCTGGACCTGGGGTGCGGGAACGGGGTCTTCGCCATAGCGGCCGCCTTGATGGGCGCAGGCGCGTCCATGGGATTCGATATCTCCGAAAAAGCCGTCCGCATCTCCGAAGAGAACGCTCTTTCTTCGGGCGTCGCCGCATCGTTCTCCGTCTCGGACGTGAAGGACGTGGACGAGGGGGCGGACACCATATTCATGAACCCTCCTTTCGGATGTCAGAACCGCGGCGCCGACCGCCCGTTCCTGGACAAAGCGATGGAGCTTTCAGAGTGCATCTATTCCGTTCACAAAGCGGAAACAGCGGATTTCGTAACGGGCTACTGCAGGAAGAGGGGCAGGGACGCGTCCCTTTGTAAAGTATATAAGTACGATATTCCTCACTCATTCGAGTTCCACAGAGAGACGAAGCGCAGCATTGAGATAGCTGTTGTTAACATAAGGTGATTTGAAATGAAGAATAAGATCGAGGTTTTCCCAGGAGACGAGGTAGCGGTAGAAGAAGAGTATCTTGCGTCGGACGGGACCTTCGCAGATAAGGGCAAGATCTACGCGTCCCAGATCGGATATCTGGTGCTTGACGACGAGGAGTGCGTGGCCAGGGTCGTCACGCCGAACCCCCCCAACCTCCTGAAGTACGGAGACATCGTTTACGCGATCGTCGCTGACATAAGGAACACCATGGCTACGGCGGACGTGGTGACCAAGGACGGCACCGAGAGACAGGTGGGCGGCGAGACGTACGCGACGCTTCACGTGTCCAAGATATCGCCGGGCTACACGGATGACGTGGGCAAGGAGCTGAGGAAGGGAGATTTCATCAGGGCGATGGTCCTGGACACAGAGCCGTCGCTGCAGCTCACCACGAAGGGCGAGCACCTCGGAGTCATCCGCGCCCTGTGCGGAACGTGCAAGACCGAAATGGTCCGCAAAGGAAAGGGGCTGTACTGCCCGGAATGCAAGTACTCCATGCCCAGGAAGCTTGCGGACGACTACGGGAACGTCAAACTATGAACGACGGACAGGATATCGAGTCGCTCAAGGCCGAAGTCATCGCCCTCAGAGCAGAGGTCAAAGACCTCAAAGAGATAATCGGCGGACTATACATGATGCTGGTCGACGAAGGGGAGTACGATGACCCCGTACAGGCGGGGAGGTACGTCACCTGAGGCTTATCGCATTGATGTCCGGCGGCATAGACTCGCCCGTCGCGGTATACGTTATGGCCGAGGCCGGTGCGGAGATGGTGCTCCTTCACATGGACAATACCCCCTACGAAGACGGAAGGTCCTTGGAGAACGTCAAGGAACTGGCCGAAAGACTCAGGCGGGCCACCGGCCAGGACATGCCGCTGTATTCTGCCAGCCACGGTCCGAGCCAGACCCGCATCGGCGAGACCTGCGAAACAAGATATCAGTGCGTCATGTGCAAGCGCACCATGCAGCGCACCGCCAAGGAACTGGCGGTCAGACTGGGCTGTTCCGGCGTAGTCATGGGGGATTCCCTTGGACAGGTCGCTTCGCAGACCCTCCGCAACATACGCGCAGAGAACATGGGTCTGGACTTCCCCGTGCTCAGGCCGCTCATCGGCTACGACAAGCTGGAGATCGAGGAGATTGCCAAAAGCATCGGCACGTACGAAATATCCACACGCCCGGCGGTGGGCTGCACGATAGTCCCCAAGGGGCCGGTGACGGAGGCGGAGATCCCCAAAATAAATGCGTTCGACATCTCCTGTGACATCGACGCCATGGTCTCGGCTTCCGCCGACTCGGCGGTAAGGATCTCGTGATCAGTAGAACGCCGGGCAGTAGTCCACGTCTTCCTTCTCGTACACCATGGACATGGTGACGCGGTTTATGTACCTGGCCTGAACGGCCGAGATGTACAGTATGTTGCCCCCTATCTGTATCTTGATGTCGTTGGGCTTCGGGGGCTTGACGGTTATCGGCACCAAGGCCGGGCCGGTGCACGCGGTGCACACCCGATAGTCCCTGCCTTCGGCCAGGATTTTCTTCTTTACGTCTTCATCTACCTCGATAGGCATGCAGTCCATAAAGTTAACCTCGTATTAATTTTGTTTCCTTTCCCTGAAAAATCTTACGATGTCCGAACACGGGTCGTCCGTCGGCACGGCATCTATCCCATCCAGGGCCGAGACCCTGCGGTCCAGTATCACCGCGGCGCCCACGTCGTCACCTGACCTTATAAGCCTCCCGATCGCCTGTCTGATCTTTCTCGTGGCCGGGACCTTGGAGGCATGCTCGAACCCGTCCCCGAACACGATCTCGCAGTACCGGGTGAATGCCTTGTGCCTGGCGGTCGGTCTGGGATAGGGTATCCCGATTATCACCGCGACCTCCAGATCCTTGTCGGGGAAGTCCAGCCCTTCGCTTATCCGTCCTCCCGTAACGGCGAATAGAACGCCGTGGGGAGTGTTCCTGAATCCCTCAACCGCCTCCATCAGGTCGGTCTGGCTCATTTCCCTCACCTCATAGAATATATCCCTTCCGATGCGTTCGGGAACCCCGTCGCGTATAAATGCGTCCATCAGCCTGTAGGAGGGGAAGAACACCGCGGCGTTCCGTTCGGTGCACCTGATCAGATCCACGACATGACGTTCGATTCTTCCGACGTTTTCCGGATCCGACATTTCGTCGTATTTGGTAGAAACATCGGTTACGTATTCCACCATCAGGTTCCCGGGATCGAATGGCGACCTGAATATGCGCGTATCAGCGTCCTCCAGGCCGAGCTCGGTTACATACTCGTCCAGGGGGGCGAGGGTTCCCGACATGTGGATGGACGCGTGGAACTCGGAAAGAGGCCGGGACGCCTCCCGGGGGTCCATGCAGTAAACCTTGAGCTTGGTGTTTTCGCCGCCGATCACGAGCCTGACATAGAATCCCTCCTCTGTGGAATACCAGTGCTGAAGAAACCTGCCCAGTGAACCGATGTAGGTGCGCGGGAGCTTTCTCCTCTTCCTCTTGGACTCGGAGACCGCCTCGCCTATGTCCACCAGCGCCCTCTGCATCGCGGATATGTTCCTGGAGTTCACGCCTAGACGCTCCATCAGCTCGTCCTGCAGGAAGTACGGCGGCACCAGTCCGTCCTCCTCCACCAGGTATTCGCCTGCGGCCGCGACGATTATATCTCGGAACACTCCGGTCAGGTCGGTGACGGTAAAGCCCTCTGCCACCTCTGGGTCGCCCCATTCCCTGGCCTCTTTCTCGGCAAGTGCCAGCGCGTTGAGGCTATATTCGGACGTCATCACCTCGCGAAGATAGTCGGGGAGGTTGTGCGCCTCGTCGACCACCGCAATCATGGAGCTGAGGGGCGCCCCCACCCATTCTATGAAGTGGCGAAGCACGGCGGGCATGAAGATGAACGGGTACGGGGCTACTATGACGTCGGCCTCCGGCAGGGCGTGCTTCATCAGCTCGTAGGGGCAAAGGTCCCTCTTTTCGCAGTACAGGTTGAATTCCTCCTGCGTGGGGTGCGACCCGCGTATGTACTGGATCACGGAGGGTATGTCTGCTTTCCCTATGTTGTCGTAATACCTGCATGCGCAGATTCCGTTCTCCTTGCGCTTGTACTCGGAGCACAGCTTCGAAAGCTCTTCCGGGGTCCCGACAGAAAGTTCAGGATCGTCGGCCATCATTGGGCAGGCGGAGGCCTTCCTTCCCTGCAGCGGCACGCACAGGAGCGGCACCCTCTCAGAGATACGGGCGCATTCGGTGACGACCTGCCTGTGCTGGGACTTCGTCCTGGTCAGATAGATGACCTTGCAACCGGTGGACCTGGCGGCGTCTATGGAAGCTGCCAGGGACGACACGGTCTTCCCCGTGCCGGTGCCGGATTCGACCACCGCGGCCCTTCCCGCGACGGCCGCCTCCCTCAAAAAATCGACCAACTCCCGCTGTCCGCTTCTGAATGGATAGGGGAAGAGTTCCATGCGGGAGTACCCGCATGGTGATAAAAAGCGTTTGGGGGCTCAGGACCTCTTCCAGATTTCGTCCGGAAGGTCCTCGTAGAACGAGTCCTCGACCTTGGCCTCGGCCTCGACCTCATCGCTGCCCTTGATCAGTTCCTCTATCCTCTTCTTCCTGAAGAGCCAGTAGTGGATCCTCCACTCCCTTCCGTCGTAAAGGGTGGTCTCCTCGCGCTCGGTGGTCAGGATGCCTGCGTCCTCAAGCATGTAAAAGGTGTCGCGGTCCTCCGGCTCCAGTATGTTGTCGATTATCCTGTCGGAGTAGCCGAAGAAATTGAGGACATGTAGCGCAAGCTGGCTGGCGTACGCCTCCTCCATCTCCCTGTTCGCCTGGCGTATGCCGTTCTTTATGGCCTGTGTGAGCTCTTCGACCGTGATTATTACTTTCATACCTTCGCCTCCCTGTTCAGTTGTCCACGAGGTCGATGAATTTCGCTTCCTTCGCCCCGGACACTTCAATCACATTGTCCAGCACCTTTGACGGGACGTCCTGGTCAAGGATCAGGACCATCATCGCGCATCTTCCGGACCTTCCGACGGCCATCTGCGCTACGTTGATGCCTGCCTCTCCCAGTGCCGTTCCGATGCGGCCTATGACTCCGGCCGCGTCCTCGTAGCGCACGTAGACCATGTCGCCGGACATGGGGACCTCGAAGCTGTATTCGTCGATGCCCACCAGCCTCGGCTGCCCGCCGAAGACCGTTCCGCGTATCGTGCGGGACCTTCCCGCCGATACCACCTTGACCTCGATCACGTTCATGTAGTCTTTGGCCTCGTCTGTGGACGATTCCTTGATCGCTATGCCCTTGCCTTTGGCGATGGGCAGGGCGTTGATCATATTCGCCTGGCCGGGACCTATGATGTTCTTCAGGACGCCGATCACCGTGTAGATGGTCAGCATCTTGGTCTGCTTGGAGGCGAGCCCGCCGCAGTACGTGATCTCCAGCTCGTCGATGGGGACGTTGCCGTTAATCTGGTGCGCCAGGACGCCCATGCGCTCGGCCAGGGGCACGTATGCCTCGGTCTCCGGATCCAGTTTCCCGCGGGGTGCGTTTATCGCATTGGCGATGACTCCTTCCTTCAGGTATTTCACGACATTCTCGGCGACTTCGGTGGAGACCCTCTCCTGGGCCTCAACGGTGCTGGCGCCCAGGTGGGGCGTGGTCACAAGGTTGTCGAGCTCCAGGAGCTTCTGCTCCGCCTGGCATATGGGTTCCTCGCACCATACGTCGAACGCGGCGCCGGCTATCCTCTTGGTCTTGAGCGCCTCGTAGAGCGCATCCTCGTCGACGATCCCGCCGCGGGCCACGTTGGCTATCCTGGCGTTGGGCTTCATCATGTTGAACTGGGCGGTGGAGATCATATTCCTCGTGTCAGGTAGCAACGGGGTGTGTATGGTCATGAAGTCCGATATCTTCAGGACCTCCTCCAGCGTCGTAAGGCGCACGCCTATGCTGTCCGCCACTTCCTTGGGAAGGAACGGGTCGTATCCGACTATGGTCATGTTGAACGCCTTCAGGCGCTTGGCCACCTCCCCTCCGACGCGCCCGACCCCGATTATGCCCAGGACCTTGCCGTTCATCTCGACTCCCGTGTACTTGGAGCGCTTCCATTCGCCCCTGTGCATGGAGTCGTGGGCGAAGGGTATGTTCCTCGCCAGCGAGAGCAGCATGGCGCAGGTGTGCTCCGCCGCCGAGAGTATGTTGGCAGACGGCGTGTTCATCACGAGTATGCCTCTCTCGGTGGCAGCGGGGACGTCGACGTTGTCTACGCCGACCCCGGCGCGGCCGATGACGCGCAGCTTCTTGCCCGCCTCGATCACTTTCTTGGTGACCTTGGTCCCGGACCTTATGATGAGGCATTCGTAGTCGGCGATCTCCTTGCAAAGATCGTCCTCCGAGAGGTCGGGTTTCACGTCTACCGGGAAACCGGAGTCCCTCAGGATTTTGAGGCCCTCTTCGTTGAGAGGGTCGGAAACCAGGATTTTAGTGGTCATTTCATCTCCTCCAGTATTTCGTCCATCACGGACAGGAGCTTCTTCACCCTGTCGGTGGTGAGATCTCCCATATGTCCGATCCTGAACGTCTTCTCTTTGACGCCGCCGTAGCCGTTGGATATCTCGTACCCGCGGGACTTCAGCGATGCGTGGAACTTGTCGAAATCAAGGGCGCCGCGGTTGAGGACGCCTATGGTGTTGGACCGGGCCCCCTCCTCGGGGAACATGCCGTTGAGCTTCTCCGACCACACTCTGACAAGGTCTGCCATCTCCTGATGCCTCCTGTACCTTGCGGGCATGCCCTCGGCCAGCGCCTTATCCAGCTGGAAGTCCAGGCCGTACATCAGCGATACCGGGGGGGTTGTCAGCGCGTAGTTATCGTCGCTCTGCTTCTTGATCTTCAGCAGATCGGTGTAAAAGCCGCGGTTCGAGACGGCGGCGGCCTTCCTGAGCATCTTCTCGGAGCAAAGCATTATCCCCAGCCCGGGCGGGAGGGCCAGCGCCTTCTGCGTTCCGAATACCAGCGCGTCGGGCCCCATCTTCTCGATCTCCAGGTCCATGGCGAAAGCGGACGTGACGGCGTCTACGATCACGAGGGCGTCGGAGCTCTGCCTGCGGACCTCGTCCGCTATCGCGGTCGAATCGCTGAACACCCCCGTGGAGGACTCGTTGCTCACCCAGTGCACAGCCTCGATGCCTTTCTTGACGAGGCCTTCTATGTGTTCGGGCCTTATGCCCTTGCCCATGGGGACTTCGACCTTGTCGACCTTCTTGCCATTGAGCTCGGCGACCTCGATGGACCTGTCGCCGAACGAGCCGCCGGTTATCCCCAGAGACCTTCCTGCGATCCCGTTCCTCACCGCACCTTCGATCATGACGGTGGCGGAGCCCGAGACCATGAAGACGTCCATGTCTGTGCCGAGGGCCTTCCTGATCTTCTCGACGATTGCCTCGTGGAGCTTCTTGTATTCTTTGGACCTATGGGTTATCATGGGCCTGGCCATGGCCTGGAGGGCCTCTGGCTCTACGTTTACTGGGCCGACCGTGAAAAGTTCTCTGCTCAAATGGAATCCCTCTGCCCATCCTGCCAGATGCAGGCGAACGTGGACGGCTATGCCCTATCCTATATTTATTTTGACGGACGCGCGTGCGTTCAGAGGTCGGCCAAGAATTTCTTTATCCTTTCCAAGCCCGCCCTTATCTGCTCTTCGCTGGTTGCGTAGGATATTCTGAAGAAGCCCTCTCCTGCCGGTCCGAAAGCGGACCCGGGGGTCACGGCCACGTGGGCCTGCTCCAGGAGCCTGGTCGCAAGAACGGCCGACTTGATCTCCGGTTCATACCTGGGAAACAGGTAGAACGCGCCCTGCGGCGAATTGACGTCCATGCCCTTCATCTCGGTGATGAGGTCGACCGCGAGGTCTCTGCGCTGCTTAAACTCTCTGATGAACCTGCAGCGGTCGTCCTGGTTGCCCCTGATGGCTTCGACAGAGGCCTGCTGTGCGAAAGATACACAGCAGGATATCGAATGGGACTGCAACTTGTTCAGGTTGAAGATGCACTCTTCGCTGGCTATCGCCCATCCTATCCTCCAGCCGGTCATGGCGTAGGTCTTGGAAAGGCCGGAGACGGTGATGGTCCTGTCGAACATGCCCGGGAAAGACGCTATCGAAACATGCTTCTCGTCGTAGATGACCTTCTCGTAGATTTCGTCGGAAAGGACCAGCAGGCCGTATTGGGCGGCGATGGACGCTATCTGCCTGAGCACGCTTTCCGGCAGTACGCAACCGGTGGGGTTGGAAGGCGAGTTGATGATGATCATTTTGGTCTTGGGGGTCACCGCGGCCTCGATGAGCGCCGGGTCGACGATGAATTCCTCCTCGAACTTCGTCGGGATGAACACCGGTACGGCGCCCGCGAGACGGATGCACGCCTCGTAGGATACCCATGCCGGGTCGGGGAGTATGACCTCGTCCCCGGGGTCGAGGTATGCCAAGCAGGCCATGAAGATCGCCTGTTTCGTGGGCGTTATCAGGACGTTTGCGCCCCTGCAGGGTATATTGTTCTCGGCGACCGCCGTCTCGGCGACCGCACGTCTCAGCTCGGGAATGCCCAGCGACGGCGTGTAATGGGTGAACCCGCTGTTCAGAGAATCGATGCATGCGTCGACGATGTTGGACGGCGTTGTGAAATCTGGCTCTCCCATCGAGAACGAAATAATGTCCTGGCCCTCCGCCTTCAGTCTGCTGACCTTGTTAGAAATCGCGACGGTCCCTGATGCCGGAATATTTTTGAGTCTCTCTGAAACCATATAGCGCCTCTCGGTTTATCCTACGGTTATCTTTTAGGTGTATATAATGGGCCCGTCGTCTCATGTCAAAATGGATTTCAGCCTTCCGTTGTCTGCGGCGTTCTTTATGTCCATGGCCATGCGTCCGGCGGTGCTCAGCCCGGGGTATATGAAATCCGCGTATGGCGACCCGGAGATGAAAGGGTTCGTGCCGGCGACGATCCTCGCAGAGACCTCGAACACCTTGAACTGGAGCTTGTCGTTGACCACCGTCTCGAGGCAGAACGGGCCCCATATCCCGCCGAACATCTCGTATGCCCGGTCGACGACCCTCTGGCCCATCTCCAGGGCCTTGGGCAGCAGCGACTCGCGCAGGACGACCGGCGTGTTTCCGGTGACCACGAACGACGGATAGAGACCGTGCCTCTTGGAGTCCTCGATGGACCCGAGCTTGTACATCTCGTCTATGTTGCTCTCGTCGCGGCGGTCCATGGACAGCAGCTCTATCGAGCCGCCCTGGTCGCACCTGTAGCCGTCGGTCTTGAATTGGTCGTAGAAGTAGTGGATATAGTATCTGGTGCCGAGACAGTACTCCTGCACGGTGTAGGGCTGGGTGTTGTCGATGGACATCTTGAAGTCCGGGTAGTCCTTGGCTATGAAGAATCCGCGGCCCCCTTTCGCGCCGTGGTACTTGACCATGACTGGCTCATGTATCTCCCTGGCGTCGGATATGAGACGGGGCATCGGGACCCCGGCGGACGTTATCCACTCCCTCTGCATCGCCCTGTCGGACTCCCAGGAGAGGACGGCGCGGTTGCCGTAGGAGGGCACGGCGAAGTCCTCGAACCTCTTCGTGCCCATGTACTCGACGAACGAGCCGTGCGGGATAATCACCGCGTTCATGTCCTGGAGCTCGCCGATGCGCGACTCCATCTCGTCGAAATCGGCGTACCTGATGATCCTGTCGGGCTTGGCTAGGGGGAACGCGTCGTAGTACTTGGTGTCATGAGAAATTGTGAGTCCCAGCGTCTTGAAGCCCATCTTACGGGCGCCGTGGAAGATCTGGAGCGAGGAATGCGAGCAGAGCGTCGCTATAGTTATGTCGGCTGGATCGTACCCGTCGAGAATCTCATCGATCTTCTTCTTGGGAACCATATCCTATGATAGTTATGATGCATTTAAAGATTAGGTCGGGACACGCGCAGGAGTGATTCGGAATAAACGACGACCCTTCGGGTTAAGTTTTATAGGCAGCAATGCGTAGGCGGGAATACCGCGAAAGCGGAGGTCGATAAAATGAACGAAGAAGAACTAACACCCCACTTTGAAGAACTGAAAAGGGTGCTGAAAAACAAGGTCGACGACGAAAAGATCATGAACGAACTTAAGAAGTACGTCAACGAGTTCCACGTGTCTCCTCAGGCCGCAATAAGGGGAATACTCAGGAAGTTCGGGGCTCTGGACGAGTCCCCATTCCGTTCCTCCTCGCTGGTCAAGAAGATCGGGGAGCTCAACGGAACCGAGGCGAGCGTGGACTTGCTCGTCAGGGCGATATACGTCGAAAAGAAGGACATAACCGTCAAAGGAAGCCCAAAGACGATCATATCCGGCCTCGTAGGAGACGAGACGGGCACCGCTTCCTTCACCGTCTGGGAAGGAAAGAATACGGAGATGGAGAAAGGCGCCGTGTACTGGTTGAGGAGCGCTTATGCCAAGATGTGGAACGAGAAGATCCAGATCAACATCGGGGCCCGCGGCAGCGTGGAGAAGGCCGAGGGCATGAGGGTCGACGTTCCCGACAGGAGCATCTCCATGGAGTCCTCGGAGGCGAAGATCGGAGAGATCACGGGAAGCATGGGCAACGTCACAGTGACCGGCCGCATAATATCCGCGGAGGAACGCAACGTGACCGTCAAGGGGGAACCGAAGACCGTCTACTCCGGAATGATAGCGGACGATACGGGCAAGATACAGTATTCGGCCTGGAACGACTTCGGCCTGAAGAAGGGCGAGACCGTCCGGATCAAGAACGCATACATACGCTCCTGGAAGGGCATCCCCCAGCTAAACATGGGAGACAGATGCGAGGTCAGCAGGGTGGACGACACCTTCGGCAACGATATCGCCGACACTGTCACCGCCAAGAAGATAGGCGACGTCGTAAGGAGTGGCGGCGGACTCGACATAAACGTCGTGGGTACCGTGGTGGATATGAGACGCGGGAGCGGCCTGATAGAACGCTGCCCCGAATGCAACCGGTCGATAATCAACGGGGAGTGCCAGGCACACGGCAGGGTCGAACCGGTAATGGACCTGAGGATGAAGCTCACCCTGGACGACGGGACCGGCGCCATCAGCGCGATAATCAACCGCGAGCTCACCGAAAGGCTCACGGGCGTGACGCTGGGAATGGCCGAAGGGCTCGCGAAGGCCAGAGGCAGCATGGAGCCGGTGGAGAGGGAACTTGCGAAGACCATGCTCATCAGAAAGCTTTCCCTGACCGGGAACGTTATGAGCGACGACTACGGGCCGATGATGATCGTCAGGGCGGCCGAGGTCGTCAAGGAGGACGTGACCGCCGAAGCTGAGAAACTGCTCAGCGAAGTGGAGGCCTCCCTATGAACGCCAGGGAGACGGCGTGGAGGCTGTTCGCAGGAGAGCTCAACAGTTCTTCGGTCTCGGTCAAAGAGGACGAGGAGATGTCTCCCACCTATGTGGTCACCCGGCTGGGCGCCATGGTGAACAGGGTTTTGGTCGCCGGCGTGCTCACCGAGAAGGAGAATATAGGAAGCGAGGACGAGCCCCTCTGGAGAGGGCGCGTCCAGGACGTCGGCGGGAGCTTCTTTATCAACGTGGGTAAATTCCAGCCCGAGGCGGCGTCGGCCATAGCCGAGCTGGAAGTTCCTGCTTTCGTCGCCATCGTGGGAAAGGTGAGGACCTACACCGCGGACGACGGGAGGGTTTTCGTATCCGTAAGACCGGAGACCATAGTCCAGATCCAGGAGGATGTGCGCAGGCAGTGGATCCTCAGCGCGGCCAGATCGCTCTGGGACCGCCTGATCAGGATGAAGAAGGCCATTGCAGTGAACAGCACTTCGGAGAAGGACCTGACCGGCGCCGGCTTCTCGCCGGAGGAGGCCAAAGGCATAGACCTCGCCCTCAACCGGTACGGGATGCCCGACTCCTCTCCTTACGTGAAGACAATACAGGACGCCCTGAGGATGCTCCTCCCCGACAGCATGATAGATTTCGGGTTCCCGGAGGATGTCGGAGGTTCTCCCGACGAGATCGACGTGGACCCGGAGCAGTCCGCGGCGGACCGCCATGACATGGAGGACACGATACTCCGCATAATCACCGAGCTGGACACCGACGGCCGCGGAGCACCGAGGGACGAGGTCGAGAGACGTGCGGAGGCCGAGGGCATCTCCGCCACCGAGCTGGAGGAAATATCCGATATCCTGATGGACAACGGCATGGTATACGAACCTGACCTGAAAAGGCTCAAGCGCATCGACTACTGATGCGCTCCCGAAACCTCTTACTTCATTTTCTGTACATCACCGCGGAGGCATATCCCACGACCGCGCCTGGGTCTCCGCCCAGTGAGTCATAGGAGTCGGAATACTTCAGTATCTCCGCGCTGTCCGGACGGGATGCTTCGATCGCAGCCGCTATCGGACCGTATCCGCATGCGGATATGCCCTTCGACCTGACCGTGTGGAATATACCGTCCGGATCGAGGGCCGCGATCCTTCCGATGATCTCTGCGTCGAGAGCTGCCGCCCTCTGTTTCGGAATGTAGTGCGACATGTCGCTGGATGCTATTATCACGACGTCCCTCCCCTCACATGCCTTCGCAAGGATCTCTCCCAGGCGCCGCGCCGTGACGGGGTCCTGCCTCGACATTATGATCGGGACTATATGCGGGTCCGGATCGATGTACTGGATGAAGGGCACCTGCACCTCCACCGAGTGCTCCAGCCTGTGGGCGTTTGCGCTGTCCGGGACCGTTCCCTTCAGTGCGCCGACCATGTCTCTGTCGGTCTTGCAGGGCCCCATAGGGGTCAGATAATCTTCGGAGCACATGACGAAATCAAAGGGCACGCCATGGTGGTCCGGGCCAATGATCACGTACGTATCCGGCAGACCGTCCTCCTTGATGTGTTTGTAAACATGGGCGGCGTTCATGCCGGAAGCCATGTAACCGGCATGCGGGGACACTGCAGAAACAATGCGTCTGGCACTTCCCTCAGGGCCCGGCATTCCGGGGCCCAGCCTGTGACGGAAGCATGCTTCGATATCTCGGACTAAGTCCTCCTTTTTCAGAGGATAGAAACGCCCTGCGACTGCCGGGTAGCGCATGGATAGGGTAAGGGTGTTCGGGTAAAAGGTTTTTTACCGGAATCAGAGCTTCGCTTCGAAGTCCTCTATCTCCATCTTGAAGTCGGCGGGGTCCTTCAGGTCTCCGCGGGCCACAAGCACCTCGCGGGTGAGGAGCCAGTACACGCATGCGAGTGCACGTCTTCCCTTGTTGTTGGTGGGGAGGACGAGGTCCACGTTGCGGGTCTCATTGTTGGCGTCGCACATGGCGATGATGGGGATTCCGAGGTTCAGCGCCTCGTTGAGCGCCTGTTTGTCGGCAGCGGGGTCCGTGACCAGCAGGACCTCGGGCTCGACGAAGCCGGGGTTGACGGGGTTGGTAAGGGTTCCCGGAACGAACCGCCCCGCGAACGCAGGTGTCCCGATTGCCTTGGAGAACTCCCTGGCTGGCCTCTGGCCGTACTGCCTGGCAGAGACTACGAGTATCCTCTTGGGGTCATAGCGTGCGAGCATCGCCGCGGCGACCCTGATCCTCTCGTCCGTCTTCTGGACATTGAGAACGTACAGGCCGTCCTGCCTGACCTTGTATATGAAATCCTTCATATCGGCGCTTTTCTGCTGGGTACCGATATGGACACCGGATGTAAGGTATATGTCCTCTGGTACCAGCAGTTCGGTTTCGATTTTAAAGCTATCCTCGTCGCTCATGTAAAAATGCCTCTTAGTTTCTAACGACAGTGATCGGGATCATGTCCTTTTCATATTCCAGCATGGCTATGTCTATGGGATCGATCAGCTCCTCGGAGTAGTCCACGAGGACCGGGGCGCCGTATGAAATCTGCAACGCCCTGGAACCGATGATCCTAGCTTTCTCAAATCTAGTGTACTTCATGTTCACCACACAGGATGTCCCTCTATCAGGGTGACCGATATAAACCTTTTGCAATTTTCAGGGCCACCATTTTTATCTGTTAGTTGAACACTGATAACGCGCGCGAGGGACGTGCAAGCATATTTTTACAGCAAGCGACATGGCGTCCACGATGGCTGATGAGCTTACCGTCTGCGCGGCCGCCTTCTTCCGGAACAAAGGGAGAGACGTGGTCGCCGAAAAGGAATTCACCATGGGCATTTCGCTGGACCTCAGATGGATGTCCGTAAAGGAGTCCAAGGCCCTTATGGACATGATGGTGTCGTCCGGGGTCCTTGAGCTCAAGGACGGTTTCCTCAGGCCTAAGTTCGACGGTTCCGCCATGGACATCCCGATGGCTTACAGACCATCTCCCGAACTGATCGCATCGGTGACCTCCGGCAACAAGATCAAAAAAGCCGCCGAAGGGCTTTTCCCGGAGATGGTCTCGATGGCAGAAAAGAGCGGAATGAGGAAGGCGGGATATATCGCCGCATGCAACGCCCTGCAGAAAAAACTGGACGTTGATATAGAGGTCGCCGGAGTCATCGTCCTGAGGGACATCGGGGCGGACGTGTCTTCCCTTTACGCAAGGGTCCGCGACGCCGTGCTGAAGAAGTGATGCTCACTTCTTCTTTATGAAATCGCCGAGCGTCATTTTCCCGGAGGGCCCGCCTCCGGTCGACTGGCCCGATACCGACGGCACAGTTTCCAGGAGCTTGATGTCGAGCGCCTTCTCTATCTTCTTGACCAGCTTGTCGTCTGGCACCAGCCTGTTGGCCTCAATCTTGGCCATCGTGCCTTTCTTTTCGCTTATGAACTTGGAAAACGCATCCAGGTCCATTCCCTTAGCCTCTCTGGCCTCGCGTATCGTCTTGCCGTAGTTCTCGATGACCTCGACGGTCTTGGCCTGGGCGTATATGTCCTTGGTCCCCATCCTCTTCTCGCGCCTTTCGAGCCTCTGCTCGATGACCGTCCTGTTGCCGCCCGTGGACTGCCCGGAGGACTGAGAAGACGACGACGCTTTATAATCATCTCCGAATCTGGCACACTCGGGACACACCTCTAGTTTCGCGCCGTCGATCATCACCGATTTGGTGAACGGCACGCTCTTACCGCACATCTCGCAAAGCATCGGACCTCAATTGTGCGGCCTAATAATTAATAACTGCGATTCCTGACACCCGCCACACGTGTTAATGACAAAAAATAATAAAGACGGGAGTGTATAGCCTTCGGGATAATATGGTTGATCAGGCCGAAGGAGAGACTGCGGAACTCAAAGCGAAGATTGTGTCGCTGGAAGAAAGGAACGTACGTCTGATGGAGGATCTTCAAAATGCCGAGAACGAGAGGCGCTTCTCGGAAAGCGAGCTGTTCAGGCTGCAGAAGGACCTGACCCGGGTACGGACCGAGCTGGAGAGGCTGAGGAGCCCCCCGCTCATAATAGGCTCCCTACGGGACGTGCTGCCTGACAACCGCGTCGTGGTGAAGAGCTCCACGGGGCCCGATTTCATCGTTTCCGTTTCCGAATACGTCCCGAAGGAGGACCTGATACCGGGAGCCAGGGTCTCACTCAACAAGCAGACACTTGCGCTCATGAACATACTGCCGTCCTCGCTCGACCCCATAGTCACGGGAGCGGAGATAATAGAGAAGCCTGACACCACCTACGACGACATAGGCGGGCTGAAGCAGCAGATGCTTGAGCTCCGCGAGGCCGTCGAAGACCCGCTGCTCAGGCCCGAGCTCTACACCAAGGTCGGAATAGAGCCCCCCAAGGGAGTCCTGCTCGTAGGTCCCCCCGGGACCGGCAAGACGCTTATGGCAAAGGCTGTCGCCAACGCCACGAACGCCACCTTCGTAAGGCTGGTGGGCTCCGAACTGGTCCAGAAATACATCGGCGAAGGAGCAAGACTGGTGCGCGAGCTGTTCGAACTGGCCAGGGACAAGGCGCCCAGCATAATATTCATCGACGAACTTGACTCGGTCGGAGCGAAGAGGTTGGATGCCGCCACATCCGGAGACCGCGAGGTCCAGAGGACCCTCATGCAGCTCCTGGCCGAACTTGACGGCTTCAAGCCCTCCGGCGACGTCAAAATAATAGGCGCCACCAACAGGCCCGACATCCTGGACGATGCACTGCTCAGACCTGGAAGGTTCGACCGCATAATAGACATCGGGATGCCCGATTCGGACGGCAGGTTCCAAATCTTCAAGATTCACACGTCGCACATGAACGTGGGCAGCGATGTCAACCTCAAGATGCTCGCCGAGATCACCGACACCGCCTCCGGTGCAGAGATAAAGAGCATATGCACGGAGGCAGGCATGCTGGCCATCAGGGACGGCCGCGACACCGTCGCCATGAGCGACTTCATGAGGAGCAAGGAAAAGGTCATGGAGGCCGGACGCAACAAGATAAAGGCCGCACCGGCCTATATGTTCGGCTGATATCAGTCGTCTATCTCGCCCGGCTCCGCGTCCTCGCCGCCGTGGAAGCACAGCTGCGATGCGGCATATATCTCGGCCATACCTATGGATTCCTTCGCGGAGACGCTTCTCACCTCGCCGAACACGCCCATGGACTCCATGGCTTTGAAAAGCTCGGCGCCTACGACCGTCTGGGGATCGGAATCGTGCTCCATCAGGTCGTAATAGAGAGAGTCTGAGTCGGTGAACCATCCCAGCATCCTGTCCCTTTCCTCGTCGGAAAGCATATCCGACTTGGACAGAAGGCCGAACGTCGGGAGCTGCAGCCTGAACTGCACCAGCGCGGAAAGGGTCATCGACGTGACGAAGCCGTTGGGGCCTTTGCAGAGCCCGGGGTCCGAAAGATAGAAGAGCATGGAGTTCTCCTTGCCAAAGGCTTCCACCGTCATCTTCGAGGACTCCCTGAACGCGAACAGTTCCAGCTGTCCAGGGGTGTCGATCAGCAGATAGTCTGACCTCATCGTGTTGACTACGTCGGTCATCTTCGAAATGTTCATGGCCATCAGGTCGGCCGCGACAATCTGCGCCCCGTTAGGTCCGAGACCGTATTCCTCCATGACCTCGGCAGTGCTGACCCATTCGCGGATGTCCACGTCGGGTTCATACGGGAGGGTATCGGTACCGGGGTCCAGGTTGAGGAGCAGAGCGTCGAGGCCCTGTTCGTCCAGCCAGTTCTTGTATGCCGCGACCAGCGTGCTTTTGCCGCAGCCTGCGGTGCCGACGAAAAAGATATTCTTCATGTCCACGGAGAGCCCATATACCGATTTAAGGTTGATTGGCCTCCGCGACAGACGTAACAAGCATTACCGTTATTAACCCCTGGACTAATTCCGTCGCATGATATCTGAAAAAAAGAGCGGGGACGCCTTCGCCTTGCTCGGCATAATGTCCGCCTCCCTGTTCTCCATATTGATGATACTAGCGATTGCTGACGCACCTGGCTGGGCGTTTGGGGAGGACCTCATCGAGGAGCTCTCAGCCTCCGATTCAGGCGTGTACCTGAGGTCCGGAATGGCTCTTGGCGGAATACTCCTTGCTTTCAGTTCCATCGGGATAGTTTTCAACGGAGGCCGCCCCGGCAAGACCGCGGAGGGCGTGCTTCTGATGATCTCAGGAATTCTCCTCGTATGGGTTGCGTTCTTCGAGCACACCGACCCCATACACGATGCCGCGCTGATGCTGTTCGTCATCACTTTCGTCCTTGCGGCAATCGCCTCGATATACGATGACTTCACCGATAACCGCAACATGATGTACGGTTCGCTTACGATATTCCTGCTCGTCGTTTCAATCGGGGCATACGCGGCCTACGAACCCGCGATGTACCAGGTCGTTTGGATCATCGAAGCAGTCGTCTGGGTCGTAGCAAGGGGCATAAACGGCCTCTGTGAACCAACGATAAATAAGAGGAAGTGAATCCCGAGGTAAGGTAAGTAAAATGACAGTAAGACCTAAAATCGTAAAAGCCGGCTTCTGGTTCGGTATTCTGGGCGGTTTGATTGCGGGCATCGCAACGATAATGGCCTTCGTTCCCGATACTTCGGAGGCGGCCAACATGTGGCTGGGCGCCCTGGCCGTAGTGCTTTTCTTCGCTCTCGGAGGATTGTTCATGAACGGCAGCTCCGTAAGCTGGGGCGTCGTGGTGTTCATGGCGGCCCTCGCCACCGGCGTGGCCGTGACTGTCACCATGTTCGGGGCGATTGACGTCTGGTTCGGAATCATCATCACGGCTATCGGCGCAATCGAAATCGTGATCGCAACCAACTCCCTGACCGGACGCTGGATAAAAGCGGACAGGCTGGTCGAATAAACAATAAGACCGCCCGGTCCGGGCGGTTCATTTTCTATACAACAAATGTGATCTATCTACAATAAAAACGGTAGGTTTATAATTGTTTTTTTCCATCGAGATACGTGGACGATAAATACACATCCGCACTGAAGAGGATAGCTCTGCTGGGCGGCATGGAAGATTATATCGCTGTTTCCTCCAGGGAACTGGGGGATACGCTTGAAATGAGTCAGCAATCCGCATCTAAGCGGATACTGGAGCTTCTCGACGAAAAGCTGATAGTGCGCGACCTTGGGGCCAGGAGGCAGCGCATAAAGCTGACTCAGAAGGGGATAGACGAGCTTAAGCGCGAGTACAACGAATACCGCAGAATATTCGAGCTCACCGACCACATCACCCTCAGGGGCCACGTCGCCTCGGGTATGGGCGAGGGAGGATACTACATATCACAGCCCGGCTACATAGAGCAGTTCCAGAACAAGCTGGGATTCAGGCCTTTCGAGGGCACGCTCAACATCGCCGTCAACAAGGAGGACACGGGTAAACTGGAAGTGCTCAGGGGCACCGCCGGGCAGCTGATCACCGGCTTCGAGACCGAGGGGCGCACCTTCGGGAACGTCGTCGCATACAAGGCTAAGATCAAGAACATCGACTGCGCCATCGTGATACCCGAGAGGTCCCACTACGCAGACGTGATCGAAGTGGTGTGCCAGTATCACCTGAGACGCACTCTCAGCCTGAGCGACCGGGACCCCATAGAGGTAAGGGTCAACATCTGATCCTCATCGAAGGCTCTTCATCACGGACCTGAAGATCATCATGCCGTCCCCCTCTTCAGGGCCAGGGTTCCTCGTCCAGTCAGGACGGGTGAAACGGGTCATCACGCGCTCGGGATGGGGCATCATGCCCAGGACGTTCCCGGCGGGGTTGCATATTCCCGCTATGCCAGAGGGCGAGCCGTTGGGATTCCACGGATACTCGGCGTCGCTGCCGTCGGGGTTGACGTAACGGAACACTATCTGACCGTTGTCCTCCAGCTTGCTTACGAAGTCCGGGTCGTTGCTCATGAGCTTGCCCTCCGCGTGCGCTGAGGGGAACATGACCATGCTTTTCCTCGGTATCTCGGAGACGAACAGACATTTTCCGCGGTCGTCATTCCTGAGTACCGTGGGGCGGCATTCGAACCTTCCCGAATCGTTTGTGTAGAGCGCTGCCGTAGGGGTCTCTGACATGGTCCCCTCCGATGCTGGCAAAAGACCCAGTTCGACCAGGATCTGGAATCCGTTGCACACTCCGAGCACCGGCTTTCCCGCCTCGACGAAACTCTTGAGCTGCGGGCCCATCACGCTTTTGATCCTTGCGGCGAATATCGCGCCGGCCCTCACGTAGTCCCCCGCGGAGAACCCTCCGGGAAATGCCAGTATGTCATATTCCTCCAGGCTCCGGCCGAGGCCCGCGGGAGGATTCTTCTCCATTTGCTTCAGGTGCACCTTCTCCGGAACGGCGCCCACCATGCTGAAGGCGTCCGCCATCTCGTCCTCGCAGTTCGTACCCTCGATCCTGAGCACGCACACTTTGACGTCTTTCATGATTGTCCCCCCATGATCTTCCAGATCGGGTCGTTCCATGCCTTGCGCATATCCTCGACCTCGATTATGATTCCGGAGTCCCTTATGTTCATCGAATTCCCGCCCGTCTTCCCTATGTTATGGGCGGAGCCTCCCATTATCCTCTCGAACTCCTCGGCGTTCTCTTCCGAGACCTCGGCTATCCAGCGCGTGTTGCTCTCGGAATATAGCACCTTGCGGGGCGACATATCGGCCGCCTTCCTGAGGTCCAGGACCGCGCCGGTCTGTCCCGAAATGCACATCTCCGCCACGGCGACGGCTATGCCTCCGTCCGAACAGTCGTGGCAGCCGGATATCAGACGCCTGTCCATCGCTCTGAGTATCTTTCCGGTGAGTTCGCGGACGTTGTCGACGTCGACGGACGGTACGACGCCCTGTTTTCCTCCGAAGACGCGATAAAGCAACGAACCGCCCATCTCCTCCTTGGTCTCGCCTATTACATATATCCTGCTGCCCGGCCCCTTGAAATCTGCGGTGACCGCCTTCGATATGTCGTCGATTATGCCGCAGCACAGCATCATGGGTGTGGGGAGCACCGATGCTCCTCCCGGAGCCTCGTTGTAGAGGCTTACGTTGCCCGACGGGATGGGTATGTTGAGCGCCTTTGCGAAATCACCTATTCCGCGGACGGCCTCTCTAAACTCCCCCATCTTTTCAGGCCTCTCTGGGTTGCCGAAGTTCAGGCAGTCGGTCAGAGCGTTCGGCGTCGCCCCGACGGCGACCACGTTGCGCCAGGCCTCGTCCACGGAGGACATGCCTCCCCTGTATGGGTCCAGCGCGGTGAACCAGGGATTGCATCCTATGGCCGCGGCCAGTCCCTTGCGGCTCGACGGCACGGGGCGGAGGACCGAGGCGTCACCCGGCCCGGTCTTGTTCATCTCGCCCACCATGGGGTGCAGGACGGTGGCCGCCCTGACCTCGTGGTCGTACTGTCTTATCGCCCACTCCTTCGATGCCACGTTGGGATCGGATAGCAGCCTGAGTATCACCGTGCGGTCATCGGGAAGGCGGGGGGAGCGCTCGTTCTCCATCGAAGAGACCTGCGGAGCGACGTAGGGCCTGCGGTAGAGAGGGCCCGTGGTCAGGAAATGCTGGTCCATGTCGAATATCTGCTCCCCGTGCCAGAATATGCGGGTGCGCCTGGTGCCGGTGGTCATTGCCACGGGCGTCGCCAGCACATCCCAGGAATCGAAGACCGCCAGGACCTTTTCGAGGTTCTCCGGCTTGCAGGTGCACATCATGCGCTCCTGGGACTCGGACACCCATATCTCCCAGGGGGCGAGTCCTGACTCCTTGAGGGGGACTTTTTCGAGTTCCACATCGGCCCCGCAACCAGCGTCCAGAGCCATCTCCCCGACGACACAGCTGAGGCCTCCCCCCCCAAGGTCCTTCATGCCGGTGATGAGGTGTTTGGCATTCACCTCGAAACATGCATGCATAACTGGCTCCTTGGTTATGGGGTCCCCCAGCTGCACCGCGCCCCTCGAATCTTCGTCGGACGTCTCGGTCAGGTCGCGGGAGGCGAAATTCACCCCGTGTATGCCGTCGCGGCCGGTGCGGCCGCCGATGAGCACCATGACCTCTCCCGGTCCGCCGGCGTAGTTCTTGGCAAGGTCGCTGCGTTTCACTATTCCCAGGCATGCGACGTTCACCAGGCAGTTCCCGGTGTACCTCTCGTCGAAGAACATGCCTCCGGTGACGGTCGGTATCCCGACCCTGTTACCGTAATCTCTTATCCCCGAGACCACTCCGCTCATCAGATAGCGTGGGTGTTTGGTGCCTGGCGGCAAATCGCCCTTCCTGTCGGGATATCCGAAGCAAAGGGGGTCCGCCAACGCTATTGGTTGCGCTCCCATGCACACAACGTCCCTGAGGATCCCGCCTATTCCCGTCGCCGCCCCTCCGTAGGGCTCCACCGCGGACGGGTGGTTGTGGCTCTCGATCCTGAGTGCATATCCGTAGTCTTCATCGAACACCATCACTCCCGCGTCGCCCCTGGAAAGGACGTCGTCGCGCCCTATCCCGAATACGAACTCCTTCAGTATAGCCTTGGAACTCTTGTAGCAGCAATGCTCGCTCCATGCCTGTCCCAGGGACTGGAGCTCTATGTCGGTGGGCTCCCTGCCCTCTTTGACGAAGTATTCCTTTATCGTCTTCATCTCGTCGAGGGACAGGCTGAGCGCCATGTCGCCGGATATCTTCGCAAGGTCTTCGTCCGAAGCTTCTCTCACCGAAACGTCGAAAAGCTCATAGGGCTTGTCGCGCCTGGTCATCAGGTCCTTGACCATTCGATCATCTCACGGTCACTTTGAAATTCTGTATCACGGGGTTCGCGAGGAGCTTTTTGCACATCTCCTCTCCCTCGGAGACCGCTTCCTCGTCGGTCCCTTCGATTTCGATGTCGTAGACCTTCACGGTCTTGACCTCGCCGACCCCTTCGAATCCTAGGGCTTCCAAGGCTTTCTTGATGTTTTTGCCCTCCGGGTCTGCCACCCCTTTCTTGAGCTCAATGCGGATCTCTATTACTGCCATTGTTACGAGTAATTGCGCGCACCGATTAATATGTTATGAGAATCAGGGGAGGGAACGCTTCCTTCCGAAGACAAGATATCCCGTGTGTCCCAGCATCTCGAAGGACGGGCGTACTCCCCCCGGGTGGACCTCCATGCCTCTCTGGAGGTTCTCCATCGCCTTAACTCCGGCGAAGCCGCGCTCCCTGAGTGCCAGCACCGAAGACTCGAGCTGGTTGGCGTTTGGGACGTATATGCATATCCTCCCTCCAGGCCTGAGATGCGGCAGCATGTTGTCCAGGGCGAGCCACGGGTCCGGCATGTCCATGGTGAGAGCGTCGGCCGTGAATTCGAATTCCGCATTCTTCGCATCTCCGATCACACAATCCCAGCATACTTCCGCGCCTGTACGCGAAACGTTGCGTCTGGCTCTTTTTGCGTTCTCCTCATTGAGCTCCACTGTCAGGACTTTCCCCGACGGCGCCACGAAGTTGAGCAGCGCCGTCGTAAGGCCTCCGGAACCTGCGCCCACCTCTATGACCGCCGCTCCGCTCCTGATGTCGCAGTTGAGGATTATCGTCGCCGCATCCTTGGGGGTGATGATCTGCGCACCCCTGTCCAGGGACTCGATGAGCTCTATGACGCCGGGTCTGAAAACAGTGAAGTCCGCTCCCGCTATCTTAACCGATGAACCGTCTTCCGCCCCGGAAAATCTGGAGCCGTCCACCGTTCCAAGCGATTGGATCTTTATCATCCCGAAAGACATCCTGAACCAGTATCTCTTGCCCGAGCCGTCCTCTAGATAGACCGGCTCCCCTTCTTGGAACGCCATGGTTGCCCGATGTCCTCCGGAGTAATAACTTGTTGCGCTCACATCGTGTGGGCAGCATACGCCTGCTTCTCCGATTCCTTGCCGCAGACGACGCATCTGCCGGGGAACGCCGGCGCCCCGTAGGGGGTGCCCAGTATCTTGAATCCCGTGGAGTCCTCGAACCTGTGTCCGCACTCGGGGCGTCCGCACCAGCACATCCTCAGGATCCTGTCCTTCTTGGTGTCGTCGAGTTCCGCCTTGGGCACGTCATCCATCGACAGGATATCTACGGCACCGGACTCCTGTACGGACTTTGCCCTTGCGTAAAGCGTCGCGGAGATATCGTCGAGAAGCATCCTGACGCCTGCGGACACGGAGTCCATGGCGATGGTCCCCTTCTCCCCGGTGTCCCTCCTGGCGAAGGATACCACGCCGTCCTCCAGGTCCCTGGCTCCGATCTCTATGCGCAGAGGCACTCCGCGCATCTCCCACTCGTAGTACTTGGCCCCGGGCCTCTCGTTCCTGTCGTCCAGCTTCGACCTGATGCCGGACCTGTTCAATATATCCGTTACCAGTTTGCAGGCGTCCATGACCTGCTCCGGCGACTTCTTGGATATTATCGGTATGATGACAGCCTGGAACGGCGCTATGGGCGGAGGTAGGATCAGCCCCTTATCGTCGCCGTGGACCCCCACGACCGCTCCCAGGAGACGCTCGCTCATTCCGAATGTGGTCTGATGGGCATGCTTGTGCTCTCCGTTCAGGTCCTCGTACGTTATGTTGTAAGGCACCGAGAAGTTGGTGCGGTAATGGTGTATCGAGCCTATCTGAAGCGTCCTGCCGTTGGGCATGACGGTGTCTATCCCCACGGTGTAGTAAGCGCCCGGGAACTTGTCCCAGTCGGTGCGCACCAGCAGGAAGTGGGGGAGGCATAGCTCATGGGAGATTTTCTCCAGCATGTCGATGTCCTCCTCGATCTGGCACTGTGCGTCCTCCTCCGTCGCGTGACATGTGTGGGACTCGAAGAAATGGATTTCGCGGACCCTTATGAACGCACGGGTCTGCTTGGTCTCGTAACGGAAGGTGTTGACTATCTGGTATATTTTGAGCGGGAGGTCCTGGTGAGACCTGATCCATAGCGAGAACATCGGGTACATCGCAGTCTCGGAGGTTGGCCTGACGACCAGCGGCACGTCCAGCTCGTTCTCTCCGGCGCGTGTGACCCAGTATACCTCGGCGTCGAACCCTTTGATATGCTCCTTCTCCTTCCTGAACTCGGTTTCCGGGATGAGGAGGGGGAAGTTGACCTCCCCGTGACCGGTGGCGTCAAGCTCTCTGCGGGTGTAGGAGTCGATCATGGTCATGACCTTCCATCCGTAGGGGGTCCATACGTTCATCCCCTTGATCGGGTACCTTTTGTCGCACAGGCCGGCGGTCTCGACGATCTCGTTGTACCATTCGCTGAAATTCTCTTCCTTTTCCATGGGTTCACCGCTTGAGCGCCTCGGCGATTATCGGTGCGACCGACATGTGCGACAGCTCGTTCTCGAGGGTGTTGCAGCAGAGGACGGAGTCCAGCGAGCTGCCCGTGAGCCTCTCGATGGCATTGTCGACGAATACGCCGTGGGTGCACGCGACAGAGATCGATTCCGCTCCGGCCTCCCTTAGGGCGTGGGCGGCGGCGATGATCGTGCCGCCGGTGGATATCATATCGTCTACGATCAGCACGTTCTTGCCCCTGCAGTCCACTTCGGCAGGCGCTATCTGGACGTCTGACCCGGAGAGACGCGTCTTCTGCAGGTGGTCGTACTTGAGCCCAAGCCTGTCCGCCACATCTTTGGCGCGCCCGATAGCGCCCGTGTCCGGCGACAGGACGAGATCTATTCCTTTGTCCCTAAAGTGTTCGGCGATCGCCCCTGCGGCCTTGAGGTCGCGGTGGGTGCATTTGAAGTAGTCAAGGACAGACTCCTTGTGGATGTCGACCGTTATCACGTTGTCGCAGTCGAAGCCCAGGTGCCTGGCCATTACCTTTGCGCTCTCGGGCTCGCCGAGCTTGAAGACACGGTCCTGTCTGGCATATCCGAAGTAGGGTATGACCAGCGTTATCGTCTTCGCGCCCAGGCGCCTTACGGCATCCTGCAGCAGGAACATTTCGATAATATTGCCGTCCGGATATGTGTTCTGAACTATCACGACGTCGTCGTTCAGCTCTTTGTGGTCTATCCTTGTGTAGCATTCCCCGTCGGGGAATCGGGTTGTGGCCGCCTGCACGTACGTGCACCCGAGAATGGAGGCCAGCTCTTTGGCGAGGTCTCTGGATGACGATCCGCCTACGATTATCATGCTCCCGCGATATCGCTCGGATGATATTATCTTATCTGATTTGCGGCTGGCCGCTCATTAATGTTATATCGGACGAACCGCATCATCTGGGTATGCCTCTGCAGGACGTAGTGACCGAAGAGAAGATCGAACGCTATCTGGACGTCACCGCGAGGGCGATGGCCAAACTGAAGGTCGCCGCCCCGGAGAGGTCTTTCGGCAGAAGGATGGCGGAGGACTTCCTCAACATGGCCGCTTCGTATTACGAGGACGCGAAACATTTCCGGGACGAGGGGGACCTTGTCACCGCATTTGCGGCCGTGAACTACGCCCACGGGTGGCTCGACTGCGGAGCTCGCATCGGACTTTTCGACGTGGGCGGAGACGATGTCCTGTTCACCTTGTTTGAATGATACGTGCCTCGTCCGGAACCGCGGTGCAGGGCACCGCCCATACGTCGCCCATCAGGGACCTCAGCTCCGATACTGGGGCGTTGGTGAAAATGCTGTTGCCGAGCATGCACATGGCTGCCATGAATCCCTTTTCTTCCAAGGCCTCGATGGCCACATCGGTCTCCTTGCTCCTGACCCCAGCCTCGGCGGAGAATCTGTTGGATATTCTGAACAGGCCTTCCAGCGAGGGCCTCCCGAGATATTCGTGCATGGCGTCCGAACCGGCATTCCTGATACCCACGTATTTCTCCCTCTCCGAGAGCACTTCCCTGGTATTCAGCGGGGGACCGAGGACAGCCAGGGTTATCCTCCCCACGCTGACGTGAAGGTCCTCCACCTTCCCGAATGGGGGTATCCCGGCCACGGTTCTTACCGGCTGCTGGCAGTTTGCCATTATCCCGGCGACGTCTCCTCTGCCACCTCCTCCGAGAAGGTCCGCAACATGGGCTATGCGGTAGGCTTCGGTCTTGCTCCTACCGGTGATCTGGCACATGCATATGGCCGCTGCAACCGCATCCGCGGCCGACATTCCGAATCCCTGCCCGACGGGCAGGTCGTGCCTCACGTTTATCTCGTATCCTCCGGACGGGTCCGTAGATCTTACTACCTTTCTGATGATTTCATCGCTTGCCGTACCGTCGTTGACCCTGGTGACTATATCGTTCCCCGGTAGGGGGTTGACCTTGACGGTGGTCCCGAGGCTCAGCCTGATGCCTGCCCCCCTCGACCCCGCGCTGAGGGGGTCGAGGGACGTTATGGGCTGAAAGAAGCATGTTATGTGTCCGGGGCAGAACGCTGATATCATAGATTCTCCGAACAGAAGTCCAGGATGGAATCGGATATCGCTATCTTGGTCCCTGATATGTCCGTCGACTTGAACTTGGTCACCAATATGGCGGATGACGAGGACCTCCCCGCCGCATCGATGTCGTTGGCCACCACCGCGCTGAGACCGTATTCCTCGAGGCGGGCCCTGGCCCGCTTGACCAGCTGCTCGTCGGTGAGCCCCGATTCCGCCTTGAAACCTATGACCTTGTCGCACTTCTGCCGTATCAGTGGCAGGACCTTGGGCACGGGTGCGAAATCCGCCTCGAACTTCTCATCGCTGGGTATCTTGCCTTTGAATATATTCGTGGGTGCGAAGTCTGACAGAGCGGCCGGCACTATCACTATCTCGTGGTCCAGCGATTCGACCATTTTTACCAGGTCCGCCACGGTCTGGAAGCGCCTGGACTTCACATAGCTGGGCATCTCCACGTTGCATCCGCCCATCCACAGCTCGACCTCCGCACCTCTTTCGAAGGCGCGTTTTGCCAAGGAAACGGACATCGACCCGGTGGAGCGGTTGGTGATTATCCTCATGCTGTCGATGGGCTCCTCGCTGCGTCCGCCGATGATGAGTATGCGACGGCCGTCCAGGTCATTGCCGCAGAGGAGTTTGAAAGCCCATGCGACCACCTCCTCCCTGGAGGCCACCTTAGCCCTGGCCCCGTCGGAGTGGGGGCCTATGAACTTTACGCCCATCTGCTTCAGTTTCTCTACGTTCGCTTCCACGGCCGGGTTCCTCAGCATGGCTTCGTGCATTGCGGGGGCTACCGCGACAGGTGTGCCGTTTCCCAGCGCCACGGTGGCCATCGACGTCACCGTGGTGTCGTCGATCCCGTTGGCCATCTTGGATATTGTGTTCGCCGTGGCGGGATATATCATCAGAAGGTCGGCCGTACGGGAGTCGCCCATCAGCTTGACGTGCTCGGTCTGACCCGTGAGCTGCGTTATGGGTTTTTTCCCGGAAGCGAACTCGATGCTCTGCTCGGTGACTATGCCGCAGGCAGCCTGGGTCATCACCGGTATGACCGTGGCGCCGTGCCGTATCAGCTCACGTATGATGGAGAAACATTCCGTTGCGGCTATGCTCCCTGTTATCCCGAGCACCACTGTCTTTCCCTTCAGTCTGTTGCTCTTCTCACAATAGATTTCTTCCGACGGATGCATTTCACTCACCTAAAATTTTCATCGTTTCTCTGATTACCTCGTCCTTCGGACGAGAAGCATCTATTACGCGGAATCCTCTCTCCCCCGCTATCTCCAGGTAGTTCGAACGCACTCTGCTCAGATACTCGGCGACCTCGTACTTGCTCTTCGCCCCGCGTTCCCCCACCCTGCGCATGCCCTCTTCGGGGTCGATGTCCAGAAGTATCGTCACGTCCGGTTCGACGGTCACGGGACGGTTTATGTCCATGAGCCATTCCTTCTCCGGCGTACCGGCGTCGAGGCCCGCGGACTGGTACGCTATGGTCGATGCGTAATAACGGTCGCAGAGGACGGTCATGCCCTCCTCTCTCCACCGGACTATCTCAGACGTGTGGCAGGCCCGGTCGGCGGTGAAAAGAAGCGCCTCCGCGTTCGGAGATATGCATTTGACCGCCCCGCTCCTTATCAGCATGCCTATCGGCCCCTCGGTGGGCTCGGCGGTGACAACGGCCTTCAAGCCCGCCATGCCCAATCTTTTTGAAACTTCATCTACCAATGTGCTTTTGCCCGCACCGTCGATGCCTTCGAAAACAATAAAACGACCTGCCATCCTGAACGGGTCGGTATGATTTACTGAATATATTATCTTCATGCCGTTTCAAGACGATGTACCAGTTCATCCAGGGACTGCACGTCCTTGATGTCTGTCCTGCACAGGTCCGCCAGCCTGCTTCTGACGGCGGTGTCGTACTGGACGTCGAGAGCGCTGAGGTGGATCTCCAGGTCTGAGGCTATTATGTCGCCTTTCCTGTCCCAATCGGTAAGTATGACGGCCTTTTTCCGTCTGCCGGCCACGTATTCCGCGGCCTTGACCGGGCCTCCGGACGCCTGGACCATGAAGACGTCCCCGAATATGCCGAGATGCTCCAGCGCGGTGACGTCCCTTCGGCCCTCCACGAGTATGACCCGTTCCCAGGACATCTCCTCCAGCACACGGAGCGCCTCCATGATGTCCTCGTACCTTTCGGCATCGCTCATACGGCACCGCCGAGCTTTTCCATCGCTGCATCGGCGTCCCCCTCTATCAGCACCGTCTTGCGACGGTCGGTGGCACCGCTTGTGACGACAGCCTTCATCCCTGTGATATCGCCGATTATCTCCTCCACCTCCCGGTTCGCCTTTCCGTCCAGCGGAGGCGACCTGACCCTTACGATCAGTCGCTTCCTCCATTCGTCGAAACCGTCGATGCCGGATACCGACGAACGCGGCGAGACGTAGATGCTCACCTCCAGTCCGCGCACCGTCTTCCGTGAGACGTCAGAAAGCCGCATGTCCCGTCATCGATTAGGAACGTTATCCCTTTTTCCCATCCGTCCATGGAACGATTAAATAAAATATCGACAGCCCATAGCGCATTCCGATGCAGGCGGGATCCTACAAACCGATGAAATTCGAGGACCTTACGGAGGTCTACAGGGAGGAAAAGTCCAGAAACCTCCTTTCCGACGTGAGGAGCGACCTGTATCCCGCCATGTCGTCCCTCCTTGCCTCGCTAAGGGCGGAATACGACCGATTCCTGTCCAAAGACCCGGACTCCATCATGTGCGAGGGGGCCAACCAGCGCCGCAAGAAGGCGAACCGCCTGGCAAGGGAGATCGTCTCCCTGAGGATGCTCAAGATAAACTCCATGGCCCTCAGGGCGGCCTCGGGGGCCCAGAGCGTCACCGACGTCCTCACTCCCGAGGAGAAGGCCTATTACGCCGTCGTACTGGACGCCTCCAACGCCCACATGTCGTCCATCGACAGGATGATGGGGCAGGTGAAGTACGAGATACGGCCTATCGACGCGCCCCCGGAGACGGCGGCGCCTGTTCAGAAGGCTACGGAGCCGCCGCAGACGCTGAAGAACACCCCGGTGTTCGACGACGGGCCGGATGACTTCTTCGACAGGAAAGAGGAGGAGATCATCTCGTCCCCGCGGGAAGCCGTGCAGGAGGAAGAGGAGAAGGATGAGCCGGGCTACGTGCTCATAAGGATCCTCGAGGACCTGCCCGTGTTCGCGGGGCCGGACCGCGACTACGACCTGAAGAGGGAAGACCTGGTGACCATGCCGAAAAGCATGGCGGACGCGTTGATCTCCAGAAGCAGGGCGGTACTGGTCAGGCCCTCGCCCTGATAGTCCTTGTGTCGCCGGGGAACTCCAGGCAGTCGATATTGAAGCGTTTCTCGCCGATTATCCGTGCGACGGTGTCGCGGGCGGTGTCCGGCGTGTTGTTGGTCTTGCTGAGATGGGCCAGGAATATCTTGCGCCCCTCCCGCCTGGTGCGCATTATCGCATTGGCGCATGCGACGTTGGAAAGATGGCCGATGTCGCTGCCGATCAGCCTCTTGAGGCTGAGGGGGTAAGGACCGTCGGTCAGCATGCGGTTGTCGTAGTTGGATTCGATTATCACCAGATCGGCGAGGGAGAGGGCGTGCTCCACCTGATAGGTAAGTTTCCCCGTGTCGGTGGCCACCAGGATCCTGGCGCCGCCCGCCTCTGTCAAGAAGGCGTTGGGGTCCGCCGCATTGTGGGATGTGGGCAACGGAGTTATCCTCATCCCGCAGAGCCCGAAAGCCACTCCCGTGGATATGGGCCTGTAGTCAATCTGCCCCAAGGTGCAGGATTCGAAGGTGGGCACGTTGCAGTAGACGGGGATGCCGAGTTTCCTCGCCGTCGCCCCCGCCCCGGATACGTGGTCGCTGTGCTCGTGGGTGAGAAGCATCGCCTTCACCGACGAGGGGTCGATACCTTCCTGGTCCATAAGAGCCAGTATCCTGCGGCAGCTAATGCCAGCATCTATCATTATGGCTTCGCCGTCCGACTCTATCACTGTGCAGTTGCCGTCGCTGCCGCTGGCCAGAACGTGCGCTTCGAATAATCCCATCCTTTTGCCCTCAGACCTTTCTTTTGTAGATGTGGAATACTATGTCCCCTCTGGATATTATCCCTACCAGGACACCCTTCTCGAGGACCGGGACGCGGTTTATCTTCCTCTCGAGCATCGCTTTCAGGACGTCCACTATGACCGCGTCCGGCGTGGTGGTGAGGACGCTGCGGGTCATTATGTCCTCCACCTTTGTGTTTGAGACCTCGTCCGCCGCATCCTGCAGCGCCACGTTGTCCATCTCCGAGTCCATGGGATAGGACAGCATCTTGCCCCCTCCCGCCCCCATCTTCTCCTGGCGCCTGACTATAAGGTTGAGGATGTCGTCCTCGCTGAGTATGCCCACGAGATGGTTCCTGTTGTCCACCACAGGCGCGCCGGATATGTTGTTGACTGCAAACTTAATGGTCGCGTGCTTGACGGTGTCCCCCGGTTTGAGCGTGACGACCTGAGTCGTCATGAGGTCCCTCACTTTGAGCTGCGTCATCTTCTTCGTTATAGGCGAATTCAGTTATATTCATTTGTACAGTCGTACCGTTCCGCATGCTATCTGGGGGTATAAAACAGACAGGTTTATTAATGAAAACGGGTTGTAGAGGTTTCATAGGGGCCTGTAGCTCAGCTAGGTAGAGCGTTCGACTCTTAATCGAACGGCCAAGGGTTCGAATCCCTTCAGGCCCGCCACTTAAAATTATTAAAAACCGCCATTTTAGGAAATTTCCTATCAGCAGAGTCTCCTTGTCCACAGTTTACAATATGCCCTATGGAACCGAGATTGCATAAGGTGTGAAATAGGCAATATATTGCATTTCTTATTGAAAACATAAATCGATGAAAACACAGGGCGCCGTAATCAAATACTAATGCATAGAGTATGGAACCAACCCTTCAGTTATTTATAATTTGAATACACTTATCAATCGGTGGCAGTTCTACATCAGCATTGTCACCGTGAGTCATCTATCTAATTTAATTGTCTTGTAAACTTCTTAGTTTATTTCTGACATCCTTGGCTTTGAAAGTTTCTATGTCGTATCCATCTTCCAGATATTCTGCGATACCCTTAGACACGTGGCCCATATATACGACGATGTCACCGTCACAAACATATTTAGCATCAAGATGTGGATCGTAGAATCTGAATGAATAGCATTTTAAAGCTGCTAATTTAATAGCGTTTTTCACCGGTTGCATACCCATAAGCCGTTCACTCTTCTTGGACGTAATCTTTGATTTATCTATGAACCCCGAATTTATACCATCTGTGGCACTATCGTCCGATATAAAGAATAACGTAGGTTTTTGAAGATAGGGGGAGTAGTCTACTTGGTTTTCGTTCAACCACCTTATACTTCGAAGTGATGATGCGTCGATATAATTCGCCTCTGAAGAAAAAACATCCTCCCATACTTCTTCCAGACTTTGTTTTGTTAAACGTTTTTTAGAAACGTATAACTTCACATCTGTCATGAACGCGACAATATCGGCGTACGATACCAGCGGATGTACTTCGTCCCCATGACTCACTACGACCAAATCTGACAACTTCGAGATGTCTCTCCATGCGTAGGTCTCTTTAGAGGAGAACGCATCTACTGTTATCTTAACCTCTTCATCCCTTCGATATCTCCAATAATTCCATGCCGAAATGTATGAAAACATAGGACTTAAGTTTCTCAGAAATTCCTCTGTTTTAACCTCATACGTGCCAGTTCTTTCTCCGCCGACCTTTATGGTAGATTTTTTCTTAGGCGGCAGTATCACGTAGCTAAAATGAATTTTAGAGATATATCGTGAAGTTTTATCAATTAACTTTTGAGCAAAGGGAATTGCGCGATTGGTGCCCAATTCATCCTTCAACATTGATGAAGAATAGAGGCACATCGGAGATTCTACATGAAAATCCTCGCATACTTCCTTGGTCGCTCCCAGATATGCTTCTGTAAAGGTATCGTAATCTTCAACAGTCACCCCCACGCCCAACGGCGAATAGAAACCGCGTTCAACTCCGTCTTCTGACTTTTTAAGCCTCTTAAAATCCTTGGAATCGAAAGCGATGTGCCTCATGCCTGTAGAATGAGATATAAATATTAACTTCTTACCGGAGGCTCCTGTGTTATTCTACTTTCATCACATGTTTTAAACATACACTTTCTACCCTATGGCGTGCGCTTTGCGACAAAAATCAAAATTCTTGTCAAGCTGTCTGTCGATTAGTTTGAGATTTCCTCTGCCTGGAATCGCGGTCCTCAAAATCCTTCCTTGACAAGTCGAATCACAGAGGGAAGGCCCATCTTTGCATCCTTGGATTAGACTGCCTCCTCATCCTCTAAGAAAGAGCGTGTGCCTCGTCCGTCGCATTCGGTGTCGAATTCGTCTTCCTTGCAATTATGTGGAAGGCGTAAAATGTCAAATCTCTCGTGTAGCACCGCGGTACAGATTCATCACCTTTCATCAGATTGACTGACACTGTATCATTAAGGACTGTTCCGTCATACCCTCATCGATGTTGTCGGTTATGATTTCGGTATACCATACGATTTTGATTATATATCCGCACAACCAGATTGATCAGCATGACCGCGTTAGGGATCGACCCCGCATGGGAAGCTAAGATTCAATGAAAAGAGTGATTGCCACGTGTATGGCCTCCGATTCCGGATATTAACAATCCGATTTAAGCTGAAACGCAAATTCCCCAAACCCGTATCAAGGGCTATTGCATTGTCAGATGTTGACTCGACAGTTTCGAATTCTTTCCCGGAACGAGTGATGATTTGGCTGGGTCTAGGGGGTCGCACTGCGTCGAAAGCGTATCCGATGATGATGATGGATCCGGTTCATAAAATATCATCTGGCACACGTAATTTTTCGTATATGTTTATTGATGTGCCCGGAAACATGTCCATAATGGTGTTCAGGTGGGCTTTTTTTATGATTACGGATACTGAGTTTACAAAAGATTTCTTAAAATCAAAAAAACAAGAGCTGATTATCAAATAACGTGAAACCGAAGAATTGAAAAAGAAGCGGATTCTTTGAAAACAATTGCCGAAAAATAATCGGGGGCGAAAAGAATGTCGTTTCGAAAATCCCCCCGGCGGCGGGACATGCTCGTACTCGATACGGACTTTGAAATGTAAACCGTCGCCAGGCTTAACTTTCGTTGAAACCAGAAATACTCGATTTATTCGGGGCTGAAGGTCACGCCGTCATTGGGTCTTACGGCATATCAGCACCGGACAGGCGGCCATCCTTGCGACCTTCTCGGCCACGCTACCCAGGAGGACCCTTGAAACGCTGGTGCGCCCCACCGACCCGCATACCACAAGGCTATGTTCCGCGGATTCTTCGACTATGGCCTCCGCCGGGTGACCGATGGCTATCTTGGGCACGACTTTTATCCCCCTTTCGGCGGCCTCCTTCATTACATAGTCCATGGCGTCCGTGGAGACTTTGTTGCTGAGGCTCTTGATGTCTTCGGCCGAAGGTACGTAGCCGGTCGCCGAGGCGTAATACTCCGTATCGAAGACAAAGAGCGCCGTCACCTTGGAAACGTTGATCCTGGCTATGTCCAATCCCTTGCTTACGGCCAGGTTTCCCGTTTCGCTCCCGTCGGTGGCTATCAATATGCTGTCGTAGAGAGACGCAAATCCTGAAGGCTCCCTCTCGACGACCTTCTTCCTCCCCTCCTTAGCCTTGTATCCCGATATGATTGCGGCGATCGCGAACAGTGCGCAAATAGCCAGCACGAAAATTCCTATGTAAATGAATGTACGGAAGTATGTGCCGGCGAACAAGATCACCGGAGCGATGATTATCGACGATGAAAATGTACCGATGTTCATTGCGACGGAATAACCTCCCATAATCTTGCCCGAGCCGCCGGCCTGAGAATAGTAAGAAAGGCTTCCTATCACCGTCATCGTTATCAGGCCCATGCCTATCCCCACGAGTATCATCGCGGATATTATCGCCATGATGCCTGGAAGATACAGGATGCAGTATGCCAGGCCTATCCCCATCAAAGAGGCGGCGTATGCGTTCTTGTCATTGAACTTGTTGGAGGATCTGGCATAGAGAAGGCTGAACGCAGCCTGCGTGACACCGAGGACGCCGAGCATCAGACCGCAGACGGCGAGGCTGTATCCCATGTCCGTCATGTGATAGGGCAGGTTCGTGGGAAGGATGAACATAAGGAACATCGCCATGAATATCATGACATAGCAGAGCGCCACCTTGAGGCGCCTGTTCGGTATCTCGACGGGAGGCATCACGCTCTCCCCGTGCTCGGCCTTTGAGGGTTCGCGTATGGATAACAGCGCTAAAAGCAGTATGGGGAGCCCTATGAGGTAGATCAGGAACGGCTCCTGCCATCCCATGTCAGCCAGCGACCCCCCTATAGTCTCGAGGAAAAGAACACCGACGCCCATCGCCGCGGATTGGTAGCTTATGACCTTTGCCCTTTCGACACCCGAGTAGTACTCGGCCGTCAGGGCTGTGGTCGCGGTTGATATCCCTGCTATCCCGATTCCCAGTATGAAACGGCCGACGAGTATCGTTTCAAGCGTGTTCAGGAAGAATCCCGAAAGGCCGGCAACTGTGAAGATAACCAAGGAAACGATGAATACCTTGACCTTTCCGAACCTATCCGCAAGGTATCCGACCCCCATCCCGGTCACTGCCACGGCCAGGGCCGGTAGGGTGACCAGCAGAGAGATCACAACCGTCGATACGTCCGGGAAGGCATCGCTCATGGGTTTAAGCGCGGGGGCGACGGCGGCAGCCCCCATGAGAATAATCATTGAGGAACAGAGCAGCGTAATCAGCGTCAGCTTGTTGGGTTTGGATCCCTTTTTATCTTCGCTCACAACTCGTTCAATGTGAACTTTTATTTATTTTTTCCCAATTAAACCATTGTGTTTCCGACCTCCGGGCTGCCGCTCGCCGATGCCGTTTAAACGCTGTTATATAAATGTGAGATATGATTATCGCCCATGATCAAAATAGACGATGTTTGCCCGGACACCAAGGGTTCAGACCCCATCGAGAGGGCGATGGAGTACTGCCTTTCCACCGATTCCAAAGATCCCATCAAAATCCTGAGAGTTCTGATGAACGACCCTGCCATACCTTTCCATGGTCCGGTCCACCACTCGCTGGTCCCTTTCGCCGTCCTTACGGCGTACAAGAACAGCGGAGGGGACATAGACCTGCCGACGGCCATGAAGAAGGCCCATGAACGCGGCTCCGTCATACCGGGAGCGGTCTGCGGGCACTGGGGCGCATGCGGTTCGGCGCTGGGATGCGGAATAGCGTTCAGCGTCATCACCGGGGACGGACCCCTAGCCAAAGAGGTCTGGAGCAAGGACCAGGTCATGGTCTCGAGCTGCCTCGCGAAAATAGCCGGGTTCGGAGGGCCGAGATGCTGCAAGAGAGATGCTTACCTTGCGATACCTGTTGCGGCCGAATACTTCAGGGAATACCTGGGCGTCGAGATGGAGATCCCCGAGAAAATCAAATGCTATGTTTCGGAAAAGAACAGCGTCTGCCTGAAGGAGGCGTGTCCCTTCAACCCCGGGCATAAAGGATAATCCGGACTCTGACATTTGAATCAGCCCGATATTAGAATCTCTATGTATCGTTACTCCTCAGGGTCGGTTTCATAATACGTACTGCAAATTATGCAGCGGAACCTTTAGATGAAAAAAGAAAGTATTCCGGAATACTGGTCAAATCGTAATGTCAAAGCCTCGGAGGAAACATTTCGACGATTCATGAATCCAGAATCTGCTTTGCTTCGCTGTATATCCTTTCCGCGGGATAGATGCACGGCCATTTCTCATCCCCTTCGATAATCTTGAAATTATAGGTCTTCGCAAAATCTTCGGTGGCATGGTCCATGTCCGTCCTGTCGCCCAGCCCCGTGTCTATCTTCACCACGGTGTCGTATCCGCACAGGTCGAAGATCCACTTCATCATATCGGTATCTCCCTCCGGCATGCCCTTGAACATCTCGTTGGCGGCCATGAAATCCTCCCAGTTGGTCGCCACGGCGGGTGTGAAGAGCATCTGGCCTGTGTGCGCTTTGATGAGTTCACGGTACTTGTCGAGGCCTCCCACGGCGATTCCCACGCAGTCGTCGCATACCCTGCCCGCATTGTCCCTGAAGACCACCACCGGGCAGAGCCCTTTCTCTTCGGCCCACTTGGAGATGTCCCATCCGTAGTTCCCGCACATTCCGTAATAGACGGCGATCGCTCCGCTGGAGGCGGAGGCGTCTGTTATCTCCTCCTCGATCTTCGCCCTCAGGTCCTTCGGCTCGGCATGAAGACCCAGCGTCATCATTTTGATGACGATCGAGAAACGTGAGGGGTCGAATGTCTCCAGCCCGTTGTTGAACGCCCGTCCGTCGATCTCCGTGTACGGAATGCCGTACCGGTCAAGCTTCGCCTTCAGGCTTTTGGAGGGTTCGGCCTCTACCAGATAAATGTCCTTTTCTTCGGTATCCTTCCGAAGATTGTACACGAGCTCGTCCTCGAGAATCGGGCACCCTATTATCGTCAGCACCCCGCTGGTCATATCTTCTGATACGTTTTGGCCTGTATTTATCCTTGATTATTTTTTCATCGATGACACAGCAACAGTTTTTATTACACGGCGGACATCGGCTGTCATGACCAATGTTACAATGCACACGAGCATGGGCGACATCACTCTGAGACTTTACACCGACATGCCGATAACCACCGGTAATTTCATCAAATTGGCCAAGAAAGGCTTCTATGACGGAATCGTCTTCCACAGGGTGATCGACGGCTTCATGATACAGGGCGGCTGCCCCCAGGGCACAGGGACCGGAGGTCCGGGATACACGATCGAGGACGAATTCGGCAAAGGCCACTCCAACGTCCGCGGGACCATCGCCATGGCTAACACCGGACGCCCCAATACCGGCGGGAGCCAGTTCTTCATCAACATGGTCGACAACACCCACCTTGACAAGGAGAACAAATCCACCCCGTACGCCCACCCGGTATTCGGCGAGGTCGTCGGAGGAATGGACGTGGTCGACACCATCGGTAAGGTCAAGACAGGAAGGAACGACCGCCCAGTCAAAGACGTCGTAATAAAGAGCATCGATGTTTTGGAATGAACATGTCCAGACACGTGACCGAGTGCCTCGGGAAGACCCGGGTGGTCGTCGAAGACGGCAGGATAGCCGAGGTCGGAGAGCCTCGAATTAAAAAATGCCCTCTGTTTGGAAAACACCGCGGAATCGAAGAACTGAACCCTGAATCCGTACGGGACAACATAATGTTCCGTATGGAGGATTTCGGCCTGTTCACCGAAGACCGCAAGGTGCGGATGCCGGACTTCCTGTCTTTCGGAATATCCGAGATACTCGGCACGGCACTCAAGCACGGTGCCATAGACGCCGCGGTGATAGCTGCCGACGGAT
>JBFXEL010000003.1:0-82281 GCA_050180115.1 Candidatus Methanomethylophilaceae archaeon
AAACGATCGGAAAAGTCACTGGCGGAATGGTGGTCAAGCAGGCGAAGGACCAATCCTCACCTTACGCGGCCCAGAAGGCCGCCGAGAAGATCGCCGAGATCGCAAGGGAGAGGGATATCGCCGGCATCCACGTCAAGGTACGTGCGCCCGGAGGAAACAAGGCGACATCCCCTGGACCCGGCGCGCAGTCTGCAATCCGTGCTCTTGCAAGGGCCGGAATAAAGATTGGGCGTATCGAGGACGTTACGCCAATACCTCACGATGGCACCAAGAAGAAGGGCGGACGCAGAGGACGCAGGGTCTGAGGGACGGACATGGAAATTGAAATCATCGAAATGGCTGAGAGGAAGGCCAAGTTCATACTGAAGAATTCCTCGCCCGCCATGGCAAACGCGCTGAGAAGGACCATGCTGTCCGACATACCCAAGATGGCCATAGACAAGGTCGAGTTTCACCTCGGCCCAATCATGGCCGACGACAAGGAGTATGAGAGCGTTACGCCCCTGTTCGACGAGATCGTTGCCCACAGGCTCGGAATGGTCCCGGTCCCCACGGACCTGGAGCTCTTCACACCGCAGGACCAGTGTGTCTGCGGAGGAGAGGGATGCCCCAACTGCACCATAATGTATAGTCTGAACAAGATCGGTCCGGGAACGGTGCTCTCAGGCAACCTGTTGCCCCTCGGGAACCCAGACCTCAAGGTTAAGGACGAGTTTATACCGATCGTCGAACTGACCGACGGACAGGCCGTTCTGATATATGCCACGGCAGTGATGGGCACCGCGAAGAATCACGTGAAATGGCAGGTCGCCAACGGTGTTGGTTACAAATACCTGCCCAAAATCACTGTGGATTCCGCGAAGGCATCATCCGAAGGCGCTCTGAACTGCATGAAAGTCTGTCCCAAGAATGTGTTCGAGGTGACAGACGGCAAACTTGTGGTTGCACGCCCCAGGGACTGCACCTTATGCAAATCTTGCATGGACTCGGTGGATAACGACGGTTCCATAACCGTCGAAGGCGACGACAGGAATTTCCTGTTCACGTTCGAGACGGACGGTTCGCTCACGGCAGAGCAGACCCTCGGCAAAGCGGCAGAGATCCTTTCGAAGAAGGCCTCGGCCATGTCCGAAGAGATCGCACAGCTGGAATAAACATCTCAAGGGGCGCAAGCCCCCTTTATGATTTTAAGTTTCTCAGAAGAAATCCGACAAAGTGCATTTTTTCACTTTATCGTTGTTGAACACGGAGTTCATGCTCATCTCCAGGATGTCGATCCTGTCGCGGGTGTAACCGTCAAGGCCATATTCCTCTCCTATCCTTTTTGATACCTCGAGATATTTCATCACGCTGCCCTTGTAGACGGTCATCGTGAGGCCGTTCCCGCATTTATAGCACTTTCCCGTTATAGGTATGCGTCTGTATTTCTCCCCGCACTTGACGCACCTGAACTTCTGGGCGGAAAAACTTCTCAGGTTTCCGGCCATGTCCGGCAAGAAGTGCTTGTTGATCACCCTCGTAGCCACATCTCTTTCGTCGACGGCCCTTATTTTCTTGGCTAGCGACAGCTGGGCATCCATCTTGTCGGTCATCGATTCGAGCGTGATGTAGGCCGAGAACCTGGGCCCCTCGGATATGCTGTCAGTGTCGTTGGTGAATCCCAGCCCCTCGTACTGGGCGGGCGTGCCTATGCGACCGGCTACCAGATCCATGATCTTGTCGATGGTCTTCGGGTCCGCCATGTTCATCGCGGCGTTGTAAAGTTCGAGTGGGTATTCCCTTAGGCAGTCAACGTTGTGTGCCTCCTTATCGATCTCGTTGGGGTCCAATCTCGTGGTGAGGACCAGAGGGGCATCCATCAGCCCTCCGCGCCTGTCGGGCAGGAAGCTGAAAGAGAAGTTCAGCAAGGCGTCCATGGCAAGGATGATGCAATCCTCGTCGCCATCGCAGTTCCTTCTCTTGGCGGCATGGAAGAACGGGTGTCCGAAACAACCCCTTGCGGTCGAGTACCCGATGATGCGGCATAAGATACCGCCGGAGGTGTGGGGGGCCAGCCCGAACACTATGTGCCCTATCAGCTGCTCTCTGCTCGTGACATTGTAGTAGCGGTGCAACTTGTAAAGCTGTTCCAGCTCGTCGTCGACGAAAGCGGCGACCTTGACCATGAAGTCGCCGCACTCCCTGGGCGGCACGATGTCCTGGACTTTGAGCTCGCATATCTGGTCCTGGTCGGTGAGGGGAACGCCGTTCCAGTCGTGGGTATATCCCAGTTCGATAGCCTTCTCAACGGTGAGCTCGATCTCTCTGGGCTTGAAGTGGGTGAGCGGGATGTCCGTCATATCGTAACGCACGGTCCCGTCTTTGTATGTGGTAACTCCGTTTTTAGCCCTCAGGATTCCTTTTTCCAGTGCCTCTGGCACCTTCTTCTTGGAGGTGAGGCCCTTTACGCATTTCAGCGACTTCGGCCTGCTCTCTCCTATTAATGCGCAAGCGGCCGTCAGCTCTTCGTCCAAATTCACCGGCATGGTATGCGCGCCGCCCATCTGGTTGAAAGACTTGTGTTTGGGATCGTAGATGGCATGTGCCTTGCAATCTCTGCACCAGGACCTCCAGGTGACTTTTCCGCATTTCGTGCACCTTCTTGCACCTACTTCCAGCTGTATGTCCGTATTGGAAGACCTGACGCCGCTGGCGGATTTCCTCGAAGACGCGATGGCCGATATCAGTTCGCGGTTGGCGTCCATGTCCATTCCCACAGGGAAAAGGCTGTGCACGCTGGGCGTCATCTCCCGTGCGTCCGCCTTCTCGGGACGCCCCATCCTCATGCCAACCCTGGTGCCGCCACGGCCTCTGACCTCGAATCCGGCCGAGGAGCTCACGGCCTCGAGCGGCGTTTCTCCGGCGAAGGTGCCATTTTTCACGATCCTGCCCTCGCTTACCGAAAGACCCAGACAGTCGATTATCGGTTCTCCGTACCTGTCGGAAACAGCAATTCGTCCGTTGCGGAGCCTGTGTAGGGCGCCTAGGTTCTCAAGGATTTTCTTTATATCTTTATCGAGTGGAATTGAAATATTTCCCGTGTCGAAGGAACCGTTTTCAGCGATGTAGTCTCTAAGTCTGTTCAACGTCGGAACGTCGAAGTCCGACCAGAACAGGTTGTAGCGCGGGTGCAGGGGAACCCCGAGCTCCGCACACATCTCCTTCGCCCGGGCATACGTGGGCTCTTTCCAATCTTCCGGAAGCTCTCCCTTGGACCTGAGCTCCTGTCTGTGCCATTCGATGCAGTATCCCGGGGGGACCAGTTTCTGATTGTTCTCGCAGAATTCGCCGAAGGGGATCAGGACCTCTCCGCTGTCCACTATGCTCACGATGCGCTTCCTTATATCCTGGACCTCTTCCCTGGTGGCGCAGTAGACCAGGTCCCCGTTGTCGAGCAGTACAATCGGGCCGTCAAGCTGGTCGCACGGAGTTACCACGCAGGCCTTCCCCGGCCTCTCGATCTTGAGCTGGGTGCCTATGGCCATGAACTCTTCCATAGCGTACATGCTGGCAGGGCTGAACGCGAGAGCGGCGAGCCCCGCCGTCCTGGCCCTGCCGTATCTAAGCCTGAACCCGCCGGCTCTTATCGGATGGCCGAATATCGGCCTTCCGGCAACTATGTCAAGCAGGTATGTATCCTTCGGCTGGACGGTCTTTACGGCCTCCTCCTCGTCCGCAGTCTTTGCGGGAGCGTGGGCTTTCAAGTATTTCCCGATGAAGTCCCAGCCATCGATCTTGAGCGTATCCACGTGCTTCTTTAGCTTTGCAGCCTTCTGGCACAGTCCCTCCGCTATTACGAGGCATGCGCCTCCGCGTACGTTGTTGGTCTCGATTCTGGGAAGGTCTCGGAATCCAGATATCTCGATATCCTCGGTCCCTTCTCCATCTATCATTATCGGACAGTTCCTCACAATGAGGTCTATCTCCTGGGATGTCGGAGAGTACTGAAGGTGCTGGGACTGTTTGTAAAGCGGGATCTCCTCATCGAAACGTGCAATCTCCTGGTCTGTGGGGACGTATCTTCCAAGGTTAAGTTCCCTCCTCACCACGTCGGCTATCAGCACGCTCATCGCCTGAGCGGTCCCTCCGGCCGCCCTGATCGGCCCGGCGAACAGAACGTCCACGAATTCGGTCCCGTCTTCGTTCCTTTTGATCTTCACATCGGCTATTCCTTCCAGAGGTGCGACAAGTATGCCCTCTGTAAGAACTGCCAGGCCTACTCTTATGGCCCTTTCAAGCGATTTTTCAGTGCTTTCCGCCGGACGGTGAGCCATCTCCTTGGCCACCATCAGGGAAACTATCTCCCTGTTTTTGTATTCCAGGGTGAGGCGCCTGATGTCCTCGGCAACGCCTTCGACGTCGAATTCGTGAAGAAGTTTCTCCACGCGGGACGCGAGGTCCTCCGCCTGGGGCACCTCCACATAAGGTTCGGGGTCGACACCCAGAATCCTGGCCTGGTTGGCTACAGCGTAGCAGATATCCTTCAGCCTCGAAAGTTCGGAGAAGTAGTTGTACATCTCCTTGCTCGCAGCGGGACCTTCACTCATCCTCTGCCACCACCAGAGCTCTCAGCTTATCGATGACGAGGCTTCTGATAATCTCTACGTTCTCTCCTGTCTGCGCGGAGAAGAAAAGATTTCCGCTGCCTGTCTTCACGATGTCAGATTTGCTTTCGGTTACAATTATGTCAACACCGACAAAACCTTCCTGCACGGACTTTAGGAGAGCGGTCTGTTTCTCCATGGAATATCCGCAGGTCTCAGAAGGGTCGAGAACGAAAATCATGATATTGGTGAGGAATCTCAGAGCGAGGACGGCCTGTTTCTCTATGTCATTGCGCTCCTCGAAGCTTCTGTCGAGGAGGCCGGGAGTGTCTATTATCTGGTATTTCCTCCAGTCGTCTTCGATGTGCCCGACGATTATGCCTTTGGTGGTGAAAGGATACGGTGCTATCTCGGGAGCGGCGGTGCTCATTGCCGCGACGAGGCTGCTCTTGCCCACGTTGGGGAACCCGGCTATAACGACCGTCGGAACGTCCGCATGTATCGCGGGCAGATGCCTAAATTTATTCTTGGCCTCCTGAAGGAACAGCAGGTCCGAGGATATCTGGCGGATGTAGGACGACATCCTGCCGTAGAAGCTGCTTCTCGTCGAATCTATATACGAAATATCCTTGCTGCGCCTTATCTCGCGGAGGCTCTCGTTCTTGAGCTTGTCTGTTCGTCCGGCAGCCCAGTTGAGGGCGCCCAGGGCTTTTTTGTATCGATCTATGCCGATTATCAGGTCCACAAGCTGAGGGAAGAAGTCATCCTCCCTGTCTATCCTGGGAAAACGATTTACGTAACCGTTGAGAGTTGTGACGACAATATCGCCGGAGGCGGTGACCTTGGCCAAAGCAGTCTTCTTCTTCCCGTCAAGGGCGTTGGTGCCGCGTTTTGAAATCTTAGCGGCTCTGCTGTAAGCCTTGTCCATCAGCTCCTCGGAAGTAAGGACGGTCGGTATTTTGCGCTCCAGGGAAGCCATAAAATAGTGATGTGAATCGTGTATAATAAACAACCCCCGCATCACGACTCACCTATGATGGCTCTTATAAGCCAGAGATCGGACTTCAGTTCGGGGTCCGCATCCATCCTGCGGGGAAGGAGGGCAGAGGGGCAGTCCTCTATCAGGATTCCGGCGTTTACCGACCACCTGCCAACATCTTTTCCGAAGGTGGCGCACAGCCCGGAGATGTTGCTGGAGATGTAGACTCCCAGTTTGACATCCGGCATCACCCCGTCGCCTTCGAGGAACTTCGGCGCCTTCATCCCCGTATATGCCGTCACGGCCAGGTCAATGTTGTCATAGAGCATGGTCCCCCCGTCGATGCCGTAGGGGTTGCCCATGTTGAAAAGCAACGCCTCGATCTCTCCCACGAGATATTTGATGGCATCACCTACGGTCTCGGAATCGATGGACAGGGCGATCCTGATTCCTGTGGCCGTCGCTCCGGCCACATCCGAAACTTCGAAGGAAATGAAGACCGAAGCTTCCACGAGGCACCCCGCTATCCTATCGATTGTGGTGGTGATGGCATCCTGTATGGCCCTCTGGATGAACTTGCTCAGGTCCTCTGTGCCCCTCAGGACACCGTCCATGTCCTCCAGGGCTCTCATTGCGGATTCCTTGAAAATGTCCAGCATCTGCCCCTTGACCATGTCGCCGTTCACCAGTCCTCCGCAGTTTCCCGCAAGGGGCGTGCCTCTTGCGAACGTCCAATCTACGGCTCCGTCCGCGACCCTCTGCCAGGTGTAACTGCTGTTCTGTGTGTCCCTTTCGACAGGCGTCCTGTCTATTTCCGCACCCTCGCGGTCTTTAAGTATGATGCAGTCTCCGGACAGAGAGTCGTTTTTATCATTCAGCAGCCTGACATGCTTCTCCAGAATCACAAGCAGCCTCTCGTGGGGGACCATCTCGTAATCTCCCAGTACCATCACCTTGGTCTTCTCGTTCGACCCGGCGCATATCATGAATCCGGATATGTCGGCAGAGCGGTTCGATGAGTTGTAAAGTTCCACCCATTCTTCTCCAGAGTCGTCTCCGGCAGGATTCGATTCGAATTCGTTCACGACGACGCCGGCCTCGAAGGGAATGTTATATTTGAGGTCCAATCCGGCATCCAGGCTTCCCTTCAGCCCGAGGGCGGGCAGAGGGATGTTCGAAAGGACGGAACCTATGCCCTCGATGTCTGAGAGGCGGACTCCTGCCTCTCTATACTGTATCAGGTCGGGCATAACTATGTCAAAAGAAGTTCCGCGGACCGTCCCGTTTACGGTCACAAGATGGTCGGAGGATTTCATCAACGGATCCAGACCGACGTCCAGGTCCCAGTCCTCGCCCGAAACCTCCGCGTCCCCGGTTATGAAATATTCTCGTCCTCCCCCGGCCGAGTCCTTTTCCTTTATGGTCATGCCACAGTCGATCTCCAGCCCGCTTATCTCCCCCGAAAGGCTGATTGTCAGAAGGTTCCTTACGCTCTTCACAAAAGAGACGACATCGGTAGAGAACGTTAGAGTGAGGCCCATGAAAGACATGCCCACGGTCTGCTCCTTTATAGTGGCGTTGAATATCAGTTCGATCATATTCGCAAAACTGCCGATAGACGTGTTCAAAAGGGCGTCCAGATGCTGGTCTATGAATTCGCGGAGCTCTATAATCGGGCCCATGACAGAGTCGTAAAGCCTTTCGATGACCTTTGATACATACTTCGACACCTCCAGCAGAGCCGAGTTGATAACGGCGATGACCTCACGCACCATGGAGAAGATCTTCAGAAGAGGCTCCAAGAGGGGCTCCAGTGCCTTTGTCAGCAGCACCCAGCCATCGCTGAAAACGGTGTTGCTCGCTTTATATGAGGAAACGCCCGAAAGCCCCCATCCGCTGAACACGACTATCTTTACCTCTAAGTCGACAGGTACGGTTCCCGAGAAAGAAGAGTCCTTGACGCCCATCAACGAAGATATCGGTCCCGATCCTTCGGCGGTATAGCATATCGTGTCATGGACGCCGGCTCTGAACACCGTACAATATGACGCTCCCCTATTCTCATTGAACCCCACATAATGTACGCAGTCGGAAAGGTTCTCGTTCGGACTGTAAATCCTTATGTCAGGAGACAGCAGATAATCAGCTGATATCTTTTCTCTGAACCTCCCAGCCTCGCCTTCAAGAACAAAGTAATTCTCTTCTGGTACATTTATAACTCCGCAGTATGGGTTCATGTACATGTTCCGGCACATCTCGTCGCATAGGTTGATCATCCTCTCCGGGATGTCGTTTACCGCCGCAAGCATCGGCATGGCCTTCTCGCAGATCATCGTCAGGAACTTTTTCATGAGTCCGCATTGACCGTCTGGAACATTCATCAGGGCGTCGAATCTCTTCAGCATATCCCGTGCCGCTCCCTCGTAATCGGTTACGACCTTACCTTCGACAGATGCGGACCGGAGGGAGTCCATCAGATATCTCCTCTCCTCCTCCGTAAGCTGATCGGTGTCGAGCATCTTCTCCACGCTTTCGAAATCGACAGCGTCTGCGATCCTCTTCTTCAGGACGTCCACTCCGAATGCGCTTTCAAAGTTTTTTGTAAGCTTGCCGCAGATGGCTGCATAGAACGGGTCGTATATCGTCTGGCTCCGTATAGAGCTGTTAACGACCCTTTCCACATCAGAGTCGAGTTTGGAAAGGGAGCCGTTGATGGCCTTCCTCAGGCTCTCCGAGAACGGCTCCAGGTCCCCTCTGTCCACCGATATGGCTATCTGCCCCACCGAGCGGTCCGCACCGATGTTTATGGCGGCAGTGTTCAGGATCCCTCTTATCCACTCCCGCACTTCGTTGTTCTGGAGCCTGTACTCGCTTTTGAAATTGCTCAAACCTTCCCATTTCAGGATGTCCACGTCTGGGTATCTTACATGGGCGTTGTAACCTCCTACACTGAACGTCCTATGCTCTCCTTCTATCTCCTTGGTAACGGTGAACTCGGGAATGTAAAAGTCCGCCGTCATTCCGTTCAAAAGGAACCTGTATTCGTTCTCAGAATATCCCCTGGATTCCATTATCTCCTTTATGTAAGGAGAAGCGGACATCGTATCCTTCCCTGTTAAGAAATTTACGACAGAGTCCCAGGCATTCTTTATGCGGTCCGAGGCCCCGTCCAAAAAATCCACCACCAGGTTCCCGCAGAAATAATCCGCCCACTGGAGAACGATATCGTCCAGCACCGAAATTAGCGCTTGGGCATAGATGGCGCCCAGGTCAATCCTTACAATTCCATCCTCAGCCACCAGGCAGTCGGCAAGATCCAGGTTCCCGGTCCGGCCTTCGGTTCCGTCGAACGGGCTCCTGAAGTTTATCATCCCTATCGCGGAAACACAACTTCTGTATGATTCGTCAACGTCTTCGGCGGTGATTATCCGGTCGGTACTCATGCTTCCAAACGTTGCGGCAGAACCGTATCCGGCGATTACCCTTTGCTGTGCCAGTGCCGTCAACTGATAGGTCATCATCTGTGAGAGAACCGATCCCTCTCCTTCGAGGCAGATCTCAAAAAGGGAACCCTGTTCGGCCAGCAGAGGCAGCGCGCAGCTCCCGTCAGAGGATATGGCGACGGTCCTTTCTGCGGACCCGGAATCGCTTTCGAACCTGGCGGAGAAGTGGCCGGCCGCCTTCAGATATGTTGGCTTGAACCCATCGCCTTCCAGGTTCATGTTCTCGGCGGTCATCGTGACTGAAAAATCCAAGACAGTAACTCTGACGCATCCGTCCGTGGACGGGAACTGCAAATCCATCCATTTTATCGCAGCACTCACAAATTTCTCTGCCCGAGAAGACAATGTTCCAGCATCTGCATCTTTCCCTATGGAGGCTATAATTTCGCCCATTCCTCTGTTGACGAATGTTTCGGCATCCTGTACGGCTTTCCCTATCGAATCTATCTCCTCGTCGATGTCCTCGGCGTTATCTCCGACTTTTTCTGTCTGTGCGGCCGCAACGGTATATGCCAGGCTTATCGCCAGTATGGTAACCGCGATTATTGCGAACGGCATGTTCCCTCTTTTGTTTCCCGCGTGCGCAATCCCTCTCATAACAGTGGGATTCTTCGCAAGCTGACTTAATGGCCACAACAGCAGTTAGCATACGCAGAGAGTCTGAAACCGAATGAACTCGGCACCGGGTATTATTAATAGGAAGAATATTACGTGTGCATCTATTCAAAGAAGGTTAACCATGTCTTCGACAATACAACCTAGCGCACTCAAGAAGGGGCTTCCGAAGAAGACGGAATCGCTTTGTCCAGAATGTGGAAAGATTATAGAAGCGAACGTCTATGAAAAGGACGGTAAAGTCTTCATGGACAAAGATTGTCCCGAGCACGGACACTTCTCTGATATCTATTGGTCCGACGCCAAGGCTTACCTCAGGGCCGAGCACTTCGCATACGATGGAGCAGGCCTCAGGAACCCACATGACAAATCACTCGCGACGGGGGAGAATGTAAACTTCCTCGTCGACGGAAAGAAATACAATCTTCTGTCCTGCACCGCCCTCGCCCTCATCGACCTGACCAACAGGTGCAATATGAACTGCCCGATATGCTTCGCCAATGCGAACCAGGCCGGGTACGTCTATGAACCCTCCTACGACGAGGTGGTGGCGATGATGGAGGCCCTCCGCGCGGAGGAGCCCATCAAGTGCACCGCGGTCCAGTTCTCCGGAGGAGAACCGACCGTCCACCCGAGGCTGGTGGATATTATCAGGAAGTCCAAGGAGCTGAAATTCGCACAGGTCCAGGTGGCCACAAACGGAATCGTATTCGCAAAAGACTATGAGAAGCTGAAGGCGTGCAAAGAGGCGGGCCTGAACACGATCTACCTCTCGTTCGACGGGGTAAGCGACGACGTCTACCTTCAGGCCAGGGACAGGAAGATGTTGGACGTAAAGCTGAAAGTCATCGAGAACTGCAGAAGGCTCAAAGCAGAGATCGGCCACTCCCCGTCTATCGTCCTCGTGCCCACGCTGGTCAGGGGGGTCAACGACCATCAGGTCGGGGCAATAACTAAATTCGCCTTCGACCACGCCGACGTAATCCGCGGGATAAATTTCCAGCCGGTGGCCTTCACGGGGAGGATAACTAGGGAAGAAGTCTCCAAGGGCAGGATAACTCTCACCGATCTGGTCGACAGGTTCAGCGAGCAGACAGGGTACACGGTGCCGGAGGACTGGTACCCAGTTCCCGTAGTGGCCCCGATATCGAACTTCGCCTCTGAGTTCCTGTCCCAGAACAAGGTCACTTTCACGGCCCACCCCCACTGCGGCCTGGCGACATATCTGTTCCTGTCCGAGGACGGAAAGGTAACGCCGTTCCCTAGGTTCGTTGACATAAAGATGTTCTCTGACGGCCTGAGCAGCATAGCAATGAAGATGGAGGATTCCAGGTTCAAGAAGATCAGGGCGATCAGCGTGCTGAGGCTTCTGAACAAATGCATCGACAGCACCAAGATGCCTCCCGGCATGACCAAGAAGAAGTTCATCGACGCTATTACCAGCATTATGGGGAGCGAATCCAAGAAGGCCCTTGCCAATTTCTCGTGGAAGATGATGTACGTCGGCGCTATGCATTTCCAGGATTCGTTCAACTACGACATTTCGAGGGTCGAGCGCTGCGCGATCCACTACGTCACACCGGATCTGAAGGTAATTCCCTTCTGTGCATACAACGGCGGACCGGAATACCGCGCAGAGGTCGAAGCCCGTTTCTCTATTCCTCTTGCGGAATGGAAACAGCGGAATAAGGAGGAGGCCAAGGCGCTGGAGGAAGCATTGATGGTTCCTGAAGACCAGAGGGCCTGAGGTAGTATAACATGACAATATCGGTTGATTTTTATAAGTGTCTTCACTGCGGTGGATGCGTAGGGTCATGCCCGAAGAACGCGATATACCTGAACGACTTCGTTCTCGAATTCAGCGACAAATGTAACTCCTGCGGAAGATGTGTCAAGATATGCCCGGTCGCGGCGCTCAGGATGGAATGATACAATGGAGACATACAACTGCGACATAGTGATCGTCGGTGCCGGACCCGGAGGCAGCATGGCCGCCAAGTTCTGCGCCCAGGCAGGACTGGACACGATTCTCATCGAAAAGAAGGCCGAGATAGGGGCTCCCCTCAGATGCGCCGAGGGCGTATCCAAGAAATGGCTGGAGGAGGTCGGTATCGTCCCCGACCCCGCATGGATCTGCGCCGACATGGCGGGAGCCGTGATCAGGTCGCCCAGCGGATACACCTTCCAGCTGGACGAGAGCAAAGCGGGGTCAGAGGTCGGATACGTGCTGGAAAGGCACCTCTTCGATAAGGCCCTCGCGAGGGACGCCGCCGAAGCTGGCGCCAAAATAATGATGCGGACCTCGTGCACGGACGTGATAAGGAAGAACGGTAAGCTCGTCGGCATAAAGGCCAAGAGCATGGGAGAGCCCATCGAGATCTATGCCGACTGCGTGGTAGCCGCAGACGGATACGAGTCCCAGGTGGCCAGATGGGCCGGCATCGAGACAGTTCCCAAGATGAACGACATCGACACGTGCATCCAGTACAGGATGTCCAATATCGATATCGACCAGCAGTACTGCGAGTTCGTCATCGGGAACGAAATAGCGCCCGGAGGATATCTCTGGCTGTTCCCCAAGGGGAACCGCTCCGCCAACGTCGGGATCGGCGTGATGGCCAAGCGTTGCAAGAACCCGGGCGACCCCAAACATTATCTGGACAAATTCATCGCGGGCGACGAGCGCCTGAAGAACGGGCAGGTTCTCGAAATGGTAGGGGGAATGGTCTCCACCTGCCCCGGACTCGACTCTGCAACGGCCGATAACCTCGTAATAGTCGGAGACGCGGCCAGAATAATAGACCCGATCACCGGCGGAGGCATATGCCACGCGTGCAGGACAGGAATGTACGCAGGGAAAGTTCTTGCCGAATGCGCCAAGAAGAAAGACTTCTCCAAGACGGCCCTCAAGCCATACGAGAAGATGTGGCGCGACAGGATGGAGGACAAGATATACAGGAACTGGATGGCCAAGGAGAGGCTCAACGAGCTTGATGACGATACGATCGACGATCTTATCAAGATCGTAAGTGCATCCAATATCGGGGAGGTTAACGTTTACAACCTCCTGAAGCTCATCAAGGAGAAATACCCCAAGGTCGTCGAAGGTTTCGAAGACCTGATTTGAAAACAACTTACCGGCCTCACGGCCGGAAAGATAATTTTTATCTCGTGTTTCCGGCCGTCACGCCCGGAACACCGGTCTTTACGACCATGGGAGTTCCTCCGTGGAGGCGGATGGTCTCACATACCTTTTCGGGCCTGTCGGTAAGGGCGATCATGCTCCCTCCCCCTCCTGCGCCCGTAAGCTTGGCGCCGTAAGAATATTCGGCCGCCGCATCCACCAGACGGTTGAGCTCCGGGCCGGACACCCCGAGGATGGACAGCAGTTTGTGGTCGGCGGTCATGAGTTTCCCCAGTTTCACACTGTCGTTCCTCCTGAGCGCGTCGGCGCCCTCTAGAGTCACCGAACCTATCTCGTCCACAATATCCCTGGCGAAACTGTTGCGGTCCTTGTACCTGCGGACCCTTTCCACCAGGGGGCCCGTAAGGGCTTTGATCCCGGTATATCCAACGACGAATGTCATCTCGGGAGCACGGACGTCGCAGACGTCCCACCTGTTCCCATTGCGTTGTATGGTCCACAGGGGTTTGCCGTCGCAGGGTATATTGATTCCGACGCCTCCGCCATGGACGGAGGCGGAGGTGTCCATCGGGCTTCCGATTCCCTGGGCGCCGAACTCGGCGTCGTAGGCTTCGCCGATCACATCTTTTTCATCCGCGGGCCTTCCCAGCATTGTGCGCACCGCGCATGACAGGGCGGCGGAAAGTGCAGCGGAAGAGCCCAGGCCGGCCCCGGAAGGCAGGTCGCTCTCGGTTACGATGCTTATGTTTTCTATCCCGTTAGCTTTCAGTATATGGTTCATGTGGGGGTGGAGCGAAAGGTCTTCCGGCATTCCGTTTAGAAGAAGCCTGTTGCTCTCGCATACCGTGCACCGGAAGCGTCTGTCTATCGCCAGTGCGACCGCCGGTTTGCCGTAGACGACGGCGTGCTCTCCCAGAACCACGAATTTCCCAGGTGCCGATGCTGACGCCGATCTCATTCCAGCAGCCCATATTTCTTCATGCTTTCGGTGATCGCATCGTTGGGGTTTCTCTGTCCCAGCAAAGGCTGGGGTATAGACCACCACTGTTCCTCAAATTCCCTAAGCGCGGCCTCGTACCGCTCGTCGTCTTCGAATTGCTTCGAATCGATGCCCAAGAGAGCTTTGCTCTGTTCTTTGAAGAGGTCCACGCCGTACTTCTTGTTCGCAAGGGCCACGCCTATGTAGCTGTCGAAGGCATAGGTCATCTCCTCGGACAGCTCGTCCGGGGTGCACTCCATGATCATGTCCAAAACCGAGTTTATGGCCATTTTGAATATCAGTTCGCGCTTCGCCTCCTCCGGCATCTTCTCGGTATCGATGGATTCCATCATGTCATCGAATATCAGGTCGCGGAGAGCCGAAACTCTGTTGGGGTTTTTGCCAAAGAGCTGTTTTGCCAGAATTTCTTCTTCGGATTCTTGTTCATCGTTGCCGAACAGTCCCGCATTTGGGTCGTAATCGTCGTTGTTCATTTTCTAAGCTCCTTGACGGTTCTTTCCAGTATATCCATTCCTGCTGATATTTTCTTCTCGTCCGCGGCATAAGAGAATCTGAGGTGCCCCTCGCCATATCTTCCGAAAGCCGATCCCGGTGTGCATATCAGCCCTTTCGAGACCAGTGTGTTGGCGAGCTCCTGGGAGCTTATCTTCATGTCGAAAGAGGGAAAGGCATAGAATGCTCCTTTGGGAGGGACAATGCTCATCCCGTCTATGTCATCGATCCTTTCGGTGATGAGGTCGCGTCTAGCTCTGAATATGTCACGGGCGCTCTCCAAGTATGCGTCTATTCCCGGAAGTGCGGCGAGCACGCCGTACTGGGACGGCATCGCGGGGCTGGCACATACGTGGTACTGCATTTTGACAAGGTCTGACATATACTCTCTGTCGGCGCATATGAACCCGAGCCTCCAGCCGGTCACCGCCATCATCTTCGAGAATCCATTGACGACCATGGCGCAGTCCAGCCTGTTCATGAACGATAGATGCTTACCTTCGTAGACGAACGGATCGTAGACCTCGTCCGCCAGGATGAATACGCCGTTGTCGTCGGCGACGTCAAGGAGCCCGTTGTAGGATTCCTGGGAAAGCACTCCTCCCGTCGGATTCGAAGGATTGTTCACGACAATCATCTTGGTGCGGTCGGTGATTTTGCTCTGGATGTCGTCGATATCGGGCTGGAAATCTCCCTCGGTGAGCATGTATTCCGAATACGTCCCCCCTGCCAGAACCGAATGGGGCCCGTATATCACGAACCCCGGACTGGGTACCAGCACCTCGTCTCCGGGATCTATGAAAGACTGGGATATCTCTAGTAGCGCAGTGGACCCGCTGGGAGTTATCATAATGTTTTCTTCGGTGATCTCCCCGTACATTCTGTATCTCTCAGCAACTGCCCTTCTGAGTTCCGGTATGCCCGCGGTCGGACCGTATTTGTTCTTTCCTTCCGATGCCGCCCTGTTCATGCCCTCAACGGCCTCCCGGGGAGGCTGAATATCAGGCTCTCCGAGTCCGAGGTTGATCGAACCAGGCCCTGCCAGATCGAACATCTTTCTGATTCCGGACATGGGGATCGAAGACAGTCTTTTCGATGGATCCATATGCTGTAATCGTGTGCGCTTCCTATATTATTTTAGCCACTAGCACCAGTTTTATATTGACATGCCGTTGGGGAGCCGATGGCTAAGAGTTTAAGGTTGTTATGGCCCGTATTCAATGTCATAGGGATCGTCGCAACGGTCTTGGGGATGTTCGGTGTCATCGGTCTCATCGAGCTCGGAGGCTCAATGTTTCTGTTCGTCGCGGGCATGATATTGATTGCGATATCGGCGGCGATAGTTTTCTACGACGCCCAAAAGATGGGTATTTTGAAAGATCCGGCATGCTGCTTCAATAAAAAATGCGATTCCAAGGAGAAACAGGATAACGGGGACGAAAAGGATGAGTAAGGCTCTGAATGCCGAAATGCTCTATTTCATGTTCGAGTCCGCGAACATGCACAGGTGGAACGACCACCTGAGGCCGCTGGACCTTACCGAACAGGATAAGCAGTCGCACAAGGCGGCCATAGCATGGGTGATCGCCAAATTTGAAGAGGACGAAGGCAGGAATATCGATTGGCGCATCCTCATAGAGCACAACATGTTCGAACTCATAAGCCGCCTCGTCCTTACGGATCTGAAGCCGCAGTTTTACCATCGCATAGTAGAAGAGAAATTTGACCAGGTCAACGAGTATGTGATCAAGGAATTCGACAGGAACGTACCGGATACCGATTCCGATTTCCGCGATCGCCTTTCCGATTACCTGAGATCGGAAAGGGATTCTCCGGAGGACCGGATAATAGATGCGGCACACTATCTCGCAACTAAATGGGAGTTCGACCTCATATATGAAATGAACAGGTACATGTTCGATGCCGACAATACGAAAAAAGCCATCGGGGAACAGATAGCCAGACATGAAAAACTCGTCGGTGTGAAAAAGATAATGGAAGGAGGAGGGATAAAGGGCTTCGTCGACCTGATCGGGCAGCTGAGGTTCCAACAGAGGTGGGCCAGAACCCCGAGGATACCGAAAACCACGGTGCTGGGCCATTCTCTGATGGTGGCGAATTCGATCTTCCTGCACGACCTTGATACAGGGGCGACCGACAGGCAGATCTACAACGACTATTACACCGGCCTGTTCCACGACCTGCCGGAAGTTCTGACCAAAGACGTGATATCGCCCGTGAAAAACAACGTGAGCGGCCTGGCTGAAATGCTGGAGGGCTACGAGAGGGAGCAGATAGAGTCAAAACTCATGCCGCTCATCCCGGAGTCCTGGCGGAGAGAGATGGAGTTCATGATATACGAACCGTTCTCCAACTCGGGGGATGGGGAACACGGGATGCGCGCGGGGAGCGACATAAAGTCCTGCGACCTCCTTGCCGCATATATCGAGGCTCACGTGTCCGCAAGCTACGGTGTGACCTCCCAGTCCCTCACCGAAGGCAAGGAGGAGCTCCTGACGCGCCTTGTGAACACGGGCGACGGTATCGGGGCCAGAGAACTGGTGGTCAGGCTCGGGCGCATCAAGATTTAATTCCCTATGGTCTCCTGGCCGCCCATATAGGGCCTCAGCACTTCCGGGATCGTGACAGTGCCGTCCTCGTTCTGATAGTTCTCCAATATCGCCACCATGGTCCTGGGGAGAGCCAGACCGGAGCCGTTCAGCGTGTGGACGAACTCGCTCTTCAGGTGGGGTTCCGGACGGTATTTGATCCTGGTCCTGCGCGCCTGGAAGTCGGTGAAGTTGGAACAGGAGGACGCCTCAAGCCAAGCATCTTTGGCCGGAGCGAATATCTCCAGGTCGTAACACTTGCTGCACGAGAAGCTCATGTCCCCCGTGCACAGCAGCAGGACCCGGTACGGCAGCCCGAGACCCCTGATGAGCTCCTCTGCGTTACCTCTAAGCTCCTCGAGCACGTCGTAGGAGGTCTCCGGCAGGACGAATCTCACCATCTCCACCTTGTTGAACTCGTGGACCCTGATTATCCCTCTGGTATCGGCGTGCTTTCCGACCTCTCTGCGGAAAGACGGCAGATATGCCGTGAACAGTATCGGCAGGTCATCCTTCGCCAGTATCTCGTCCTGGAGCATGTTGGTGAGCGGCACTTCTGCGGTCGGGTTCAGGTAGAGGTCGTCCTTCTCCATGTAGTACATGTCGTCCTTCAGGTTCGGATACTGGCCTGTGCCGGTCACTGCCGCCCTGTTGACAACAACAGGAGGGAACACCTCTCTGTATCCCTGTTTCCCGTGGACGTCCAGGAAGTAGTTGATCAGCGCCCTCTCGAGCCTGGCGCCGTCGCCCTTGAGACAGTAAAACCCGCTTCCGGCGACCTTCGTGCCCCTCTCGAAGTCGATGATATCCAGGTCCTCTCCGATTTCCCAGTGCTCTTTCGGCTTGAAATCGAATTTCCTCTTCTCCCCCCACTCGTAGACCACTACATTTTCCGAGCTGTCCTTTCCAAGCGGGACGCTGCTGTGAGGTATGTTGGGGATATTCAGCATGCATTCGTTCCTTGATTCTTCGAGTTCGGACATCCTTGCATCGTTGGACTTGATCTTGTCGCCGATCTTCCTCATCTCGGCGATTTTTTCATTTTTGTCTTCTCCCTTCTGCATCTTCGCGATTTTCGCGGACACTTCGTTGCGGACCTTCCTGAGCTCGTTGTTCTCGTTGGTGAGCAACCTCCATTCGGAATCGGCCTCCAGGAACCTGTCAAGAATCGTTGTGTCCTTGTTCCTGCTCAGCAACATGGTCCTTATCATATCGGGTTCAGATCTAATGATGTTTACATCAAGCATCCTATCATCTCAGAATTTTTTCTGGCACAATGAATTCCACGTACGCTTGTCTGTGAGCACTATCACTCCGCCGCGGACATCTACGGCGACGGATTCCGTTGCCTCGGCTATTTCCGACGCTATTTCGGAGGTGTCGCTCTCGGAGTTTGGCAGCACCTTGACCTTGATCAGCCTGTTCTTCTTCAGCTGCTTCACGATTTCATCCATGAGACCTTTGTCTGTACCTTCCTTTCCGACGTGAACTGTCGGATCAAGGTCGTTGGCGCGTCTCATCAGCTCTTTTCTGGCTTCTTTCTCGGTCATCTCTCTGTTCCCTCGTGTACGGAAGACGTTTGACGGCACTGCATTCGGTGCACGTGATGCTGACCTTGCCACGGTTCAACCTTACGGTGCAGTTGACTCCCGGCAGGAGAGGAATGAGGCAGCCTTCGCAGTATCTGAAATCCCTGGGGATCCCGGTCCGGGTCTTCATGCCTATGCGCCTCGAGAGTTCGACATACCGCCTCGCCCTGTCCGCCCTCCCCTCCTTCACGGCCTCCGAGGCCATGGACGTCAGCACCTTTATGCGGTGCGAGCCCAGGTCCGATGCCTGCCTGGAGGAGATATGTCTCTTTGACATCGTTTGGTCACAATGCGCGGGTAATATAAATATTGGGGAGAAAAACTCAGAAGGGAACGAGCGATAGCAGGTAGTCGCGAATCTCTTTCTCCTCCTCGCTCAGGCCTTCTTTCGATTTTTCCACATATGTTTCCCAGAGGAACATGAAATAGTCATGGAACGCCGCAACCGCATCGTTCCAGTTGGGTTTGGAGACGGAGATCCCGACCAAGTCGTTTGTCAGGGTCCATTTGCGGGTATTTCTGTCAAAAGAAACGTCAGCGGTAACAGGATTGAGAAGTGCCAGATCCGATTCGGGAGTGATTATGCGTTTGAAAACAATTCCGGGGAAATCACTCACTCCGCACACGTTCCTGACCTCCAAGACGTTCTCTTCGTCGTCGAGAACTGCCATTCCGGACACCAGGCACGGTCCGGTAAGTGAATATCTGTACGCGGTCCTTTCGGGGAAATCCTTTCCGGTGGTTATCTTCGAAACATGGTCTCCGGAATCGAGATAGTATGCGTTGCGACCCTTCTTGTCACTCTTCCTGCAGACCGCTCCGGCCAGAGCGCATGTGAAGGTCCTCGTTTCGGCGCCGGCGCTTTCAATGAAGCGTTCCGGACGGGCGTTGAAGAGCTCCTTCATCATCATTCCGCGCCCATAGCTGAGCTTGCAGCCTTCCAGGTCGACGCAGAGCTTCATAAGGTCCTTGGCGACGGCCACCCGGTATCGGGGGTCGGTGTAATTCTCGGAAAGCCAGCGGTTGATTATGTCGCTTCCTGCGACGTCGAGCGTGTTCTCGAGTTTGACAAGGGCGACGTTGATAACGGAGTCCCCATCGGGCCTGCGCTCCCCGGGTTCGATGCCCAGATCGAACTTGGACGCGAATCCTTCGGGGGCTTTGCCCTGCAGTCCCATCTCCGCGGTGACGATGAACATACCCACATGAGAAAGCATGCTCTGAATATCCTTCATGATGAGGTCCGCCTGTTCCGCGGTAACTTCGTCCCCCTCATCGGGGACTACTTTGAAAGTCAGAGTATCCATACGGGCAGGAAGCGCATTGCATTCCTTGTTTTTAACATGATTCCTGAAAATATCGGCTATGTCGTCCCGAGGCAAATTATTTAGCATACCTGCCTATGGTGTTGTACTGAGAGCCGCATTACCAGGTCTGCCTTTTTATTATAGAAAAAGACAGTAGCCCTTAAATATAAAATCAGGAATGTGTGCCCGTCGCAATCACTAGGTGGTGCAAATGGTAAGAAAGCCCGCATCGATGTACAGAGAAATTAAAGGACAGGCATATACTCGTCGCGAATACATGGGAGGAGTGCCCGCAAGCAGGCTCAGCCAGTTTGAAATGGGAGATCTTAAGGCAGACTTCCCGATCAAGATCACGCTCAGAGTGGAGAACAGGGTCCAGATAAGGCACACGGCGCTCGAGTCCGGACGTATCGCCGCCAACAGGGTGCTGGGCAAGCTCGGAGGCAACTACCACTTCACGGTCAGGACGTATCCTCATATGGTTCTGAGGGAGAACAAGATGGCTACAGGAGCAGGTGCAGACCGTGTTTCCAGCGGAATGCGCAACGGGTTCGGAAAGGCCGTCGGAACGGCGGCCAGGCTCGAGCGCGGCCAGGCAGTATATACCATACGCTGTACTCCCGCCGTATTCAACTCTGCCAAAGATGCCCTTTGGAGAGCATCTATGAAAATGCCCTCTCCCTGCTACATTGATGTGGAAGAGGGTAAGGAATACGTCAAGTGATGTTCGACCTGGAGCTTGAACGGACCGCTCGGTGGATAAGGTCTAACGGCTATTCCAGAGTGGCTGTCCAGCTCCCGGAGGGACTCAAGCTCAGGGCGCCGGAGATCTCTGATGCTCTGAGCTCTGCGGGCGCCGAGGTCGTTATCGTCGGGCGCCCGTGCTATGGTGCCTGCGATTATTATTCGGATTACAAGAGGATCGCAGACGCACTGGTACATTACGGCCATTCCGCCATGCCCTCGCTGGGCAGCGATCCCGACGTTCTATTCGTCGAGGCTCGGGCAGACTGCTCCGTCGCCGGTCCGCTAGGCGAATGCATCGGAATGCTTCCTCGCAACGTCGGAGTTCTGGCGTCCGTCCAGTATATCGGCCTGATCCCCGAGGCTGTGGGAATCGTCGAGTCTTCCGGAAGGAAAGCCTTTGTCTCCGCCGGGGACAGGCGCATAATGTATCCGGGCCAGGTGCTGGGATGCGACTGCAGTGCCGCGGAAGCGGTATCGGACTCAGTAGACGCATTCCTTTTTCTGGGCGAGGGCGACTTCCATCCCCTGGCGGCTGCTTTCGGTACTGAAAAGGAGCTGTTTGTTCTCAATCCCGTCACCGGCGAGATGAGGAGCGTCGAGAGCATCAAGGACCGCATTCTCAGGAAGCGGTTCGCATCGATAACCATCGCCTCAGAAGCGGAAAGATTCATGGTAATCATATGCAGCAAGGCGGGGCAGAACCGTTCTTCGGAAGCGGAGAAGATCGCCGAGAAAATCAGAGCGGCGGGAAAAAAGGCGTATACTGTACTTTTGGACGAGATAAACCCCGATACTCTGGCACATTACCGTGTCGATGCATTTGTAAACACCGCCTGCCCGCGCATAGCCATGGACGAGTCGGCAAGATTCGGCAAACCCGTTCTGACGGTCCCCGAGACCGAGATCGCCTTGGGACTTCGCGGCTGGGAAGATTACAGGTTCGATGCCATACGCGACTGAACCCGCCGCCGGCTGACTCACCTTAAAATAATTCCGAAGTAATGGTCACCCATGGTAACATCGGAAGAGTTTCTTTCCGGTCCGTTGCCCGATGCCCGGGTCGGCATCGGTCGCGGGTCGGATCGGGGGAACGTAGAAAGGAGCGTCGAAGCCTTCGGAGGCGTATGCGTCACGATATACGGAAACCCTGCAGAACTCGTTGACGATCTGGTGTCCGGGAAGATAGATGCCGCCGTTCGCGGAGACATGTCGTCCTCCGTCCTTTTGCCGCTGTTGAAGCAGGCGCTGGGAATCAAGGCGCTCGAAAGGATTGTCCTCATGGAACCTCCGGGAGGGAAGCTTTTCTTACTTTCCCCTGTGGGTATCGACGAGGGATGGACTGTCCAGCAGAGGTTCGGACTGGCCGTGAACTCCGTGAGGCTTGCGCGCAGGATCGGCCTCGGGACGAGGATCGCCGTCATGTCGGGAGGAAGGTGCGAAGACTACGGACGATGCAAAGCCGTCAACAACAGCATCGACGATGCCCGTTCGCTTGTGAAGATGCTCACCGAAAAGGGATACGACGCATATCATTCCCAGATACTGATAGAGAATGCGGTCAGGGACGCCGATATCGTTATCGCGCCCGAGGGCATATCCGGCAATCTGCTGTTCAGGGCAATGCACCTGGTCGGTAACACTGCTGCCCTCGGGGCGCCGGTAGTCAATATGGAAAAAGTGTTCGTTGACACGTCCAGGGCGAAAAAGGACTATCGCGACTCGATAGCCTTGGCCCTTAGACTTACGGAGAGATAAAAATGCAACTGGAGATCGACGGAGAATATTCGGGCTTAAGGTTCTCGGCCTGCCATTTTATTCCGAGGCATGAAAAGTGCTCCAGACTTCATGGCCACTCTTACGTGGTCCGTTTGAAGCTGGAAGGAGAAATCGGAGAGGACGGGATGCTCATGGACTTTGTTGTCCTGAAGAAAGAGCTCCGCGAAATGATAGCTATTCTGGGCCACATGACGCTTCTTCCCTCGGACTCGGAAGACGTGCTAATCGAGCTGACCGATACTTCGGTGGAGGCAGTCGCATGTGGCAAAAGGTATGTTTTCCCTGCGGAGGACGTGGTGATCCTGGACCTTCCCAATACCACGGCGGAGGAGATGTCCAAGCTCATGGTCCACAAGATGATCAACGATGTGGCTTTCCCTGAGAACGTAAGATCCGTATCCATTGGGCTGGACGAGGAACGCGGACAGACCGCCTGGTATACGGTGGAGCTCAGATGACGAGGGCCGTCGTCCTTCTTTCGGGGGGACTCGATTCCACCACGGTGCTGGCAAAGGCCATCAGCGACGGATTCGAGGTGTTCGCGGTCAGCTTCCGCTACGGTCAGAGGCACAGCAGGGAGCTGGTCTCAGCCACGGAGGTCTGCAGGCACTATGGCGTGATGCACACTATAATCGACATCAACCTTTCGTCTTTCAGGTCCGCCCTCACGAAGGAGGATATCGACGTCCCTATGGACCGCGAAGGGAGCCTGGACAGGGAGATACCCATAACGTACGTCCCGGCGAGGAACATAATATTCCTGAGCATAGCCGCCGGGCTCTGCGAATCCGTGGATGCGGACAGGATATACATCGGGGCGAACGTTGTCGATTATTCAGGGTACCCCGACTGCCGCCCGGATTTCTTCAGGTCATTCGAGACCATGTTGGAAAATGGGACCAAGTCGGGTGTCGAAGGGAACCCGATCAAGATTGTGACTCCGATATTGCACATGTCAAAGGCGGACATCGTCCGTCTGGGCAAGGAGCTCGGCGCCCCTCTTCATCTTACGTGGTCGTGCTATGAGGGAGGAGAAAGGGCCTGCGGCCACTGCGATTCCTGCAGGCTCAGGCTCAAAGGCTTTGAAGAGGCCGGATACAGGGACGAGATCGATTACGAGTGATCCGATGAAGATATGCGAAACGTTTGTATCGATTCAGGGCGAGGGCCTGATGATGGGAGTTCCCACTTTATTCATACGCACGGCGGGATGCAATCTGGACTGCTCCTGGTGCGACACCAAGTACGCCTTCGGCGACGGTAAAGAGATATATGTCGGGGAGCTGGCGGAGATGGCGGCAGGAATATCGCACGTCTGCGTCACGGGGGGAGAGCCCATTCTGCAGAAGGATCTGCCCGAGCTGATCGAAGCCCTTCTCTCCGAAGGTAAGCATGTGGTCCTGGAGACCAACGGATCGATGGACGTAAGAGGACTGCCGAAGGACAAGAACCTCATGATAAGCATGGACATCAAATGTCCTTCTTCAGGGATGTCGGAAAAGATGCTGACCTCGAACATAGCCGCCCTCGGAGAAAAAGACCAGCTCAAATTCATCATCAGCGACGTTGCCGATTTTGAATTCGCAGTTGAGATTCTGAAGGAATACGTGCCCGAGACCAACGTGATCTTCTCGCCGGTGGGCGGGATGGACCTCAGGCCCCTCGCCGAAGAAGTCCTCCGGAGAAAGCTCGAGGTCCGTGTCCTGCCGCAGCTTCACAAGATCATATGGGGGGACAGGCGCTCAGTCTGAATTTCTCTGGGATTCGAACTTTTTCCTGTGCTCATAACGTCTCCTGAAATCGGAGACGCTCTCCTCCACCGTGCCCTCCTCGTCGGTGGAAACGGTTATGCCAGCGGCTGTGAGCTTGTCGTAGCCGTGGCGGCCTATGCCGCCCGCTATCACGGCGTCCACGCCTATGCCGACGATGGCGTCGGCCACAAGCATACCGGCACCGGATGCCGCATCCTTGTGCTCGTTCTCAACCACTGTGAAGTCCATCGTCTCCATGTCCACGATCAGGAAGTAGGGCGCGCGGCCGAAATCATCGGCCACATATGAATCCAGCGTAGCTCCTTCCGCCAGCACGCCTATCTTCATTTCGCCTCGACCGTCGCAATTATTTTTCTGATAATCGATTCGAATGCTTTGGCGGAAGGAGAATCAGGGTCGCTCAGGACGGCAGGCATGCCGTTGTCTCCCGACAAGACAACCGAAGGTTCGATCGGGACCTTTCCCAGAAACTGGACGCCGAACTCCTTCGCGACTGCCTCTCCGCCGCCGCTCTTGAAGATATCGGTCTCCCTGCCGCAGTGGGGACAGATGAAACCGCTCATGTTCTCCACGAGCCCGATCACAGGTATCTTCGCTTCGGCGGAGAATGTAATCGTCTTGCGGCCGTCCATCAGTGACACGTCCTGAGGTGTAGTGACAATGACGGCGCCGTCCGGCTTGGGGATCAACTGTATTATGGAAAGCGCTTCGTCACCGGTCCCCGGAGGCATATCGATGACCAGGTAGTCCAGGTCTCCCCATTCGACGTCTTCGATGAACTGCCTTATGGCGGTCATCTTCACGGGCCCCCTCCACAGGACCGGCGTATCCTTGGTGGGAAGCAGGAATGCCATCGACATCACCTTGAGGGAGGGAGGGACGATCACCGGGACAAGCTTGTTGTCCTGGACATCCAGCTTCTCGTCCTCTATGCCGAACATTTTCGGGATGTTGGGTCCCGTGATGTCAACATCCATGATCCCTGTCTCGTATCCCATGTTGGACAGGGCGCAGGCAAGGTTCGAAGAAACGGTGCTCTTTCCCACACCTCCCTTTCCGCTCAGAACTATTATGACATGTTTGATCTTTCCGAGGCTCTCTTTGAGTCTGGTATCTTCTTCGATTTTATCAGCGCTGATTACTCCTGCCATTTCTATCGCCCCGTCAGCGTCTCTGTGTTTTAAGAACTATTGCCATGTTCGAAGCCGGAGCAACGGATTTATCTGCATGAGCGCATTGGGGGTTATGCCTTTGGGTGATCCGCACGGGGGAGATTTCGAATATACGGACGAGGGGCTTCCCAAGAACATAACGGCCGTCAGGATTCCCACCAGCAACCTCGACACCAGCGTAGGCTTCTACTCGGACCTGCTGGGCATGGAGGTAGTGGACCGAAAGGACACTCATGCCGTGCTCAGGCGCGAGGATGCGGTGATACTTCTGGTCTTATCTTCATTCACGGGGATCGACACAGGCTTCTATATCGGGGTGGACGACCCATATGCCCTCCACAGGCGCCTGATCGATGAGGGAGTGGTTTTCATGGTGGACCCGGAGATGGGCCCCATCGGTGTGTACACATCGTTCCGGGATACCGATGGAAACGTGATCAGAGCGGTCGACAAGCACGCCGTGGATTCTTTCTTCTGATCAGTTCCCGAGGTCGGCCATGCTGGTGGCCTCCTTGATCTTGGCCTCTAGCTGAGGCGGGAGCCCCGATATCCCTCCGGACAGAAAGCCCCTGACGATCATGCTCACCGCTTCGTCCTCGGAAAGGCCCCTGGACATCAGATACTCTATCTGGTCCCTGGCTATCTTCCCCACGGCGGCCTCATGCGTCATCTCGAGGTCTGAAACGTTAGCTTCCAGCTCGGGGATTGCAAGGGTCGTGCCGCCATCTCTAAGGATAATGCTCTTGCATTCCAGGTGGGCCTTCACTCCGACCGCATTCCCGATGAGCCGTCCGCGGGCGACCATTCTTCCCCCGACGGTGATGCTCCTGCTGATGATCTCGGCCGAAGTGTCTTTGCTGTTCAGAGACACTATGGAACCGCTGTCGATGTCGGAACCCTCGTGCGCTATGCACATGGAGTTGAACTTGGCGGTCGCACCCGGGCCGTTGAGATTCGCCACGGGGTTGCTCTGCAGCGTGCCCACCTTGTCGAGTATCACGTAGTTGTTGGTGAAATGCGAGTTCTTGCCGACGTTGATGCCGGTCCTGGGCCTCACCGAGGTCTTGTCTCCCCAGTTGTGTATCATCGAATATGAAAGTGATGCGTTGTCTCCGATGAACATCTCGGAAACGCCCACATGCACGGATTCGTTGGCATGGGGGCTCGTCGCACACCCGGTTATCACGTCTGCGGACGCGTTATCCTCCACGAATATCATATTGTGGACGTTCTGAATCACTTTGTCGGCATTAAGGAGCATACAGGATTGTATGGGTGTCTTGATGTGGTATCCGGACTTGACCCTTATGAAGTACCCGTCCGACTGCTCGAGGTACGTATGGGCCGTGAACTTGTCCTTGTCGGGCGCCACTGCGGTCCAGACATGCTCTCTGACCCAGTCATATTTTTTCATGGCCTGCTGGGTGGTGATTATCTCCACTCCCTCCGGATTGCAGGCCGAGCAATGGCTCAGAGAATTGTCTATGAACATGATGGTCCCGGAACGGGAGTCCTCGTCGGTCGTCACGCCGACGCTCTGCATCGTGTCTTTGAATTCGTTCCCCGAACTTCCCAAATCCTCAATCACGGGGCCGTCGCGGGTGCCTGCCACATATTTTGTGAGGTCCACGTCTTCGCCGTATGCGGCCTTCTTCCCGAGGGCCCTCTTTACTCTATCGTTACTATCTGCTGACATGAATCGCATTCTCCGTATCCGTTCTTCCTGATAGTGTTGAGAAGGTCGGCGGGCCTTCCTGTGCATCTGATTTTTCCCTCGCCCATGACATATGCCTTGTCCGCGCCGATGTAATCCAAAATCTGCCCGGTGTGCGTGATGACCAGCGCGGAGATGTGTTTGGGCCCTCCGCTGCGGCATCTGGTCTGATCGTAAAGCAGGTCGTGCACCTTGTTGCCTATGAGGTCGATGCTCTGAAGGTCTACGCCCGATTCAGGCTCGTCCAGCATCAGGAAGTCGGGCCTCTGGGCAGTCAGCTGGAGCAGTTCGGATCTTTTGATCTCTCCTCCCGAAAAACCCACGTTTATATCCCGGTCCAGGAAATCGCTCATCCTGAAGTCGCTGGCTTCGGACAGGACCTCCTCTGCACATTCCTTGTCGGCGGTGGTCCTTATGAGGTCACCGAGCTTCACGCCGGTGACGTTGGGCGGCCTTTGCATCATCATGCCTATGCCCATTTTCGCACGCTCATCTACGGGAAGATGCGTGATGTCTACGCCTTTGAAGATAATCTGGCCCTCAGTAATGGTACTGGTGCTGTATCCCATAATCGCAGACAGCAGGGTCGATTTACCCGAACCGTTGGGTCCGAAGAGTATACAGGTCTCTCCATCCTTTACGGAAAGGTCCACCCCTCTGAGTATCTCCCTGTCCCCTGCCACGGCATGAAGGTTCTTTATTTCGAGCATATTCCGCACCTTGAGCCTCAAGGTTATCGATTGCTAAATAGTTGTCTGTATTACATTCTGGACATCGGGGGCAGGCGAAGAGATTATACTGGGCAGGACACTTCCGGTCTTATGAAGCTCATCGCGCTCAACGGCAGCCCGCGTCTCATTGGGAACACGTCCAATATCATCATGGACATGCTCGACATCTTCTCCAGGGACGGCATCGAGACAGAGCATATCCAGCTGTATGCATACAACTTCATCCCGTGCAACGACTGCAGGTCATGCGAGATGAGGGGCGATGGGAGATGCATCAACGAAGAAGACGGCTTCAACGAACTTATGGACAAGCTGAGGGAGGCTGACGGGATAGTCTTCGCCAGCCCGGCATACTATGGCGGCGTGACGGGGCAGATGAAGATATTCATGGAAAGGGCCGGGCTCTCGCTCGAAACAGGCGATATGGGCCTCAGACGTAAGGTCGGAGGCGCAATCGCCGTGGCCGGACACGACGGAGCTTCCGCCGCATATTCCCAGATGGTCAATTTCATGCTGCGGAACCAGATGGTCGTCTGCGGGTCCACGCCTCACACCACATTCAGGGCGCTGAATCCGCCCCAGTTCTCCGCGGACAAAGATGCCGTGAAGGCCGTCTCGATATTGGCAGGAGAGATGGTCTGGGCGATGGAACGCCTCTGTCAGAAGAAGTAAAACCCGCATCCTTCTTTGACGCAGATCCTGGCCACAGCCTCCATCCTGTCGACCGGACCGGAGTACCTGCGGACCATCATTCTGCCCTCTTCGGGCAGCGCCTTCCTGAGGACTTCTACTTCTTTCAGGAGCTCGGCGGCCTCTTCGGGAGTGTATATCCTGCGGGAAGACGCACCCTCCGGCACCGAAGCGGTGACAGCACACGCATGCTTGGCGGCTATGCCCGGTAGCATGCTGTTGTCGGGTCCGAAAGAACCGATGCACCCTCTGCCCTTGTCCCACGACACCGGACATCTGGCACACGTATCTCTCATTTCATCGAAGGATACAATCTCCCATTCGGTGGTCCGGTTCTCGGGTAGAGAGTTTTCCAATGCCTTTTTGCGGGAATCCTCGTCCAGACTTTCGAAATCGACCCATCCGGAGAAGCGGCTCTCCGCAAGAGGCCCCAGGGTCGCCAAGTCTGCGCTGTCGGTGAGAAGGTCGATATGGACGATGTCCGTGTCCTTGCTGAGCTTGTTCCTTTTGAGGAACTCTGCCCAGTCGCCGACTTCCCTTTCGGCGCATTGTTTGGAGACGGTCCGGTACACCTCTGCGGCCTCCCTGAATTGTTCGGGGTTTCCGACCAGTACTCTGACGGTCTTCAGTTTCATTTCTCTGCAGAGGGCGCTGGGGCACTCCGTCTCTCTGATTGCAATATTGATTCCCATCTCGTATCCACCTTATTCGCTGAGTTTTTCAAGATACTTTTCGCGGTTGCTCTTGTAGGCCGCATACGAAAGCACCATTTTCAGCAGCATGATCATCACCAATAATAGCATTATCCCCAAAAAGTCCAGGGTTAGGGCTATATTGTCAAGACTGAATTCGCTCTCGGAGAAAAATCCGGAGGTGTCGAGTGAGATGGGCAACTCCCCTCCAGGGAACACCAGGAACAGCCAGACTATCGAATATGACAAGGCTATGACAGTGAAAAGTACCTTTGCCTTGTTCCCCTTGATGTAGAAAGAGGTCAGGAATGCCAGCGCTATCACGGGAATGCCGTAGATCATGAACCTCCGGATCGTCTCCTTCAAGGTGTTAAAAATCTCAGCCATTCCGTCCCCGGCCTCCATCGATGCCATCGTCCCCTCTATGAACCAGATTATTGCCAGGGGCACTACGACTATGGAAAGGAAGCTCAGCACTCCGGCTAGAATACCCCTTCCCCAGGAACCGTGTCTCAAGTCCTGCTTGAGCGTTGTCTCTTCGGTCATCGTCACGCACCTCCCGCTTCCATCACCTGCTTGACAAGGTCGAGCATCTGGGCATATTGCTCCTGGGTGAGCTCGATCACCTCGCTGTCGGGCGGTACGCCGACCTCGATGGTGTAATCCCCCTCGTCATATTGGTCCTGGAGTTCGTCCACGATGTTCACTGTGCCGTCGCCCATCGTCATCGAGAATCCGGTGGAATCGTTCACGATGGTCATGTCGATCGCGCCGATTGTAGCCGTGACGTTAAGGTCGGACGGGAGCTGTTCTATAGGCTCCGTAGATGCTATGGATATCTGATTGGCCGAGATATCCACGTCCGGGGCCTCGGTAGTGGACTCGAACACGGCGGTCGCATATATGCTGGCCCCCGCAAGCCCGTAAAAGTACTTTCCGGAAATTTCGAATCCCATGTATATGCTCATGGTGTCCCCCGATCCGGTGAGCATTATGAGTGCGGTGTTAAGGCTGTTGATACCGATGTAGATGGGCAGAGAACGGGTCTCTCCCGTCTTTATCGTTGTGGGGTCGCCCTCTGCCACCCTGTAGCTCACTGTGCCTGCGTCGTTGAGCTGGTCCACTCCGATTGCTATGTCGATCAGATCGTACCTGAGGAGGTTGGTTATCGAGATCTCGGTGTACATATTGGTAGTGATCCCGTCGCTTTCCTTCATTATCATCGTCTGCGTCAGAACCGTACCGTCGTTGTCTTTGAGAGTCACAGTCGTGACGTCGGGATTCGAAACGGAATAGGCTTTGACAGCGGTTACCGCCGCCGCCACGCTGGTATCGTCTCCCGGATAGATTGTGGTGCCCGGTATCTTCACGCCGGCGGCCGTGTACGCGTCGGCGGGACTCTCGTTATTATCCACTGCATCGGAGAAGTTGTACTCCAGCACTCCGTTGGGTTCCGAGACTTCATATGTGCTTTCCGTCTCGAGTTTTACATCCAACGGCATCTCCCCGGTGTTCTGAGGTATGAATCCGAGGGCTATGAAAAGTATTAGCCCGGCGATTGCCAGGGCATAGACGGCGTGCATTATGGCGCTGAAGACCTTCACGCGTATGTATCGCGTCGACGCTTTAAATCATACGTCGGTGTGATAGGAAAATATGATAACTTGACCGCTGATTAGAGTGTCAGATGTCCGATATAAGAATAAAGAAGAGGAAGAGGATGAGGGAGAAGGATGCGAAGAATCTTTCATCTGTTCTCGAAGAGGCGGCGGGTGCACCGGTGTTCGGCGAAGGCGATCCGGTCGACACCGCTGAAAGCACGGACTACGGCCTGATATTCGTGGGAGGGGACATCATCGGCCTTGTGTTCGACGAGAAGCCGTTCCTGACCATACGGGGGATACTCAGATACAGGCCCACGAAGCGTTATGTCACTGTTGACATGGGAGCTGTCCCGTTTATTTCCAACGGCGCAGACGTCATGGGCCCCGGTATCACCGATGCTGACCCGGAGATAAGAGAAGGGGATATGGTCTGGATACGCGATGTGAGAAACGGCGCCCCCCTGGGTGTGGGTGTATCCCTCCGCCCGGCGTCGGAACTGTCGGCTAAGATGCCCGGAAAGGCGGTCCGAACCATACATTATATCGGCGACAAGCTATGGAAGTCCGGCGAGTGATCCAATTGTTCGGAAACAAGCGCAGAAACACCGAAAAGAAGAAAGTGTTTGTGGATCTGGAAGGATACAGCGAACCCCGAGATGAACAGGGGATCTGTGTCAAGGCGGTCGAGCTCAGGCATTTCGCGGACATGAAGGCCCTGACGGACCTGGCCTTCCAGGACAACGTGTTCGTGATCGAGATGTCTCTGTTCGCCGACGGCGAGGAACGCCGCAGGGACGTCGTCGAAGCCATAAGGTCTCTGGCGGACGATAGGGGAGGACTGTCCTTGGAGATATCCGACCGGGTGATAGTCCTCACGCCGTCCGGCATAGGTATCGACAAATGCCGTATCACCCGAAGAGGGATATGACAATGGAATTTAAAATCGTCCACGACCCGCTTCACGGAAGCATAGTGCTGGACGGCGTGTTCCTGGACCTGGCCGATAGGCACGAGATGCAGAGGCTGCGGTCGATAAAACAGCTGGGCATGGGCAATCTGGTATTCCCGGGAGCGAACCACACCAGATTCGAGCATTCTTTGGGAGTATATCATCTCTCGGGCCGGATGGCCTCTTCTCTGGGCCTTTCGAAAGAGGAGTCCGACGCGGTGAGGGCTGCAGGGTTGCTTCACGACATATGCCACATGCCATATTCTCACACTCTCAGCGAGATAGGGGAGCTGCGCTTCGGTCTCGACCACATGGACGCGGCCAGGATGCTGATAGAGGGGAATCTCAGAACATACAGCGAAAAGGACGAAGACCTGTTCGGTTCGGAAGGTCCGATATCGGAGATGCTGGAGGCCGAGGGGATTTCACCGAGGAAGGTATGCGACCTAATAGCGTACCCGGAGTCTCCGGCCGTAGGTCTGGAAGCTTTCTCCCAGGAGAACGGCCAATCTTATTTCACTTCGGGAGATTACCTTCATCAGATAATCCATGGCCCCGTCGACTCGGACCAGATGGATTATCTGGTGAGGGATGCACATTACACAGGGGTCACCCACGGTGCCGTAGACACCGAGCGCATAATATCGACGATGCGCGTATTCAACGACCGTGTCGTCCTGAACAGGGGAGGAGTCACGGCCGCAGAAGGGCTGATGGTGTCCAGGTCCCTGATGTACACTTCGGTCTATTATCACGAGACTGTGCGCATCGCGGGTGCGATGCTCAACAAGGCCGTCGAAGCTTCGGACCTGGATCTCAGGGAAATGTATCTGATGACGGACCCGGACCTCATATCGTCTCTCGAAGCCCACGGGGGCCGTGCCTGCAGCATAGTAAGGAATCTGATGAACCGCAGGCTCTACAAGAAGGCCATGGTAGGTTACGTAGCAGACCTCTCTCCAGACCAATCTCGAGATCTGGCACAATATACGTCCTACGAAGACAGAAAGATGCTGGAACAGGAGATAGCGGACCTGGCCGGAACCGACATCTCGGATGTGGCCGTTGACATGCCTTCGGAGTCTGCTCTCCTTTCGAAGATAAGCATCGGGAAGACGGATGTTTCGATACTTGACGGCAACAGAGTGCGCAGCATTACAAAGCTGTCCACTATCGCAAAGGCTCTGCAGTCGCGCGATACCTTTAGATGGGCGATCCTGGTGTCCTCCCCCAAGGACAAGCGCGATGCGGTGGAGCACGCGGCAAAAAAGATACTGGGACTGTGAGGTCATATTCTAAATCCCTATGTTTAGGCGTCTGGTGCCGATAAAAAAATAAGTTGCGCTCGCTTTACCGGAATGTTCCTCCTCTCGGGAGGCCGGCCCGCATCCGGGGATATGGATTGTCGGCCGTAAAACAGTAAGCACGCGTTCCGCATGCTCGCGAACTCTTAAATGCCGAATCAACACGGCATGGAAAGGAAGAAAAAAGAATGGAAATCACTCGGAGCCCAAACTGACATGGATATAATAGGAACCTTGATCCTGGCACTGCTGACAGTGGTGGCGACCAGCCTCGATGAGGTGGTACTGCTGGCAATGTTCTACGGCACAGCGCCCGCGGGCACGGCCGGGAGCGACAAGAGGCGCGCAATCGGGACGGGCTATATCACAGGGAGCATCCTGGCAGTGATGATATCCGCAACGGTGGCATTGGGCCTCGTGCAAATACCCAACAATCGGATACTATCGTGGATAGGCCTTATTCCCCTGGCTATGGGCATATATGCGCTCGCCCGCCCAAGGGGCGCGAAAGAGGAACTCGAAGTAGCAGGCGCGGTCTCAGCCCACACCAAAGGCTTCGGACCGGCCATTCAGTTCGCCGTTCTCGCGCTGGTGCTCAGCCTGGACGATTTCGGGGTTTACATACCGCTTCTCGCGGGCATGGAGCTGGGCGAGGGCCTGATAATGATAGTCGTTGCGATGGTATGCATCTTCGGCATCGCTCTGACAGGAAGTCGCATCAGCAGCCTCTCCTCGGTGAAGAACACATTGGACAAGACCGAGCGCTGGCTGGTCCCGGTACTTTTCATGGCAATCGGCGCATACACGGTCATCGAAGGGCAGATCGGCCTTTGATGATGGGTTTCATCCTTTGACGACTCCTATGGGCGACAGCTTGGCGACTTTGGAGGAGATTCCCGCGCCGCACACCACATCTATCACCATATCTATGTCCTTGTAGGCGTCCGGAGCCTCCTCGGTGAGGCCTTCGTCGGACCCGCTCAGAAGCACGATGTCCATATCGACCAGACTCTTCCTTATGTTTGCCGCCGTGTTTCCGTGCGATGCGGATTTCCTCGACATCTTCCGTCCTGCGCCGTGGCATGTGGAACCGAACGTCTGATCCATCGCGCCTCTCTGTCCCAGAAGAACATATGTGCCGGAGCTCATGTCGCCCGGTATTATCACGGGCTGGCCCACATCCCTGTACTTCGGGGTAATCTCTTTTCGTCCTGCCGCGAAAGCTCGGGTGGCGCCCTTCCTGTGGACGACCACATCCATGCTGCTTCCCTCCACCGTGTGGGTCTCTTTTTTCGCGATGTTGTGGGCCACGTCGTAAACGAGCCCCAGGTCCATGTCCTCCGCCGGCCGGTCCATCACTTTTTCGAAAGACTCCCTGACCCAATGCATTATCATCTGCCGGTTGGCCCAGGCGTAGTTGGCACCGCAGCACATGGCCTTGTAGTAATCGTCGCCCGCCTTGGATTTCAGAGGGGCGCACGCAAGCTGCCTGTCGGGGAGGCTCACTTTATTGTCTGAGATGTAGCGTTCCATCTCCTGCAGATAATCCGTGGCAATCTGGTGACCGCATCCTCTGGACCCGCAATGCACCGTTATTGTGACGGTCCCCTTCTCCAGTCCGAAGGCTTTTGCCGCCTTCTCATCGAAGATTTCGTCGACCACGTCTAGTTCAAGGAAGTGGTTGCCGGAGCCGAGGGAACCCAGCTGGGGGAGCCCTCTTTTCCGGGCCCTGTCACTGACCAGCGAAGGGTCGGCGTCCTTCATGCGTCCGCCCTCCTCCGTGGTCTCCAGGTCGCTTTCCCATCCGTAGCCGTTCTCGACCGCCCATTCCGAACCGCAGAGGAGGACTTCGTCTAATTCTTTGTTGCCGAGCCTGGTGAGCCCTTTGGAACCCAGGCCGGATGGCACGTTCGCATATAGCTCCTTCATCAGGCGTTTCCTGTTGCCGCCTATGTCCTCGGACGTAAGGTTCGTCTTTATCAGGCGCACTCCGCAGTTTATGTCGAAACCTATGCCTCCGGGGGATATGCTCCCCTCGTCCGCGTCCACTGCAGCGACGCCCCCAATGGGGAAACCATACCCCCAGTGTATGTCGGGCATGGCCAGGGAATTGCCGACTATGCCGGGGAGGCATGCGACGTTGGCGGCCTGTGCCGGGGCGTTGTCGGAACGTATCTGAGAGATCATTTCGCTGCTGGCATATATCACGGCGTCCGTGCGCATACAGGGGACTTCGCCCTTGGGCACGCGCCACCTGTAATCGTCGATCTTTTCGAGGGTGCCGTTCCAAGCCATAGTTTCACTCCTTAGAAAGTAGGGGCCGGGACCGAGATTTGAACCCGAGTCGGGGGATCCACAGTCCCCCAGGATAACCAAGCTACCCTATCCCGGCCATGTACTGAGCGCGTGATAGATTGAATGTACATAAAGATTCTTGCTTCCGAGACGTTGGCCCGTTGCCTATCGCCCCTTCGGGCACCACCCTTATTATAGGAACAAAATCATCTGAGCCCCATGGCCAAGAGGGATTTAATTTCAGTGGTGGACATGCAGGACAAATGGCCCGAGCTTGTCGATCTGGCGATACAGATGAAGCAGGAGCGCGGAAACCACGGGGACCCGCTGGCAGGAAAGACCCTCGCAATGATATTCGAAAAACCCAGCACCAGGACGCGCATATCTTTCGATGTGGCCATCACGGAGCTCGGAGGACACGCTCTTTACATCGACGAGTCCAAGATGCAGATGGACCACGGGGAGACGGTCGAAGACACGGCCAAGGTAATGAGCAGGTTCGTACACGGGATAATGTACCGTGCCAAAGACTACAAGACAATGGACAAGTTCGGCGAGTTCGCGTCCGTGCCGGTCATAAGCGGGCTGGACAACCTCGAGCACCCGTGCCAGGCCCTTGCAGACATGGTCACGATCAAGGAGAAGAAAGGCGGATTCCGCGGAAAGAAGCTCGTCTATCTGGGGGACGGGAACAACGTTTGCAACTCCCTTCTCTACGCTTCGGCGATACTCGGGTTGGACATGATAGCGTGCTGCCCCGCGGTTAGGATGCCCAACGCGGAGATAATGCTGAAAGCCTCGCGCATCGCGGACGAGAACGGCAGCAGGATAATCGCGTCCCACGATCCGAAAGAGGCGTGCATGGACGCCGACATCCTCTATACCGACACATGGATCTCCATGGGTGACGAGACTCCTGTGGAGGAGGCCTTCAGGATATTCAGGATGTACCAGATAAACGGTGAGCTCCTGGAGCTGGCTAAGCCGGACTGCATAGTCATGCACTGTCTTCCCGCTCACAGGGGACAGGAGATAACCTCCGAAGTGATAGATGGCCAGCACAGCGTCATATTCGACCAGGCCGAGAACAGGCTACACGCCCAGAAAGCGGTTCTGTACATGCTGCTCAAATGACCTGGCAGGAAACAAGGTCCTCGACTATCTCGAGGAACTCCTCCTTTTTCTCGGGCGGTATCGTGGCACCTGCGGCCACGCTGTGACCGCCTCCGAAACCGCCCACCAGCTCAGCCGCCTTTTTCATGACGGCGGAGAGATTCAGCCCCCTGTCTATCAGGGTACGGTCGGCGCGTGCCGAAACCTTCACGCCGTCCTCCGCATCGGCGAAGGCGATTATCGGAAGCCATTTTTTGCATCCGTCGGAGTTTAGCATCATGCCCGCCACTATGCCGACAACGGTCTCTTTGATCCGGTCCCCTGCGTCGAAGTACTGGACGAACCGGCTTTCGCGCATCAGATGGTTTTCCCTGATGTAGTTCATGGCAGCAGAAATGTTCCGCCTGTGCTCGGTGCGGTTGCGTTCCGCATCTTCCAGCGCGGTACGGTCGCCGCAGCAGATCCTCATGCCCGTCTCCGCGTCCTCGTACCTTCCGCACGAGTTCAGGATGGTGGCGAACTCCTTTGCGTCCCTGAGCCCCGAGCCGGGTTCGAAACGGGGAAGCGTGTAAACCTCCCCGTAAAGGTGCTTCGCGTCGGTCGGGTCCCCGAGCATTTTCAGAAGTTTTTCGGTCGCCCTCTCTTTCTCGGGCGGCGTGAGGTCGTTCCACGACCTGGGGCGGCCTCCGAAATTCAGACCTATTCCCAGCTCGGAGTAGAACTTGACGCATGACTGCCCCGAATTCGACAATCCGGGGAGCTCCGGGTCGCTGCTGTACTGCAGGAATTGTACGAGATTCCTGGTCTCCCTTCCGAAAAGCCTAAGATCGTTCTCAGGGACCACGTCTCCGGACTTTACGGCTTCGTCCACAATAATGCGGTTCATGCTGATCAGTCCGGATTCCCTGCTGTCTTGGAAATCTCCCACTGCACCGATAAGTGCCAGATATGCCATATCGATGTTTCTGGGGTCCAGTTTTTTAGCTACCATATATGTGGACCCGGCGCCGCTTATTTCGATCGACCCATCCATCCCGAAGCAGTGCGGGTTCACGTGATATACGGCAGAAAAATCATCCAGGGTTGCCTGTCTGCGCTTCTTTCTTGTATCCGGAACATGATGATCCGTGATAACGAGGCCGTCTTTTCTGAACTCGGAAAGGTAGCCGCTTCCGAGGTCGCATATCCAGACTATGTCCTCGGTGCTGGAGTTGACTTCGTTCACCACCTCTTCGGTGATCTTCTTCTCGAAAAGTACGCTGTGCCCGATGCCCAAACGCCCCAGCGCAAGGGAGGCTATCGAACCGGCGGCAATACCGTCGGCGTCTATGTGCGAAATTACGAGGGCGCTATCCGCGGACCTGATGGCCTCGGCCGCCCTGGACGCCGCGTCCTCGAAAGAACGCAAGTCACCAGATGTAACCGGCATATTCCCTCACCAATCTGGGATAGATCGCATCCGCCACCCTTTTGAGATTGACCGTGTCGGCCCTGTTGTACTCGGTAAGCTTTTCCAGAGAATCGGTGTCCCCGCGGCCGCACCAGCGTTTCCAAAGACGTACAGCTTCGAAACCGTCCACGCCCTGTATGCACTCATCTCTGGTTATCCTGATTTCCGTCTCAAGGTTCTTGAGCCCTCCTTTGTACCCCACCTTCCGGGAGGCGAACCTTAGATCCAGGTGCGGCATCCCCAGGTCCAGGGTCGGAAAGCTTTCCCTGAGGACCGGGAGGTCGAAGCAGCTGCCGTTGAAGGTCACGAGCATCGATGCGCCGTCCAACGCGTCGGCGATGGCTCCGGCATCTAGGTCCCTACCCTGTACCAGCGTAATCGTGTCTTTGCCGGTATGCACCGTCACTACGGTAACGAGCGAATCCCTCTCCAGTCCATCCGTCTCTATGTCAAGGTATGCGGCCCTGTCTCCGAACTCCCCGAAAAGGCGCCATCGTTCGGATTTCGGGAGGAGCCCGTTCAGTCCGGCTGCGTCTCCGTCATCCAGGAGCTCGCATGCGTTGGAGATGGCCAGGTCGCATCCTTTCTTTCTGTAATCGGGCACGGCGCATATGCTCCCTGAAGCCAGGAAATCGTCCCAGTCGCGGACCCCCGACTCCCATATGTATCTCTCCTTCTTCATCCCGACCGACGGGGCGATACGGAAGGTGTGCCTTATCATCGCCGGTCTATGTCGGAACCACTCAAAAAAACCTTGCATACGTTCAATTAATACGCCGGGAAGGCATCGGGTCATCCATGCGGACGCTTGAGGTCCTTCCGGACGTGAAGATCACCAGCGACAGGTGTGTGCTCCTTGACAACGGCCGTACCGCGGTCATAGGGGACCTGCACCTGGGCTACGAGAAGGCCCTCGAAGAGGAAGGAATCTATCTCCCCCGCATAAACACTGGCACGATCAGGGACGCCCTGAACCGCATAATCGGACGTTACGAGCCCGAAAGAGTGGTGCTCCTCGGAGATATAAAGCACGATTTCAAACGTTCCGAGCGCGTGGCGGCGTCCGAAGTCCTGGGGATACTTGACCTCCTGAGCGAGGCCGTGGAGACGCTGGTCATCAAAGGCAACCACGACAACTACATACAAAACATACTGGCGAGCAGGAACATGGTCGCCAAAGACAGCATGGAGATCGCGGGTTACAGGCTGGAACACGGGCATGTCGATTCCGGGGCACGTCCGGTGATAATCGGACACGAGCATCCTTCGGTCAGGATCCCGGGTTCCGGGTCCGGGGGGACCAAGATACACTGCTTCGTCCTGGCCAGGAAAGAAGGGATCCTCGTCCTGCCTCCTTTCAGTCCCTTCTCCATGGGAAGCGACCTGCTGTCGGAGGGCTCGTCCATGGCCCCCGCATTGCGCGGATGCGACATAGGCAATGCGGAGATTTACGGGGTCTCCGATCTGGGGATAATGGAGCTGGGTAAGCTTTCAGGACTTGAAGACATGGAGCTGGGATGAGGTTTTGGTCTCCCTAACTCATTTCCCCTGAGCATTAAATAATAGTAGGTTATTCTTACCGCAGGAGAAATAATCTATGTCAATGACTCCAAGAGAAAGAGTGCTTGCAGCGATGAAACAAGAGGACCTCGACAGGCCCCCGGTAGCGATCTTCACACAGTCCGCCACGCTCGGACAGATGGACAAGGTCGGCGCCGCGTGGCCCGAGGCCCACAAGTCCGCTGAGCTTATGGCAAAACTGGGATCTGCGCAGGCCGACGTTTTCGGCTTCGAGTGCTGCAGGGCCCCTTTCTGCCTGACTGCAGAGGCCGAGAGGCTCGGATGCAACGTCGCTGTCGAGAAGAAAGACGCCGCACCGATGATCAAGAAACACCCGTACAAATTCGACCCTATGACCGGCGAGTATGACAGCCCCGACGGACTTATGTCCCCTGAGGAGTTCATCGCCGGCGGAAGGCCCGCCGAAGTCATCAAAGCCATGGGCATCATGAAGAAGACCCACGGCGACAACTACTGCATAGTTGCCGGAAGCACCGGGCCCTTTTCCCTCGCCGGCCACATGGTCAGCACCGAGAACCTCGTCTTCGGGATGATGATGGACCCCGAGCAGGTCTCCAACTGGGTCAAGGGAGTAACCCCTGTGTGCAAGGCATACTGCCAGGCGCTCATCGACGGAGGAGCGGATATCGTTCAGATGTCCGAGCCCACCGCGTCCACCGACATGATTGCCCCTGACATGTTCCACGACGCGTCCGGAAAATACGTCTCCGAGTCTCTCGCTGCGATAAAGGACGGATACTCAGTCCTCCACATATGCGGAGACACCCTGCCCATCCTCGAGATGATGGTCAAGACCGGAGTTACCGGACTGTCCATCGAAGAGAAGGTCGACCCATTCAAAGCTGTCGAGCACGTCGGCGGAAAGACCGTCCTCGTGGGAAACGTCGGGTCTGTCAGGCCACTCTTCCAGGGAACGCCCGCAGATGTCATCAAGGGAACCCGGGCTTCCGTCGAAGCAGGATTCAACGTCATATCCTCCGGATGTGGTATCGCAACCGCGACCCCCGATGAGAACATGGCGGCCATGGTCAAAGCAGTCAAGGGATGAGCCCGCTCGGAACCCGGCTGTCAAAACCTCTTACTTTCTTTTCACTTCGCTCGCTTTCACAATGTTTATTACGGCGGGCACTGCTTTCTGAATCATGTCCTGTTTTCTCGCCGAAAACTCAGAGTATGCGTCGAAGATAAAATCCATCTTGAAACTGAGGTATGAACCAGTGGCTGTGAAGCTGATACCCGAGGGGGAGGAATTTCCAGGGGGATACAGGAAACCGGAAGGACAGATGTCGCACTGCCAGGCGATAATGCTCGCCAGGAAGGGCGGGCATGTCACAATGAGGTCCGAAGACCATAGCTGCCATGTCGGCTCGTCCGCTCTTGGCATGGCAGAAACCCCGGACAAGGTAGCCGACGGTACTTTCCATTTCAATATCGGGGGATTTGATTCTCCCGAAGCGGCGGCCAAGACGATATCTGAAAGGAAGGTCCCTGCAGTTCGCATGGTCGGCCAGGTTGTCTGTCCGCTCAAGGATGCAGATTTCCAGCCGGACGTAATCGTCCTGGTCGATATCCCCGAGAGACTATATTGGATCGTGGCATTCGCCTCGGCGGAAAATGGAGGACGGGTAGAATTCAGCACGTCGGCGTTCCAATGCACATGCGAGGATGTCACGTCCTATCCTCTCGTCACGCAAAAACCCAACATGTCCTTGGGTTGTTACGGTTGCCGCAGGAGGACCGACATGGCTGCCGATGAGATGGCTGCCGGCATACCTTACGGGATGATACCCGATTTCGTAGCTCATCTTGAGAAGTTCGAGAGGGGTATGATGGAGAAGGCGAAACGCGGCTGAACCGTGGAAAAGCGGCCGAAAAGTCGGCCGAATTACTTAATTTAAACACCAGGTAACACCAAATGGCCTCAAGTGCGCGTATTTTGCATTTTTTACTGTTTGAACGGCGTTTAATGGTTGGCTTTATATTAGGATAACGGGTTACGCGGATTGCAAGGGGAGCAGGACCCATTCCTGCAAAAATTGAACGGAGGTAAAAAATGCCAAAATACGAGGACGTAATAGACTTGTATGACGACAACGGAAAACGCATCGCCAAAGATATTCCGTTGGAAGCCATCAGTCCGTTGCGCAACAAAGCGATTCAGAGGATCGGAGACCTCACCAAGAGGACGTGCGCTGTCAATCTCGCCGGTATCGAGAAAGCTCTCAAGACCGGTTCGATGATGGGCATGACCATCAAGGGAAAAGAGATCGACATCCCCCTGGTCGCAAATGCTGAGAAAATCGCAGCAGCTGTCAAAGAAATGATTCAGGTAACTCCCGATGACGACACCATCGTCAAAGTGAAATCCGGAGGAAAGAGCATGATCGTTGTTCTCCCCAACGAAAGGGCGAACGTCGGTATCGAGTACACCACGGGATTCACGTCTACTGCCGCCGCGGTCACCGAGGCGATCATCGACGAGTTCAAGATTCCCATGTACAAAGCTAACATGGTGAAGGGAGCCGTATGGGGAAGATACCCTCAGACCGTCGACTTTTCCGGTTCTAACATAAAATCCATCCTCGAGGTTCCCCAGAACAACGAAGGTGCCGGATATGCCCTCAGGAACATCATGTCCAATCACGTCGTCGCACTGGTCAACAGGAACGCCATGCAGGGAGTCGCCCTGTCCGCGATTTTCGAGCAGACCGCTGCATTTGAGATGGGCGACGCTGTGGGACCCTTCGAGAGAGGACACCTCCTCGGACTCGCGTATCAGGGACTCAACGCCAACAACATGTTGTACTCCATCGTGAAGAAGAACGGAAAGACCGGAACCGTCGGGACTGTCATCGAATCCCTCATGGAGAAGGCCATCGATGACAAGGTCATCCGCGTCAAAGAGACCCTCCCGTCCGGATACAAGGTCTATACGACCGACGACCTCCCCCTCTGGAACGCATATGCGGCAGTAGGACAGGTCGCGGCGGTTATGGTGAACGTCGGAGCGGCAAGGGCTGCCCAGGGTGTCCCCTCCACGATCCTGTACTACAACGACCTGCTCGAGCACGAGACCGGACTCCCCGGTGTCGACTACGGAAGGTCGATGGGTGTTTGCGTCGGAATGTCGTTCTTCTCCCACTCCATCTACGGTGGGGGCGGACCCGGACTGTTCCACGGAAACCACGTTGTCACTAGGCACTCTAAGGGTGTTCTGATCCCCGCCGTTACAGCAGGAAACTGCCTTGACGGTGGAACGCAGACCTTCTCCGCAGAGGCCACGTCCGGAGCCTTCAAAGAGGTCTTCGGAGACATGGACGAATTCCGCCACCCCATTCAGGTCGTGGCGGCTGAGGCAAAGAAAATAAAGAAGAAGGTCTGAGCATAAATGTCGAGCAATCCCCCAGCGGAATATGCGGGCGTGCCCCTCCCTGAAGTGAGGATAACCACAAACCGCCTCCTGAGCGCGGAGACGACCGAGAAGGTCATCAACGGGTTAGAGGAGATCGAGCACATCAGACAGATCACCATGTCGGGCGAGAGCCTGCCGAGCAAGATCAACAGCGGACCCAATAAAGGGCTCGATAACAACCACACGCAGCGCCGTTTCGTAAAGATCGGCGGAAAAGAAGTGGAGCTGACCAAACTGGTCGGCTATTTTTTCATCGAGTTGGATGTTGAGGACGACGAAGTGCTTGACGAGACCGTTGGAAAGATCAAGGCCGTATGCGACGAGAACATCGCGCACGGGTTCAACCTTGAGGTTGGAAGATACTCGAAATACAGACCTACTCTTAGTGATTACAGAGGTGTTTAAATATGGCATACAAAAGACAGTTCTACCCCGGAACCACAAGCCCTGCCGTCGCAAGGCGCAGATTGATGGACCCCAAAGTAAAACTGCAGAAACTTCGCGAAGTCCCCATTGAGGACGTCGTCAAGCTCATGGGACACCGCAACCCCGGAGAGGACTACAAATCCATCCACCCCCCCATCGAGGAGGGCTCCGAGCCGGACTGCCCCATCAGGAAATTGGTCACACCCATCGACGGTGCCAAGCACGGAGACAGAATCAGGTACATCCAGTTCACTGACTCCGTATACTTCGCGCCAGTGTCCCCCTACCAGAGGGCATGGATGTATCTGTCCAGGTACAGAGGTATCGACACCGGTACCCTGTCCGGAAGGCAGATTATCGAACTAAGGGAGAGAGACCTTGAGAAAATGGCGAAAGAGTTCATCGAGAACGAGACCTTCGACGCCGCGCTGACGGGCATCAGGGGTGCAACCGTTCACGGACACGCCTGCCGTCTCGACGAGAACGGACTCATGTTCGACGCATGGCAGAGATACCTGTGGGACCCCAAGAAGAAAGAGGTCAAGTACGTTAAGGACCAGGTCGCGCTGCCCCTCGACAAGGAGATATTTGTCGGAGCACCCGCAGCGATGGAGGACCTCAAAAAGAGGACCACTATCTTCAGGGCCGACGGAGTTGACATGAGGGACGACAAAGAGGTCGTGAAATACCAGCACAGGATCCACAAGCTCAGGACACTGGGCGGATACAAGCCTTTCAAAGTGAAGGGGGTGTGAATCAATGGCAACAAAAGAGAAAATGTTCATGGAGGCCGTCAAGAAGAAATTCAAGGAGGAGCCTACCGACAGATCGACCAGCTACTACAAGTACGGCGGCTGGAAACAGTCTAAGAGCAAAGTGGAGTTCCAGGCGACGGCTGAAAAGATCGCCAAAGACCGCGGATTCCCCATGATGAACGAGGACATAGGAGTCCCCCTCGGACAGAGGTCGTGGATGCCCTACCAGCTCTCGCACACGGATATCTTCGTCGAGCCCGACGACCTCCACTGCATAAACAACCCTGCGATCCAGCAGGCGTGGGACGACATAAGGAGGACCATCCTTGTCGGTCTCGACTCTCCTCACCAGACCATCGAGAGAAGGCTTGGTAAAGAGGTCACGCCCGAGACCATCAACGCATACCTCGAGACGGTCAACCACACCATGCCCGGAGGGGCGGTCGTTCAGGAGCACATGGCGGAGGTCAACCCCGCACTGGTGTACGACTCGTACGTCAAAGTGTTCTCCGGAGACGACGAACTGGTGGACGAGCTCGACAAGAGATTCGTCATCGACATCAACAAGCTCTTCCCCGCCGAGCAGGCGAAGCAGCTGAAGGCAGCTGTCGGAAAGACACTGATGCAGGCAGTCCGCGTACCTTCTATTGTCGGAAGGGTCATGGACGGAGCCACCACATCCAGGCACGCAGCGATGCAGATTTCGATGGCTTTCATCTCCGCCTACAAGCTTGCGGCAGGAGAGGCAGCTATCGCGGACTTCGCATACTCCGCGAAGCACCAGTCGATCAACATGGGAAGCATGATGCCCGCCAGGCGTGCAAGGGGACCCAACGAACCCGGAGGAATCCCGTTCGGATTCATGGCCGATATGGCCCAGTCCGACCGTGTGTACCCCGACGACCCCGGTCGCGCGGCACTCGAAGCTGTGGCGCTCGGAGCCGTCATCTATGATCAGATATACCTCGGCGGATACATGTCCGGAGGAGTCGGATTCACCCAGTACGCTACTGCGGCATACACCGACAACATCCTCGAGGACTATGTATACTACGGCATAGACCAGATCAACAAGAAGTACGGAGGATTCTGTAAGCTGGACCCCAACGACTACGACGAGCTCATGAACCTCGCAGAGGACGTCGACAGCTATTCCCTTGAGATGTACGAGAGGTACCCCGCAGTCATGGAGACGCACTTCGGAGGATCCCAGAGGTCCACCGTAGCGGCCGCGTCCACCGGTATCGCCGGTGCGATGGCCACCGGTATCGCCGACTGCGGTCTGAACTGCTGGTACTACTCCATGCTCGAGCACAAGGAGAGGACCGGAAGGCTCGGATTCTACGGATTCGACCTCCAGGACCAGTGCGGTTCCGCCAACTCCTTCGCCTACAGATCCGACGAAGGTCTGCCGATGGAAGCCCGCGGACCGAACTATCCCAACTACGCAATGAACGTCGGTCACCTCTCCGGATACACCGGAATACCCAAGGCCGCACACGTCGCACGCGGAGACGCTTTCACAGCCAACCCGTTCGTGCGTGTCGCCTTCGCCGACCCCTCGCTCCAGTTTGACTTCGCCAACATAACGAAGGAGATCGGACGCGGCGGGCTCAGGGAGTTCGTCCCTGCCGGCGAGAGGACCGCTGTCATCAAGGGATGATCCCGTGCAGGTAGGAGATTTCGCTAAATATCTTCCGACATCGACGGTCGGGAAGGTGACCGAGGTCAGGGAGAGCGGAGGGAAGGTCTGGTTCAGGCTGGACTATACCGGGCTCTACTATGACCAGACGTTCCTGGTCCCGGCGGCCGAGTCGGAGTACAGCCCGATCTCCTACAAGGAGCGCGACAAGAAGTTCGAAGGAAGGATGCAGGCAGTCGAGGAAGTTGCGGAGACCGCACGCGAAGTCGACATATCCGGATTCATGCCTTCGGGCGGCGGATAAACCACTTACCCCAACTTTCTTTTTTTACGTCCGAACGACGGTTTTTTCTACATCTTAGTTCATCTGTCGGACATGGCGATGAGATTGTACAGTTTCCTCAAGGACAAGTCGATAATCAGCAATGATGCCTACATCGTGGGTAATGTCGTCGACATATACTATGAACCGGAATCTTGGATCGTGCGTTCCATAGGCGTCCGGGGGTCTAAGGGGCTCGGAGATGTGCTGGGCTCTTCTTCGTTCAGGAAGCCTCAGTTCTCCCTCAACATCGGCGCATATGACATAAACGACGTCATTCTGATCCCGGAGGCTCGAGACCAGCTCCAAAAGGCCCTGGTCGCCGACATCGGGGGGACCGAGAAAGCGACGGCACTCATAGGCAAGAAGGTCATCACCTCCGACCTTATAACGATCGGGACGATAGCCGACATAGGCATAGACCTGGACACCTGGAGGATAAACTCCTTCAAAGTGAAGATCGAAAAGAGCATGGCCGAAGCCCTGGATGTCAAGCTGGGACTTATCAATAAGACCGTCTCAGGGCTTCTCACCAGCCACGTCAGATCCGTAACCGATGCGGTGAACCTCTCCCGCAGGGCGGAGGACCTGCGCGGGAACTTCATCCTGGACTGATCAGAGGTCGTTGAATGCCACGAGTATCGAGGCAAGGCGAGGGTCGTCCTCGTACCCGTAGTACCTCTTGATCATGAGGTCTGAGGTAGGAGAGGGGCTGCAAGAGATGACGTCTTTGCATCCGTTGCTCTCGTTGAGCTCCGGGAACGGCACAGGGGGCATTACGAAAACCTCCGTACCGCTACCTTTGACCTCCGGGAACAATACGAACCCGTCAGAGAGCCAGACGACGTCTGCGCGGTCCTCGTACTCTTTCGAGTTGAACGGGAAGACCTCTGTTCCGAGAAGATTGCCGGAAGAATCTGTCAATATCACCGTCGCCTCCGGCGGCGGTCTGAATCGCGGGTCTTTGATTATGCATATCACATGCTGCCTCTCGAGCGCCCTGGAAAAGCCCTGGTTGTCCACCTGGATATTCCCCCCTCCCGCTCTGACGGTTGCCTCTTCGTTTCTCAGCTGGTCGAGTATCACGTCATCCAGGTAAAAACTGTGGACTACTCCTCTGAGGCCGCTCACTATTTTCAACGGGAGTTCCGGATTATTGTTGCTAACTGCCATTTGATCTCTCCTTGTTTCATCATGCCGCCGTTCATTCAATCTTGACGGAAACATCTCTTTTGAGTCCCAGGTTCCCGGCCACCTCGATAGCCTTGACCATGCCGCATGGGACGGGGCAGGCCGCATGAGGGAGATATTTGGTGGCCAGTTTATAGACGTCTGTCTCGCACATGGGGGCCTCCACCTCCGTGTACGCGCAGACGGGCTGAACGTTCCATGACATCATAAGCACGTGCGGGCAATCACTCTTTATAGATAGTTCGACAAGTCCCATTTCGTTCTCTTTTGCGTCGATCACGGTAATCATCTTGCAGACGCCCGAGTCCACAGTTACCTTGCATTGGTCAGTCATTGTCATCACCACTCAATCTAATCAGGTTGTCGACGCCGGCCATGGAGCGTATGTCCACCACGCCTATGGCGGCGATGACGCGGTTATCCAAGTCGATAGGCGTGACTATGACCTTTATACCTTTGTACGGTCCGGAAGTGGCTATCTTGCGTATGGTGGTCCCCGCTGTGATGACCTCCTCAAGGACTTGGCCCGTATAGGCGTTGTCAATGACCACTCCGTTCTCGATCCTTATCCCCAGGTTGTCGCGGCTCTTGGCACACACCGGGAGCCCTCCCACAAGGTCGTGTATCGCAAACGCGAGGGATATTAGTTCGTTGCCGGTGCTCCTGTGAGAAAGGATGTCCTTGAGATCCCTGTCGAACTGAAGACCTCCCAAGAGCGAAAGGCCGGCCATGACCGCGCCTTCTTCCGCCATGTCAGGACTGTCGGCGGTCCCGATGATGATGACATCCTCGTTGCGTATTGTGAGACTCTTCCTCAGGACGTCGTTTATCTCAGGCTCCACAGCGTATCCGGAACCGGGAAAAATCAGCCTGTCGTTGCTGCATATCAGAGTGGTGGCGCCGGTGGCGCCGGCTTTGATGGCCGCGTCGCGCTCCTCGCATCCGTACTTCACCCTGCGAGCAAGCTTCGGAATGCGTACGGCGCAGTCGAAATCCCCGATAGTGAGGCTGCCCATGTCCACATGCTTGACATCCATGGTCATGGAATTGTAGCATCCGGCGCCTTTTTTGTTTATGGACACACCGTTCTTGTCCACATCTATCAGCCCGTGCTCCCGGAGTATGCCGAGTATGGTCCTGGTGCTGCCTTCTCCGATGTTCAGGAGCTGCGCGAGCTTTTTACGACCAACGGGCTTGTTTTTATTCAGACAGTCTAAGGCCTTCCAGATATGATAATCGCTGAATTTGGGTATCGGACCGCCTGCACCCCTATGTTGCTGACCGGACATATGGATGTATCATTCATCCATTAAATAAAGTAATTGATTGGCATCCATCTTCCGACGCTTTATTAACGACGTAAATATATGTTAAGCCAGCATGTGCAATAGCTTTCCATCTGGACCGTTCGCGCGTTTTTTATATCGAAGGGACTCTTCATATCCATGGTTCAAAAGTCGGTGGACTTTGTTATTATTGAGAATGTTTCCAAGAAATTCGGAAACAAGGTGGTTCTTAATAATGTGAGCGCCACTATACAGACCGGTAAGGTTCTCGGACTTATAGGCAAGAGCGCTGCGGGGAAGAGTGTCTTGATAATGATGCTGAGGGGAAGCGAAGATTACGCGCCCGACTCCGGAAAGGTGCTGTATAGGGTCAACAGGTGTTCCGGATGCGGAAACCTCGACCTCCCTTACGAAGGAACACCCTGCACGAAATGCGGGTGCGAAACCAGGACGATAACCGTGGATTTCTGGTCTTTGAAAGAAGGCGATCCTCTCAGGCGTCAGCTCAAGGGCCGTATCGCCATAATGCTGCAGAGGACCTTCGCCCTTTTCGGGGATAAGACTGTCATCGAGAACATTTTCGAAGCCATCAGCGACCGCGCCGAGGGCAAGGCCAGGACCGACATGGCGCTTCAGCTGCTGGAATTTGTCGGTATGACTCACAGGACCACTCACATAGCCAGGGATCTTTCCGGAGGAGAGAAGCAGAGGATAGTCCTCGCGAGACAGATAGCCAGGGACCCTCTTTTCTTCTTGGCGGACGAGCCGACGGGAACGCTTGACCCATACACGGCGGAATTGATGCACGAGCGTCTTGTGGATTATGTAGAGAAGAAAGGCATTTCGATGGTCTTCGCCTCCCACTGGCCCGAGGCCGTGGACAAGATGGCGGACGAGGCCATATGGCTGGATTCCGGGAACGTGCTGATGCAGGGCGATCCTAAGGAGATTACCGGGAAGTTCATGGAGGGATATGCCTTTGAAAGGACCAAGACCGCGGACCTCGGGGAGCCGATAATCTCGCTGAAGGATGCGGAGAAGCACTTTTTCTCTGTCGTCAGGGGAGTGGTCAAGGCCGTGGACGGGGTAACTTTCGATATAATGGAGCGCGAGGTGTTCGGTCTCGTGGGGAAGTCGGGCGCCGGCAAGACCACCACGTCGAGGATGATCGCCGGCATGACGCCCGCCACCCGCGGAACCGTGAAGATAAGGATCGGCGATGACTGGGTGGACATGTCCGAAACGGGCCCGAGCGGGAAAGGCCGCGCAACCCCCTATATAGGGTTCCTGCACCAGGAATACACGTTATATCCTTTCGACAACATACTCAGCAACCTTACGACGAGCATAGGCACCAGGATGCCTGCGGAACTTGCAAAGTTCAAGGCGACACAGGTGCTTCAGAGTGTAGGGTTTGACAAGAAAAACATGGAGAATCTGTTATATTCTTACCCCGATACCCTAAGCGTCGGAGAGTGCCAGAGGATAGCTTTTGCGCAGGTCCTGATAAAAGAGCCACGCATCATAGTGCTGGATGAACCCACCGGAACCATGGACCCGATAACAAAGACAATCATCGCAAAATCCGTCATCCGGGCAAGGGAAACCCTCGGCGAAACCTTCGTCGTGGTAAGCCACGACATGGATTTCGTAGAGAACGTCTGCGACCGCGTGGCGTTCATAAGGAACGGCGTGGTGGAAGACATGGGGACTCCGGAGTCGGTCATCCAGAGATTCGGTCTGAAGGAGCTTCAGGATGACGACTCCGAGGGTGAGTGAATGAAGCAGCAGATCGGGCGCCATCTCAGTTTCGTTGAATGCAGGGAGGCCATGGGGCTCGGTGTGGGCGGTGCTCTGGCACAGAGGGCGACCATCTCCGACAGCGGGAGGGACGTCGTGGCGGTGGCTATGGGCCCGGGCAAGAGGCACATCACAAAACCAGTATGCGAGATAACATATGCCCTCAGAGAGGAAGGCATAGACACCAGTGTCCTGGTGGTCAATGCGGGATCGGGGGTGCCTACGGACGCTCCAGACGTCACAACGGGATCGAGGTTCGGCCTCGACCCCCTCGAAGTCGACCGCCTGCGTCAGTTTAAGGTCGTGCTCATACACCTGGGCAACGTGCGCAAACACATCATCTACAAAGCGAGGCTCATACTGAGGAACGTGGACCTGCCCGCGATAATCGTAGCACAGTGCCCGGTGGATTTTGAAGATTTCGCGGCCATCGGCGTGAAGACGGCCCACGTGATGCCTCCTGACGACGAGATAAAGACGCAGGGCGAGATTGTGCACATCGTCACAGGCGTCATCAGAGGTGTGACCTGCCCGCAGGACAAGCTCGACGAAATCGTGTCCAAAGTCCAGTCCATGATTCCCAGCGGAGGCGCGAGATGAAGATCACCGTCAACGGAAGGCCGAAGACGCTCCGGGAAGGAGCGACGCTCAAGGACGCCGTGGCAGGAGAGGAATACCGCGAAGGCTCGATGGTGGCTGTGCACCTATCGGTGGAAACGGTCACAAAGAATACCAACGATTTCGAGCTCGTAACGCCGAGGGGCAATATGGTTCTGCATCTCGACGACAGCCCCGATGCCGAGAAGTGGAGATCCATGATCAGTACGGTGAAAGGGGTCACGGCAAGGTGGGTCACCCGCAAGATCGTTGCGTTCGGGTCGTTCCCTTCAGACATCGAGGCGGACCCCGCAGACCGCCTCTACCGCAAGTTCGACTGCTTCTTTTCGCTGGGAGGCGGCGACAACCAGACAACTTACATCATGGTCGCAAAGAGCAACCATAGGGGATCGTACGGGGCCGGTGGCGGCCGCATCGGCCGCATAACCGTCGGAAGGCATCTGATCGAGGAGCTGCGTGAGGGCGAAGGCATCTGCGGGATACTTCCGGTGGTGTCCGAAGTGAGCACCGAGAACGTCGACATAACCTCCGACATGTCCTATCCCATGGAGGAAGGGTATTCGGTGGACACCAACGTGCTGATAAAGCTCGACTCCGGATCCCCCGCAGCAGCCGAGCATATACTAATCACGGCTTCGCACATGGTCCTGGAAGTCACAGACCCGACGGGCAGCTATATCGCGAGCTCCGAGGACCTGGACGCCGACATAAAGCCCGAAAAAGCGGCCGTAAGGGATATGGGTTCCGTGACTGTTAGGAACGAAGGAACCGGAAAAGGCAGGATATACATCTACAAAGACAAGAGGCAGGTTGTCCAGTCCCACAGCTCTGCAGGCAAGGTGGAGCGCGGTTTGGCGATCGTATCGATGGCCAAGAAAGGTGACAGGATATCGGTCGTCACGGACCCCCCGAGGATACTGTCCGTGGGGATGACCCAGAGGACAGGAGGCGAGTTCCTGTCGAAGGCCGGCGTGAAACAGGTGAGGAAGGGCGACACATCCGATGAGGCCATCATAGTCGAACAGACTCCCGAACTTACGATCGAAGCTCTCAGGTCCGGGACGGCGGAGACATTCGGAGTCCCCAGGGACAGTGTATATAGGATCGAGATAACCGCCAAGGACAGGGTAACATCATACTACTTCAGGAAGGTCACCGGGCTCAGCCACAAGCCCATAGGGACTCTGAAAGTGCAGTTTGCATACGAAGGGGCCTCGATGATCACCTTCTACGGCGATGAGGCGAGGGGCAAACTGCTCCATCCCCAGCCATTATTCAAAAAGGTGAAACGCGGGGATATCGGCATCACGAACCAGGCCCGCCCGTACTGTGGCCTGGTAGGTATAAGGCTGCAGGACAGCAAGGAATACGGACCCACCGGCGAGGAGCCGTACGGCACGAACATCGTGGGCAGGTTCGTGGACGATCTCGAGAGGCTTCTCGCCGAGGCTGAAGAAGACAAAACCATCTACATCACAGAGGAGAAGATATGAGCGACGAAAGAGAGACCAGGCTGCTGATGATATCGCCCAGCTCCATGCTCACGCCCGATCAGCTGGTCCGCTTGGTCCATGCGATGAACAAAGATGTCAAGGTAAAAGAGACATGCTACGGTTGCCTCGTGGAAGGCAGAAGGGAAGTCGTCAAAGAAGTGCTGGACCGGATACGCGGAAAATACCGCAACGAAGTGTTCTCTAAGCGCAGGGCGTATCCGGCAGGCGACCCGAGAAGGTGTCGCGCCCAGCACGGCACAAGGCCTGGCTACAGTCAGCTGGAGGCCGAGTGGGCGTTGCTTTCCAACGTACAGCACGGCCTCGAATGCGCCGACAGGGGCGAAAAGGTCGAACAGATTCCGGAAAAAAGACCTCTCCCCGTAAGGGAATTCAAAAAGATTTGTGAGGAGTAACGATGAAGGTGTTTATAGACCCGCCGAACAGTTTGATCCTGTTTGATATTGTGGAAAGATTCGGCCATGAGCCGCTCAGCGCCATGGTGGCGATTCAGGAGAAGATAGACAACCTGGAGATTGACATGCCGCCGATGAATGTGACCCTGGACGATGTGGTAAGGGGCCTGAAGTATGCCGGAGTCGAAGTCCCCTCGGGGATAAGGGGCAGGATGGCCATGTGGGGGCCGATGATAGAGGAGGCCGATGCGGCCATAATCATGGACAATGCGCCCTACAGCTTCGGATGCGTCGGTTGCGAGCGCTCCAACGAGATGCTGAAATATCTTATCAAAAAGCGCGGGATTCCGAAGCTACATGTGGTCTACCCTTCCAATGAGGAGGAGGCCAAGAACTTCGTCATCAGCGCCAAGGAATTCTTGGAGGGACTCGGTAAATGACGATAAAAATCGCAGAGCTCTCATGCGGAACGGAATACAGCAGTGTTCAGCACGAGATCGAGAAAGCCGCCCTGTCGGTAGGGGCGAAGATGGTCTATCCGGACGTCGGGGTCGCCGACGTCGACGATGCGGTCAAACGTTTCGGTTTCAATCCTCGCTCCAACCAGCTCAAGCTGATGATCGCAAGGGCCGCGTCCTTGGTTGACGGAAGATACGACGCGGACGCTGTGTTCATATGCACATGCTTCAGGTGCGCCGAGGCTGCGTTGGTCAGGAACGAGCTGAGGAGGTTCATACAGGACAACACGAACCTGCCCGTGGTCACATATTCGTTCACGGAGAGGCTCAAGGCGTCGCAGATGCTCACGAGGATGGAAGCCCTGGTAACGATAGTTTCGAGGAAGGAGCTGCTTGCAAGGGAGAGGCAGACAGGACTCACGGCGGGATTGGACTCGGGTTCGAGCACGACCAAGGCGGTCGTAATGCAGGACAACAAGATCATCGGAAAAGCTTGGACCGGTTCGGGAGACGTCATCAAATCCGCGGAGCAGGTGCTCGAGGAGGCGATGAAGCAAGCGGGCATCGAACTCAAAGACCTGGAGGGCCTCGGGACCACGGGATACGGACGCTACACGCTGGGCAAGCACTACAAAGCCAAGCTGGTGCAGGAAGAGCTCACAGTCAACTCCAAGGGCGCCGTCTGGCTGGCGAATCATCAGAAAGGAGAGGCGACGATCCTTGACATTGGAGGAATGGACAACAAGGCGATCACGGTCCGCGACGGAGTCCCGGACAACTTTACCATGGGAGGCATATGCGCCGGCGCATCGGGCCGTTTCCTGGAAATGACCGTCAAGAGGATGAAAATCGACATAGAGGAGCTCGGCCCGCTTGCGATGAAAGGAGACTGGCGGAACGCCAAGATGAACTCCTACTGTTCAATATTCGGAATCCAGGACCTGGTTACCCAGCTCGGCGAGGGGAAGTCCTTCGAGGACGTTGCGGCGGCAGCCTGCCACTCGGTCGCGGAGCAGGTATACGAGCAGCAGCTACAGGAAATCGACGTCAGGCACCCGATCATCCAGGTCGGAGGCACCTCGCTGATCACAGGTCTCGTGAAGGCCGTGGGCGAAATACTCGGCGAGACGCCGATAGTCCCGCCCGACTCCCAATACATCGGGGCGGTAGGGGGGGCTCTGCTGAGCTCAGGATTACTGTGAGGTAAAGAAATGGACATTACGGTTCACGGAACGGACCCTTTCGGGAATGAAGCATACAGGGTGCTCTTTGAGAACATTATGAACGATCTGGGCGAGGCTCTGGTCATAGAGAAGGCAGAGCTCGTGCTCATACCTGAGACGCCTCTGTTCATCTTCTCCGTGAGGCTGCGCGCCGAGCCGGTAAGCAAGACCATCGCAGATGTCAGCAGCCTCCGCGAGGAAGACTCCGGTGTCCATATAACCATCACCGACGAGCGCTACGCACCGGAGATATTGGGGGCCATGTGGTCCATGTACGGCAGGAACAGCGTCGACCAGCAGACCCGTTTCGACATGTCGGTAGCCAATGCAGACCTCGAAGCCGTCAGCAAAACAGTGGTCGCATCAGGCGAGGAGGCCCTGAAGGAGATAATAGGCTCTGTCTGGAGGTCGATGCCCGAAGGGATAAGGGTGCGCCATGTTTTCATCACGGGGACCGTGGTCACCGTGGTGGCAACCGAGGAGATGATGAAGCCCGAGTTCATGAAAGAGGGAGAAAAGGTCCACGTGGCGATGGGAGGGTCGGCAGATGTTTGAGGTTATAATGTACGACGGCGGCGTTTACCGTTCGGCCGAACTTTTCGAGCTCATCGAAGACGTGGGGGGAGTGGTCCTTCAGAAGATCAGGAGCTCCCAGATGCTTACTGTCACCATGTCCGTCCCGAGCGAGGACAAGGAGACGGTGGTCGCCCTATGCAGGGAGATCGGCGGAGAGGTGAAGGAGGTCCCCCTCGCCGGGACGGAGATTGCCGTGGTAGGCCCGACACTGGGGCGCCACCACATGCCCCATCCCATATGCGACATCGCCGAAGCGCTCAGAAGAAAAGGCGCTCTGTCGATCGTCATGGGACTGGCGAGAGGAAGGGGCAAAGGAACATCCCAGATATCCGGATCGGAGGTCGCAATCATCAACGAATACGACGCGGCGATTTTCTTCTTCGGCAATTTCAAATCATGTATCGAGGCCAAGGCGGAGCTCTTGAAAGATATTAAGATACCGCTTATACTTGTCTGTGGACCGAGGCCGGAGGGGCTCGAAGACTACTGCGAGGGAATAGTTTCCGGTGTGGGAAGGAAGTCTGAGAGGATGAGGTCCCCCGATGAGAGGGACAAGCTCGATGAGATAGTATCAATGACCGAGATGGTGTTGAAGGACAAGAGGAAGAGGATGTCCGAGGACCCTCTTTTCGTTCATCCCTCGGAAGTGAAGCAGGTATTGGAGAGCTATCCTCCGATCGATATGTGCCTCAGGCCTTCACCGATAGTGCTGCACCTGGACGGCCTCAGGGCCAAGATACCCTACGACGAGAACATCGATGCCGTAAGCGACATGATGATCTACGACCGCAGGCTGGGGGATATCGCCAAGATCACCGAGTCAAAACTCGACCGCAGCAGCATGCTGATAAAGATCAAGACGGGCTCCGAGGTAGATTATGACGATGCCAGGAAATCGGCCGGAAAGGCGTAAGGGCACGTACGCACTCTTCGTGACCCTGACTGAAGACATGTGGCTGAGCGTCGGCTCTCTGGGAACAATCTTATTCGAGGCAGGGGAATACTGCTATGCCGGAAGTGCCATGAACGGTTTGGAACAACGCATCCGCAGACATCTCGCTCATGAAAAAAAGATGCGCTGGCACATTGATCGCCTCACCACGGTGGCTTCGGATATCGAAGCTTATGGGGCGGAATATCCCTGTTCGGTGGCCGAATGCGGAATCGCCAAGGCCGCCTCTTCCATGGGCTTTGTGCCCGTGGCAAGGGGATTTGGTTCTTCGGACTGCGGCTGTTTTTCTCATCTTCTATCAGTGCCAGATGGGGGAAAGGCGAAGCTGGTCCAAAGTCTGGGCATGAGCAGGGTCCAGCCCTTGGAAGTGCGCGTCCGCGAGTGCGAATCCTTATAATGTATCAGGGTCTTTCGACTCTATAATCAATCCGCACACTATAAAGTGGAGGGAACAAATGAAGGCAAACAGTGAAGTGATTCTAACTCGTAAAGTGACGCCCGAAACGATTACCAAACTCGAAGGTATCGTAGGCAAAGATAACGTTAACACGGGCGACATGGACAAGATTCTATACAGCCACGACATGGCGCCCCTCCCCAAGGAGGCAGGTATGGCATTCAAGAACCTGCCCGACGTTGTCGTAAGGCCGGAGACCGACGAGCAGGTGGCCAAAGTGGTCGCCCTCGCATACAGGGACGGCATACCCATCATACCCAGAGGCAATGCGACCTGGGGACTTGGCGGATGCATGCCCACGAACGGCGGAATCGTGATCGACATGTCCTCGAAGATGAACAAAGTCCTCGAAATCAACAAAGAGAGCATGTATGTGAAAGTTCAGGCAGGCTGTACATGGAAAGAGGCCCTCGACGAGTGCATGAAGCTCGGATTTATAGTAGGATCTTACCCGTCCAGCTTCCCCGCCGGGACGGTTGGGGCATGGACCTCGACCAACGGAATGGGAACAGGCAGCTATAAGTACGGGTCCTCCAAGGACAACATCCTCAACATGAAGGTGGTCCTTTCGGACGGAACACTGATCGAGACCGGATATGACCATATCGGCTCCTATATGTCCGGCTACAACCTCAACCAGTTCTTCGCAGGAGCGGAGGGGACTCTGGGAGTGCTCACCACGGTGACTATGAGGATCTACCCCATGGGGGAGATCAGACCCGTCGCCTACGAGTTCGAGAATCTGAAGGACCTCCACGGGCCTATTCAGAAGATCGTTTCACATGCCAGCATCAAGCCACTCCACATCGCATGGTCGGACTATTTGCACTTTGCCAATCAGAGGAAGGCCGGGATACACGCGCCTAAAGTCAAGAACGTATTGCTTGTGGCACTTCAGGGAGACCCCAAGTTCGTCGACCTCGAGGAAAGTGAGGTCGACGCCATTGTGGCGGAGTTCGGCGGCAAGAAGCTGGGCAGGGAGATTGCGGACCACGAGTGGTCCGAGAGATGCTACGAGTTCAGGGCTAGGAAGTTCGGTGTCGGAGAGATCCCCGCCGAAGTGATAGTCCCCGTCGAACACTGGGGGGAGTTCGTAGACGAATGCTACAAGGGATTCGAAGTCATGAAGATGGAGCCCGGAGGAGTCATCGGAGTCATAGTGGACCGCAGCACAGCGCTGTTCATGCCCTATTACTTCAAAGACGATGAGTCGCTCCTCGGAATGACGGCGTTCTCTTTCAACTTCTACCTCGGAGACAGGGCATCCCTTTACGGAGGAAGGACCACCGGATTCGGAGTGTTCTTCGCCTGGAACATGGACGTCATTCACGACGGCGAGACTGCCGACTTCATGAGGGACCTCAAGACTGCACTCGACCCCCGCGATATCATGAATCCGGGACATCTCGTCTGCGGAAAGACCAGGTTCGGAATCAACATGAGCAAGCAGCTCATGGGATTCGGAAGCAAGCTGATCCAGGGAGTCAAGAAACTCCTGCCTGCCGACACGACCTTCAGCGACAACATGAAGAGATTCAGGTACAACGATATGGAGCATGAGGTCGAAGAGGGAAGGCACCGCGTACTCGGCGACGGAAGCCAGTGAGCAGCCGTCCAAACCCCTTATCACAATACCTTTCTTTTTTATTAACAATTCAACCGTTGAAAATCGAATATTATTAAGATTCCAGCTAATCTTTAATAGTCGATCGATCTAGAGCGGCCTATGGAGAAAAATGCCGCGATAGCCATATCGCTTGTGGCGATACTCGCAGTGGCGGGAACTGCAGCCGTAATCATCCTCACCGACGACAGCGATGATAAGAAGTATGTATACACGACGATGAGCTGGCAACAGGAAATGGTCCAGGAGATAGTCGGAGACGAATACACCGTCGTATCCTTCCTGGCACCCAATACCAGCCCCCATGCGACAGAGATAACCCCTGGAATAATAACATCCCGGAACACGGTGGCGTATTTCGCCGTGGGCTCAGGAGTGGAGTGGGAAGAAGTCAATCTTACCACCATCAGGGACCAGCAGGGAGTGACCACATTCGAGTGTTGCAAAGAACTCATTGATCAGGGCGTAATGGACCCTCTTTTGGAAGGAGAGGAGCACGAGGGATCCGAAGATAGTCACGGCCATGCGACCGACCCTCACGTATGGGCGTCGCCTGAGCGCCTGGCACTCATTGCAGAGTATGTCAGGGACATGATGACCGATCTCGAACCCGAAAACGCCGCGGTCTTCGAAGCAGGATGCGCCAGCTACCTGACAAAAGTAGATTAGCTGATCAGACTCGAACAGCAGCATCTCACAGGCAAGGCAACCACCGATATCATAGTATGGCACCCCTCCTGGGCATATCTTCTGCCCGACAGCGTTACAGAAATCGAACTGATGGAAGTAGCCGAGGCGGCACCCACGCCCTCATCGATCGCGATGCTGCAGGGAGGGACGCCGGAAAATCCTATCAACGTGTTCCTTTCTTACCCCGAAGAGATCAACGGTCTGACCCAAGAGGATCTTCGGGACATGGAAATATATGTTAATATAATAGTGATTAACGTACTCGCCGAGAACTGGGTCGAATACCTGGGCTATGTCATTGAGACACTGGGCGAAAACATCCCTGACGCGGAGATATGAATTGATGGTACCGATAAAAATTGAGGGTCTGACTGCAGGATATGACGGCCGGGCAGTGTTCAGCAATGTCGATCTGGAACTAAAGGACCGAGATTTTCTAGCGGTAATCGGACCCAACGGCGGAGGAAAGACTACACTCTTCAAGGCGATTCTGGGCCTTATAAGTCCCATGGAAGGCACCGTGAAAGTGTTCGGAGAGGAACCTGCCGGGTCGCCCTCGGGCATAGGGTACGTTCCGCAGAACGAGAATCTGGACTCCGAATACCCCATAAGTGCCAGAGAGGTTGTTCTTATGGGAATGAGATGCAAAAAGGGCCTGAGGCCCTTCTATTCCAAAGAAGAGAAGGAAGCGGCCGAGAGGGCGATGGAGTACGCCGAAGTCTCGGATTTTGCCGACAGCCGAATAAGCAAGCTGTCGGGAGGGCAGAGGCAGAGGGTATATCTGGCCAGGGCGCTTGCGCCGGAACCGAAGATACTCATGCTGGACGAACCCACCGCGAGTCTGGATCCTTCGATGAAAGACTGCACCTACGATATACTGAGGAAGCTGAACAAGGACGGCGTGGCCATAATGTTGATAACCCACGATATGAGCAGCATATCCCACGATGTCAAACGGGTCGCGTGTATGAACCACAGGCTGATCGTCAACGATGCCCCGGAGATAACCGAGGAGATGATCGCATTGGGATTCCATTGCGTTCCCGAGCTTGTGCATATCGGTCACTGCGACTGCGGGGGTCATAACGATGGTTGATTGGATCGCGGCATTCTCCATGCCTCTAATTCAGAACATGTTCATCGTCGCGGCCGTAGCGTGCGTGCTATGCGGGGTGGTGGGCACACTAGTTGTCGTGAAACGGATGGTGTTCGTAACGGGAGGCATAGCCCACACTACCTTCGGAGGTGTGGGGCTGGCGTACTATATGATGTCCGTTATCGCAGTCTCATGGTTCACTCCCATGGTCGGCGCAGCCTTGTTCGCGGTGGTTTCCGCGGTGATAATGGCGCTTCCCGCGGTCTCGAAGAAGATGAGGGAGGATTCGGTCATCGGGGTCCTCTGGTCGGTGGGAATGGCGTTGGGAGTGATCTTCATGAGCCTCGTGGACAGGTCCGTCGTCACTCCCAGGTCCTTCGAGAGCATACTTTTCGGGGACATATTGCTGGTCGGAAGCTTCGAGCTCAAGGTCATTGCCATCGTAACGGTACTTTCGCTTGCTATCATCGCTTTGTTCTTCAGGGATCTGCAGGTCCTGACTTTCGACGAAACCCATGCTAAGCTCAGCGGGATCAACATCACGGTGATGAATCTCGTCCTTTACATACTGATAGCCCTGACATGCGTTGTGGCTTTGAACGTGGTGGGTATTGTCATGGTCATAGCTCTGATAACGATACCTGCGGCCATGTCGAACATGTTTACCGAGAGCCTGAAGGAGATGATGGTGGTGTCCGTGGTGCTGTCACTGATCATGGCGTTCTTCGGCCTCATAATAGCCATCGGGGCCGATATACCTCCGGGTGCCACAGTATCGGTAACGATGGGAGTGCTGTTCATCATCGCGATAACGGTGAAAACAGCTTTGACGAAGATTGCGCAGGGGAAAGGGGAATGATCATATACGGTCGAGCAGCGCCCCGATCCCTTCGATCACGTCGGTGACCCCCGCATCTTTCCAGTCTTTCAGGGTGCAACCCCCTGAAAGCACCCCGATGAAGGAGGCCCCTGTGTCCCGGGCAGTGTGCCAGTCGCTTAGGTTATCCCCAAGGTAAAGGACCTCCACCGGCTCCACGCCCATCTCTTCCGCCAGATGCCTCATGGCCATAGGCGAGGGCTTTGCATCGCCGTAGGGATAATCGTCCCTGCACACGACGGCATCGAAACGGTCATAGATGTTCCATATTCCAAGGACCGACTCGGCGTATTCCCTGCCCCCCCTCGTGAGGATCCCCACTTTGTAGCCCTGTTTCTTGAGGGCGTCCATGGTCTCAACGGCCAGCGGAAACGGTGAGGCCTCTAGATAATACTGCTTTTCAATCTCGGTGCTCTTGCGGTTGATCTTGTCGATTATGTCTTCGGCGTCGTCCCATCTGCCGGCATCGTATATCCATTGGTACACCGGCACCTTCATCAGGCGTTCGTCCCCCTTCCAATCGTGCTTCCCCATCGGGATACCTTCCTCCTCCATAACCTCAGCGACGACGTTGTGAAGTCGGGGATAGTCCACCCTTGTGTTCATGAAAGTGCCGTCCATGTCAAAACCGACAGCCTTGATATGGGGATCCAATGCCATGGACATTAATGTGCCACGTTGTTAATAACATTAATCGAGGAAAAGTAAAAAGAGTCATGTGAGAGTAGTAGCCCCCCTTCTGTTTCAGGCGGCATTCGACTAATGCACCCTACCCGCCGGTCCAGGGCAAATCATCCCGGCTGTATGAGCTTGCTCCGATGAGGTGTCGCCGTTTCACCATATCTCCGGGAATGTCACTGCCTTCAGATCATGCTTTTTACCGGAGCTGTGTCGTTTCTGGGCCCTTGCCGAGGCTCTCGCCCCGCAGCATTTCGCTGCTCATCCTGCCCTCGGAGGAGGGAACTTCCTCAGCTGGACCGAAGTCCTACCGTCAGCCGCCCTCTCTCTCATGACAACCATCCATAGCTGAACAGGTATTTGTTTTAATCGGAAATATGAAAAGGGTAAGAAGTTTTGTTAAAGTTTCAGGCCTTGTTCTTGCTATCCTTGTCGACCATTCCGGTGGATTCCTTTAGTTCCTTGTCCATCATGGCGTCGATTCTTTCCGCTTCGGCCTGAATTTCTTCGGGCCTGGGGATGTTACCCAGGATGTCGTCGGTGTTGCCGAAGGCCTTCTCGATGTCCTCGATGGTGGATATCGCCCTGTCGGGTGACTTGGCGGCAGATCCGACATACTCGGAAATCCCGTCCATCAGCCTGGTCACTTCCATGGGGAAGAATATCTTCGAGGATTCGCCCTGTCCGACCTTGACCATGGTGTCCATCGAAAGCACCGATAGGGCCTTGGAGTCCATGGTGGCCGCGCCCACTGAGAGGATGCGCAGCCTCTGGGCCTCTCCCTGTCCCTCAAGTATCGTGGCCACCCTGGTGCCCTCAGCCTCGAGAACCATGGCCTGTCTGCGCCCCTCGGCCTGAAGGATGCGGGATTTCTTCTCTCCCTCTGCCTTCAGGATTGCCGCTCTCTTGAGTCCGTCCGCTTCGAGGATGGCGGCACGTCTCTTCCTCTCAGCAGAGGTCTGCTCCTCCATGGAGTCCTTGACCTTCGCGGCAGGGTCCACTTCGCGTATCTCGACGGCTTCTACCCTGACTCCCCACTTGTCAGTGCTCTCGTCGAGGGTGTCCCTGAGTTGGAGGTTTATGGTCTCCCTGTTGGAAAGGATCTGGTCAAGCTCCATCTCTCCTATAACGGCCCTCAGAGTGGTCTGTGCCAGGCTGACGGTCGCAACCTTGTAATGAGTTACTTCGAAGTATGCCTTTTTGGGGTCCGTAACTTTGATGTATATGATGGCGTCCACGTTGACAGGTGAGTTGTCCTTGGTTATGACCTCCTGTCTCGGGATGTCCAGGACTTCCGTGCGCAGGTCCAGTTTGACGACCTGGTTTATCAACGGGAACACTACGTTGAGACCTTGGTTAAGTATCCTTACATATTTACCGAGCCTCATGTATATGCCCTGTTCATAGGGTTGAACGATTTTCACCCCGCTTATCACGATCAGAACGATGACGAAAATCACCAGAAGGGCGATGGTCATCAAGATTGTTTCACTGTCCATTTGTTTTTTCCTCCGTATTCTTCATAAATCTATAATCGACATTCATTCTTCCGGCTCGATGAAGACATGTACGCCTTCGCTCCTGACAACCCTTGCCTTGGTGCCAGCCTTGATGGGCGTCTCCGAATTGGCGCTCCATGTGTCCGTCCCGATGCGAACCTTTCCCTTCAGAGTCCCGGGGACAGTGTCCACGGTGACGATGCCCCTCTCGCCGACGAGAGTGTCGGTTATGGTCGTCGACGGCGGTTCGGGCTTGCCCAGAAATCTGTAGGCATATATTGTCAGCAGGGTCACCGGAATGGCTACAACTATGGCCAATGCGACAGCGTACCACGTGAAAAGCAGTTCGGGCTCGAAAAGACCCAGTCCCCCTATGATGATGAATATGACTGCCGGTATGATTATGAACACACCGGGCATCGTGGCCTCCACTATCAGAAGTATCAACCCGATGATTATCAGCAGCAACGCAACGGTCATCGCAAGTTCCATGCCGCACCATGCACTTTTCGTTATTTAATCATGTGTTAATAAGAAAATCCGTTATTTTTTCCCTGACCACGTCCGTTTCGACGGTAAACCTTATTAACTGAATCTTATTACTCGGGATGGAGCAGGGGTAGTCAAGCATGGCCAACGACGCTAGGTTGAGGGCCTAGTCCTTAGTGGTCCGCGTGTTCAAATCACGTCCCCTGCACCATTCCCCTTTTCATTCTCGCTTTCGGCATCCTGTGTAAGAGGATTCTTTTTCTGGCACGCGATCGCCGTTGCCGATATGGCACGACCTGATGCGTCTGAATGTATTTTGTTCAGATTCCGTTCTGTAGCTGACTGTAGCGTTCAAAGGATCTTTTCTTCCCGCGGGGGGGGTGCCAACGATAATTCATGACCGTTATTACGTTGAAATCTTCCCCATGGGTCGGACAATCCGCATCAAGCGAAGGGAATCACCCGTGAACGGGGTCCGGAGATCAGAATAACGAATCGCGCAGGTCATGCAGATTTGCGTCCAGCGTCAGTGGCACGGCAGCACACGGAGCAGGAATATTAAATGTTCATCGGGAGCGCAATCGGCACTCTCCAACGGGAATATGTGGTCAGAAGACGATTATGCAACCAATCCGGAAGTCACGCCGTTTCGGAAATGGGGCGTATCTTCCCCCTTCTTATCCTGTCGCGGAGGTCCATGACGTTGTTGCGCACGGTCTCGATCATTTTTCGATAGTCCGGGTCGGCATGGCCTACTGGGTCATCAAGGCCCCAGTTCTCGATGTAAGAGCACGGGATGTCAGGACAGGAATCTCCTTTTCCTATTGTGACCACTATATCCATCTTGGGAAGTTCGGACAGGGGCCTGGTGTTATTTTCGGTTATGTCGCAGCTGCAATACTCCAAAAGCATCCAGGCGACCCTGTCGTCGACCACAAAAGATGATTCCGGGCCAGCCGAGTACGCCTCGAAGGCGTCGGAAGCGTACTCCCTCGCGAGCGCCTCGGCGACCCGGCTTCTGTACGAATTGTGCAGGCATAGAAAGGCTACATTAGGCTTTTTTTTCATAATCCCCTCAAAGCACGCAGACGATGCAGTCCTGAGATGCACAAACGGGATTATTAATCTTCCACTTGAGGGCCCACGTCTTTATGCCCTTCGCTACTTCTGTCAGCTCCCTTCCCATTTCGGTGAGCCGGTATTCGCTTCTTATCGGCACGGTTGCGGTATCGACCCTCCTTTCGATCACGCCTTCCTCCTCAAGGTTCCTGAGCCTTTCCGAGAGGATCTTGGGAGTGATATCTTTCATGGACCTCTTGATCTCGGAGAATCTTTTCCATGTGTTCCCTCCCCTGTAAAGCTCCAGTATGATGAGCAGCGTCCATTTCTTGGAAAGGAACCCCATGGTCCTGTACACGGTACAGTTGTCGTTCATGATATCCCGTAAGATACCTGCCGTATATAACTTAGTATCTTTATTATACAAACTACCTAAAGTATAGGAGTTAAAAAATGTCGGAGATGTTTTGTTTTCAGTGCGAGCAGACGGCCAACGGGACCGGCTGCACGGGAAAGGCAGGAGTATGCGGAAAACCATCGGACGTGGCGAACCTTCAGGACGACCTCATCACCGCTCTGGTAGACCTCGCCAAGAGCGCCCATGGAAAGGCTGACGCCAAGACGGACGACATCGTCACCGAGGCCCTGTTCCGTACGATAACCAACGTCGACTTCGACCCGAAGTCGGTATCGGTCCAGATCGATGTGGTCAAGAAGGAGCGCACCAGGGTGGGGTCCGGATGCAAGTCATGCGGCTGCGGATCAAACAAGTTCAATCTAGTATCGGTCTGGAAGGACGACGAGGATATCAGGTCCCTAAAATCCCTGATACTTTTCGGACTCAAGGGAGTCGCCGCCTACGCATTCCACGCCAAGGCGCTCGGATATTCCGACCCCGAAGTCAGCACGTACATGTACAACGCCCTGAGGACGATCGGCTCCAACGCCAGCCAGGAAGAGCTCCTGGCGATGGTCATGGAGACCGGGCAGGCCAACCTGAAATGCATGAAGGTCCTGGACGAGGCAAACACCGAGACATACGGCGTCCCCGCTCCCAACACTGTCTCGATGAAGATCGCGAAGGGACCGTTCATCATCGTCACGGGACACGACCTCTTGGACCTCAAGAAGCTTCTGGAGCAGACTGAAGGAAAGGGAATATCCATCTACACCCACGGCGAGATGCTCCCTGCCCACGGATACCCCGAGCTGAGGAAGTATGCGCACCTGAGGGGGAACTACGGAACGGCCTGGCAGAATCAGCGCAACGAATTCGACGGCGTCCCCGCACCCATACTCTACACAACCAACTGCCTAATGAGGCCAAAGGACAGCTATGCCGACCGCGTATATACCACCGGCCCCGTGGCATATCCCAATGCGGTGCACATCGGTGAGGACAAGGACTTCACGCCGGTCATCGCCAAGGCGCTGGAGCTGGGCGGATACAAGGAAGACGTTCAGATGACCGGGGTCAACGGAGGAAAGACCGTGACTACCGGATATTCGGCGGGAACGATACTGTCGGTGGCCGACAAGGTCGTCGAAGGCGTCAAAGCAGGAGCGATAAAGCACATTTTCCTCGTGGGAGGATGCGACGGCGCCAAACCGGGAAGGAATTATTTCACGGAGTTCGTCAAGAACACTCCGAAGGACACCCTCGTGCTGACCCTCGCATGCGGCAAGTACAGGTTCAACGACCTAGACATCGGAGACATGGGCGGAATGCCCAGGATACTGGACGTCGGCCAGTGCAATGATGCATATGGGGCTGTAAAGGTCGCTCTGGCACTTGCGGATGTGTTCAACTGCACGGTCAACGACCTTCCTCTCTCGATCGTGCTGTCCTGGTACGAGCAGAAGGCAGTCGCGGTGCTGTTGACCCTTCTGAGCCTGGGCGTGAAGAACATATATCTGGGGCCCTCGGTCCCGGCGTTCCTTTCGCCCAACATAGTCTCCTTCCTCGTGGAGAACTTCGGGATCACCCCCATCAGCACTCCAGAGGCGGACATGAAGAAAATGCTCGGCTGATACCGAACGATCAAACCTTTTCAATTCCGGCGGGGTCAGTGCAGGCAAGGGGCGCCCCGCCGGAAACCGGTATTTCATTGTGACCCGAAGATGTCCCTCAGAAGCTCTATGTCGATTTTTTCTTTGCATAGGTCAGAAACCGTATCGACGATGCCGTTCACCGCTTCCGGAGGCATGATTCCGTTGGTCGTCATCCTCGATGGAAAAAGGTATCGGGAATCGAACGAATATTCTTCCAGGAACGCCCTGCGGGACTCCATGTATGCCGCCAGCACATCGGAACCGGCCTTTTGGAGGTTCACCGAGATACAGGATTCCCCGTCCACACCTCTCGTGCGGCAGGATACTATCCCGATGCTGGAGGCCGGGTCCAGGTTATCCATCTCAAGTTTCCTCACTTCTTCGGGCCCTAATCCGGTTTCGGCGACTATCATCATGAAGGCGAAGGCCCTGATTGTCCTGAAGTCCGAGCCGATATTTCCCAAAGCTTTGTTCCTCAGCCTGATATACGTCCTGAGGGCCCTGCAGTCTTCGTTTTCAGGTTGCTCTCCGATATTTTGTGCATCCATGCTATCACGCATGGATGGCCTATACTTCCGGATTTATGCCGGTCTGGCCTACAGTTAGCTTAACTCTGCCAGTAGCTGCGTGCGGATTCCCCCATCATCACCGCATTCTCGTCGGGGGTATTCAGCGGCATCTCGCAGCCCGGTGCGAGTATCAGCCCGCCGTCCGAACCCGCCGCCTCTATGACGCGGTAGCTTTCCCTTTTCACTTTCTCGGGAGTGCCCATCATCATTACGGCAACGGGATCGATGTTGCCCATGATAGCCAGATTCCCGGCGCTTTTCCTAGCAGCGGCGGGGTCTACGGCGTGGTCGAAACTGAAGCAGTCTGTTCCAATCTCCTTCAGAACAGACATGGTGTTAAGCGTGTTGCCGCATATGTGCACGAACGCTGGCACATTGCGATATGCTTTCGTATCGGCTATCACTTCTTTAATCGCATCGTAAGAGTACTCGCGGAACATGTCCTTGGATATCAGGTCCTCGGAGGACGTTGGGTCGGCCATCCACATTACCGTGGCGCCAGCCTCTATCATCCGTTGCTCCATGGCCGTGACCAGGCCCGTTACCTTCCTGATTGCCGCTTTGACAAAGTCGGGCTCCAGAAGCATCTGGAACATCATATTCTCGGTCCCCATGGTATATCCCGCCATGGTGAGGGGCCCCCAGGAGAGCCCGCATATGTGCAGGTCCTCGGGGAGTATCCTTGCGGTCTCCTTGATGCTGTCAACAAAAACGCTGGTGAAACGGGGGCATTCCGAAGCCTTGAATGGATCGAACACCGCAAGGTCATCGAGCTCCTCCGGTCCGTTGATCATCGGCTTGGGTACCATCCCGTAGTCGTCCTCGGGGAACCTCACTTCCATGCCCATGTCTGCGAAGGGTATCTGGGAGTCCAGTATCGGCTTGACAAAATCAGAGCGGGTCTTCATAGCATAGTCTACCGACACCCTTGCGGACAGGACGGGGTCGTTCCTTGCCTGGGTCACCGTGTATCCGGCGCTGTGGGCGGCAGTGACGACCGCGAAATTGTTTACGGGCGTCCTGCCGATCGATTCGAAATTCATTGCCGCCGCGACAGCGTCCCTGTGTCCTGCATCCTTCAAGTTATCCACCCGTAACTGGAGCAGATTACTGGGTATTAACCGTTCTGGTCATCTGCTTCTCTGGCAGAGCTTTGTCACGCGGTAGGTGAACTCGGAAGTGGAAAGGTCTCCTCCCACGTCTCTCGTCTTCATCCCCTTTCTGTAAGCCGAACGTACGGCGTTCCGTATCTTGTCAGCCTCTAGGTTCAGCCCGACCGTGTCCAGAGCCATCGCCGCAGCCAGGATGCAACCCGTGGGATTCACTGTGTCAGTTCCGGCCAGATGTTCGACCGGACCGTGAAGGGGCATGAACATCCCGCCGGTCTCGCTCAGATATCCCACGCAGGTCAGGTAGGCTCCGCCGCACATGCCTGTGAGAACTCCGGAAATGGCGTTGCTGTACGGCACGGGCGTGACTATCACATCGGCGAAAGGAGGGTCCAGGATCAGTTTGGACGTTGCTTCGGCGACGTCCATGTCGTCGATTATGAATTCGGACGCCGCGAATTCCTTATAGAAAAGGTCAGTGAACATGGCGTCGGAATGCGGGTTGAGATCCAGGTCCCTGAGGCAGGTTATCTTGCGCCTCTGTTTGGCCGTTGCGATGCGCGCTCCCATCCTGAAGGTCTTTCTGCATCCTCCCGCGTCGATGTAGGATTCCACGCTCATGCCGTTAAGGGTTTCCACCTCCTCGGAGGTGCCAACTGTCTGAGGATTGCAGTTTATCAGCATGCAGTCAAGGCCTGAAACGCCTATGCCGTCGCCGAGGGGCTGGAACTTCCTCAGGACGGAACACATGTCCAGTTGCTTCCTCAGAGTGGCCAGGGGGTCTCTGTAGTTCTTCTCGATCGCATGGTTCAGCACAGGAGTCGCGATTATAGCGTCGGATTTCGCGGCCAGCTTCATTGTCTTGGGAGGAAGGTAATATCCTGTCTTCTCGTATGCCGAAGCGCCTATCTTCCCGTGGAGTATCTCCACCTCGCCCGTGACGGCCTCCAATACGGATGCCGCGGCGTCGGTTATCTCCCTTCCGACCCCGTCTCCGGGAAGAATGAGAATCTCCTTCGGCATGATCCCGCCTCAGAGCAGCCTGTCCGTCAGGCCTGCGTATATCAGGGGCAACGTGATCGTGGCATCGCCTTCGACGGTCATCTTCTTGGCGTTGCTCTTGACCTTGCCCCAGGAAACGGCTTCTCTGATTGCGGCGCCCGACAGGGAGCCGTCATATTCCTGTGCGGTGGTGAGGTATATGCAGAAATCGAGACCTCCCCTGAACTGGTTCCACCAGATTACGTGGTGTTTGGATATGCCGCCGCCTATGATTATCGCTCCTGTGTATTTGGCATCGTTGGTCATCTCCGCGAGCATCTGCTCGTCGCCGAAGAGGTCGATTCTCAGGCTGCGATGCATCTGATAGTATGTCCAGAGCTGGGAGCCGAAGGACCCGTCGGTGATGCCTGGGACGACTATAGGCACCTTGTTTGCATAGCATTGGTAAAGCAGGCTGTCCTCGCTCGGCATCCTCTTGCCGACCTGGTCTATAATCTCGTGTGTGGTCATGTCTTTGCGGTCTTTGAAAATCTCGTCGAACATGGGCAGGAGGTTGTTTTCGAGGACGATACCGTAGCATGAATCGGGGACGAGGACGTTCCCGAGCCTGCTGACGCCGTGCCTTCTGAGCCTTGCGTCGTCCATCATGAAGTCTCCTTTGTAGTAGGCCGCGAAAGTCCTAGAGATATCGTGGTCGAGGGTCCCGCAGGTGGTTATTATCAGGTCGACCATGTGGTTTTTCACCATATCGATCAAAATGCCCCTCGTACCGGTGGCCATTATGCATGCGGGGAAGGACAGTATCCTCAGGCATCCCTTTCTCTTTATCATCTTCTCCGCTATATCGGTGGCATCGGCCAGCTTCTGGGCCGTGAAGCCGCCGGAGCGCCCCATGGCCTCCAGCATCTCGTTTACTGTCATTCCTTTCTTTACTTTGATATCCTCTACAGGGACCAATTCTAATTCTGACATTCAAAACACCTTGTATTGATTGGCTACCATCTGCCACCGATAAAAGGGTTTGTGCAATGACGTGCGCGGGTGCGGTGCGTTAAAGATATATCGTCGGCTCCCGATTACCGGCCCGTGATCATATCGGGTCGCAACAGGGATTACAAGGAGCTTTCGGAATCTCTCACCAAAAAGAAGGTGCTCGTGCTGACCTGCAACACTTGCGTCAGAATATGCGGCGGTATCGGCGGTGCTGAAGCCGCCAAGCGGCTTTCGGACAAGCTGTCCGAAGACGGAATTGACGTCACCGGCACAATATGCGTTTCCGCTTCGTGCATGGGATCCAGAGTAAGGGAGAAATTTGATACGGGAGTGCTGGCGCGCTCCGATGTCATACTGTCGCTGACGTGCCCTCTGGGCGCATCGTGTGTGGCAGCGGTCTCGGGAAAGGACGTCTGCAACCCGGTAGAGGTGGTAGGGATAGGTTACATCGACGAGGACGGCGTACCCATAGTTGTCTCCGGGTCCTGCGATTACCCGGAGGAAGAGCCGGCGGAAGAGGCAGCAAAAGAAGGGGGCCTCATGATATCCCCCTTTGTTTGAAAAACAAAAAAATTCTGAACGGGGGATTTCTCCCCCGTAATAGGTTTTACGCTCAGACGAACAGGACTGCTGTCACCAGACATATGGTGGACAGCAGCTTGATCAGAACGTGTATCGAGGGTCCCGCCGTGTCCTTGAAGGGGTCTCCGACGGTGTCTCCGACGACCGCCGCGGCGTGTGCGGGCGAACCCTTTCCGCCGTGGGAACCCGCCTCAATGAACTTCTTCGCGTTGTCCCATGCGCCTCCTCCGTTGTTGAGGAAGTTGGCAAGCAGGACGCCCACTATCGTGGCTATCATGATGAGCGCACCGACCGCCGCGGGGGCGTCGGAGGCGAGCTCATCGGGTAGCACCCACTTGAACAGCAGCCCGAACGCGATCGGTACGATGATGGGTAGCAGTGCGGGAACGACCATCTGCCTGAGTGCACCGCGGGTCGCGATGTCGACGCAACTGGCATAGTCCGGGTCCGAAGATCCCTCCATTATGCCGGGATTCTCCCTGAACTGCCTGCGGACCTCCTCGATCATCTCTCCAGCGGCCTTTCCGACAGCGCTGATCGCAAGGGATGCGAAGTAGAACACGAGCACGGCTCCGACGAGTCCGCCCACGAATATCAGAGGGTTTCCCAGGTTGACCTGCATTGCCTCGATGAGGCTGATCCCCTTGATCTCTCCGACTATCTCAAAGTAGGCCGCGAACAGAAGGAACGCCGCAAGCGAAGCGGAAGCCATGGCGTATCCTTTGGTCAGGGCCTTTGTGGTGTTTCCGGACGCGTCGAGCTTGTCGGTCCTCTCCCTGACCTCTGCGGGCTGGTCGCTCATTTCGACGATGCCTCCTGCATTGTCGGTGATGGGTCCGTATGTGTCCTCGGCGAGGATGAATGCGGACGATGCGAGCATCGCGATCGTTCCGACGGCCGTTCCGTAAAGTCCGAAGACCATTCCGTTGCTGCCGGTTGGGTCGGCGTAGTATCCGAGGACGAAGGTGGCGCATATGGCTATGCTTATGCATATGACCGGGAGCAGAGTTGACTCCATTCCCACGGATATGCCCTTGATAACGTTGGTGGCCGGGCCGGTCTTGGACGCGTCCGCTATGGACCTGACGGGCCCGTGGTCTCCGGTGTAGTACTGGGTTATGTATACTATGGCGAGTGCGAGAACGATTCCGACTATCCCGCATCCCGCGAAGTATATCCAGTTGGAGGCTTCATCTTTAAGGAGCCAGTAGACTGAGAATATCGTGCCCGCTATGACGAGGGCCATGGTTATGTAGTACCCGCGGTTGAGCGCCGAGAACACTTCCTTGTCGGAGTCCTTGAGCCTGACGGTAAGGATACCCACAAGGGATGCGATGAGTCCGAATGCCATTATGACCATCGGGAGGAAGATCCAGTTGTTCGAGAGCGAGGCCATTTCGGCGATCTTGAGCACGGCGAGACCTATGACCATCGAACCGATGATCTCGGCTGCCGTGGATTCGAAAATGTCAGCTCCCCTTCCGGCACAGTCTCCTACGTTGTCACCGACGAGGTCTGCAATGACGGCAGGGTTCCTGGGGTCGTCCTCAGGTATCCCAGCTTCGACCTTCCCTACGAGGTCTGCGCCTACATCGGCGGCTTTGGTGTATATGCCGCCTCCGAGCTGTGCGAACAATGCCGCGAAAGATGCACCGAACGCATAGCCCACTATGTAATGGAGAGTCTGGGTCATGGTCTCGTATATGGCGTTATACGCGAGGAAGACGACGAAGAGGCCGAGTATGCTCAGCGTAGAAACGACTATGCCGGAAACGGCTCCTCCGCGGAAGGCGGTCTTGAAGGCGCTGGCGAGAGACTCGCGTGCGGCGCTGGCCGTTTTGATGTTAGTGCTGACGGATACCTTCATTCCGATGAAACCGGAAAGAATCGAAAATCCCGCTCCGATGAGGAAAGCGATGGCCACGGGATATCCCAGGTAGTTTCTTGTGGACTCGGGGATTCCCGCGAGCGCTATTACGATTGCCACGATTATGCTGATTGTTGCTATCGTTTTGTACTGGCGCTTCAGATATGCCATGGCGCCCGTTTCGATCGCATCGGAGATCTTCTGCATTTCAGGTGTTCCTTTGTCCTGAGACCTTATGTCGGTAAGGAAGTACAATGCAAAGATCAGTGCGATCACGACGGCAACAGGAATCATGAAAAGCAAGTTTTCAACTGTTGTTATTTCGATCATGAGTTTGCCTCTGAACTTTAATTGCGGTAAACTCTCCTCCTATAAATAACACTCCTGGTACCCGTACCGCGGAAACAGGTAGAATATACATCCAACAGCGGGACCCGGAAGACAAAACAATGATATTCTGGCACATTTTTTATTTTTCTTATTTGAAAAAATTGAAAACTGCCAGTAACCCGGATAAACGCGTTCGTCGGTCGCACCTCTGGCTTGGTGAGCGGCATCGCGCGTACGAATCAGTTTTATATAAGAGTGGCCTAATCCCCACATTCAGGAGTTCCGCCATATGTATATGATCACAGAGGCCGAAAGGAAGGTCCGCGTCCCGCCTAGAAATCTGGGCGAAGACATAAGTGAGGCTATAGACAACCTCACCTGGGATACTTTCGAGGGCAGGTTCAACGAGGACAAATCGCTCACAGTCCTCATAAAAGACGTCGAGCCGGTGGGACCGGGACGTATAGTGCATGGCGACGGCGCCGTTTACCAGACCGTGAAGTACAACCAGCTGGTCTACAGGCTGAAGGACAACGAGGTTGTGGAGGGCATAGTCGTGGAGATCCTAAAATTCGGTGCTTTTGTGAGATTCGGGCCCCTCGACGGTCTTCTGCACATCAGCCAAGTCATGGACGACCGCGTCGATATCGATGAGGTCAACCAGAGGCTCGTCGGGAAGGAAACCGGAAGGACCCTTTCCGTAGGTGACAAGGTCAGAGCGAGGGTAGTGAGCATAGACCTCAACGACAAGAATCCACAGGACAGCAAGATAGGACTCACCATGCGCCAGCCCGGCCTCGGGAAGTTCCAGTGGATCGAAGAGGACAACGCCAAGAAGAAGGAGGCGGCCTGATGGCAGGACCTGTTCTGAAAGCATGCAAGAACTGCAACTTCATATCAGAGGACGATATATGCCCCCGCTGCGGAGGACAGACGTCCAAGGAGTGGCAGGGCTACGTGGCGATTATCGACCACACCAAATCGGAGATTGCAAAGCGCATGAGCATCAAGGCGAACGGCAGATACGCCCTCAAGGTCCGCTGATGCCGATGGGGCCCAGGGACAGAAAGCTTCCCGAGGACAGGCGCGAACTGTTCAGGAGGCCTATGGGGCGGGACCTGGGCGAAAACGAACTTATTATACTCGACAAAGGTTCCAAACTCGTTACGGTCGGCGACGTGGTATCGCTGGTCGTCAGAAAGCACGGCATCGTGCCGTTCCTGTCCATCTACGACGGAAGGACGGAGAGGCACGAGATGACCGAATTCTCATCTCTCGTGAAAAAAAGCGGCTGGGAGGAGATAGAGGTCAGGAACCCTCCGAAGATGATAACTGCGGAGTTGATCGAGGCCGTGAAAAACGCTTTCGAAGGGAAAATCCACATAATAAAGGTGGATGGGGAGGAGGATCTGGCGGCTGTCGCCTGCATGGTTCTTGCGCCCTACGGCACCAATATTGTGTACGGATGGCCCGGGAAAGGGATGAAGCTCGTCACCACGGACGAGCAGGTCCGAAAAGAAGCAGAACTGCTAATCGAGATGATGGAGGAGCTGTAATGAAGATACAAATTACCCAACAGAAGAAAAATCCTCTGCAGAAGAGGAACGAGGTGTATTTCTCGGTGGAACACACCGGAGAAAGCACACCCAGGAGGAACGCGGTGGCAGAGGAGCTGGCCAAGGTGCTGAAGTCCAAAAGGGACTGTCTTGTCATCGACCACATGGACTCTGTGTACGGCAAGGGCGTGTCCGAAGGATACGCCAAGGTCTACGAGAGCAAAGAGGCTGCATTGGAGTTCGAAAACGAACATCTCCTGAAGAGGAACGGAATCGAGGCGCCTAAGCCCGAAGTACCCAAGAAGGAGGAGTGAAATGGCAGCACCGAAGAAGAAGGCCGCACCTAAGTCGATCAGCAAGAAGGACGCATACAAGGTCGAAGGCAACAAGATCACAAGGACCAAACCGGTATGCCCCAAGTGCGGACCGGGCGTGTTCATGGCCGTCCACAAAGACAGGACGTCCTGCGGAAAGTGCGGGTACACCGAGTTCAGCAAGAAAGAGTAAAGGCAATTCTTCATTCGGCTCCCGCCCTCTCAATGGGAGCCTCAGGATCGCCGGGGCTTTGCCCCGGCACAACCTGCCTGCTTCTCTTTAACGCTTTACAGTAAAAAGGACCCGTGGTATAGCTTGGATAGCATTGGGGCCTCCGGAGCCTCTGACCCGGGTTCGAATCCCGGCGGGTCCGCTTTCTGTCAACGGTCGAAAGGCCGTCATCTTCCGGGAGGCCACATTCCGTTCAGACGGTATCCTATGCGGTCCGGGTCCATCGTGGAGCATTCCATTCCCGGTATTATCACTCTGACCACCGGCACCCCTACCTCAGGGCGGGTGAGGTCCGACACTATCACCATTTCGAAACCCGCATTCATCAATTTGTCGAGGACGACCTCTATGTCGTCGAGAACGTAATCGGTCGATTTGTCCTCAATATCCTCAAGGTTCACCTTTTTGTCGAGATCGGAATACCAGAGGCGGTTGAGCCTCTTGATTTTCTCGTACCCCATCTCCCGGGTGGCCTTCTGGAGCTTCGCGTTCACCTTCACGCCCTGTTTGTGAGTAGCCCTGCTCTGAGCGACCTCGGTTATCGCGCGCACGGCCGCAATCTCTGGGTCCAGGTGGGTTCCCACGCCTATGGCCAGCATCTCCGGGTCTCTGGTGGTGACATCGTCCGAGGCTGCACCGATGGTGGTCACCCCCACATCGGTGGTTATGTCTTTCAGTTTGATTTCCACACCCTGTCTTGAGAAGGCTTCCAAAAGCCTTCCTGGGACCGAATGGGGATCCGCGACGACGTCCGCATTGGCGAATGCGCGGTCCTCCGCCAGCGACCAGGCGTCTCTCTCAATGACCTCGAACGCCGCGTGGAGAATGGCCTCCTCGATCGTATTCCCCGACGCCAGCCCGTTGGTGTTGTATCTGAAAAGCTGCAGGTCCCCGTTGGGGGTGTAAGGATGGTACACCGCGCATGCGGGGACCCATATCCTATCGCCTCTGAACATCTCCCATCCTTCGCACCATGCTATCTCGGCATTCCGATAATAGTTGAGGCGGTCGATGGGGAGTATCAGGTCGGCGGGGTCCACGGTGAGCCCTGTCTCTGTGGCCTGCTGGAATGTACCGTATACGAGTTCGTCGCAATCCCTCATCTCTGCGCTGTACCTCTCCATGGCCTCCATTACCGCAGAGGCCTTGGCCTGTTCGTAGGTGGCACCCTTGCCGTTGTAGCTTGAGACAGCGCCCTCTGCGGCTCCCGGTCTGGAAATAGAGAAGACGGGAATGCCGACGTTATCCATTCCAGTGATGTCCTCGGGCATGTGGATTCCCGCTTCGGAAAGCAACGGCAGCGTACGTTCCAAAGTGTCTTCCGGAGACATCGTCCTTATCCCGCCCTTGCGGTCGTATTTCGGTGACCTTTCCAAGGTCAGCGGCTTCATGGAGAGTCACGATAGCGTCGATGGTTTAAGTAATTCTATAATGGCAGCACGGAGCTCCGGTCCCGTCGACGCAGTCTGCGGACCTACCCAAGATAAGTTCGAAGGGACAAATCCTTTACATACGCTTCATATTAGGGACTATGGAACTCAGACCCAAAGAAGAAAGAATCCTCAACGGAGAGGAAGGGGAAAGCCGGCGTAAGGCCATGGAACTCCTTGTGGCGCTCGGCAAAGTATACGGCGCCGAGGACCTTATCGGCATATCGTCCGCCCATCTTTCCGGAGCCTCTTACAAGACGATCGGCGACGGGGGGCTGAAATACCTCTCAGACCAGGTGGAAGGAGGGGCAAAGGTGTCCGTACCATCCACCCTCAATCCGGTGGGTATGGACCTGTGCAGATGGAGAGAGATGCACATCTCCGAGGAGTTCGCCGTCAAGCAGCAGAAGATCGTGGAGCTCTACGGTAAGATGGGCGTTATGACCACATGCTCATGCACACCTTACACAGGAGCAAACGTCCCCAAGTTCGGTGACCATGTGGCCTGGGCAGAATCGTCGGCCCTTTCTTTCGTGAACTCTTTCATCGGCGCCAGGACCAACAGGGAAGGGGGCCCCGGAGCTCTGGCGGCGGCAATCGTCGGAAAAACGGCCAACTACGGTCTGCATCTCGACGATATGAGGACGCCATCGGTGGTCATAGACGCAGATATAGACGGCTCCGTGTTCAGCTATTCGCTTCTGGGACAGGCGGTGGGCAGCGCCATCGGCGGTCGCATACCGTATTTCAGGGGACTTCCCGGGAACACAGGTATCGAAGAGGCCAAGACACTTTCCGCGGCAATGGCGGCCTCGGGGGCCGTCGCCATGTGGCATGCGGAGAACATTACTCCGGAGGCCGGAAAGCACAACGTATCGGACCTCGAGAGGATAAGCATCGGAAAAAAAGAGCTCGAGGCGGCCTATGAAAAACTGAACACGGCGGACGATGTGCAGCTCATCGCATTGGGGTGCCCGCATCTCACCGAGAAGGAGATCCGCGAGATTGCGTCCATGCTCAGAGGGAAAAAGAAAAGGCAGGGATCCCCCGAGATATGGTTCTGCACCTCGGCGGCGGCCAGGGAGAAGTGCGCCGAGGATGTTAGGATACTAGAGGAGTTCGGCCCCGTGCTGGCAGATACATGCATGGTCGTGGCCCCCATCGAGGGGACGTTCTCGCGCACCGGGACTAATTCCGCAAAAGCAGGAAACTATCTCCCGACGCTCTGCTCCCAGAGCGTGATGTGCGAGGATATAGCGAAGCTGATGGAGGCGGTATATTGATGCTCAAAGGGCGTCAGATATCTCCTGGCAAGGCCCGGGGGGAGGTCCTGAAACTGGAGGAGCCCTTCAGCTTCCTGGGAGGGGTGGACGGCTCGACGGGGGAGCTGACCTCGGGAAAGGGAAACGTCGCAGGCAAGGTCCTCGTGTTCCCTTCGGGCAAAGGGAGCACTGTAGGCTCTTACGTCATGTACGACCTGGCCGTCCACGGCAAGGCTCCGGCGGCGGTAATCAACAGCAATGCCGAGACCATAGTGACCACGGGCGCGGTGATATCGTCGATCCCCATGGTTGACCGCATAGACGTGTCGCTGCTGTCAGACGGCGACACGGTGGTAGTGGATGCGGACGCGGGAACGGTCGACATCGAAGGAGTGGACACGATCGAGTCCGTATCGTCTGCCGTGCTGGTCGACGGAAAGGTGCTGATGCTCAAACGTCCGGACAGTGCACGTTCGTTCCCCGGGGTATGGTCGCTCGTCGCAGGAAAGATCGAGTACGGCGAGTCTCCGGTGGAAGCATCGGTGCGCGAGATCATGGAGGAAACCGGGATACATGTGCATGCGCCCGACAGGTCAGGAAAGACGGTCGCGGTGAGGGAAAAGGACACCGTATGGGTGGTGTACCCTTTCCTCTTCCGCTTGAAGTCGGCTGACCCCAAGCTGAACCATGAGAATCTCGGCTTCGAGTGGGTTGACCCGAAGGACATACCGTCGAGGAAGACCGTCAGGTACACATACGAGGCGGTCTCCGCCATGCTGGCTATCTGATCAGGTCTCCGCGGCGGCTATCCCGATCACGATATCTTCGCCGGTAATGTCCCAGGTCTTTACCTCGTCGCCGCCTGGGCTGTCGGTGAACGTCAGATTCTTGGCCCTGACCTCGCCCGAGATGTGGTCCCTCCAGGAAGACAGCAGGTCTACCAGGCGAGGCTCGGCTTTAACATCGCAGTTTATGAACTGCTCCACGTTGAGCTTCATGTCCTTGCGCATCTGCTGAACCCTCCTTATCAGCTCCCTGGCATATCCTTCGGCCTCTATCTCCGGGGTCACAGAGAAGTCGATGAACAGTTCGCCCCCGTCGAACGGCACCGCGGTCATCCCGCTTCCCGGAATCTCTCCCTCTGCGAGATATCCTATGTTCTTTATGTTGGCCTGCTGTGCCAGCACACCGCTGAATATTCCGACCGAATCGTTAACGTCGGCGTCTTTCCCGCGTATGTGGACCCCGAGGAGCGGCCATCTGAGCTTGCTTCCCATCTTGGCCCTCTCGGAGGCTATTATCTCGACTATGTTCTGGATGAGTGCCATGCTGTGCTCAAGCCCCTCGTCGATGAGCGACCCGTCGAATACGGGCCAATCCTCCATGTGAACGGTGAGCTTATTGCCTCCCATGTGCCGGTACACCTCTTCGGAGATGTGTGGAGCAATGGGGGCGATGGCGATGGCCGTGCTCATTATGGCGTAGTGCAACGTGAAATACGAGGCGTTCTTGTCCTTCTCGGAATCTTCGTCCTCGGTCCACGTCCTGTCCCTTACAAGACGGACGTACCATCTGGAGAGGTCTTCCATTATATAGTCCTCAAGGGAACGGGCGACCTTGTGAAGCTCCCTTGCTTCCAATCCCTCGGTAACGTCGCGCTTCATGTGCTCGGTACGGGACAGCATCCACAGGTCTTCATGCCTGAGGCTGCCTTTTATCGAATCCAGATCGTATTTCTCCGGTTCGTAGCCGTCCAGGTTCATATAGGTCGAAGCGAAGTTGACCACGTTCCAATAGGTGTTGAGTATTTTTCTGGCATTCTTGGGACCATCCTTCTGGAACGACGTGTCCTCCCAGGGGGCGTTGGATTTGATCAGGTAGAGCCTGAGTGAATCGGCGCCTACCTGGTCGATGATCTCCAGCGGCTCGATAACGTTTCCTTTCGACTTGGACATCTTCTGTCCCTTGGGGTCCAGGACCCATCCGTGCATCATTACTTCGTCGTACGGCGCCCGGTCGAAGGATATCACTCCGGCCCCCAGTTGCGAGTAGAACCATCCGCGGGTCTGATCGTGGGCCTCGACGATGAAGTCGGCGGGCCACCATTTTTCGAACTCCTCCTTCTTGGCAGGGTACCCGAACTGGGCCCAGGATGCCACACCGGAGTCGAACCAGACGTCCAGGACGTCGGGGACCCTGTGCATGGTCTTGCCGCATTTCGGGCATTCGAAAGTAACGTTGTCGATCCAGGGCCTGTGGGTATCCATCCCTTCGGTGTATCCTTTCCCCTCCTTGAGCTCCGAGTACTGTCCGACCGCACGCTTTTCGCCACATCCGCATTCCCAGACTGGCATGGGGATTCCCCAGTACCGCTGCCTAGAGATGCACCAGGACCTGGCGCCCTCGACCCAGTTGCGCTCTCTGGACTCTCCGGCCCAGGCGGGAACCCATTCGGTTTTGTCAATCTCGCTAAGCATCTTGGATTTGAGCTTCGGGACGTCCAGGAACCACTGGCGAGTGTCCCTGTATATTATGGGTGATTTGCATCTCCAGCAGTGGCCGTAACGGTGCATCAGCCTGCCCGATTGGAACAGCCTTCCGTTCTCCGACAGGTGTTTTATTACATCTTCGTTCACGCCGCGGACTTTCCGTCCGGCCATCAGGGGGAAGTCGCCGTTGAATCTTCCGTCCTCGCCCACAGGGCAGAAGGGTGCGATTCCGTACCTTTTTCCGGTGTCATAGTCGTCGGGGCCGAAGCCCGGTGCCGTGTGGACCAGTCCGGTGTTGTCCTTTTCGACGTATTGGGCGGTAACCACCCTGTATACCCATTCGCTTCTCCTGAGCCCGTCGCCTATTTCGAATGGCGGTATATAAGATAGTCCTTCGAGGCTTTTCCCTTTCATCCTTTCCAGAATCTCGAATTCGGAATATCCTCCCTGCGCCATCACATATCCTGCCTGGGATTCCAGGACGACAACGTCCTCAGTCCCCGCCTCGCCCTTCATCCTAACCCTGGCATAATCGTAGTCGGGGTGGACTGCGACGGCCATGTTGGAGGGCAGCGTCCAAGGGGTGGTGGTCCAGATCAGTAGCGAGCAGTCCTGTTCCGCGACCGGCATCCTTACGATTATCGAAGGGTCGTTTTCGTCCCAATATTCGATCTCCGCCTCGGCCAGAGCGGTCTCGCACCTGGGACACCATGTGACGACCCGGTCCGCGTCTTCGAGAAGGCCGCGGTCGTACGCCCTGGAAAGGGTCCACCAGGCGGACTCGATGTATTCCGGTTTAAGTGTCTGATAAGGATTGTCCCAATCCATCCATACTCCGAGCTGTTTGAACTCCTCGGTCATGCTGGCCCTTAGGTCCAGAGCGTACTTCTGGCAGGCCGATACGAATTTATCGATACCGATGTTCTCCTCGATCTCCTTCTTCGAGTGGACGCCCATCTTCTTCTCGACCTGCACCTCAATGGGCAGACCATGCATGTCGAATCCCGGCTGGTCGCGGACGTTGAGCCCATTCATCCTCCAGTATCTGATCATTATGTCTTTGATAATCTTGTTCAGGGCCGTACCCAGGTGAATCTTTCCTGTGGTGTACGGGGGGCCGTCGCAGAAATAGAAGTCTTCTCCGCCGGACCTGTACTCCTTGGTCTTCTCGTATGTGTTCGTTTCTTTCCAGAGTTGCTGGACCCCTCGCTCGATTTCTGGTGCATTATAATCTGCACGGACCTGCTTTATCATCGCTAATCCTTCCGCGTCAAGTTTATCTTCCCGACGGTGCGCGTTGATACGTGCGCCCCTATAAAGAATCTCCCAGTATTGTTCTTTATGGCACGACGCCGACCGGCGGTCAGGCAGGCTCCGTGCCGGCTTCAAACGTCACCCTTTAAGAGCAATCTCCACAACCGAAGTTGTCGAATATGATTAATATGGCAAGTCTGGCGGTCTCACGGCCCGGTCGCGCGGAGGGACGACGTATCAGACGCGGCGTTCGCCACCCCGTAACGCTGAAAGGGATTTTTAACTATATACTCAAGTGGATTAATATATATCAAAACCCAAAATATAATATATAAATATATTCGACGGAATTGCATAATATATATGTATTTATATTTTGTAACATCGATATTATTTAAAATTTGGGCAATGCTTTTATCAATCAAAAAATAAGTCAAGTATGAAGAGCGAAACACCCACACAACAACCCATACCGAAGAACAAAGCATGCATCCTTTACACGGTCATGTTCGTGATTGTATTCTTTTCATCATGCTTCTTGATGTCTGGTGGTGATGATGGATCTGAACCCGTAGCAGAAGACGGCAGCCTTATAATGAACTCTGATTTATCTTCGAAAGAAACAATCATTCCTTACAGCGGGGCAATGATCACGGGTATGTCAGACGGAGATGGATATTCGCTGACTGGTAACACGGGTACGGACGCCGGAGACTATGTGGCCATAGCCACACTCGACGATCCCGTAAACACGACGTGGCCCGACGGGACAACGGAGCCGAAGACAATAAA
>JBFXEL010000003.1:82381-116040 GCA_050180115.1 Candidatus Methanomethylophilaceae archaeon
ACGGAGATGGATATTCGCTGACTGGTAACACGGGTACGGACGCCGGAGACTATGTGGCCATAGCCACACTCGACGATCCCGTAAACACGACGTGGCCCGACGGGACAACGGAGCCGAAGACAATAAATTGGTCCATTAGTCCAAAAAATTTGACCAATCAGATGTTTTCACCTATTGAATTTACAATTTACACGGGTAATCCGATCTCGCCAACAGTTTTGGTAAAAGATGGAAATATTACACTCAGATCTGACAAAGATTACATAATCTCATATATGGATAACACGAATGCAGGAGTAGCAAAAGCAATAATTACTGGTATAGGTAACTACACTGGTACAATTGAAAAAAGTTTTAATATATCCCCATTGGACGTCGAAGTTCCCACTCCATGCATTGGGTTAACCTATAACGGAACAGAACAAATGGGAATTCCAGATGGAGAAAGGTACACCCTCATTGGAGATAAGATTGGAATTAATGCTGGGAGCTATATTGTATCAGTTTCCCTGATTGATCCAATCAATACATTGTGGGACGATGGAACCATGGAGGAAAAGACAATCAATTGGTCAATAAATGCAAAGAAATTGACAAAAACAATGGTTTCTCAGATTGAGAACTATGAATTTTCTGGAAATGAAGCAACCCCGATCATAGAGGTATGTGTTAATGAAGAAATATTAATTCCAAATGCAGATTACTCCTTTTCATATACCGATAATATTAATTCAGGAATCGCCAAGGTAATTATCACCGGAATAGGAAATTATTCTGGAACAATTGAAAAAACCTTTAATATATTTTCAAAAGAAATATTACTATCGACAATTAACAAGGAATTAATATACAACGGATTTGAGCAAATAGGTGTCGAAAACGGAGAAGGCTACACGCTTACCGGAGACTTATCAGGACTGAATGCTGGCACATACTCTGCTACCGTTACTCTGGACGATCCAGCGAACACCGTATGGTCTGATGGCACCACAGAACCGAAAACACTGAGCTGGACTATCGCCAAAGCAAAGCTAACCGCAAAATATTCGGGGGAGAGCATTGTTTTCGGCACGCTCCCCTCGCTCGTTGTTGCCGTCGAAGGTTTCGTCCCCGGCGAAGGTCCCGGAACGTCACTTGGTTATTCTGCACCTCTACTTTTGAGTAATGAAACCAATGCTGGCACATACACATTGGTGCCTGAGGGAGGGTTGTCTTACAACTATGAATTCGAGTACATAGGAGGTACCCTGCTGATCAGCAAGAAGGTGATACAGATACCGGTAGCCAACACCGGTCTCGTTTACAACGGGACAGAACAGATAGGGGTTCCCGAAAGCGACGGTTATATGCTTTCGGGCAGCATAGGTACAATTGCCGGCAGCTACAGGGCGCTGGCCGCGCTTACAGACGAAAGCATAACTTCATGGCCGGACGGAGGCGAGGGGCGCGAGGAAATAATCTGGTCTATAGCACCCAAAAGAATTGACGATGGAATGATCTATGCGCCTGACCAGGAGTACACGGGGTACGCTATCGAACCGGTCTCTGTGACCGATGGAAACAAACAGCTTGTGGAGGGCAGGGACTATGTGATATCATATGCCGACAACGTACGGGCAGGATCCGCCGCAGCGGCGGTCACGGGAACCGGCAATTACACCGGCACAGTCCCTGTTGCTTTCGATATCCTGATGAGGTATCTCGTGTCATTCGATCTCAACGGATTCGAAGGGACCGTACCCGGTCCCCAGTCGGTCCTCGGCGGTACGATGCTGGACCTTGAAAACGTAACCGCACCCCTCCGACCGGGATACAGATTCTGCGGATGGTCGACTACCCCGTGGGGGAGCGCTGTGTCAGAGTATTCCGCTTTTTACGATGCAACCCTTTATGCTGCCTGGGCCCTCAATGTCTACGATTCGATGCCCCACGGCGAAATCTACGATATAATATCCCAGAACGAGGAGCCGGCGGTTCAAATCAGGGGTGCCTCCGCAGGTGGTGCACTGGACAACTTGTTCTTCGAACGGCTAGCGGACACGGGCAAGACCTTCACCCTGAGCGTTTTGGGGGAAAACGACATAGCGGCATATTCCTGGTTGTTCGATGGGGAATACAGGCAGGGGGCAGGCACATTCGTTCCCGCAATACGGGAGTCTGTTCCGGATTTTGATTTGGAAAGGCTCATCGATTCATCTAACTGCGAAAATCCGCTTGTATTGAACTTCTCGGCAAGAGGCGTCCTGCCCATATGTGCCACAGTGACTTATAGTCTGGACGGGGCATACGAAGACGGAACGAGGCTATCCGTGTTCTACTATGACGAGGGCGCCGGTATGCTGGGAGAGAGGCAGACAGCGACGGTCACGGACGGAGCAGTAAGCTTTACAGTATCTCACTGTTCCAGGTATGTGATCGCAGAGGAGACGCCTTCCGGCATCCACGGCGGAGTCATCGGGCCATACGTCGTGGCCGCAATCGTCGCCATAGCGTTCGTGGATATATTCGCAGTGTACGTGTTTTTCGTCAGAAGGCGCTGAGCGTCCGAAACAATTTTGAAAAATATGCCCTGCCCGTTTCCAGACGGGGAGGGCGCTAATTTTTTCAGGCCTTCGGTTCAGAACCACGCATCCAGCGAACGCTGGGAACGCTTGGATCTGTTGGCGGCCCTGCATTTCTCTATGCGGTCAAGGGCGGCTTCCACGCGTCCTGGCGAGAAGTCATATGAGGTCAGCAGGTCAAGGACAGCTTTCCGGTCCACCTGTCCGGGTTCGAGTTCGTAGTCGTCGGTTTTAGGGCTGTCAAGGAAAATGTCTCTTATGCTCTGGTATTCTGGAATCTCTTCCCCTATATGTGCCAGTACATGCTCGAGGTCGCCGTGTTCCTTTATCAGCTTTAAACTTTTCTTCGGACCGATGCCTTTGATCCCCGGGTTGAAATCGGTACCTATCAATATACCCATGTCGACGAGCTGCTCTCTGGTGATACCTAGCGATGAGAGGAACTCCTTCAGGTCGGTCACCTCAGTCTTCACTTCCTTGAACTGGTCCCTTCCCGGCATTTTCCGTCTTCCCGCCATCGTGATATTCCTCACGAGCACGGGTGCTCCGAAAAGAAGAGAATCGAAATCCTGTGATGCAGATGCCCACACATCCCCCTTGGCGCACATGTATGCACCCTGCGCCTCTCCGTCGCTTGGCGCCTGCACTATCGGAAGTCCCAGATGAGAGATGAGCTCCTTGGAGGACTCGGATATCTCCGGCGTCATGCGGGACGTCTGCTGGGCCTTTGAGAATGCCTTTTTCATATCTCCTTCCTCGATGGCCTCCTCCCATTCTTCCTTGGCCTTCTCTCGTCTTTCCCGACGGCTGTCCAAGGTGTCTTTTTTCAGTTCGTGGGGTTTTCCGTCGAACACGAAAGACGGCTCTATGCCAGCCTCGATCATGTTGGCGGTGCGGTACAGAATGCCCGAAAGATGCGAGGATACGCGACCCCGGGAATCGCAGAGCGGATGCCCGTCGGGCTGACGTATCGTGGAAAGGAACTGGTATATCGTGTTATAGGCGTCGATCGCCACAGATTTCCCGTTGAGGTCCGAAAGTTCGACGCAAACAGGGTTTGTCAGGCCGGAAAGGTTCACTCCCACTGTACCGCCTCACGGGTCAGGGCCGAACCCCTGCCATATCTTAATCTCCGACGACATGTCTTTCAGTCCGAAGAGGGCGCTTCCCGCGGCGAGCACGGTCGATCCTGCCCTTACGCACTCTGCACCCGTGGAACGGTTTATGCCCCCGTCCACGGAGATCTCGAGTTTCGGATTATGCTCGTCAGCCCACCTTCTGACATAGCGTACCTTGTCTAAGCCCGAGGGAATGAAGCTCTGGCCTCCGAAGCCCGGGTGTACGGTCATTATCAGCACCAGATCGGCTTTGTCCAAATATTTGTCCAGTACCTTCACCTCGGTTTCGGGGTTGATCGATATTCCCGCCTTAACTCCCGCGTCAGCAATCTCCCTCATCGCTCCGAGAGAATCCCCGTCCGCCTCGGGGTGGACCGTAAGATAATCGGCCCCAGCCCCTATGAAATCGTTGATGTACCTCTCCGGCCTCTGGATCATGAGATGAACGTCAAATGGTATTTTGGCACATCCCCTTATCGCTTTTATCACCGAAGGGCCTATGGTGATGTTCGGAACGAACATCCCGTCCATAACATCTACGTGCGCCCAGTCGGAACCCGAAGCCTCCAATCTTTTCATCTCCTCTCCGAGGCGGGAAAAATCCGCCGAAAGAATGGAAGCAGATACCTTTGTCATCGCCCCGGCATATGACATCACCACAATATAATTTGCCCTAGGAGAATCGATACAAAGTGAACAAATATATCGGACGACGGCCTTCGGAAGCATATGGCAACGGCCAATCACAGCGAAAAGACCGAGGTGTGCGATGTCGAGGGATGCAGCTCTGATTCCGAGCGCTCTTTCAACTACAAGCAGGTGTCGGAGACAAATCTGAAGCTTAAACCCGGAGATCACCGTCAGGTTCACCTCTGCAAGGACCATTACCGCGAGTTCAAAAAGCAGACCAAGAAATCCAGAGATTTGGACCGTATTTTCTGATGATCGAGATCATCTTTCTCGGCACAGGTGCCAGCGTTCCCTCCAGGGAGAGGGGGCTGCCCGCGATGGCGGTACGCCACGGCCGGGAAGTGGTGCTGTTCGACTGCGGTGAGGGGACCCAGAGGCAGTTAATGGTGTCCCCGCTGTCTTTCATGAAGGTGAAGGCGGTTTTCGTGACACACCTCCACGGAGACCATTTCCTGGGCCTCCCCGGGCTACTTTTGACGATGGGGCTGTCCGGAAGGTCGGAACCTCTGAGAATAGTCGGTCCGACAGGCGTAGGGAGTCTTCTCCGGAACATACTCGGGGCATGCGGAGACAGCCTGCCCTTCGAACTGGTCATAACCGAATCGTCCGGTGGCGAATCCTTCCGTTTTTCCGGTTTTTGTGTCACAGCCTTTCCGACCAGACACGGGGTGCCATCCGTCGGATTTGCATTCTCCGAGGACGACAGCATAGGAATCGATGCGGGCAAGGTTGCCGAAAAAGGAGTCGCGCCCGCTGACATCAGGCTGATAAAGGAAGGCAAGGTGGTGGACGGCATATCGTCCGAAGACATATCATCCGGAACGGTCAAAGGTATCAGGATAATCTACACCGGAGACACGCTTCCATGCGAAGAGGTCCGTTCCGTGGCCATGGGAGCGGATGTGTTGGTACACGAGGCGACTTTCGGTTCCGACGAGACCGAGTCTGCAGGAAAGCACAACCACACGACCTCGGTCCAGGCCGCGGAGATTGCAAGGGAGTGTGGCGTCAGGGCCCTGGTCCTGAACCACGTTAGCAACCGCTACAAGGACCGCTCGCCGATCCTTGAAGAGGCCGTCGCGATATTTCCCGGCACAATGATGGCGGAGGACCTCATGCATCTGGTCGTGACCAGGAAGGAAATCAGATCAGTTTGAGAAGGTCTGCACTGGTGATCATGCTGATCACCTTACCCTGCCTGGATACCAGCACAGCGTCGCTGTCTCCCACGAGCTGCGCCACTGTAGAAAGGGACACGCTTTCCGACACGACGGGGAAGGATTCCCCCATAACCTTCCTTATCGGAGTTTTCCTGAGCTCGTCCATGCTCATGCCCTGCTCGATAAGTCCGAGTATCCTCCTTTCGGATATGCTGCCCACGGGGCTGTCGCCGCTCATCACAGGCATCTGGGAAAAACCTGTCCGTCTCATAAGGTCTGAAGCGACCCGCAGGCTGTCGTCCGCATCCACCGTGATCGGCGAACCCGAGGCCACGTCCGCGGCCGTACGATCTATGCCAGTTTTCCGGTTCATCTTCTCGAGGGTCTCGAACAGCTTCGCTACGGTCTTGTAGCTCGCATCCGTCTTGCCGCCCTCTATCTTCGCGATGGTGCTCTGGCTCACCCCGGATTCCCTGGAAAGCCCGGACTGGGTTATTCCTAGGGCGTTCCTCATCTTCTTGATATCGGACTCCGGCGGGAATTTCACCTGTGAAAGTAGGCGACTATTCTTATTTGAATATATGTTACAGTTCAATTTATAAATAATGAATATGTACGATTTCTCCGCAGCATATGCTGAGGGGCTATTGAGTTGGCTAAGCACATTTACGTTGAGGGTATCGACGAACTGCCGGTACCGAACAGAAAAGTTGAGATCGTCGAAAGAAAAGGCATCGGGCACCCCGATAGCGTTTCAGACGGTATCGCGGAGTCGGTCAGCAGAGCGCTCTGTAAAATGTACGTCAAGGAATTCGGACACGTCCTCCATCACAACACGGACGAAACCCAGATTGCGGCCGGAAGGGCCCACCCGAAGTTCGGCGGAGGAACGGTAATCGATCCGTCCTACATACTGCTTGTAGGGCGCGCCACTACCGAAGTGGAGATCAAGAAGGAACTCAAATTCCTTCCATGCAAGCCGGTCGCACTCAAGGCGGCCAAGGAGTACCTCGACAAGATGTTTCCTAATCTGGACGTAAGCTCCGAGGTCGTTATGGACGCAAGGATAGGTCTCGGCTCGGACGACCTGACCGGTGTCTACAAAGCATCCGGGTACCATGCCAACGACACGTCGTTTGGAGTGGGCTATGCCCCGTTCTCGATCACCGACAGGCTGACCCTCGAGACAGAGGAGTTCATCAACGGCCCGCTCAAGAAGAAGATGCCGGAGACCGGCCAGGACGTGAAGGTTATGGCATCCAGAATCGGAAAGGACGTCACCCTCACCGTGGCATGCGCCATGGTCGACAGGTATCTCTCCGATGCGGACGCCTATATGTCTGCGATGGTTCAGCTCAAGGACGAGATTCTCGATAATGCGCTCAAGATCATCGGAAACGAAGACATAAACGTCGACGTGGATGTCAACACGGGCGACGACTACTCACGCAATGTCTACTATCTCACGGTCACGGGAATGTCTCAGGAGATGGGAGACGACGGCTCGGTCGGAAGAGGGAACAGATGCAATGGGCTCATCACGCCTTACAGGCCGATGTCCATGGAGGCCACCTCAGGAAAGAACCCCATAACCCACGTCGGAAAGATTTACAATGTGATGTCCAAGCTCGTCGCCGAGGAGATATCCAGGGAGGTAGGTCCCGAGGCGGAGATACGCGTGCGCCTCCTCTCGCAGATTGGAAAGCCCATATCCCAGCCGCTCAACGCTTCCATACAGGTGCTGGCCCCCGGCGGGGACAACCCGAAGGAGATATTCAAGTGGAAGTCCGATGCGGAAGGCATAATGGAGCATTGGCTTGATAACATTGATAAGGTCACAGAGCTTATCACCGCCGGCAAAGTAAGGACCTTCTGAGTCCTCTTCCGGTGATCTGGATATGAAGATAATTGATGAGCCGCAATACGGACCGATGTTCAGGTTCAGCGACGCCAATGTATATTGGACGCTGCACACCCTTTCGGACGGCAGGAGGATTGGGCGCAAACGACTCTCCGAAGCCGTCGGAGTGGGCGAAGGAAGCATGCGACGCATAGTCGACACCCTGAGGGACTGGGGGCTGATATCCGTCAAGCAGACGGGGATCACGATCACCAAGGCCGGGCGCAGCTACCTAGACCAGATGCCCATCCGGGTCATCGACTTGGACGTGGGCGATTCTGTCGTCGGAAAGTATACTCAGAGCCTTCTTGTCCTGGGAGTCTCCGACAAAGTGTTCAACGGCATGCAGCAGCGCGATGCGGGGATCAAGGCCGGGGCCACCGGATGCACCACGCTGGTCATCCGGGACGGCAAGCTCCTGATACCTCCCGACTGGAACGTCGACGAGGAGAATCCCCGTCTCTCCAAAGAGGTCCGCGAGGTCATCGGTATGACCGGGAGCGACGTCATAATCGTCGGCGGCGGGGAGACTATGCCGCTGGCAATCGAGGCGGCGGTCGCCGCGGCCCTCGAGCTCTTCTGATAAAACTATTTACTGCCAACTCTTTTACGTTCTGTGAAGCACCTCTTCAGCTATTCTGTGTACCAGCCTCTGTCCGACATGTCGCAGGCGGGGGCGGGCCCGGCCTTCGGGGAGATGGGGTGCGACGGTCTCGAGCTTTTAACAGGCTATTCTCCGGTCCCCGAAGAATACCGGGGATACGCGGCAGGCGTGCATCTTCCCTACGCCGCCGATTGGATGCGCGCTTGGGAAGGCGCGGACATACCGGACTGCGATCCCGAGACAGCGAGGTTCATGATGTTCGGAAAATGTGCCGAGGATGTCACGGACAGCCTGACGCTGGCAATCGCTCAGGCTTCGGTGCTGGACCCTCCATACGGGGTCCTGCATGCCGGCAACATCAATCTGGACGAGTTATTCATGCACGACAGCGGAGACAGCGACGCCAAGGTTTTGGGGGCCTTCTGCGAGATGGTGAACGCGGCAGTGTCCATGCTTCCGCGGGGGAGGCCCCCTTTTAAGATAGCCTTCGAGAACCTCTGGTGGCCCGGTCTGAAGATGAAGGACGGCCGGGATGTGAAGTTCTTCGAGAGGAAGATAGAGTTCGAGGAGTGGGGAATCTGCCTCGACACCGGTCACCTGCTGAACTGTCTCCCCGATATCCGCAACGAGCAGGACGCCATAAGCTCTCTGAGAAAGGTCTTCGAGGGATACGGCGAAGACACTTTGGAAAGAATCGGAAACGTGCATCTGCATGTGAGCACGTCTTCGGACTACAGGGACAGCTTCGAGGACCGAGAAAGGGACCGCAGGGATTCCGTGGGCGTTATGATGGAAAAAGCGAACGCGCATATTTGCAAGATCGACCAGCACCGTCCGTTCATGTCGGACGGATGCGCAGAACTCGTCGGAATGCTGTCTCCGGAATACGTCACCCACGAGATGGCGGGCTCGGTTTCGGGCGACCCTCTGGGCGACTTCAGGGCCCAGCGTTCGCACTTTCCGCGCGCGTGACGAATGCTATAAATAATACTTCTATCCTGCACAACCCAGAGGAAAGAAGATGGCACGTTTTAAAGAGGCTGAGAGCAGGCTCCTCGACAAGTCCGTATGCATGAACTGTTATGCGACGAACCCCCCGAAGGCGTCTAAATGCCGCAAATGCGGGTACAGCAACCTTAGGCCCAAAGCTAAAGAGAGCAGGAAGCAGTGATTCAGCCCGGGCCTCTCCGGCCTGTGCCAGCTTCTCGGCCGTCCGATCGGTCGTTCCCCTAATTTATATACTCTGTGGGCCGTAAGGAGTTCTGGTCCCACCGGAGGTTGTCTCATGAAGGTCTTGGTTGCCGACGACAATGTAGCCATACAGGAAATATTGAGGGAGATCGTGACCAATACGGGCAATCAGGTCTTTCTCGCCTCCACTGTTTCCGAGACCGCGGATTCGATACTCGATAACCGCCCCGACCTGATATTTTTGGACATGTACTTGGGCGGAGAGCCCGGCCTGAAGGCCATAGATATCGTCCACGAAGAGGACGTGGCCATGAACATGAAGGTCTACATTCTGAAAAACAGCAAAGAGTTCATTCCCAGGGACGAGGCCTTCGTGGTGGGAGTGATCGAGAAGCCGTTCAGGAGCGCCGACATCATCGAGATACTCTCCGGAACGAAAGTAATCCCCCAGTCCGAACCGCAGCCGGCCGCCAGACCTTCCAGGAAGGAGAACAGGCGCAAAAAAAGGGAGATGCAGGCCGCTGATGAGCAGACAGGGCTCCAGCCCGGAAGCGCGCACCTGATACTCGAAGGAAGTCCGGCGGGCGTCTACAAGTATGCATCGGAATTTGCCGATGAGGGTTACAACATGCTCATAATCACCAGCAACAAGATCAAGGCCGTAAGGGAGAAGATGAAGTACGGCAAAATGAACGTCATAGCGCTGTCCGCAAAGCCCAGGCTCGATTACAAGGACATAAGGGCGCTCGGGTCGCTGATGGAATCGGTGAACCGTTTCATTGCCGACAGCCCCCGTCCGGTGATAGTCGTGGACGGGCTTTCCGCCCTCCTTGAGAAGAACGGCGTAAACCGCACGCTCACGTTCGTCCGCCAGCTCACCGCGAAAAACGCCGGCGCCGCGACTTTTTTAATCTCGCTGAACGAAAACTCCATAGACAAAAAAGGACTGGACATACTCGTTCACAACATGGAAATCCATAAGACCGTCGACTGAGGCTTTTAAATGAAGATCGAGAAAGTATGGGCAAGAGAGGTCCTCGATTCGAGGGGTAACCCCACGGTTGAGGCCGAGATAACCGTAGCAGGACACAAAATCAGGGCCATAGCTCCCTCGGGGGCGTCCACAGGTACATGGGAGGCCCACGAGCTCAGGGACGGCGGCGAAAGATACGGCGGGAAAGGAGTCCTCAAAGCCGTGGGGAACATCAGGGGAGAAATCGCTTCGCGCATCGTAGGGATGGACCCTTCGGACCAGGAGGCCGTGGATGCGGCGATGATAGGCCTTGACGGCACTCCGAATAAGAAAAGGCTCGGTGCGAACGCCACAGTGGCGACATCTCTGGCGGTCGCAAAGGCCGGAGCGATGGCTCGCCATATGCCCGTATACGAGCACATGGGCGGCGACCATGTGACCCTGCCGGTCCCGATGTTTAACATAATAAACGGCGGTAAGCACGCCGGGGGGAACCTGAAGATACAGGAGTGCATGCTGGTCCCCGCAGGGGCTCCGAACTTCTCCGAGTGCCTGAGGATGGCCTCCGAAGTATACATGTCCCTGAAAAAACTCCTGTCAAAAAGGTACGGCGTCTCGGCAGCGAATATAGGCGACGAGGGAGGTTTTGCCCCTCCCGTGGACACGGCCGCCGAGGCCCTGGAAACGATATCCCGGGCGGCGTCGGACGCAGGATACAGGCCCGGAGGCGACGTCTTCCTGGCCATGGACGCGGCATCTTCCGAGTTCTTCGTCGACGGTAAGTACGAGGTGGATGGTCTCAGTCTCACCTCCGGCGAGCTCGCCGACCATTATGTGGAACTGTCCAAAGAATTCCCGATAATAAGCATCGAGGACCCATTCTTCGAGGACGATTTCGATTCCACCGCCTACCTGACGAGGAAGATCGGCAAGGACGTGCAGATAGTGGGAGACGATATATTCGTCACCAACACGGAGAGGCTAAGGCGCGGTATAAGCGCAGGAGCCGCAAACGCCCTCCTGCTCAAGGTCAATCAGATAGGAACGGTCACCGAATCCGGGCAGGCCGCAGAGATGAGCTTCGCCAACGGCTATCACGTCGTGGTGTCCCATCGCTCCGGGGAGACGGAGGACACGACGATAGCGGACCTGTCGGTAGGATGGGGTTCGGGACAGATCAAGACCGGGGCCCCCGCCCGTGGCGAACGCACGGCAAAATACAACAGGCTTCTGAGGATCGAGGAAGAATTGGGCCCCAAGGCCGTGTTCCCCGGCATCAGGGCATTCAGGTTCTGATACAATGGACAGGCTCTTCATCGCCGACGAGAAGGATGTCAGGGAGGGGTACACCATGGATGTGTACTTCGACCGCACAAAACAGATACTCAAGGCCAAAGGGTTGGACGGTACGAAGGTCTGCGCCGAGTTTACCAGCAGCTCGCTGCCCCGGGGCTGGGAATGGGCGGTATTTTGCGGGCTCGAAGAGGTCATACGTCTCTCAGAGGGCGCGGACGTCTCGGTATATGCAATCCCGGAGGGAACGATATTCCGTGCCCGCACCCCTGCGAGCGTCAGGGTCCCTGTCATGAACTTCGAAGGCAACTATGTCGATTTCGGGGTCATGGAAACGGCGATCCTGGGCATGATATGCCAGCCCACCGGTGTTGCCACCAAGGCATCGAGGGTGAAGCTGGCCGCCCGGGGAAAGCCAGTCATAGCTTTCGGCAACAGGAGGATGCACCCCGGGATCGCAGGCGTCCTGGACCGTTCCGCCTACATAGGGGGATGCGACGATGTATCTTCGGGGATAGGCGGGGACATTATCGGCAAGGAACCGCTGGGGACCGTGCCGCATGCACTCACGCTCATGATGGGCAGCAACGACGCCGCCTTCAGGGCTTTCGACGAGGTCATAGATCCAAAGGTCCCGCGCATCATGCTGATCGACACGTTCTCAGATGAACGCAGCGCGGCCATCGAGGCCTGCAGGTCAGTAAAGAACCTGGTAGGCGTCAGGCTCGACACGCCCGGCTCCAGGAGAGGGAATTTCAAGGAGCTCATCGACGAGGTCCGCTGGGAGATGGACATGAACGGGTTCAAGCACGTCAAGATAATAGTGTCCGGCGGCCTCGACGAGGACACGGTCGCGGAACTGGCAGACACATGCGTCTCCAGCTTCGGCGTGGGAACGTCTATCGCCAACGCCCCGACGCTGGACTTCTCCATGGACCTGGTCGAGAAGGACGGCGAACCGATATCGAAGAGAGGGAAGTTCGCAGGTCGCAAGTTTCCCTACCGTTGCCCGCACTGCTATACCATGGGCGTATCCCTCGTCCCGGACGACGAGATCAGATGTGAGTGCGGTCATGTCATGGAAATGATCGAGAGGCCCGTGCTCAAGGACGGAAAGAGGGTTACCCCGGAGGTTAAACCCAAAGAGGTCCGCGATTATGTCCTCAGGCAGCTGGAGCACATGAAGCAAAACGGACTCCTGTGAATTGTTGAAAAACAGGGCGCGTCGGCCTCGGATATTATTATTGTGTTACGAAATAATATACACTATAATACACCTTGGGAGCATAGTATGCGCACTCCCAGATATGGTAACAGAAAGCTTATATCCGCTCTAAAGATAGGAAATGAGGGCGCTTCCCGAGGCATCTGTAGATGGGTGTAGAAGCCTTGTTTGGAGCCTATTCATCGGGGGAAGTAAGATAGGGGACTCAGCACATACGGCGGGGCATTGCATCGATGGACTGCCGGCTTACACGTTGGACATGATACGCATCGACGGCATGATGAACGTCTACTGCGAGTGTGGCAGGATCGTCTGGCTCGACCGGTCGGAGATGGGCCTGAAACTAAGCATAGGCAAAAAGCTGGAATGCACCTGCTGTCGCAACAGACGAATCTCCGAAGAGATCGATTCCCTCAACAGGCACTTCAGTGGCGAAGACCCGGTCGCAGAATACTGAGATTATCACTTTTTGACCGGAACGGCCTTTTTGACAGCTGTCTTCTTAACTGCCGCCTTTTTCGCGGGCGTAGCCTTCTGCTTTCCCGGACAGTCGGGATTGATGCAGTCCTCCGACTGTCCGAACAGTATGATCGGCGAATTGCATAGTTCGCATTTCTTGTCCGTCGGGATGATGCTGCCCCTCGGTCTGAGGGGGTAGGTCTGGGTGCAGGTCGGCCATTCGGTGCAGCCTGCGAACCTCTTCCCTGCCTTGGAATACATCATCCTGATCTTTCCCTTGCCGCACGTCGGGCAGTCGCCGAGGAACGTGCGTTCGGTATTGGAGGAGCACTTCGGATCGATGCACTGCATGAGCGGAGGATTGCCCTTCCTGATGACCTTGAGCTGGGGGAGGCCGCATACCGGGCACACGGACTCAGTCGTCTGGACCATGGCTCCGCGCGGAAGTGGGTAGGAACAGGTGCAATCGGGATATCCGTCGCACCCGATGAAGTTCCCGTTCTTCGATTTCTTGATTGTGAGGTTGTTGCCACAGGTCGTGCACAATCCTATATGCTGCTGGGTCCTGAGGGCGTTTTTGATCTCGCTCCCGATGGCCTCTTTTTCCGCGGAGATCTTCTCCGAGACGGCGTACAGCATGTCCTGCGATTCTTTCACGACGCTGTCGAGGGTGCTTTCCCCGTTGCCGATTTTCACCATGTCCGATTCGAGTTTGGCGGTCATGTCCGGTTCGGTTATCCCTCCGCCGTGCTTCTCCAGTGCCTTGGTCAGCGCAATGCCGCCGGCGGTGGGGATCAGATGGTTGCCCTGGACGTAGTTCCTGGAGAAAAGTTTAGAGATTATGTCGTGCCTGGTACTTTTGGTGCCCAGCTGAAGCCTGTCCATCTCCTGGATCAGCGAGCCCTGGTTGTACCTGAAAGGTGGTTTCGTCTCTGATTCTTCGACGGATATGGAGCGGACGTCGATGACGTCGCCGACCTTCATTCTTGGTACGGAGGAATCTTTCGACTTGATGTACTTACCGTAGTATTTCTTCCAGCCTTTTGATTTTTGCTTGTAACCTTCGCATTTGAACTCTTCTTCGTTCACTTCGATGGTGCATTCCGTGACTTCGGCTATGGCCGAAGGAGCGACGGTGGCCATGAATCTCCGGACTATGAGTTCATACAGTTTCCATTTGTCGCCCTTCATCTTTGCCGAGCTGGCCGCCGCGGTGGGATAGATGGGGGGGTGGTCGGTGGTGCGCCTCTTTCCTCTGGAGGGGTAGATATTCTCCTGCGCAAGTATCTCCTCAATCTCGTCTTTGAAATCGGACTCCCTGAGCCTCTCCAAGACCCCGCGTATGCTGATGCTCCTGGGGTATTCTGTGTTCTCAGTACGCGGATATGAGATGTATCCTCCGGTGTAGAGGTCTTCGGCCAATTTCATGGCTGTCGTCGGGGGGATTCCGATCTTGTTCGCCTCCACCTGCATCTGGGTGGTGTCAAAGGGCGGGGGCCTGTACTCCTCCTTTTCCTTGATCTCGAATTCCGTCACCGTGCCGGTTTTTGCGGAGGCTGTGCGGGTCAGAATGTCTTTGGCGGCCCCCTCTTCCCAGAACGGGTTGCCGGCGTGCTGACCCCGGAACGCCAGGATCCCGAAGCGCCCGACTACGTTCCAGAAAGGCTTGGACTTGAAGTTCTCTATCTCCTCGTTCTTGTCGACTAGCAGTTTGAGGGTGGGGCTCTGTACGCGCCCTACGGACATGAAGTTCTTTCCGACCTGCCCCGATGCAAGGGAGATCTGCCTCGTAAGCACGGCGCCCCAGGCCAGGTCGATGATCTGCCTGGCCTCGGCGGCGTCCGCCAGACGTTTGTCCGGAAGCGCGAGGTCCGAAAAAGCGGCCTCGATCTCCGACTTGGTGAGCGCGCTGAACTTCGCCCTTCTGACCTTGGACATATCTACGCCCGCGGCGACCACGGTCTCCATGCCGATGAGCTCCCCCTCCCGGTCGTAGTCGGTGGCGATTATGATCTCATCCGCAGAGTCGGCACAATCCCTGATGTTAGCCAGTATGGATTTCACGCGGACGGTCTTCACCTGAGGTGCATATACGAGGTCTGTGGGGGTCCCATCTGACCAGTTGCTGTATTCCGGGGGATAGTCGAGCTCCAGGATATGCCCCCTGAGGCTTACGACCTCGTACTCGTCGTCTCCCGCAGAGAAGGAAATCACCGAAGCCCCTCCGACCTTTCTGGTGGAATAATTGCCGTCGGAAAGGATAGTCGATATCCTCCGGGCAGCGTTGGCTTTCTCGGTGATTATCAGTTTTTTCATCGAGCAAGCGACACATTAGGCATTATTTAACCGTTGGCGACTGGCAATCTGCTCCCGGAATAGTGTCCTGTTAAGTACTCTGCGCACGATACGCTACTGTATGTCCGTAGACAGGGTAATCGAAGCCCTTGGTAAACATAAAGGGGTCAAGCAGGTAATGCTCCTTGATGAAGATCTTGCCGAAACGATAAAAGACGAGGAGAGCCAGGTGGTAAGCTCTTTCGGTATGCCGATTGAGAACGAGGCCTTGGAGGAATGCCTTTCCAAGGAGGTCAAGTTATGCATATACTGCGATTATTCTTTCGAGCATCCCGATGATAGCATAATATTCATGAAGGACGGAGAGGGAAAGATCGTCGGCCAGGACGTCGCCGAGTCCAAAAGGTCCCAGTTCGAAGGGAAAGAGGGCATAATATGGCTGTCGGACGATTTCGTCCTGTATCCCGGCGTGGACATGGGGCCGGACATACGGATGATTATGGTCTCGCAGAGGTACCACGGATTCTCGGAGGAAGACGGCGTTTCGGATGCCGTGGTGTTCTTTCCCGCGACCAGCACGGACAGTATCATAAAGTCCCGGTACGGGTACCCGCAAGACCAGCAAATCGCTACCGCGATAATGGGCCTCAGCCTGATGTGAGATTACTTGCGGGCGCCCAGGTGGTGCATGTTGCCGGACTTGGGGGAGACCATCGTGAGCCTTCCCCTTAGCACGCCCTTTATAGACGTTATCTCCGAGGCCAGCTTCTTGAGGGAACCGAGTTTTCCCTCTACTATGAGTATCTCCATGCAACGGTCGTGGTCGAGGTGCACGTGTATGGATGTGTTCACGTTGCCCGAGTGATCGTGCTGGATGTTGGTCAGCTTGTCCCCCACGTTGGTGACGTTGTGGTCGTACACCATCACGATGACGCCTACCATGCACTCTTCCTCGTTTTTCCATTCGCTTTCCGCCAGAGAGTCGCGGACCAGGTCCCTTATCGCCTCGGACCTGCTCACATATCCTTTGCTCGATATCGATTCGTCGAACTCCTTCAGAAGTTCGGGCTCAAGTGAAACACCAATGCGGGTGACGCCATCCATAGGTCCCCAATCATATTCGGGCAGTAATAATACTGTCGGAAGCCTTGTACTCTGAGAGCATAAAAACAGGCGACTGCTGGTTTTATCATATGTCGACGGGATATGTGGCCGTGGGAGCATATTCGGAAAAGGTCGGCAAGGCCTTGGATTCGGCGGTAAGGAGAGCGGTCTGCGGAAAAGATGTGGCAGTTGCGTTCTCGGGAGGTCTGGACTCCGGACTGGTTGCTGCCCTGGCATCAAAATACGCCCGCAGCGCGGTGCTGTACACGGCGGGGTCCGACGGCTCGTACGATATGGAGAACTCGGAGGGAGATCATACTAAGTTCGGTCTTCAGTGGAGGCGCATACGCCTTCACGAAGGGAACATAGAGGACATCCTGAGGGAGATGGTCCGTGTTACCCGCACAACTTCCCCGCTGACCCTTTCGTTCGAGGTCCCGACGTTCTGTGTCACAAAGGAGTCTGCGGAGAGGACCATACTGGGAGGAATGGGCTCGGACGAGCTCTTCGCCGGATACCATAAGTACGTCGGGATGCGGGAGGACGAGTTCAGGAGGAAAAGCTCGGAGGACATGGAAAGGCTTCTTACGGAGGTCGTCGAACACGAAGATAGGGCGTCGGATTTTTTCGGTAAGGAGATCTTCAGGCCGTTCACGGACCCGGATGTGATCGAAGCGGCCCGCTGCATACCGTTCGACGTCCTCGAGCCGAAGGACGAGGGATCCAGGAAGGCGGTCCTCAGGGAGCTCGCCTCCGAGATGGGTCTGGATTTCCTATCGACAAAAAGCAAAAAGGCGGCGCAGTACGGCTCAGGGACCGCCGACCTGATCAAAGCATCCGCCAAGAGGAGAAGCATGACCCAGTCGCAATACATCTCCGAGATATGCAGAGAAGAGCTGGACTGATAGTTTATATCGGATTCCAGTCATCCGCTTTCGTGAGCATTGAGAAGGCAGACAAAGAGCAGTTCCTTGACTGGCTGTACGGTCTAAGCGTGCATGGGATAAAGCTCGGGCTCAGAAACATCACGGAACTGCTCCGCCGCATCGGGAATCCCCAAGATTCTTTCAGAAGCGTCCATGTGGCAGGGACCGATGGTAAGGGGTCGGTCTGCGCGATGATATCCAGGGTGCTTATTGACGGAAAGGTCAGGACCGGGCTGTTTACGTCCCCCCATATACTGAACTTCAACGAGAGGATATCCGTTGACGGGACACACATAACAGACGAGGATCTGGCCTACATGGCGTCGGTCATCGTTCCGCACGTGAAGTCGATGGCCGAAGAGGGCATGCTGTGCACCTTTTTCGAGGTAACCACCGCCATAGCGTTCCTCTACTTCAAGGAAAAAGGAGTAGAGTACGCCGTGGTGGAAGTGGGAATGGGAGGAAGATACGATGCAACCAATGTAATAGTGCCGGAGGTCTGTGTCATAAACAACATCAGCATGGAGCACACCGAATATCTCGGCAATACCATCGAGGAGATCGCTTTTGAGAAGGCGGGCATAATCAAAGAAGGGGTGCCCTGCGTAACAATCAACCCGGAGCCCGCATTCTCGGTAATAAAAAAGGTCGCAGGGGAAAAAAATGCCCCGCTGACGCGTGTGGACCCTGAAGAAATCCGTTTGATCTCGGTTTCCGAGGAAGGAACGGGCTTTGCATACAGGGAAGAAGAATACTTTGTATCGATCCCCGGAAGGCACCAGGCCAGGAACGCATCTTTGGTGATAGAGGCCCTCTCCAAGATCGGGATATACGGTTGCAGGTGCAGGTGCAGGATAAAACCGGGGCTGAGAAACGTCAACTGGCCCTGCAGGATGCAGAGGGTCGAAGGGACTCCCTTCATCGTGGATGTTTCCCATACCTTCGCCGGGTCTTCGTGCCTGAGCTAGGACGTGGGGGACATCTACGGAAAGGTTCTTGTCGTCTTCGGGATACTGGGCGACAAGGATATAGACCATATTTCAAAGAACATATCTGAAATTTCCAAGAGGATTATACTTACAAAACCGGACTCGGTCAGAGCCGCGCCGTTGGATACGATATCGGAGAAGATGGCCAGATATTCGGACGTCGTCGCAGTGAAGAGCGATGTGGCAGAGGCCATGGAGCTGGCCCTGTCGATCCGGGAGCCCGATGAATTGATATTGGTGACAGGCTCTTTCTACATGGCCGGAGATGCGCTGAAGTGGCTGGAAAAGACATATCCTGGATCCTCGACACGCTGTCTGAGGAGTACAAAGTCGGGGCATACCCCGGAAGATCCTCGGAAGGTCTGAACCCGGAGTGGCCGTGCGACCCGTTCCATGTGCTTATAGCGACGATACTATCCCAGAGGACGAAGGACGACAACACCCGAAAGGCCTCCGACCGACTTTTCACCGCGTTCCCGACGATGGACGCGATTGCGGAAGCGGACGTGGGAGTGGTTTCCGAGCTGGTGCGGCCAGCTGGATTTCCTAATCAGAAGGCCAAGGCCATCGTCGATTGCTGCAACATCCTGAGGTCCGAATATGGCAAGGTAGTGCCGGACGAGACAGAGGAGCTCCTCAAGTTGCCGATGGTCGGAAGGAAGACCGCGGCATGCGTAAGGTCCTATGCCATGCGCATTCCCGCGATATGCGTGGACACTCATGTCCACAGAATAGCCAACATGATGGGGCTGGTAAAAACAAAGACTCCCGAGGAGACGGAATTTGCCCTGATGGAGATCACCCCCGAGGACAGGTGGACAGACATCAATCGATACTTCGTGCGCCACGGTCAGGTCGTATGCAGACCAAACCGTCCGCAGTGCCATATCTGCAAAATAGCATCGATGTGCGATTCCCGCATCCTTTGAAACGCTCTTTATTTAATAACTTATGATATTACAGCCTCGTGCACGAGGTATCCGTTATATCGGGCATGGTGAATGCCGTTATCGAAGAACTGAAAAAACACGACGTCGCGTCGGTTACAGGCGTCGAAATAGTGATCGGCGACCTGACGCAGCTGGGCGACGAGCAGCTTACGTTCGCCTACGAGATCGTCACAAGGGATACGATACTTGAAGGTTCGGTTCTCAGCATAGAGCACGAGCCGATCGAGGTTTCGTGCGACGGGTGCGGATACAACGGACCCGTCACGATGCTGGATGCCGGAGATTTCAGTTCGCACGCGATACCTGTGCTCTCATGTCCGGAGTGCGGAGGCCATGTTAAGGTCACGTCCGGACAGTCATGCTGTGTCAGGTCTTTGGAGATAGAGGAGGCGGATTGATGTTCAAATACAGGGACGAGGCGACCGCGAAGCGTATCGTGGAAGGCATCAAAGAACTGGATGTAAAATGTAAGATAATGCACATATGTGGTACACATCAGGATACAATCGTCCGTTTCGGCCTGGACCAGATGCTGACCGATTCCGGTATTCAGATATGCCAGGGGCCCGGTTGCCCAGTCTGCGTCACAACCAGCAGGGAGATCGCAGAAGTTATCACCCTGGCGAAGAACGGCGTCACCGTTACTGCTTTCGGAGACATGATGAGGGTCCCCACTCCGATAGGTTCTCTGTTCGATGCCAAAGCCTGTGGGGCGGATGTCCGTATCGTATATTCGGTCGAGGATGCCGTGAAAATGTCCAGGGACCTCGGCAGCGACATGGTCTTTGTGGGAGTGGGCTTCGAGACGACAGCCCCCTCCACCTGCGTCCCTCTGAACAGGGACGATGTTCCCGAGAACTTCTCGGTATACAGCTGCCATAGGATATGCCCGCCTGTAATACAAGCGTTGCTGGACATGGGGGAGAACAAGATAGACGGCTTCATAATGCCCGGCCATGTTGCCGTGGTGACCGGACTGGATATGTTCAAGCCATTCTCGGAGAAGTATAAAGTGCCGCAGGTAGTCGCAGGTTTCGAGCCGCTCGACATCCTGATGTCATGTTACATGCTGGCAAAACAGATATCAGAAGGAAGGTCGGAAGTGGAGAACGAGTACACCCGTCTTGTCAAAGAGCACGGCAACAAGAAGGCCAGAGATCTGATGGACCGCACATACGAGCCAGTGGACAGGACCTGGAGGGGATTCCCTGTAATCGAAAAGAGCGCTCTGGCACTTAGGGCGGCGTACGCAGACCACGACGCCACCAAAGTGCACGAGGAGATAATATCCAAGACTCCGCAGGTCGAGGAAGAGGCAAAAGGATGCAGGTGCGGAGAGGTGCTCCGCGGACTGATAACATCGGAGCAATGCCCCATGTTCGGGAAGTCCTGCAGGCCCAGCAACCCCAGCGGACCGTGCATGGTGTCTGCGGAAGGCAGTTGCAATATAGCTTACAGATTCTCGACAAAGAGGTGAAAATGATGGAACCCATATGCGCGCCCCAGACGGGCAAGAAAAACGTCCTGATAGTGACCAACGATTCCGAAGTGTTTCTTTCTAAGAAGCTGGAGGCGGCCGGAGACATATTCGGGGGCCGTGTCACCGAGGTAAGAGATTTCTTCAAGGACCTCGATGCCGAGTTCGGAAAAGAAGGGAACGGGAAATGCAACATTTCTTTCGGCATAATATCCACCCTGTTCGGGTTCGTTCCAAGCACATATGCCATATCCTGCTACACTTACGCCATGTCCAACAAGGAGCAGTATGAGGCCGCCCAGGCGAGGAAAGACTATGCGGGTGTCCTCGAATACGTCTCCAGAGGATTCGACATGGTGGTCGTCTGCGTACCGAAGGAGATGTTCAGGATACTTCTGAACAACAACGCTCTGCATGACGGCAAGGTTGTCGCCGTGACATCGAAGGAGTTCGAGCCAATATGCAGAGAGAGGAACTGGACTTTCCTCGAGAGGAAAGGCGCAAGGATCGGGAAGGAGAACGCGGAGAAGATAAGGCAGAAGGTTTACGAGCTCACAGCCTGAAAGCCCTCACCCTTTCGCGCATCGCACCGTCCGCACGGCGGGATTCCCTTACTTTGCGTACGGTAAGGTTCTGAATCTCTTTGCCGAGCCTGCCTGACCCGAGCAGCTCCTCGGTCTTTTCCTGATATTTCAGGTAGCAGTAGGACAGCGCCCAAGCCGCCCCCATCTTGTAATAGTATCCCTCGTTGCTGAAAGACGATAATCTTCCCAGGATGCCGTCTATGTGTTCGTCGTCCAGGAATTTGGTCAGCATCATGACGGCGCCGAATCGCATTTTGAACTCTTCTCCGGAAGACATCATCTCCCCGCAGTAATCCCAAAGTTCACTCCGGGTTTCGGGAGAGGTCTTCCAATCTCCGCAAAGTATGTCGCAGACGGCCCAGTTATCTATGGAAGGAACAAATTCTTTCGTAAGTTCCAGCCTTTCTTTCTGTGGCATTTCGGCATTGGCTATTATCAGGGCGGCGACGATGTCCTCCTCCAGTACCGAGGCTTCTTCGGAAAGGTAGGAACGCCAGTCCCCGTTCATCAGTCCGGATGCGATCTCTCTCAGGGCAGGTATCCTCACGCCCACGACCGGCTTCCCGCTTTTTATGATGATGCTGTTGAATTCCCTGTATTTGGCGTCGCTCTCCTCCTGAAGAGTTCCGAGGATCCTGGTCAAAGGAATTCCGCCTCCAGCTTCAAAAGCTTGTTTTTCATCATCTTCCCTCCGGCATACGACCCGATGCCCCCGGAAGATGGTACGACCCGGTGGCAGGGGATGAACACAGGTATAGCATTCTTACCGCAGGCCGTGCCCACCGCCCTCGACGCTCCCGGACTTCCGATGTCTTCGGCAATCTCACTGTATGTGGCCGTCTTGCCGTAGGGTATCTCCAGAATTCTTTTCCAAACTGCAGTCTGGAACTCCGATCCCTCATATGACAGGGAAATGTCGAAGACCTTCCTGCTTCCCGAAAGATATTCCCTGAGTTGAGATGCCGCCTCCGCTATCGCATCTGTCTCCCGGTCAATGGTGCAGGGAAGGTTGCTGCATGGCAGATAAAGTCCGCAGATGTTGCCTTCGCCGTCTTCGCTTATGCTGAACTTTCCAAAAAGTGTCACATAAGTGAAAATATACCTGTTAGCTGTCATTCGGTCTCCTCCTGAATGTTTATCATGCACATCACATATAGGATTTCGTGATAATCTGCGCCAGCAGGCGTACCGACATACCGGCGTTCCACGCGGAATGGCTGATCAATCGGCTCAGGGCAGGATACGCTATGGTCCGGAATCCAATCTGCGACGAGGTCGTCTACAGGGTGGACCTCGATCGCAGGAGCGCAGGATGCCTGTATTTCATATCCAAGGATCCCAGACCGATACTGCCGTACCTCGACGAGATAATCGGAATGGGGTACGACATGATCTTCCAGGTGACCATAACTCCGTACGGCAGGGACCTTGAGCCCGGAGTTCCCGATAAGGGTTTCGTCGCAGATGCGTTCAGAGAGATCTCGGAAAAGATAGGAATGGAACGAACCATTTGGCGTTATGACCCTGTGATAATCGACGAAAGGCACAACATGAGATATCACGAGAGGAAGTTCCGGCTCCTCTGTTCAGAGCTTTCGGACCATACGGAGAGGTGTATCTTCAGCTTTTTGGACATGTATCCTAAATTTGAGGAACTTAAAAGTGCCAGACCTCTGTCATTATCCTCCCAAATCCAGAGAGAGGACTTCATGAGGATGGCAGGTGCGATATCGAAAGAGCATGGCATCCGGGCGAGTCTCTGCTGCTCGTCCCGTGGATATCCAGAGTATGGGATCGACAATCGGGGATGCATAGACCGGGAGACCATGATCTCTCTGGGAGTCCCCTTCGAGGATGCCCCGGGGAACATAAGGGACGGTTGCAGATGTGTGAGGAACATCGACATAGGCGCTTACGACACATGCATGCACAACTGTGTCTACTGCTATGCGAACCGGGCCGCAGGAGACCGGCGGGCATCCAAGATATACGACCCCGAATCAGAGATGCTATACGGTAAAGTGAGAGATACGGACACCGTGACCGAAATCACGGAAAGGCGCTCACGTATCACTGACTTCTGAACCGATCTCCCTGCGCATCCTCTTTTTCGAGAACAGCGCGGAATCCATGAAGATGACCCAGCAGATCTCCACCACAATCGAGGTGGCTATTGCGACCATCGCTACTCCGACCGCGGGTCCCATGGTCGCGGCGCACATCGCTATTGCAATCCCCTTGTTCCTGTACGATACCATGAGCACATCGGTAATGCGCTGGTGCCAGTCGATGCCCATTTTCTTCTCGGCATACTCAACGCCGGATCCGAGGGCGAAAGTCCTGAGGCCCGCAATCAGCACGAAGAGGAGCAGAGGCGTTATTTCCCGCGGGAAGTTTGTGGGGCTTACCGACAGTATGACCAGGAACGAGATGAAGAGATTCATCATGATGGACATGGTGGCTCTTTCTATCTTCACCTTGGTAAGCAACCTGGAAAGTACCAGGGGCACACCGATGATCTCCACCACGGTGATGATCACATCGGTCATGTTCATGGTCTTACCCAACATGACGTAGATTATGAAAGGTATCCAGAGGAGGGATGCCACATACACGATTATGGTGCTTCTGGCGGCATGCTCCATGTCGCCTCTGAGGGTATAAGAAAGCGGGGCGACAGAGGCGGCGAAGGGAGCGGCGGCGATGAAAACCAGGCCGGCCGAGTACCCTCCCCAAGGGGTGTCCTTCATCAGGAGATAACCGACAAGGGGGATGACTGCCGCGACCACAAGACCCAGGATCATAGCGCGGGTCACGGAGCGCCTGTTTTTCACTGGGTCGAGATTTCTATAGGGTATGCGTGAGAGCGAGATGGTCATCATCACTGCAAGGACGAAGACCGTTATGTCGGCCCTAATTTCCGGGACTAGCACATCTTCGGGGAAATAGCCGGATAGGTTCAGCAACAATGAAAATACCAGAGCGATGGACATGACTATCGCGCTGCTCGTGAGAATTTCTTTTACCCTCATGCCCATGTGTCAGGTTAACGTTATGTAAAAGGATTGCGTACGCATCGAAACATGGCGGAGGTTGCGCCCGTGAAAGCGGGATGGTACAACGCGTTCAGGCCCTGGACTCTCCACGGGGCGGTGGTACCGGTGGTGCTCGGAGGCGTCGTGGCATTCAATGACGGGGTTTTCAACTGGTGGATTTTCATACTTGTTCTGGCGGGAGGTATACTGCTGCAGTCTGCAGCCAACCTGCTCAATACTTACGGGGACTTTGTCAAAGGCACGGACACGGAAGATAATCATTCTCGTTCTCCTGAGCTCGTTTCGGGAAAAATGAGGCCTAAACAGATTCTAGGTGCAGGACTTGCCTGCCTTGCCATAACAGCCCTGATCGGGACGGTCTTCATATGGTATATTGGCTGGGGAATACTCGCGTTCGGAATCCTGGGCATACTGGGGGCGGGGTCATACACACTTGGAGTGGCATACAAATACAGGGCGATGGGCCAGATAAGCACTTTCTTTCTGATGGGCGTACTGATGCCCGCAGGGACATATTACACGATGGCCGGCGCGGTTTCGTTGGAAACGGTCATCCTGGGGCTCCCGAATGCCTTTACCATCACGGGGGTCCTGAGCGGGAATGAGACCAGAGACTACTACAGTGATAAAGATGCCTGCGTAGGGACGCTTTCCGGGCATATGAGCTACCAGGGGGCGCTGAGGTTCTACCGCACGGTGAACGCCATGTGCTATCCGGTACTGGCGGTCGCCATCGTCATCGGAGCGGTACCATGGACCTGCGTTCTGGCATACGTCGCCCTCATCGATTATCGCAACCTTTACCTCAATTCTCTGAAGGCTCCCGAGGACAAAAGGTCCAGCTTCATGCTGGTACCCGAGGCATTCAAACATAATTGGCACTTCGGCGGGTTGCTCGCGATAGGTTATTTAATAGGTGTATCGGTTGTTCCCGTGCTGATTTGATGGACGACGAAAAGCTTGGTAACCAATTCGACGGCAAGGAAGTTTACGTCAAGGACGTTTTTACCGAGATCGCATCCTACTACGACGAGATGAACGACATTATGTCCATGGGGATGATCAAGCGCTGGCACAAGTTCATGATGAAGAAGCTCGGCAACCTTCAGGGTAAAAGGTGCCTTGACGTGGGCACGGGGACCGGAGAGATCGCTTTCCTCGTCGCGGGTAAGGCGGTCGGCGGAGAGGTAGTGGGACTGGACATAACCCCGGCGATGCTGGAACTTGCGAAAAAGAAGATGACGGACCTTAGGATCACGAACGTGGAGTTCGTCGTAGGGGATGCATTGGACATAAAGATGCCCGATGGTATGTTCGATGCGGTGACATCTGGATATATGCTCAGGAATGTCACCGATATCCCGAAGGCAGTGGGCGAGATGCACAGAATGCTTAAGGTCGGCGGAAAGTGTGTGGTCGCCGAGCTGGCAAGGCCCAGCAACAGGCTCGTCAAGCCCTTTTACAACTTCTATATGAATCATGTGATACCTCACTACGGCCGTAAGTACGACAGGGGAATGGCCATAGATGGAAGGCAGCCGGCCTACGACTGGCTCACATCTTCGATCGAAGGTTTTCCATATGGGGACGCGATGGTCGAAATATTCCGGAAGGCTGGGTTCAGCGACGTCAGATGCTATGCCAGGTCGTTCGGTGCCGTGAATATCTATGTCGCTTCCAAAGAGGCATGATGTTTGTTTTCCGGCCGGCGAGGCCGGAAAAAGGTTTCACGGCTTCTGTTTCGGGCACTCGTAGAACGCTTTAATCGCTCTATAAAGCATCATAACGTCCGCCTTGGACACAACTTCCAAAGGCGCGTGCATGGAAAGGACCGGGACACCCATGTCCACTGTGTCGAGGTTGTGCAGCGAGATCTCCGAAGCGATTGTTCCACCGCCTCCCGCCTCGATCTTCCCCAGCTCCCCGACCTGCCAAGGTATTCCCGCCCCGTCGAGGATGCTGCGCAAGAAGCTCATGGTCTCGGCGGAGGCGTCGTTGGTAGAATACTTCCCTCCGGACCCTGTGTACTTGGATACCACCGGGCCGCGGCCCAGGTATGAGCAGTTTGTCGGTTCGTAGACATCCATGAATGCGGGGTCTATCGCGGCGTTCACATCGCACGAGAGACACATGGACCTTTGGAGTATGTGGCGGACCTTCAGGCCGTAAGTGTCGGCGATGTCCTCCATGAAGTCCCGGAAGAAGAACGAGCGCATCCCCGTGTTTCCATCGGACCCGGTCTCTTCCTTGTCGGCGAACACGGTCAGCGTCGTGAACTCCGGATCTTTCGCATCCAGTTCGGCCATAAGGTTGGCATAGGCGCAGACGCTGTCGTCCTGGCCGTAGGCTCCGACCATAGATCTGTCGAGGCCTAGGTCGATGGGCTTGGCGGCGGGAACGGCGCAAAGTTCGGCGGAAAGGAAGTCCTTCTCCGAAATGCCGTACTTCTCAGACAGGATGTTCATTATGTTCAGCTTCACTTTGTCGGAGACTTTTTCATCATCGTAGGGCCATGACCCTATCAGGATGTTCAGGTTCTCGGGGTTGAAGGCCTCGGCGACAGGCTGTTTCATCTGGTTCCTGGCAAGGTGCGGCAACAGGTCCGTGACACAGAACTGGGGCTCGCCTTCTTCCTCGCCTATGCATATCTTAACGGTCTCGCCGTTGTTTTTGCAGACGACGCCGTGCAGCGAAAGCGGAATCGCGAACCACTGGTACTTCTTGATCCCGCCGTAGTAGTGGGTTTTAAAATAAGCCATCCCCGTGCTCTCGAACAGCGGGTTGGGCTTGAAATCCAGCCTGGGGCTGTCAATGTGGCTCACTCCGATGCGCATTCCCTCGGAAACGGGCTTGGAACCCATGGTCACCATGAGGAGGCCTTTTCCGCGGTTGTTCATGTAGAATTTCTCGCCGGGAGAATATTTCTTTCCCCTCACATACTCCGTATATCCTTTTGATTCGAGGATGGGTATCGTGTAGTCGACGACCTCTCGTTCGGTCTTGTTCCAAAGGAATTTCTTGTATTCCTCGCAAAACTCCGTCGATTCTGCTAGAATAGAGTTGTCGATCTCCCCAAGGCCCTTGGGCTTTATCAACAGTTCTTCAGCGAGCTGTTGGCCTTTGGTTTTTTCTTCATCCATGGTACGTCAATAACGGCGTTGTACTTGATTCTTTTCAAATTATATCACGCAGTCGTCGCGGGAATCTGATATCATCCAGATTAAATAAGACATAATATAGATAAATGACATTATAATAATGGTTCAATGTCATAATAATGTCTTTAATTTGTCATAAATAATCCAATAAAAAGTCTTTAAAAAGACATAATAATCGGTAGCTTTATATTCTATTATTAAGATTGTTATTATGAGATGCGTGAATGCGCTACGCGGAAGATAAGGCCAGCCGGCCGGAGGGGATGGGAACAGAGGGTATGCCCCTGCAGAACTGCCTTCCCTTGAAATTCTGGGAAAATTATTCGGCGTTCGCGAATTCGGGCGGCGGACACATCAGTGTTTTCAACAAAGGGAGCTTTGATTCTGACTCGGAAGAGACGATGGCCGAGATAAGAAAGGGACTTTTCGACCGTTCGGTCGTCAGTTCAAATATCCTCATGGAATCGGATATAGTAAAAACGCCGGATGGTTTTTTTGTGAAAGTTCCATCTGCCGAAAGATATGTCCGGCCCGTTTTTATCGGTGGTTCGTGTGAAACCGGCACGTTCGTTAGGTCGGAAGGTAAAACGGTGAGGTGCGGTTCCGATAGCGTCAGGTCGATGATCAGAGACAGTTCGGACGCTGGATCCGACACGGAACCTACGGGATTGGACATTTCGATCATCAGCACAGATTCAGTCAGGGCCTTCAGGAAGTCGGTAATAAAAAAGGGCCATATATGGGAGGGCCGCAGCGATGACGAGTTCCTGTCGTTCACCTTATCGGCGGTCGATTCGGACGGGTGGCTGAAGCCGACCAATGCAGGGGTCCTCCTCTTTTCTGATTACTATACTGCTTCATCGGTATATCCTGGCTACCGTCTCCGATATAGGGACGAGAAAAAACTGATAGATTCAGAAGACGGAAGATGGACGGGTAATATCGCAGATTACTACCTTGATGTATCAGATGCTATCGATCTTCGCCTTCCGGAGATATCGGGACCGGCCAAAGAGCTGATAATCAATGCACTGGCACATTCTGATTTCCACTTCGGTGACGGAGTTTCCGTGGAATGTATGGAAGGTAATGTCAAGATATCAAACTCTGGACTGTTCCGTGCAGGGAGGGAGCTGTCGGTGAAAGGCGCCAAAGACCGCAGGAATCCGGCAGTGGCAAAGATCCTGGGCACGGTCTCTCCGTGCCGCGGCCTCGGACGGGCGTTATCGGAGATGGATGCGGCGGGATATGAAGCGGCCATCGACGAAGACTACAGGTCCGGTACCGTAACGATATCGGTCGTCAGACGGGGAGCTCCCCGGGCAGAGAGGGCCCCTGCGGCCGAAAGGATACTTGAAGCGATATCCTCCGACCGCAGCATAACCGTCGGCCGGTTGTCGGAGGTCGTAGGCCTTGGCAGGCGTCAGGTCGAACGTCATATCTCTGACCTCAAGTCGGACGGTTTGCTGGTCAGGATCGGAAGCCGCCGCTCCGGGTCCTGGAAGATTCTCTGATCACTTGGGGACCGTTCCGCCGGAGCCGCATGAGCACGATGGGCCCAGTTCGTTGAGCGCGGGAGGCTTTGAGCGGTCAACGCTCAGGACACCGTCTGGAACGTTCAGGAAGTCTGCAAGGTCCCGGTCCGAAACGTATTCGCCCATCGCTATCGCCACTCCGTTGTATTCTGCGATCGGAAGGGAACCGAAGCCCTCGGATTCCACGATCTCTCGGGCCTCCCCGTCCCCTGCAACATCCGCCACCGACCCGCAGTCCACATATTTGATCCCGATACCGTTCTTTGCAAGGGCATCCATGGATTTCTTGAACCTTTCGTAATCGGAACGGTGCTCGGAGCGGGCATATTCCGAATCAAAAACTGTCAGCGTGTTGTCCATGGACAAATACCGCAATAAGTGTATTTTACCTTCTTACAGTTATTTGGGAAAAGGCCTGAACAGGGAAGTATATTGTTCATTGAGGCTATGTCACCCTTATGTCGGTCTTCAGGAAGGTCGGTTATACAAAAAAATTCAGACTGGAGGACCTGGTTTCGGAGGGAAGGGGTCAGACAATAAGCTACGGCGTGTCGTACTCTCGATCGGCGGAGATATACGTATACTTTCTGGACGAGGGAGAGGAGATCAGCGAGATGAAGGCCCCCTATAATAACATCATACTGGTACTCAGCGGGATATTGTATATAGGTTCGGAACCTCCAGCCGAGATCTCCGCAGGCGAGGTCTACGTCATCCCCGAAGAAACCGATGTGACGATATCGGCAGCAAAACCAGTTAAGTATGCAAGCATATTACTTCCCATGGAAGGGGAATTTATCAAGAACATCGACGTTTCGACCAAGATGGCTGCAAAAGAGATGGTGGAATACCGTCCCGGTCAAGTCGTCAACCTTACACTAGTGAAGAGGGACAGCCTCAATCTTTCCGTGATCGCTATCGACGAGGGCGAAGGTCTGAACGCGCATACCGCACCCGGAGACGCTTTCGTCGTTGCTCTGGACGGAGAGGGCGAAATTGTCATCGGCGGGAAGGAGTTTCATCTGAAGGAAGGCGATTCGATCGTCATGCCGAAAGGAATACCGCACTCAGTTAAGGGAGTGACCCGGTTCAAGATGCTCCTGATACTGGTCAAGTGATCCGGTCAGGCTATCGGCAACCCATTGGGAGAGATATACTGCCGCACAAGTACGGCAATGTTTTACTTCATAGGGCCGAGGGTGAATTCGAGACCGAAGGCTATCTGCCAGTTCATTTATCTCAAAATCGATTCGTTAGATCACCGTTCTTATGGCATCATCCCCCCTCCCCTGGGATCTTCCAGCCCCCAGTCTTCTGAAGAATCTGCATACAAATAGGGACATGACGCGCTGCACCCCATCGTTATCTCGATATCGATTCTCGGAAGCTCGTCCACGGTTTTTAGATACCGGGTCTTCTCCGTGTCGATGTTGTAGATCTCTTTGATAAGTCTTACCGTGCCCTCGTCGATGTGCGACTATGTCTCCGTACCGGTGGGATAGCTTTCGAACATATCTGCCGCATAATGTTTGCCCAAAGCCTCTGTTATTTGGGAACGGCAGGAATTATGTACGCATACAAAAGCAACATACAGTCTGTCTCCGCACGTTCAGCTCCTTTACTGCGGTTTTTCTGCTTCGATGATATATGACGCGACGAAGTCTTCTGAATTTCTTTCCGGTTCCCAACTTCTAATGATTTCTCTGCTGTTGTCTTTGGGCGTCATTCGTATATTGATGAAACCTGCGCTCTTCAACATATCCTCCAGCCTGTCCGCGTGCTCTGCGCCTGCGATGCAGCCCGAAATGCTGGCAAGGTTGTTTCTCACTTCTTCCGGGATGTCCGCTGTGGCGACCACGTCAGATATGGAAAGCCTGCCGCCCCTCCTCAGAACCCTGTAGGCTTCTTCGAAGACGCGCTTTTTGTCCGGGGAAAGGTTGATTACGCAGTTAGATATGATCACATCAACGGAGCAATCTGCGACAGGGAGATTTTCTATCTCTCCCAGGCGGAATTCAACGTTGTCGAAGCCGCTTTTCTTTGCATTGTTCCTTGCAAGTTTGATCATTTCGGGTGTCATATCGACCCCGATGACCAATCCGGTCTCTCCAACCCTTCTTCTGGCAAGGAAAGAATCGAAACCTCCCCCGCTTCCAAGGTCGAGGACTCTTTCTCCCTCTTTCAGAGAGGCAATTGCGACCGGATTCCCGCACCCCAGCCCCATGTTCGCCCCCGAGGGAATGCCATCGAAGTCCTCCTCCGAATATCCTATCATCATAGATGCCTCTTTGATTTCAATAGGGCTGCAGCATCCGAGCCCCCCTCCACAGCATCCTTTGGATTCTCCCCTGGCCACATTCGAATAATTTATCCTTATCGATTCTCTTATCTCTTCTTTGTCTTCCATGAAATCAACCTTGGTTGCGACTGCCGTTTATAATTTCTCAAGTCGTCGTTTTTGTGTCTTCCCCGACGTCCTGCGGGAACTTGTTTTTTGTCTTGTTAACGATTTTCACCAGGAGCAGCATCACCGGTACCTCGGTGAGGACTCCCACCGTGCATACCAGGACGACCGGCGAGCCGGGTCCGAAAAGAGCTATTGCCACTGCGACCGCAAGCTCGAAGAAATCAGAGGCGGCGATGAGCGAGACCGGGGCCGCGATTCTGTGCGGCTGTCTGGTCCAGATGCAAAGGCCGTATGTGAGGCTCCAGGAGATGATGTTCTGCAATACCAGGGGCACTGCTATAAGAAGAACGAATAGAGGCTGTTCCACTATGACGTCTCCCTGGAAAGAGAATATAAGTATGAGAGTGAGCAGAAGGCCGATACTGGTGATTCCGCCGAATTTCGGAATGAATTTCTTGTCGAAGTATTCGATACCCCTTTTTCTCACCGTCAGGACGCGCGTTGCCGCACCTGCGACCAGAGGCACGACGACGAACAGTACGACAGAAAACGCCAGTGTGTCCCAGGGGACCGCGACATCGTTTATTCCCAGTAGAAGGTGCACCAACGGGATGAACAATATCAGGATGAGAATATCGTTAATCGATACCTGCACCAACGTATATGCTGGGTCACCCTCGGTCAGGGCGCTCCATACGAACACCATGGCGGTGCACGGTGCAACTCCTAAAAGCACGGCTCCGGTCACGAAGTCCTGCGCAAGGCCCTCTGGTATAAACGGTTTGAATATCAATGTGAAGAACAGCGTGGCGAGTCCGAACATCAGGAACGGTTTGATCCCCCAGGTGCTACCTGTGGAAATCAGGATGGCCTCGGGATGTTTCCTGACGTTCATGATCGACTTGAAGTCGACCTTCATCATCATAGGATAGATCATCAACCATATCAGGATTGCAATGGGGATGTTTATGCCCGCTATCTCCAGCGACTCCAGGAAGTCCGGGATCGCGGATGCGAATTTACCTATGAGTATGCCTGCGGCCATGCATAGCAAAACCCACAACGTCAGATACTTCTCAAAAACACCGATGCCAGATCTCTTTTCTTCGCACATAAAAAGCCCTTTTTTTCCTGCGCCGGATATTTTTCAGCACTCTTTTCCGCATCTGTTTTTGCGTTCCTCCAACCTTATCAGGTCCGATATGTATGGTTCCGAGGCACGTGCCCTGGCGATTAGTTCGTCGAGAAGACGGTCATCGGCGCTGTGTGCGATGGAATAATGCACCCATTGGGCCCGCTGGCGGTCTTCCACAAGTCCTGCGGCCTTCAGGTTCTTAAGATGCCTCGATGCCTTTGTCTGAGTGATCTCCAGGGTGTCCATGATATCGCATACGCACAACTCTCTGACCTTCAACAGACTAATCATTCTAAGCCTGGTCTCATCGGACAGTGCTTTCAAGACATCGATAATATTTTCCATCGGATGATCTCCCGGATAATATATTTGCATATTCGAATATACAAATACATTACGCCGCGCTATATTTATACTTATTCAGACGGCCGTGAACGAGGGTAAGGATATGCAAGAGCATGTAAAAAATCTGATAAAATGACCCATAAAAAACCGGCAAAATCGAAGAAAAACACCGTGTAAGAAATAGTCAATAAACCAGGAGTCCGTGGACAAGAATCAGGGGGCCTGTAAGATCAAGGCGTACATCGATATGGAAAAATGTCCTTCGCTGAAGGAGTACTGCGAACCTATGAGGAAATGCCCTCTCGGTATGATACACATTGAAAAAGATGAGACTGCCGCAATGGGTCGGCGTACTCATGTGGACGCCGTCAAGTGCGACGGATGCGGGATATTCGTCGTTCTATGTTGCGGCGAAGCCATCGAACTCAGATGGAACGGGACCACATGAGCTCCTGTTTACATCCCAGAGTAAACTATGTGCCAGAAAATGAATTTATATATTCGGCCTTATGCCGGGAGTATGA
>JBFXEL010000004.1:0-93356 GCA_050180115.1 Candidatus Methanomethylophilaceae archaeon
CCCGACAAAGGAGTGAGATCCATGTCCAAGGCGGCGGAGCAGGGCAGCGAGGAAGCCAAGCAAGTGCTGGAACAGCTTCGAAGGGCTCAGAACACCCAGTTCGTCCGCATCGACGGCGACGGGGAATGATCAATCTTCGCAGTATTGGAAATCAGACTTGGAGGAACCGCAGTCCGGACAGACCCAGTCATCGGGCAGCTCGTCGAAGGGAACACCCTCTTTTTCCTCGTCGTAGATGTAGCCGCATAGAAGACACTCGTATTTCATGGAACGCCCAACGCCTTCTCGGTTTATCTATTTTTAGTCCTCCTTAAGACAACCCGTAGGCTCAGGTGCGGGGGGACGCGTCCTGGTCCGTTCCTTTCGCATCCGAGATCTCTGACGGGTCAAAGTCCGAATATCTTATGTCGGAATCCTTCACGATGAAGGACAGCACAACGGTCACTGCCGATAGGACTATGGCCAACAGCAGGGCCGCGGAATATCCGTTGGTGAACTCGGGTATGCTGAGCATCGAGAAGCTGATCCCCGGGGCTCCGGACGCAATCGAGAAGAATGCGGCGAAAAGGGCGGTTCCAAGGCCGCAGCCCAGATAGATGAACATGGACATAACCGACGATGCCATCCCTTCGTTCCCTCTGGGGGCGTGCTCGACCACGCGTCCGGCCATAGGGCCCCCGGCCAGGCCCCACGATATTCCCATGAGTATGACCACCGGCACCAGCATCCAAAGTCCGAAGTCCATGTTTATGAGCCACAGCAGCACGTTGAACGTCAAAAGGCATAGGCATGCGCAAACTGCGAACCATCTCTTGCCCTTCCGGTCGGACCACCTGCCGAGAGGAAGACATACGGCGGCGGTGATGGCCGAAGGTATCAGCAGATAAAGGCCGGTCTGACTCGGAGAGAATCCAAGGCTGATGTCCATGTAGAATGGCAAGAGATAGAAAATACCCATGAATGCAAGATTGTAAATCAGGAACGCCAGTATCATCAGGTCGAAGGCCTTCGTCTTGAATATCCTGACGTCGATGAGAGGCAGATGGAATCTAAGCTCCCTCAGGACGAACAATGCCAGAAGGACCAGGCATACGGCCATCGAAGCGGCGAAATGCCATCCGGCACCGGGGTGGGCGCTTATCTCCAGGCCATATATTGCCGACGCTATGGAGCCGAACAGCAGCGCCGTACCCGGGAAGTCCAAAGGCCTCTTCTCCGTCGGGCCGTCTTTGGGCATTGCGTACATGGCTATTGCGATCGCAGCTATGCCTATGGGTATGTTGATCAGGAATATCCAGTGCCACGAAAGCAGGTCTGTGATGATACCTCCCATCGCGGGCCCTATGGAATATCCCAGAGCGCTGCCCAGCGTGGTAACGCTCAGGGCCAGTCCCAGCTTGTTTCTGGATATATATTTCACGCATATCATCGGCGAGGCCGCGGCCATCATGGCCCCCCCTACCCCCTGGACAACCCTTGAGACCAGCAGCATGCCCAAAGAGTCCGATATTCCGCAAAAAAACGACGCCAATGTGAATATTGCGAAGCCGGACACGAACACCTTCCGTATCGCCCCGCGGTCCGCTATCCTTCCGAAGAATAGGATCAGCCCTGCAAGCACCATGAAATACACCACGGTGACCCAGGATGCTGAAGCGGTGTCCGTTCCGAGGCTGGTCGCTATGGATGGCAGAGCGACATATACGACGCTGCCGTCCATGCCGTCCATGAGCACGGCTACCGCCACTGCGAGTAGCAGGAGTTTCTCAGAACGTATCAATGCCTCGCTCATAGAAATCCGAAGTAGGACATTTGCTTAATATAATGATTTGTCCCGATCGAATAGCCCGGTCAGATCGGATATTATGCGGTCGGCCTCCACCTCTCCGCCGCTCCCGTGGCGGTCGACAAGTATCTTTCCTATTCCTGCACGTTTGGCGGCGGTTATGTCGCCGGGGCTGTCCCCGATGTAGACGCATTCCGAGGGCTGGATGCCGAGATTTTCAATGCAGAGATTTATCGGATAAGGGTCCGGCTTGGGGTGCAATGAGCTCTCGTATCCTATCACGGTGCCGAAATGTCCTCTTAACCCGTTGTTATCGAGAATGTCATTAATGTATGATTCATAGGACCCGGACACTATGGCCATTTTCTTTCCCGAATCTGCCAGTTTTTCTATGCATTCAACTGTCTCGGGGAAAGGCACGGCGGTGTCGACGACCGAGTTTTCCGCCTCTCTCACGAACTCTGCGACGAACTCACGGTACTTGCACGGGCATCCGGGATAATGCTTTTCGAAGATGGCATGAAGCGGCGTACTGATGTACTGGTAATATTTTGAAGGGTCGTAAGCCATCCCGAAGATCCTGAAGGCTTTTCTGTAGCACGCTTCGTACCCGCCGCGAGTGTCGAACAGCGTGTTGTCGAAATCGAATATGTATGTGCCGTATCTCAAAACAGTTCCCTCAGACTCTCTATGCGGTATGTGCATCTGCAGTCCTCGCCCAGACCGTTGCGGTCTATCAGTGCGCCGTCGACACCGAAAGCCTCCGCGGCCATCATGTCGGTCTCCCCATCTCCGACGAACAGTACCTCGTCCTTGCGAATATCGTAATGGGCCATACAGACCTTCAGGCACTCCGGGTCGGGCTTTTGTTTTGCAACATCGTCATATCCCACCACATGGTCGATGTACTGAATGAGCCTGTGGATCGTCAGGACGTTTTTGGCCCTCTTGCTGGAGCTGCGGGTGGCTATGCATATCGGTAGGCCCTCGTCGGCGATCCTCTGCAAAGTGTACCTGGTCTCGGGAAAGGGGAAGCTGTTGGGGTCGAGCGAAACGCGGTACTCGTCGAACATGACCTCTTCGAACATCTTGAAATCGATACCCGGGGACTCGAACCTGCTGTACGTGGCGTACAGCGGCTCCCTGGTGAAACCCGGAAGACAAGACTCGTCGTACAGGAAGCCCAGTTTGTCGAGGGCTTTCCTGTAGCATACTATGAGTCCGTTGGTGGAATCCACGAGAGTGCCGTCGAGGTCGAAGATGTATAGCGAATATCCCTTCATTTTCGATAGTGATGACTTAGCCGATATTCAGATTTTACTACCGGCCGAGCCCCGCGGGGCCCTTCAGGATCATTGGCCGCGTTCAGCCATCCTCGTGCCGCGGAGCGAGAGCTCTTCCTTGCTTATTCCGACCATCGCCTCGCCTATGTCGTAAGATACCTCCGCAACGACCTCGGGCTTGTCGTAGTCGGCCACGGCCTTCACGATGGCCGAGGCACGTTTCGCCGGATCTCCGGACCTGAATATTCCGGAACCTACGAAGACGCCGTCGGAACCGAGTTGCATCATGAGCGCGGCGTCAGAAGGCGTTGCCACTCCGCCCGCAGCGAAATTCACCACCGGCAACTTTCCGTTCTCGTGCACGTATCTCACCAGGTCCAAGGGCACCTGCATATCTTTCGCGGCCTCATAGAGCTCGTCGTCCAGTATCGACTTTATATACCGCATCTCGGAGTTGATCTTGCGCATGTGGCTGACAGCCTGGACTATATCTCCGGTGCCCGCTTCTCCCTTGGTGCGGATCATGGATGCGCCCTCCGCTATCCTCCTTAGCGCTTCTCCGAGGTCCCTCGCGCCGCAAACGAACGGGGCGTCGAACGCGAACTTGTCTATATGGTAGACGTCGTCGGCGGGTGAAAGCACCTCGCTCTCGTCGATGCAGTCTATGCCTATCGCCTGAAGGACCTGGGCCTCGACGAAGTGTCCGATGCGGCACTTCGCCATCACAGGTATGGAAACGGCCTCCCGGATGGACTTTATCATCTTGGGATCGCTCATTCTTGACACTCCGCCCTCGGCGCGGATGTCTGCGGGCACGCGTTCCAAGGCCATTACCGCGCATGCGCCCGCCCTCTCAGCGATCTTCGCCTGTTCTGGGGTCGTGACATCCATTATCACTCCGCCTGCCAGTTTCCTTGCGAATCCTATATTGACCTCGTACCTCTTGTTGTCCATGAAATCACCTTTTTCCATTTCGGCGGTTCCTCATTAGATAAGGTATACTTAATATCATCTAAGAACATAATTGTACATCGATATTTCCATATCCTCGGTTCGTCGCAGGTCTCTGGTAGCCGCCGCGTCCGAGGCCGAACCTCTGGCTATCGACGACCGGCCGTCCGCGCACCTTTATTAACGGCAGACCCGCTTCAACTCGTATCATGAAGACCGACATCGAGATCGCATACGAGGCTGAAGCGGAACCGATCACGGAAATAGCATCGAAACTCGGACTCGGCCACGAGGATATAATTCCATACGGCAAGTACGTGGCAAAGATACCTCTGGATGTTCTGAAGCGTTTCGAAGTGAACGAAAACGGCAAACTGATCATGGTCACAGCCGTGACCCCCACTCCCGCCGGCGAAGGAAAGACCGTCACCACAATCGGACTGATACAAGGTCTCGGAAAGATCGGCAAAAAAGTTGTCGGCGCCCTGAGAGAACCGTCACTCGGCCCGGTGTTCGGTATCAAAGGCGGCGCAACCGGAGGAGGGAGGTCCCAGGTGTATCCCATGTGGAACATCGATCTTCATTTCACAGGCGATATTCATGCCGTTTCCGCAGCGCATAACCTTCTTTCCGCGGTGGTCGAGAACCATCTGGTCAAGGGCAACGAGCTGAATATCGATCCCACGAGGGTCGTTCTCAAGAAGACCATGGACATGAACGCGAGGGAGCTCAGGAATATAATTGTGGGACTGGGCGGCAGAACCGTAGGCGGGATACCCCACGAGAGCGGATTCCTGATAACTTCGGCGTCCGAGATCTCAGCGATCCTGGCACTGTCTACCGGATATGAAGACCTCCGTGCAAGGCTCGAGAGGGTCGTGGTGGCGTACAACATCGAAGGCGAGCCGGTCACGGCCGGGAACCTCGGATGCGTCGGAGGGATGATGGTGCTTCTGAAGGACGCAATATGTCCCAATCTGGTGCAGACCCTCGAAGGCGAGCCTGTGTTCGTCCACGGTTTCCCCTTTGCGAATATAGCCCACGGCGCAAACAGCATTTTAGCCACCAGGTCCGCCCTGAAGATGGGAGACTACGTGGTGACCGAGGCAGGATTCGCTTCCGATCTGGGAGGGGAGAAGTTCATGGACATAGTCTGCAGACAGTCCGGGCTGTCTCCCGATTGTGTCGTCATCGTCGCTTCAGTCCGTGCTCTGATGATGCACGGAGGTGCCGATCTGAAGGAAGATGGGACCATGACCCTGGACAGCCTGGAAAAGGGCCTTGTGAACCTGGATAGGCACATAGAGAACATGAGGCTCTACGGCGTTCCGTTGGTGGTGAGCATCAACAGGTTCGAATCGGACTCGGAAGAACAGATCGGACTGATAAGGGCAAGATGCACGGAGCTCGGAGTCCGTTGCGTGGAGTCGGAGGCATTCCTGAAAGGAGGAGAAGGTGCCTTGGACCTTGCCGAGGCTGTTGTAGAAGAGTGCCGCAGGCCGAAGAACTTCAATTTCCTGTACGAGGAGGACGCGACGCTGAAATCGAAGATAGAGGCCATAGCTACAAAGATATACGGGGCCGGCACCGTTTCGTACTCGGCAGCGGCCGATAAGACACTATCCGAGCTCGAGAAGCGCGGTTTCGGGAAACTGCCCGTATGCATAGCCAAGACGCAGGCGTCCGTGACAGACAACGCAAAAATAAAGGGCGCGCCCAGAGGCTGGGACCTCAATGTGAGGGAGGTCCAGCTCTCGGCAGGGGCCGGATTCGTGGTTCCGATATGCGGTTCCATGACGCTCATGCCGGGCCTCCCCTCGATACCCGCCGCGATGCGTATGGACCTTATGCCGGACGGAAAGATAGTCGGTCTGAAATAAAGGTCATCTTCCATCGGCCATGTCGTACCAGCGGTCCGCCTCGTCGCGATCGACCCCGACTCCGTCACCGGCGACGTACATGTTGCCCAGAAGTATCTGCGCGCCCTTGTTGCCGTTCATCGCGGCGGACACGAGCCAATCTATTGCGGTGCTGATGTCTTTTTTGACCCCGCAACCGGTCTTGTAGAATTGACCTAGCACGAACTGGGCATCGGCGTGTCCGCGTTCCGCGGCCATGGAAACCCATTTTGCAGACTCCTCCAGGTTTCTCGGGACCGTATCGCCCTCGAAGTAGATCAGCCCGAGCGAATATTGTGCCCTGGCATCGCCGTCTTCGGCCGGCAGGGAAAACAGCTCTGCCGCTCTCGCTATGTCCTTGGCAACCCCGTAGCCCCGGAAGTACATCTTACCCAGATAGTACATGGCACTCCGGCTGCCGCTTTCTGCGGCACGTGAGAACCATTCGGCCGCCGCAGAAAGGTCTCTAGCAACGCCCTGGCCGCGCGCATACATCAGTCCAAGACAGAACTTGCCGTCTTCCGAACCGCTTTTCGCGGCGTCGACGACCACGGAATACGCGAGCGCGTAATCCTTTTCGGATCTGCTCCTCAGCACTGCTTTGGCCCACTCGAGAGATCCTCTTGGGTCATCGCTAGGACCGGACCGAATATCGCCCATGTGGAATATACAGCGCGGTTTCGGATATATTCTTTACTTTAAGAAGAACCCAGTCGACAGTCGAATTCGCCCTGCGAAAGGAATAAAGGCAACATCAATAATCGGTGGGATATGTCAGAGAAGACCGGAGACCGCCTTTCAGCGGAAAACATCGCGCTCCGATATATGGACGTGGGAAGCAGGGAATACAACCTCGGAAAAGCCCGCTCCCTGCTGGAGGACATGTCTTTTGCCGGCGATCCGGAGGCTGGATACCTGTATTCGTTATTTCTTTTCACGGGCACATCGGTTCCCGAGGACAAGGAGACTGCTATGAAGATAATGTCGGTTTCAGCGTCATCCGGCAACGAAAGGGCGGCGAGGACACTTTCCGAAATAAAAGGAGGAAACGGGGCGATCGATTCCCTGATAAGGCTGAAGTTCAGAGGCGAGCAGCGCGACACCGAAGCCTGCGCAAAACTGTTTGAAATATACGACGAAGGGAAGAAATGCGTCAAGAAGGACCATTCCGAGGCCGTCCGCTGGTACACCGTCAACGCGGAGAAGGGCGATGATGTCGCCCAGAACAAGATCGGATTCATGTATCTGATGGGAAAGGGCGTCCCAAAGGACAGGGAGAAGGCCAGATACTGGCTCATGTCCGCCGCAGACGCCGGCAACTCCGAGGCGATGTTCCATATCGCCGATGCATACTACCGCGGCATAAATGGGATCAGACAGGATTCTAAAGAGGCCCAGAAATGGTACGAATCCGCGGCGGCCGCAGGCCATCCGGAGGCCCAGCACGATCTGGCTGTTCTATATATTTCAGGCAGACGTCCCGATTTCAGAAAGGCGGCGACGCTCTTCGCAAAGGCCGCGGACCAGGGCGAGACGGACTCGATGTACCAGCTCGGAATGCTTTATGCCTTCGGGCAGGGAGTTCCGAGAGACCCGGCCAAGGCGACGGCGCTACTGACCGAGGCGTGCGAGAAAGGTCATTCCCAGGCCATGTTGGACTATGCGAACATGCGTTTCGAGGGCCAGGTGCTGGAGAAGGACCTTGCCGCCGCGGCCAAATGGTTCGGCAAGGCCTCCGAACAGTTCAACGCAACCGCCGAGTATTGCCTGGCATGCATGTATGCCAACGGCACGTATTTCGAGAAGGACGACAGGAAGGCAGTTGAGCTGTTTACCGATGCTGCCGAGGCGGGGGAACCCAATTCCCAGTACGCACTCGCTTGTTTCTGCTATGAAGGCAGAGGCATCCCGAAGGACGAGAAGAGGGCGGCGATGTGGTTCTGCGCCGCGGCGGAACAGGGGCATCCCGCGGCGAAGGCATTCTATGGTATGATGATGGTGACCGGAGTCGGTACCGAAGCCGACGCAGAATCGGGGCTGGCTCTCATAAAAGAGGTGGCGGATGCCGGATTCTCCGACGGACTGTTTTATCTCGGTAGGCTTTACCTCGAGGGAAAACATGTAAAGAAGAACCTCCCGCTTGCGAAAAAATATCTCAAGCTGGCGGCGAAGCAGGGAGATTCCGACGCTTCGGCGCTACTCGGACAGCTTCGGGCCTGATTATTACATGTTTCCGCTGTTTTGTATCTCGGATGAAAACTAATTAAATCAAGGGGTGGGTTAAGGGGGCGTGAAAGATCCAATCCTGAGGGATGCAGGTGACGGAGATCCATATGCATGTCTTGGTGTCGCATACATGTATCACTACGGCAAAGGTCTCGATCAGGACCTTGACCAGGCCGTAGTGTGGTATCTTCGCGCGGCCGAGTTGGGTTGCACGAGGGCCGAGTGGGAGATAGCAAAGATGTACCGCGACGGTATAATCTTCAATCAGGACATATATGAGTACCTCAGGCACCTGCGCAACGCGTCTGAGATGGGAAATCCTGAGGCCCAGTACACCCTGGCCATCGAATACATCAAAGGCATATTGGTGTCCCCGGACCAAAACGAAGCCTTCAAGTGGATGTCCACATCCGCAAAGCAGGGGGTTCCGATGGCTCAGTTCTACCTTGGATACATGTACGGTCACGGAGTCGGCACCGAAAGGAGCCGCACCGAAGCGGAGCTGTGGTACTCTTCGACGGCCATAACAGGCAACGCCGACATGTTCATGGATATCGGCCTCTGGTACGAGTTCGGACTGAACGGTATAGTGCACAATGAGATCGAGGCGAAAAGGTGGTACAGGTACGGTGCGGAAATGGGGCATGCCGGATGCCTCCTGTGCCTGAATTCCGTAATTCTCGGTCTCCAGGGAGAGAAAAAGGATACTTTCGATATCAGGATGAAGAAGCTCAAGGAGACCGATGCTGCCATAGAGCGCGACACCAGGGATTCCGCTTACGTGCTTGCCAACAGATATCTTGATGAGGGCGACTACAAGAATTCTTTCATTCATTTTGAGAAGGCGGCCGAACTGGGTAGTCCGGACGCGATGTTCTTCCTATCGCTGATGTATAGAGAAGGAATGTATGTGAGACGCAATATGCAGAAATCTCTTTCTTTGCTGGCAAGGGCGGCCGACGCCGGGTCCGCCGATGCACAATTCATGCTGGGGCGCCTTTACGATGTGGGAGGGGGGCTCGCGGAGAGCGAGGTGGACGCTATCAAATATTACACAATGGCAGCTGCCGGCGGATACCTTGCGGCACTTTACTACCTGGGTATGTTCGTTGAACACCCCGAGTTGCACGTAAGAAGGTCCGTGGGAAGGTACAGGTGAGGCCGTGGGATTCAAAGAACAGCTCGAAGCGGCCAAAGCCGGGGACCAGAACGCTCAGACCGCGCTCGGATATCTTTTCTTCACTGGTAACGGTGTCGTACGGGACCGGCGCGAGGCGGCCAGATGGTTCGGTCTTGCGGCAGACCAGGGCAATGCGGAGGCAATTTGCAATCTGGGATATATGAGGGTCCACGGCGAGGGCCTTTCATGCAATTTTGAAAAAGGTTTTGAACTTTACAGAAAGTCTGCCGAGCTAGGATACCCAAGGGCTATGTTCAATCTCGCCGACCTGTATTCTGACGGCCGAGGCACGGAACAGGACTGGAACCTTGCTAGATACTGGTACGAGCAGGCGGCGGCCTGCGGCTCGATTCCCGCATATTACAGGCTCGGCGTTATGTACGAGACGGGACGAGGGGTCGAGATTGATTATGCGATGTCCGCAGAAATCTATCGTACCTGTCTCTCGGAAGAGTATGCCAAGGCAGGATATCGTTTGGGTCTCATGCAGCTGGAAGGCAGAGGCATGCCAAAAAATCCGGAAGCGGCCGCCAAAATATTGCTGAAGACAGCCGGACTATTGTCCGAAGAAGCAATGTGCCAGCTCGGAAAAATGTCCCTTTCGGGGGAAGGTATGGCAAAGAGCTTAAGGAATGCGAAGAGATGGTTTTCAAAGGCGGCCGCGAGGGGGAGCGAGGAAGCGAAAGCGATTTTAGCGTCCGATGCTCTTGACGGGCAATGACTAAAGTTAAGGAAGGGCTCCTTTACACCAAGGAAGGAATATGGGCAGAGATAACGGGTGGTAAGGCCAGAATCGGATTGTCGGACCGCGCCCAGGAAGAGCTGGGAGAAGTCATCTATGTACAGCCGCCGGTGGTGGGGAGGCACATAGCCAGGAACGAAGAGATAGGGGCAATCGAAAGCTTCAAGGCAATAGCCCCTTTGATATCGCCACTTTCAGGCAAGGTTCTTTCCATAAATCAGGCTCTGGAAGGAGAGCCGTCGCTTATGAACTCTTCCCCCTATTCCGACGGATGGCTGGCGGAGATAGAGATTGAAGATGACGGGGAACTAGGCATGATGCTTAGCGCTGAAGAATATAGATCCATTTAAAATGTGTAAATATGCACGTCACTAACCTAAAATAATCATTTATATTATATCCTTGTTCAGTGTTCAGCGCCGTATTATCATGATGATGAACGAGTACCAGCTTGAAACGATAAGGCGCCGTCTGTCGACCATCAAAAAAGACAGCCCGTTCTACGGGAAAAAGTTCGCGGATGTCGACCTATCGGGAGTTATAGATCAGGAAAGCTTCGAAAAGCTGCCATTCACGGATAAGGCCGACCTCCAAGATTGTTACCCGCTCGGCCTGGCCGCCGTGCCCGAAAAGGACATAGTCAGGATACACTCCTCATCAGGGACCACAGGGACCCCGGTGATCATCCCATACACCAAGAATGACATAGATGATTGGTCAATAATGTTCGAGCGCTGTTACAGGATGGCCGGACTTACCGAAGACGACCGGATACAGATTACTCCGGGATACGGACTGTGGACGGCCGGGATAGGGTTCCAGAGCGGCTCGGAAAGACTTGGAGCGATGACACTTCCCATGGGTCCGGGTAACACAGAGAAGCAAATACAGTTCATGATAGACTTCCATTCCACAGCACTATGTGCCACTTCCTCTTACGCGCTCCTTCTTTCGGAGGAGATAAAAAAGCGCGGGATAAAAGATAGGCTTTCTCTCAGAAAGGGGATAATAGGTTCCGAGAGATGGGGCGAGAAGATGCGCAACAGGATTGCGTCCGATCTTGGGGTAAAACTCTACGACATCTATGGCCTTACCGAAGTTTACGGTCCGGGCATAGGGATAAGCTGCGATTATGCCAATGGGATCCACTTATGGGACGATTACATATATTTCGAGATAATCGACCCCAAGACAGGAAAAAATCTTCCGGACGGAGAGATAGGCGAGCTTGTTATAACCACTCTCCTGAAGGAGGGCGCGCCGCTGATAAGATACAGGACCCACGACCTTACCCGTATCATACCCGGCGATTGCCCCTGCGGTTCCAGGTTCCCCCGGATCGACATAATCATGGGACGCACCGACGATATGGTCAAAGTGAAGGGAGTGAACATGTTTCCCGCCCAGTTCGAAGAGGTCCTCGGCGAGACGGACGGACCGGAGTCGGAGTACCAAGTCATGATCGACCATTTGGAGGGCAAGGATACACTCACCCTTTACTTCGAAACGCTGGTGCCTGATTCAGAACGGGAGACGCTGGAGAAGGAGGTCCAGGAACGTTTCAAGGCCAAAGTGGGCGCCACGATCAAACCGAAGGCGGTGAACGTGGGGGACCTGCCACGCAGCGAGAAGAAGACGAGCCGCATTTTCGATAACAGGTACTGAAAAGTGCCAGTTATCAAAATTAACGCTTAGAGCCGCCGATCATAACCAGATATGCCAGCAGCGCCTCCAGCTGTATCCTCTCGTTGCTTCCTTCGACGATGCGGAATTCTATCTCGCCGGTCTTGTCGACGAGACGAACTTTTTCCGAATCGGATATGCTCAGCTCGAAGAACATTGAATGAATCTGACGTACTATGTCCTGTCCGGAAAGTCCGAAGTTTATCATGGTCTGATCCAGCATGTCCCTGGCGAGGACGAAGTTGCCGGCAAGCGCGGTCTCCAGTATCTTCTTGACCTCGTCCGGATTGGCTATTCCCGTCGTCTGATATATCGTATCTATGTCGATAGGCTTTCCCAGGGATGCCGCGACCTGAAGCGAGTTTACCGCACGTCTCATATCTCCTCTGGCCACGTGTACGAGCCCCTGAAGCGCATCATCCTGGATCTTTATACCCTCTTTATCGACGATCATCCTCAGATAATCTTCCACATCTTCCTTAGTGAGCGGCCTGAAGCGGAACACTGCGCATCTGGATTGGATAGGGTCGATTATCTTCGACGAGTAATTGCATGAAAGTACGAAACGGCATACCCTGGAGTATTTCTCCATGGTCCTCCTCAGAGCGGACTGGGCGTCGTTGGTGAGGGCATCGGCCTCGTCCATGAATATAATCTTGAAGTCCGCTCCTCCGAGGGGGGCGGTCCTTGCGAACTCTTTAATCTTGCCCCTCACCACGTCTATACCCCTCTCGTCCGAGGCGTTGAGCTCTATGAAGTTGCCTTTCCACTGGTCCCCGAACATCTCCCTCGCGAGAGCCAGTGCGCAGGTCGTCTTGCCCGTCCCCGCCGGGCCGGTGAACATGAGGTGGGGCATGTTCCTGGACGTGACATATGACGAAAGCCTCTCGGTGACGTTACTCTGACCTACAACATCCTTCAGGACCTTCGGCCTGTACTTCTCCGTCCAGATTTCATTCATTTTATCAACGGTCAATATGCTCATTCTATGATAAATCTATCCCGCTTTCTATATGCTGTATAAATCAGTTTTGAAGAGGGTAAGAATAGATTATACGTTTGTTTCACATTCGGGACCTCATGAAGATATACGAGGCCTACAAACTGGCTATTGAGACCGGCAGAAAGAACGACCCGCGCCCCGAAGCCGAGGTGGAGATAGCCATCGAAGAGGAGAAGGCCAAATTTGAGTCGCTCTCCGAGGAGAGGAAGCGGCTGTACGATCCGGAGAGGCTGTGGAATCCCTACGCAGACTCCAGGTTCTCGGCGCTGATCGAGGAATCGAAGGAACTGGAAGCCGAGAGGTTCATGTGGGGTATCGACATAGGCACGGGGGAGATGCTTCTTGCCGACAGGCTCAGAGAGAAAGGGCAGACGGTGTCGGCTGTCGTGGCGCATCACCCTACGGGCATGTCCAAGGTCCCGTTCCCCGAGGTCATGCGCATACAGACCGACATGTACGCATCCGAGGGGGTGCCCATCAATGTATGCGAGTCGTTGATGAAGCCGAGGATGGACGAGGTCCTCAGGAACGTGATGAGCGCTAACTTCAATCAGTCATCCGACGCCGCCACGCTTCTGGGAATACCCCTGTTCAACATTCACTCTCCCGCGGATAATATGGTACAGAAGTACATGGACAGGTTGCTGGAGGAGCTACAGCCAAGGTCGCTGGGGGACATAATCGACAGGCTGTACAAGGAACCGGAGATAATGCAGGCGGCGAAGTACAACAACCCCCCGTCCATAATTGTGGGAAGCAGGGAGAACAGGTGCGGGAAAGCCGTTGCAAAAATGACGGGAGGCACCTCCGGGCCCAAGGAGATCTACGAGAAGTTTTCCCAGGCCGGCGTAGGCACGGTGGTGGGTATGCACTTCCCCGAGAATCACGTCGAAGAGGCCAGGAAGGCCGGGATAAACCTCGTGGTTTCCGGCCACATGGCCTCCGATTCCATAGGGATCAACCTGATCTGCGATGTCTGGGAGGAGAAAGGCATCGAAATCTTCGGATGCTCGGGTCTCATCCGGCACAGCAGGAAATGAAATGTTCGACAAAGCTTCTGCCGTGATACGCGACATGGCCAAGCTATCCTTCGAATACGTGCCGGAAAAGCTGGTCCACAGGGAAGGACAGATGTCCCGTCTGGAGATGTATTTCCGTCCCCTCGCCGAGAGCGGGAGGCCATGCTATGCGTTATTGATGGGAAACGTCGGTACGGGAAAAACGGCGACCGCAAAGCGATTCTGCGAGGATATGGCCAAGCACTGCTCGAGGTACGGAAGGCCCATAGACACGATATTCGTCAACTGCAGGAACCGCAACACGGAGGCGGGGGTCATACTCGAGCTCATCAGGCATTTCGACAGGGGCTTTCCCGAAAGGGGCTTTTCACCGGACGAGATGATGAGGTCGTTCACGGCACACATCGAATCAGGAGGGGTGCCCGTGGTGATAGTGCTGGACGAAGTCGACGTTCTTCTGAAGAAGAGTAACGTCGACCTGATATACCAACTTACACGCTTTTCCGAAGGAGCCAGAGGTAGGGCGGGAGTATCGCTGATATTAATATCGCAGCATCCCATCTATGGGATGCTCGATAAAGCGTCCATATCTACGTTCGGCAGGGGAAACGCCGTGACATTCGATAAGTACACAAGGGGCGAGCTTTATTCTATCGCCAAGGCAAGGGCGGAAGAGTCTCTGATCGGCGGAAGATACTCCGATGATGTGATCGAGCTCATCGCCGACGTCTCCTCGGAGTTCGGGGACGCAAGGTTCGCCATCGAACTTCTCAGGGATTCGGCAGTCATAGCGGAAGGCCGCCCAGAGGGGTCGATAGACATCGAAGACGTCAGAGAGGCAAAGGCCAACATAAACAGCGTGGTCACCGAAAGCAAACTCACGGGCCTCGACACGAACAGGAAACTTGCTCTGCTGGCCATCGCAAGGTCCATGAAGAGCAACCTGTATGTCAGTATAACCGCCGCCGAGAAGACGTACGCGGTGGTATGCGAAGAGTATGGACAGGAGCCCAGAAAGCACACTCAGTTCTGGACCTATATACAGGATATGGACAGGCAGAGCCTTCTGGAAACGGTGGTAAGAAGCGAGAAGGAAGGCGGCCGCTCCACCTACATCTCCCTGCCCGACATACCTTCGAAGGTCCTCGCGAAGAAGCTCGAGGCGCTGCTCGAAGGAAAGACGGTAGCATCCGCAGACGAGGTATGACGATATGAAATGCGACCTTTGCTCTTCGGAAGCCGTGACGTTCGTCGCCTACAACGGCTCGCACCTATGCGGAGAACACTTCATGAAGTACGTAGAGAAGAGGGTGAAGAAAGAGATCCGCAAGCAGATTTACGTACATTCCGGAGACAAGATTGCCGTCGCCGTGTCCGGGGGGAAGGACAGCATGGTCTCATTGCATCTTCTGAATGCGGTCTTCGGCCACCGTCCGGACGTCGGGCTTCACGTGATAACCATCGACGAGGGGATAGACGGCTACCGTCCGCCCAGCATGGGCATCGTAGAGGAGTACTGCTCGGCCAGGGGACTTCCGCTCAGCATACGCTCTTTTTCAGAGATGGGCCTGACTATGGACTCCATCTCTTCCGTAACGGGGGAGAACAGCCCCTGCACATACTGCGGCGTGTTCCGCCGCAAGCTGATGAACGACGAGGCGAGAAAGATGGGCGCCAGGTTCCTGGCCACGGGGCACAACCTGGACGACATGGCCCAGTCAATCATGATGGACTTTGCCCGCGGGGACGTGGAGCGCCTTGCGAGGCTGGGGCCGCACGGGAGGGCGAGACAGGACCTGATTCCGAGGTTCCACCCCCTGAGGACGATACCGGAAAGCGAATCGCTCCTCTATGCCATAGTCGCAGGCATACCTTTCTGGGACGGGGAATGCCCGTACTGGAAGGAGGCTCTCAGGAACCAGTACCGGGATACCATAGACTTTCTTGACTGCAGGACGCCGGGAATCAAGTTCAGCATACTCGCCTCATACGATGAGATAAAGCCCATGCTGTATGAGAAATATCAGTCCGGGGAGCTCAACAGATGCGCGTGCGGAGAGCCCTGCATAGGCAGGGAATGCAAGGCATGCGATTACGAAAAATCTCTGAAAAAACGTATATCGGACCTGAAAATACGATGACAGGACGAAAGAGTCGCAAGTGCGGCTCATACGTCTTTGAAAGGAACCAGGTCGCAGCATCCGCACCTGTTGCACATGGTTAGGCATTCGGCGGAAGAAAGTCCGTGTCTTTCCATGATTTTCTTCTGTTCGGATACCAGGAACACGGAGCGCTGGGGAGTTACCGGCGAAGTCCTGCCTATCGCCGATTCCAGGCTCTGGCGGCTCAGCTCTCCGACCCTCAGGGCCCTGAGTATCGGTATGACGCCCATGGAGCACAGTGTCTCGACCATCGAAAGAACTTCTCTGTCGGTCTCGCCCATCCCATAGATCACGTTGGACTGGGCCTTTCCTTTTCCGAACACCTTGACCGAGCTCCTGAGGCAGTCCAGTATCCGGTCGTATTCCAATTCGGGGCACACTTTTGAGAATATCTCGCGGCTGGGCGATTCGATGTTCACTTTTATCTCTGCTGCGCCGGCCTCTCTGAGCCTGACTACGTCCTCTTCTGATGAAACATAAGGCTCCACGCCTATCGGTATTCCGGGGAATTCTGTTTTTAGGGCCCCGATGCAGGAGACGAACCTGTCCACCGTCTCCCGGGGGCTCCCGACAACTCCGCTGGTCAGCGATATCGCGTTGACCGTCAGTCCGTTGTCCAGTGCCTTCCGGACCATAGATACGATTTTCTCGTCTGTCAGGTTCTTCGTCGCATCGTTCCCGAGCCTGGGAGAGGCGCAGAATGCGCAGTGGTAGATGCAGCGCTGGTCCAGGTTGAAGAACGCCTGCTCGGGGCTGTGGTAGACTACCGGTTCGATCGTCACTCTGTCAAGGAAAGGCTTTCCTCTTTTTGTAAGGGAGAGGTTTCCCTCACGGTCATGGAGTTCGAAATCGCCCGAATCGTACCTAACGGCCTTTTTCACCCTTGTCCCTTCGAATGAGAAGACCGCCCCGGCGGAACCGGCTCCCGGGCCCGCGGTCGAACGCGAGAGCCTGCAGGGCAGCAGATATCCCTCCGGCAGCCTGACCGGGCCTCCGAGCGCAAGCTCCGATTTCTTCAGTGCTATCAGGTCTTTTTCCATTTGACCCCGTCCCCGGCGTCCTCGAGTCTGATGCCGGCATCCCCAAGTCTGTCGCGGATCAGGTCTGACAGGTCGTACGCCTTGCGTTTCCTGAGCTCCGACCTGAGGTCGATGAGTATTTCCATTACCGAATCCAGGGTTCCGTCGTCTTTTCCTGTGTCCTCGGGGAAAATGCCGAGAATGCCGTTGAATTCGTCCAGCAGCTTCACGAACTTGGCCGCTCCTTCCCTGCTGAGTGTTCCTTCCGACATGGACTTGTTCGTCACTCTTGCGAGTTGAAACATCACTTCGATGGCTGCCCTGGTGTTGAAATCGTCGTTCATGGCGTCCACGAAGCCGGTTCTGTATTCATCGGTCACATCGCACACGTCCCCATCGCCGGAAGGCCCCTGTTTGACGTACGCCTTCAGGTCGGTGTAGTTGTTCGTGAGCCTTTCGAGGGAAGTCCTCGCTTCTGTAAGCATCTCTTCGCTGTACAGGAGCGGGCTCACATAGTGCGTGTTGAGGAAGTAGAACCGTATGGTATATCGGTCGAACTTTTGGGACACGTCCCGCACTCTGAAGAAGTTGCCGAGGGATTTGGACATCTTCTCTCCCTGTACCTGCAGCATTCCGTTATGCATCCAGTATTTGGAGAGCGGCCTCCCGGTCACCGCCTCGGTCTGCAGTATCTCGTTCTCGTGGTGCGGGAATATCAGGTCGTTGCCTCCGCCGTGGATGTCGATCTCGTCACCGAGGTATTTGTGTATCATGGCAGAACACTCGATATGCCAGCCCGGACGGCCCTTGCCCCAGGGCGAATCCCAGGATATCTCCCCCGGCTTCGCAGCTTTCCATAAGGCGAAGTCCATGGGGTCTCTCTTCTGTTCGTCCAAGGTCACCCTGCCCGAGGACTCCATGTCCTTGATCTTCTGTTTGGTCAGCCTTCCGTAGTCCTTGACCTTGTCCACCGAAAAGTAGACGCTGCCGTCGTCGGTGGCGTAACCGAAACCCCTCTCGATAATCTCCTCCACCATCTCGATTATCGAGTCCATCTCCTCGCTGGCCTTAGGATATATGTCTGCCTTGCGGACTCCGAGCTTCGCGGCGTCTTCGAAATAGTGGCCGATGTAGCGGGCAGAAAGCTCCAGCGCTCCCACGCCCTCCTCGGCGGCCCTCCTTATGATCTTATCGTCGACGTCCGTGAAGTTCGTGACGTGCGTGACATCGTAGCCACAGTACCTCAGGTATCTGACGATCATGTCGAAAACAATCATGCTGCGCGCATGTCCCATGTGGATGTCGTCGTATACGGTAACGCCGCAAACGTAAATCTTGACCTTTCCGTCCTCATGCGGGACGAATACCTCTTTGGCTCCCGAAAGCGTGTTCTTGATCAATATGGACATCGAATCGGACCCCTATGACGTATGTAATAGATAAATCGGACCCAGTCAGCCCTTGAGTATTTTCCTGAGTTCGGCCAACTCCTTCTTCAGGCCGTCGAGCTCTCTCTCCAAGTCGTTGCAGCGGTCCTTGACAGGATCGGGTAACTCGTTGTGCTTCAGCTCGTCCTCGCATCCCGCGACGCCGGCCTTCCTTATGACCTTGCCCGGCACTCCGACCACTGTGCATCCGCTGGGGACGTCCTTGAGGACGACGGAACCGGCGCCTATGCGTACCCTGTCTCCTATCTTTATGTCGCCCAGGACCGTGGCGTTGGCCCCCACTACAACATGGTTGCCGAGCGTCGGATGCCTTTTGCCTTTGGAGAACGAGACGCCCCCGAGGGTCACGCCCTGGTATAGCACCACGTCGTCACCTATCACCGCGGTCTCGCCTATCACTACGCCGGTGGCATGGTCGATGAAGAACCTCTTGCCTATCGTGGCGCCGGGGTGTATGTCGCACCCGGTGAGTTGGTGGGCACGGTAGTTTATCTCACGGGCTTCTTTGAGCTTGCCCTGGAGCCAAAGCGCGTGGCTCTCCCTGTACATGGAAACGGCGTGCAGGCCAGTGTGAAATCTGACAGCGTCGTCTTCGTCGAGGAGGGCAGGGTCTAGTTCCATCGCGGCAGCCAAGTCCTCAGGGTCTATCATCATGCGTGAAGCATATGGATTCGGCTTATTTATTACTCCCGCGCGACAATCACAGTTCGAAGTTCTTGTCCGAGTCCTCGGAGAAGTTGGCCGACGGACAGGGGCCGAAGCATTCTCTGCAGAATATGCATTCGTCTTCCCTTATCCGGACCTTTCCTCCCTCCATGAACAGGGCGCCGGACCTGCATCTCGCAGCGCACAGGCCGCATCCGACGCACTGTTCCGCGCGCACGACGACCTGCCACGCTTCATAAATGCCTTTCCTGGCATCGTTCTCGACCCTGGCTTTGGACGTTATTACGCCTTCGCGGTATATGGTCACAAAATTTGCAGAGACATATTCGCCGTCAGGGTCCTCCTCGACCACCCATCCCAGCGCGTGGCAGAACGGGCTAATCTTCTTTATGTCGACGGGCCTCGACAGAGTGGCCTCTATGCTGAAGCCGATGGAGCATGGCGAATAGCCCTCCTGCACCCTGATCTTCAACGGCCCGTCATCTCCTTTGGCGGTCTGCTTTATGATATCGGATACCCTCTTTCCCGTTACCCTCTCAACCTCCTTACGTATGGACGCAGGCGCGTTCTTCCATCTCCACAGGCCGAACTTCTTCCATTCGGGAGGTAGGCCGCGGTCGTCCGCGTACTTGTCCAAGTAATCGTTCCACTGTGAATATCTTGCGCTTTTTCCTTCGATCGCATCGAACTCCGCAAGGTCCGATGCGGGGCAGAGGAAGCATCCAATCCTGTCGAGACCTCTGGTGTACCAGACGTTGAAAGGTTCGTCCTTGCTGAAAATATAGAGCCAAACGTGCATCGCCGACCAGTTCTGTATCGGCGAAGCCCCCAGCTGCCCCGGCGTCCAAGGATTTCTCCAGATGCGCGGCTTGGCGTTCCTGGCCTCCGATTCGTATTTCCTCTGTCCTATGAATGAGAGGACCCCGTCCGGGAAGTTCCTGTTGATGGCTCCGACCGTGGGCCCCAGCTTGTTGGTCTTGCAGCACCATCTGAAGTCCTTGGCCGGAGGTCCGAAGTACACGAGATTTCCGAAGAACGCGTCCGTCGGCGCCTTCTCTTCGATGAGCTTAAGGCCGTGTCTATCCACCGTGTCGTGGACGAATCTCACCGTTTCGTCGAACTCGAGGCCCGTGTCGACGAACAGCACGGGCAGTTTGAGCCCCGCGTCGAGCGTCAGGAGCAGGCAGGCATGGCTGTCCTTTCCTCCGGAGAACGAGACGATGGCGGGAAGCTGGTTTCTCTCTATGGTGTTCCTTATGAAACCTACCGCTTCCTCCACTCTTTTTCCGATGACGCCCATGTTGGCTTCGACTACGTCCTTCCAGTCATGCTCCGCCAGCCTTTCGAGCCGTTCCTCGGGCTTGTACCACCTCGTTTTCACCGCCACGCCCTTCCCGCCGACCATCTCCGCTGCGGGCATCTTGGCGTTACCTGCGGCGATGATTCTCCCGTCCGCCGTGACTATTACCACTTCATCCCCGGTTTTCACTTCGGGATGGACGGAGTTGACTCCGGGCGCCATGAGGTTCTTGCTTTCCTGGACGAATCTGACGGCGCTGTCGTCGCAGACCACGAACCCCTTGCTGAGCACCCCTTCGAGGCGCATAGCGCCCTGTATCCTGAGTATGCATTTCCATCCCGCCCCCAGGTCGAACCGCATGGTCGCGATGACCATTCCGTCGCACACGACCTCGTCCATGCGGTCCAGGTCGGGCACCTTGTTGAGGATGACTATGTGTTTGTCGGGAATCACTGCCCTTCCGGTGCCCTCCCCGTAGGTCGCATCGATGACTGAACGGATGTTTTCTATGTCCTGGTCGAAGGCGGGACGGGAGTCCGCAGGCGGGGTCAACGCAACTTCTTCTGTCCGGGCGCCGCATACCGGACAGTCGTCGCTTTCCATTATCGGAAGGTTGCATGCCCCGCACCATCTGAGGTGGTTCTTTCCAAGTCTTACGGCAGCCATATGCATGACCAGTGCCACTGTAATATTAATTTGCTTTCGTCGTGTGTCCGGAGCCGGGACGCTTCTCGCCGCTGGCCAGCAGCCTGCTCTCGGATGTAGGCGTGCCGGAGACGTTCAGGATCCTCGGGGCCGTGTTCATGGCCGTATGCGTGGTCTCGTTACTTGTCCCGGCGAACCCTCCTGAGAGATACACCGTGTCCGGGGCGACCGCCAGGAGGAACGCGGGGCAGAGGCAGCACACTCCGCGGAGATGCTCGGCACGCGCACGTTCTACCCGATCACCCTCTCGCCGTTCTTCGTGCTCCCGGCGTACTTCACACTCAGCCCACAGCCGGTCGCCCTTGCGACGGAACGCGGTCTGGCCGATTACGCCGTCACCGGCGTGATGATAACCTGACTGTTCAGCGCCACAGGGCGCCTTCCGATAACTAGGCTGTCCGACAGGGCGGGACGGATATCCGTCTCGTTCCTGATAATACAATGACGGCCGTCGGCATGGTGGCCCCGATGTTCGCCGCCGGGGTGCTGTTCCTCGTATGCGTTGCGACAATCTCTTTGGCGTTCGGAGGCGCATCGGAAACGTATGCGGTTGCGACGGCGGACCACTTCGGAACGAAGAACATGGGGATCAACTACGGCCTTGTGACGCTGGGTTTCGGAGCCCCAGCGCCTTTGTTCCCGTTCCTTTCCAGGATTCAGGTTCCGGCGACCTTACGCCGGCGTTTGCCGTCGCGACGGCCACCTGTGCCACGGCGTTCGTGTCGGTGCTCCTGCTGGGGATGGCCGACAGGAAAGCGACCACTTGCGGAGGCGCGTGGACGTTAATGTTAATAGTTAAAAATGTCATGCAGCGGGAGAAGGTACCGCGATGAAGAAAATAATAAGGGCTTCGAGAAGGTCGATGGGGATGGACTACGCCATACGCGAGGTCAGCGTCCCGGCCGAAGAGGCCGAGAAGGCGGGCAAGAAATTAATCGGTCTCAACATAGGCGACCCCAACAAGTGGGATTTTCAGACGCCCGAGTACTTCAAGGAGAAGCTGAGAAGGGCGGTGGACGAGACCGATAACGGATACGGCGACTCCCAAGGCAACCTGGATTTCAGAGAGGCGATCGTCGACCGAGAGTTTGAGAAGCACGGGGTCAGGATTACTTCCGAAGACGTCTATGTGAGCGCGGGCGTCAGCGAAGGCATCAGCGTCCTCATGGGCACGCTGCTGGAACCGGGGGACGAGGTCCTGGTTCCCGGGCCCGGATATTCTTCCTACGCGCAGTACATCGGATTCTACGAGGGGCGCACCGTCCCATACCGGCAGATTGAGGAAGAGGAATGGGCCCCGGATGTGGACATGATACGGAAGAGGATCACCAATCGCACGAAGGCATTGGTGATGATCAATCCGAACAATCCCACCGGCGCGGAATACGAGATGAAAGACATTAAAGAGATAGGTGACCTGTGCGCCGAGTACCAGATACCGCTGATCTCCGACGAGATATACGATAAGCTTGCGTTCGACGGGGACTTTTTCTCTGCCTCGAGGCTCAAGAGCGATGTGCCCAGGATAATAATGAACGGATTCTCCAAGGTCAACCTCATGCCCGGCTGGAGGGTCGGATACTTCTACATGATGGACGACACGGGCCTCATGGACGAGATACGCGAAGGTGTCATGAAGCAGTTCCGGGCCCGCATATGCTCCAACGTGCCGTGCCAGGAGGCGGCCAAGGCATCGCTCCAGGGACCTCAGGACTACATAGAGGATATGAACCTGAAGCTGAAGAAGCGCGCGGACTTCTCGTACAAGAGGCTCAACGAGATCGACGGCATCGAGACCAGAAGGGCGCACGGCGCGCTTTACATGTTCCCTCATGTGGACCTCAGGGGACGCTGGAAGTCGGACAAGGACTTCGTGCTCGACCTCATAAAAGAGGAAGGAGTGGTCCTCGTGCACGGTTCAGGGTTCTGCAAGGAGTTCGGGAACGACCATTTCAGGACAATACTGCTTCCTCCGGTGGAAATTCTCGAAGAAGCCTACGACAAACTTGAAAAGTTCATGGCCAGGCATAGGTGAGGGTCCTGTGGCGGAAATCCGGACCGTCCCCGCCCGGCGATGGGCGGCGGCCTTCGGAGGGCGCACCGGGCACGCGAGTTCGTGTCGAGCATCCAAACGATAAACAGGCGTTGCTATGTGCGTATGGCTTTGTTGAAATATCCGTAATGCGTCCGATTTCTATGGACTTCATCGAGATTGCCGAGAAGAGGCAGAGCTGTCGTTCCTACGACCCAGCGAGGATTGTGGAGAAAGAGAAGCTTGATTCCTGTCTGGAGGCGGCGAGGCTCGCACCTTCCGCGTGCAACGCGCAACCCTTTATCATGTATGCTGTCACGGGGGATAAGGCGAAGGAGCTAGCCGACCACAGGAACTCCGGGATGGGAAAGTTCGTGGAGGACTGCTCAACATTCGTCGTCTTCGTCGAAGACAGCTATAACGCCGCGGCGAAGACCGGGTCTGCGCTGACGGGTCTGGATTTCAGATCGATAGATATCGGTATAGCATGCGCGTACCTGACTGCCGAGGCCACGGAACAGGGCCTCGACACGTGCATAATGGCGTATTTCAGCAACAAGAGGGTCCAGGAAATCCTAGATACAAGGAAGAAGATAGTTCTGGTCGTTGCCTTCGGATACCGCAAGGACGACGACCCTCAGAGGCCAAAGAAGAGAAAGCCAATGGACGAGATCGTGAAAAAGATGTGAAGCCCGGATATCCGGGCAGGGGATCGGGTTTTTCCCCTGGCCGTTTTCCGTTTTCCGATCGCACGAACGTCCGGCGCGACGCGGCGGACGATGCCCTGAGAGACGTTGGTCAAGAGGTTTTAAATAACAGTCGATGCTAAACCGCCTGAAATATACGGGTCCTTTGTTTTGCGGGCTTTTAATATTTAGGAATGAAGGATCATGACAGGTTTTGAAAATCTAGGATTAGACGTAACACTTTTGAAAGCAATATCGGACATGGGCTGGAACCTGCCCACTCCGATACAGACCGAGGCCGTGCCCGCCGGCCTTGCAGGGAGAGATATATTCGCCCAGGCGCAGACAGGGACCGGAAAAACCGGGACATATGCGTTGATCATCATGGGGCGCACCGAGTCCGGGTCCAAAAAACCCACCTCGCTGGTCCTAACCCCAACGAGGGAGCTCGCGACCCAGGTGGAGAACGAGATTTACAAGCTTTCCAAATACACCGGGCACAGGAGCATCTCCATCTACGGAGGGGCGAGCATAGGCGATCAGACCTATGGACTCAGAAAAGGTGTCGACATTGTCGTAGGGACACCCGGAAGGCTCAAGGACATGATTATCCGCGGCGCTCTGGACCTTTCCGAGATAACAGAAGTAGTCCTCGACGAGGCGGACCGCATGCTCGATATGGGATTCGCTGACGAACTTGATTTCATAATGGACGCCGTTCCCAAGGACAGGCACACCCTCCTCTTCTCGGCCACCATGGCGGAGAGCATAAAACGCATAGCTTTCAACAGGATGCAGGACCCGATGGAGATCAGCGTTTCCAGGGACGAGCCGGTTTCGGACCTCGTGACACAGTACTGGGTTCCCATGTCGAGAGGCGCCAAGATGGAGAAACTCGAATCGATCCTCACCAACGGTTGCCCGAAGACCGTCGTGTTCTGCCAGACCAAGAAGATGGTCGACTCGCTTGCGGACGAGATGTATCAGAGGATCAAGGTCGGCACCCTGCACGGCGACATGCCGCAGGCCAAGAGGGAAAGGACGATAAGGAGTTTCAGGAACAACCGCTTTCAGGTCCTGATAGCCACAGACGTTGCCGCAAGGGGGCTGGACATCAACAACATAGACCTCGTCGTGAACTACGACGTGCCCATGGATTCCGAGAACTACCTTCACAGGATCGGACGCACCGGACGCGCCGGTAAAGAAGGAATCGCCGTTTCGTTCGTAACCAAACAGGAAGAGTATCACATAAGGCAGTACGAAAGGGAGACGGGCAAGAAGATACTCAAGGTAAGGGCAGACGAGATCCCCTCCGCCGGCACGATGGTCATCGAGGACCAGGTCAGGGCCCCGGCGAAGGCTCAGAGGCAGTTCGCCACAGTTCCGATAAACGATACGAAGAAACCCGTCAGGCCGGTGATTGCCACTACCGAAGACGGAAAGAAGATGGTGGTTCTGCAGATAAACCTTGGACGCGACGATGGCTTCAGTAAGACCCAGATATCGGAGCTCGTAAAACACGTAGGCAAGCTGGAGGACGTTTTTGTCGGCAACGTGGGTCTAGGAAGGTCCAAATCCTTCATCGAGATCCGCGAGGACAGGAGCGACCGCACGATGGTGACCATGTCCGAGTACCGCCACAAGAAGAAGGAGGTACTGATGGAACCTGCGGACAGGAAGCCCAAATATCAGGAGAGGAAGCACAAGAGCTACGGGCAGTACTGACACAGCCCATCCTCTCATTTCGTTCTTCCTGAGATCCGCGCGGCGGTCTGTATGAAAAACGGTAATGCCCCCGGGTACCGGAGCGGCCCGAAAAACATTCGTCCGCCATAGGGAGAACACCCTATGGCATGACGGTTTAAACTTTCTCGAGCCTCTGAAGCATCTTCACCACGGAATCGACTGCATCGCGTCCCTTCTCGATCCTGTCCATGGCCTGCAGCTGTGTCTCTCCGGGTCCGGAGACGCCGAGGGCTATGGGCTTGTTGTAGTCGAGCGACAGGTCGGTTATCTTCCTCGCCGCCTGTGCGATTATGACCTGGTCATGGTCCGTCTCCCCCTTTATCACGGCGCCTATGGTGATTACCGCGTCTATGTCGTCCCGCTCTGCCAGTTTTTTGACTGCAAGGGGCATGTCGTAAACTCCGGGGACGAAGATCTCCTTGGTTATCTTCACTCCCAGGAACTCTGCCTCTGCCTTTGCCCTCTCGATCATCATCGATGTGACGTCGAAGTTGAACTCGGCGGCCACCATACCAATCCTGTACTCTTTCATTTTTTCACCTCATCCTCACAGGTCCAGCGTCTTTGAATCCCTGTCTCTGGCCGGTGCCCGCCTGGGCGGTCATCTTTTCCGGGTGGAAGAGGAGGTTGTACGCATTCACGGCGTGTTCCCTGGTCCTCGCATCCGCCAGGGCGGCCAGCTCCCTGTCGTCTTTGGCCTCGTCTGTATGGACGAAAACCTCGATTATGTGCTTGTTGGTCATAAGTTGGGCGCGTATCAGCCCCGTCGATGCCTCGTGTGCGCACATCTTATCTTTCTCTTTCGGCCCCGGCATGCCGAGGGCCATGACGATGTCGCATTTCTGCTCCTCGATAAGCTTCTTGCACGCGACCGGCAGGTCTTTCACACCGGGAACGGTGTACCTGACGACCCTGTATCCCGTGCCGGTCCTGCCGAGCTCGTCTATGGCGGCCTTCCCCATGTCGTAACGGGCGAACGTGGTGTCTGCGATGCCTATCAGCCTCACGCCCCGTCCTCCATGGAGTTGATCTTGCTTATTATGCGCCGGGTCGCGGCCAGGTCTTCGGCGCATTCGGTGGCCCTGCAGACTCTGATGCCTCCGAGCCCGTGGGCCTCGAGGCTCTTCGAGAGGTCCTCCTCTTCAAAGTGCTGGTCGAATCCGAGCACGATCACGTCGGGGTCTATCTCGCGGACGGTATCGAATATGTCCCCGTCCTTCCCGACCACGGCCCGGTCCACCGGTTTCAGCGAACCTACTATGCGGACCCTCATGCCCTCCGGCGTCACGGGCTCGTGCTTCCCTCGTCTGACGGTGTTGTCGCACGCCACAACGACCACAAGCTCGTCGCCCATGGACCGGGCCTGCTCCAGATACGAGATGTGGCCCGTGTGTATTATGTCGAACACCCCGGACGCCATAACTCTTGTCATCAGTAATATGCTCCGTTGTTTTTCTTGAACTCTTCCCATTTGTCGAGGACCTGGTCCCCGGTTATGAATTCGATGCCGTTATCGTCCGCGAATCTGATGACTTCTTTTTTGGTCATCGAACCGCCGTCGTCTCCCATCATCTCACATATGGTGGCAGACGGGTTGACTCCGGCCATGTACATCATGGCGGTGCACAGCTCCGTGTGCCCCTTTCTATTTTTGAGTAAATGCTCCGTGGCGTTAAGCAGATGGACATGCCCAGGGGACCTGAACTCCTCCCCGATGTCCCTGGCTATCTCAGACGCGGGCTTGTCCTGGAACAGGACCTCCGCAAATCTGGAGATTGTGAGCGCCCGGTCCCTGTCGGTTATCCCCGTGTAGGTCTTCCGGTGGTTTATGGTAACGCCGAAAGAAGATTTCGTATTGTCGTAGGGTATGTCGTCGGGGGCCATCGCCCTTAGCAGGGGGAATCTGTTCGAATCGTCGTAATAGACGTCGGCCATATAGGGCAGGCCGACTTCGGTCGCCTTTTCGTAGGGGGTGGTGGTACATATCAGCCCTCCTGCCTTCTTCCTCATCATCTGCACTGCCTCGTACGTAACTTTCTGCGAGGCGATCGTCATATCCGATTCGCCCTCCCGGTCGTCGAAATCGTAGACAAGTATGACCTTGCCCCGCCTTATATCATTCAGGGCTTTTTCGAAGTTCATCAAATCACCAGGGGTCTGCCAGAGCGACGGTATAAAAAAACTGTTGGCAATGTACCAGCATTTTAGTAGACGGCGGATAACGTGTGTTCCCGGGATAAAAACGACGGAATAACAGTTTAAATATCAGCATCGGCTGGTACGCACGATGTCCGAAGGGAAGAATGTGCAGGGTACGATGATCTTCAAAAATACCGTCAGTTTCCCGGAGCAGATAGAGGCGGCGCTGGAAGAAGATATCCCCCCCATCCCGAAGGCCGGGAAGGTTTGCATCTGCGGTATGGGCGCATCAGCCCTTGCTGGAGAGATTCTCTCCGATTTCGCCGACGGCACATCGAAAACGCCGCTTTTCGTCATCCGGAGGACCGAGTTCCCGAAGTGGGTGGGAGAGGACACATGGACGATACTGGTGAGCTATTCCGGAAACACCAAGGAGACGCTGATTGCCTACGACGAGGCGATACGTCGCAACTGCAAGGTCATATGCGTCACGTCGGGAGGGGAGCTTTACTCCAAATGCCTCAGCCGCAGGGACGTGGCCGTCACCCTGTCGGGGGGCATGCAGTCGCGTGCCGCCCTGGGCAGCATCATCGGCCGGCTGGCTTCGATACTGGAGGAGATGGGGGTGTGCGAGGCGAAGACGGAATTGAAAAAAATCGTCCCGGCGCTCAAGGCAGAAAGGGACAGGGTCGTAAAGGACGATTGCGAGGTCGCCAGGACGATCGCTGACAAGCTGTTTGACAAGATTCCCGTGATCTATAGTCTGGCCAACATGCGCTCGTCCGCAATAAGGTGGAAGACCCAGATAAACGAAAATTCCAAGAACATATCCTTCTGCGGCTCGATTCCCGAGTTCAACCACAACGAGATAGTGGGCTGGACGGATGACAGGAACAACAACCGCAATTTCATCCTGGTCGTCCTTTACGACGACAACGCGTCGAAGATGATGAAGAGCATGATCGACACGTCCATAGATATACTCGTGGACAAGAATCTCGATACCATCGTCCTGCACGTCGAGGGGACCGGAAATCTGGAGAAAAATCTCAAGTGCATAATCCTCGGAGATATCGTCTCGTTGTATCTCGCGGACCTCCGTAGCACCGACCCGACCACAGAGAAGCCCCTCCGCGACGTCCGCGACCGGGCGGACGTCCCGCCGTAACTACCAATCCTTTTTTACCGTGCAGCAGTTACAAGGTAACGATATAATGACCGTAGAGGATGCAAAATACATCAGAGAGCAGGTAATGAACCACAACAAGTGGTTCGAAGAGTCCATCCCGATGATAGCGTCCGAGAATCTCATGAGCCCCCTGGCCAAAGAGGTGCTGATCTCGGATTTCGCCGACAGGTACGCCGAGGGGCTTCCCGGAAAGCGCTACTATCAAGGCAACATCTACGTGGACAAGGTCGAGACGAAAGCCACGGAGCTTGCCAAAAAGCTGTTCGATGCCGATTTCGCCGATGTGAGGCCGATTTCCGGAACGGTCGCCAACATGGCCGTTCTCTTTGCCTTCGCCGAACCAGGCGACACCATCACAACATGCGCTCTGGCCCAGGGTGCCCACATATCCACCTGCGAGTTCGGAGCCTTCGGACAGAGGGCAGTCAACTCGGTCAACTATCCTTTCAACGAAGAGAACATGAACATCGACGTGGACGGGACCATAAAGCTGCTCAAGCAGGTAAAACCCAAGGTCGCGCAGTTCGGGCTCTCCGTCTTCCTGTTCCCGCCGCCCCTCAGGGAGCTGGAGGACACCTTCAACGAGGTCGGGTGCCTGGTCTGGGAGGACTGCGCCCACGTCCTCGGGCTTATCGCGGGCGGACAGTTCCATGACCCTCTGAGAGAAGGCGTGGACTTGATCTCGTCCTCTACCCACAAGACGTTCCCTGGTCCCAACCACGGGCTGCTGCTCGGATCCAACATGACCGAAGAGCAGGAGAAGAAGCTCCAGAAGGCCGTCTTCCCCGGAGTCACATCGAGCCACCACCTCCACGCCATGGCTGCGCTGGCCGTGACGCTGGCAGAGATGGACGTCTTCGCAAAGGATTATGCCGCGCAGGCATGCAAGAACTCCCGCCAGCTGGGCGAGTCGCTTTACGAGCTCGGAATCCCGGTTCTCTGCCCGGACCTGGGATTCACCAGGTCCCATGCAATCGCCGTCGACGTCTCCGAGTTCGGAGGAGGGAAGGAATGCGCACAGCTTCTGGAGGACGCGAACATCATATGCAACAAGAACATGCTCCCCAGAGACACGAGCTCCGTGCGTCCCTCCGGCCTAAGGCTGGGCGCCCAGGAATTGACCCGCGTCGGCATGAAGGAGAGCGAGATGAAAGAGGTCGCCGAACTCATAGCCCGCGTTGTAAAGAAGAAAGAGGACCCAGCTAAGGTCAAAGAGGATGTCAAGGCGCTGAAGAAGCAGTTCTCGAACATCCAGTACTGCTTCAATGCCGGGGAGCCCGCGTACGAGTATCGCAAACTTGTACAGTGATCTATACATAAATCCCTTACCCGCGCATCGCGCGGGCCAGACGTTTATTATAACCACAGTCCGATTCGCAGTCGGTGAAAAAACATGGGACTGATGGACAAAGTATCGGCCGGAATTAAGAACGTAGACAATAAGATAGGGACCGGGATCGACGAAAGCAAATACAACTCGAAGATACGCGAGCTCCAGAAAGAGATCGACGAAATGAAGTCGAAGCTCGGAGATAAGATCTACCAGGCGTTCCTCGGGGGAGAGACCTTCGACGGCAAGAAATGCTGCGAGAAAATAAAGACAAAATATGAGGAGATTGACAGCACCGAGAAGGAAAAGCAGGAAATGGTCGAAGCGGCCAAGGCCGAACGTGAGAACAACCGCAAAGGAGCTCAGCAGAAGTAAGGCGGAAACATCAATGCGGCCGGGGGCTTCCGGCCGTATATTTATTTTTCGATTTAGGTACAACTAATTTTATTAACAGGCCGTACATACCTCGTCTGATGGTGTCCGATAACCGTGAAGATTATCTGGTCGAGATATTGCGTCTCACAGAAGGCGAGGGCAGGGCGAAGACCAACGATCTCGCCGATAAGCTGGGAGTATCTCCGTCAAGCGTATCGGAGATGATAAAGGCCCTTTCCGGCGACGGTTTCGTTACCTACACGAAATACCGCGGGGCGGAGCTGACCCCCGAGGGCCTCAGCTACGCCAAGCAGCTTCGCAAGAAGCATCACATAATGGAACGCTTCCTGACGGACGTCCTCGACCTGGACAGCGACACGGCGTACGAGGAGGCGCACAAGATGGAGCACGTGCTATCGGACGATTCGGCGGTCAGGATCTGCCGGATCATCGGCACCCCCGTGGACGACGACTGCTCCGGCTGCGAATCACAGTGCCGGGCGGCCACGGGCCTCGGCAGGATAAACAAGAAATTGAGCGAAATGATGCAGGGCGATAGCGGCCGCATATCGCATCTGAAATGCGAAGATCCGAAGACGGTCAAGAAACTGATATCCATGGGATTTGTACCCGGAAGGCACGTCTGCATCGGCAGCAACAGTTCCAGATCAGGTCCGAAGGTCGTTACCGTCGGTAACGCGACGTTCGCACTGGATTCCGAGATGGCGTCTTTCGTTTATGTTGAGCCGAGTGATGATTGATGCAGGACGGAATGTTCACAGCGGCTCTTGTCGGGCAGCCCAATGTGGGAAAATCGTCGTTGTTCACAAGGCTGACGGGAGTCGGAGTCATATCTTCTAACTACGCCGGCACAACCGTTACATTTGAGGAAGCGGTGGTTACCAGAAAGGGAAACAAAGTCAGGATATACGATCTGCCGGGAACTTATGGCATGTCCGGGAACTCCGACGATGAAGAGGTGGTGCTCGAGATGGTCCGGGACCCGGACATCGATTCCGTCATCGTAGTGGCAGATGCCACCAACCTACAGAGCAGTCTTGTGCTGTGTTTCGAGGTCATCGAACTGGGACTCCCGATGATACTCGCAGTCAACAAGGCCGATGAGGCCCGTAAGAAATACGATACGAACTACAAGGAGCTGGAACGCATCCTGGACGTCCCTGTCGTGCCGGTATCGGCGAAGACTGCGGAAGGAGTGGACGACCTCGCGGACGCGCTCTGCGAAGGACGCGGAAGGAGGTCGACGTTCCAGGTGAGGTACGAGCGTCATCTAGAGGAGGCCATTGACGAGATTACAGGCCACCTCAAGAAGGTCAGGTTTGACCGGCGGGGCACAGCCGTAAAACTGATGGAAGGCACAAAGACCTTCATCGAGGAAGTGACGCCGGCGACGGCCGAAATCGCTGCAGGCCTCCGCGACAATTTCGAAAGAGAGCATCGCGAAACATCTGACATCGCGATAGCCAGAGAGAGATATTCGGTTTCGGATGCCATAGTAAGGAAGGTTCAAACCGGGACTCAGACCAAGTTCAGTCGCAAGGACAGGCTGTCCGAGATGATGATCACCCCATCTACGGGAATACCGATCCTCATCGCCGTAGGATTGCTGCTTTTCGTGACGATGATTTTCTTGGGGTCGCTGCTCGACGAGGCTGTGAGCTATGTCTACGATACGCTCGTCGGCAATACTCTCGTCGATTTTGGCGCTGACATAGGCGGGGAGATGGGCAAGGCGATCATGCTAGGCATCGACGGGAGCATCAGAGCGATACTCACCTTGGTCATTCCGTACATAATGGTTTTTTACATAATACTGGGCATCCTGGAGGACACGGGCTATCTGCCGAGGGCTGTGGTGCTTGTAGATAGGACAATGCACCATTTCGGTCTTCACGGCGGCGCTTTCATCCCCATGATCGTGGGACTCGGTTGCAACGTCCCGGCCATAATGGCCATACGGGTGATACGTTCCCGTCGTGAGAAGTTAATACTCACGTCGCTTGTCGTGATGTGCGTGCCTTGTTCGGCACAGATGGCGATAATATTCGGAATAGTCGGAAAATATTCCGGATTCATGTATGCATTCGCAATATTGTTGGTGCTTCTGGCACTTATGGTGGCTCTGGGACTCGGACTTAACCGTTTCCTCAAATACGAGCCTTCCAACCTGGCGATGGAGATACCCGACATCTCGGCGCCCTCTGTAAAGAACGTACTTTTCAAAACTTGGAACCGCATCAAGGACTTCTTTATGATAGCTTTTCCGCTTCTCGTGGTCGGAAGCATATTGCTCGAGATCGCGCTCAGCTACAATCTCCTTGATTTTGTCATCGGACCGTTATCTTTCGTCACGGTCGGAATGCTGGGACTTCCGGCCGCGGCGATACTCGCTTTCATCGTGGGAGTTCTCAGGAAAGAGATGGCCGTCGGAATGCTGGCGATAATCGCGGCGAGCATGGGTGTAATGGAACTGGCATCTTTCATGGGGCCGGAGCAGTTCTTTGTTTTCGGGCTCGTCATGGCAGTATACATGCCGTGTCTTGCCACTATGGCGGTGATATGGCGCGAGATAGGATGGAAGGAGACCCTTGCGGTGTCGGCATTTTCGATAGGCACTGCCATAGCAATAGGAACTCTGGCCAACTGGCTTTTGATAGTTTTCTGATCAGCGGTGCGTGAAAACGGCCTCGATCTTTTCGGGCGTGACCTTCTCCAGCCTTACGAAACCGACCCTCTCGAACTGCACGGTGTCGTTCTTTTCTTTTAACACCGAGTTTTCGGCAAGTCCTTCCAAGGTCGTCCCGTCGGGCATTAGGACTGTCGCAGGTATGCTGTCGCGACAGACCCACTGGACAGCGCGGACCCCGGTCTTGAGTATCGAAACGTCGTTTCCGTCGTACGCGGCCGGCGTTCCGTATTTTATGTTGCACAGGTCCTTCAGCCTTATCTCCTTGACATCGGCGAAAATCTTCGAGTCGCTGGCGGAGATGAAGACTGTGTTGCTTCCTTCGACGGTGTATTTTCGAGTTCCGCGTTCTGGGTAATCGGGATGCAACGGCGCGAAACCATATATCTTGTCTATACCGGATATATCGTACCTCACCGGGTCCTGGACGAAGAAGTATCTGTTCGACGTCTCGTCGATTATGTCACGGTTCATGCCGTACAGGTTGTCCCAGGAGAACTGTATGTCCACTGATTTCATGCCGGACTCCACCCAGTAACGTCTGATCGCCTCCGGCCTGATGCCTCTCCTCTCCAGAGCCCTGACGGTCCCGGTCCTCACGTCGTCCCAGCCCGAGTACTCTCCGTCGCGGATGCACTGCTTGATGATCGATGTCTTCAGGACCGAGTCGGGTATGTTCACCAGTCCGTAGTGGTAGTAGTTCGGCTTCTTCCATCCGAAGTAGTCGAAGATGTATTCCTGTCTGTTCGTGTTGTTTAGATGGTCCTTTCCTCGTATTACGTGGGTCATTCCCATCAGATGGTCATCGATCGCCACCGAGAGGTTCATCATGGGATAGGCGCAGTACTTCTCGCCCAAAATGGGGTGCGGGTGATACACAATGCGCAACGCAACGAAATCCCTGACTGCAGGGTTGGGGTGGTTTAGATCCGTTTTGACGACTGCCACCGCCTCCCCTTCGTCGTATCCTCCGGACAGCAGCCTGTCATATCTCTCGAGCTGCACTTCTACCGGAAGCTCCCTGCAGGGGCACGCTTCTCCCTTCTCCTTAAGTCCGCGCCAGTCGTCGCCGTTGCAGGTGCAGATGTAGGCATTTCCCATCTCGATGAGCCTTCTGACATGGTCGTAGTATATCTCGAACCTGTCGGACTGTACGTATGTCTCGTCGATCTTGACGCCCAGCCAATCAAGGTCCTCCGGAATCATCCGGTAGGCATCCGGATCTATCTTCTCCGGGTTGGTGTCCTCTATTCTGAGGATCAGTTTCCCCCCGTATCTCTTGACATACTCGTCGTTCAGTACCGAGACCCGGGTGTGGCCTATGTGCAGAGGGCCCGAGGGGCCCGGGGCGATGCGCATAACAATCCTGTTGTCAACACCTTCCAGCGCCGGAAGCTCGTATTTGCGCTCCTTTTTCTCCTTCACGAGCATGGAGGAGTCCATCTTCTCAAGTTCGGAAGTCTGGCGGTCGAGCCCCATCGCGTTAACCTCGGAGACTATGGAATCCACCAGCTTCCCTGTCTCTGCCGACCTGGAGCGACATTCCGGAAAACCGCCGAGTATCTTTCCGAGAACGGCCTTCGGGTTTGCCTTTCCTTTGAAAAACACTGCGTTCTGAAGCGCGAATTTTCTGATGGTCTCTTCCAGGCTCTCCGATGTCATCGGCCATGGATTCTGATGCTTATATAAATCGTTGACCGCTCGGTCCTCACCTATAATTAATACCTCGGAGATAATCTGCATTCATGACAGTCAAAGAATCGCTCACCGGTTCGTTCGAAAAGATAGTGAGGAAGGTGGACACGACCTCCGGAGAGGTAACGGAAATCCTCGCCAAAGACCAGGCGAAGACGTTTTACTTCACGGATCTGAACGGCGGCAAGGCGATCGGCAACCGCTTCTCTACCAGGGAGAAGATCGCCGGCGCGCTGGGCATCAAGACGTCGGAGATAGTCGATGCCATGGCGTCTGCGGTAAGCTGCCCCAGGCCCTACGCCGAGACCAAGAACCCTGCTTTCAGAGAGGTATCGGGCAAGGTAGACCTCACAGAAATGCCTATACCAAAATACTATCCCGAGGACGGCGGATGCTACATATCCGCAGGCGTCATAGTCGCCGAATGGAACGGGATAAGAAACATTTCTTTCCACAGGATGATGATAATGGGCCGCGACACGATCGCTGTCCGTCTCGTACCAAGGCATCTTTTCACCATGTACCAGGCGGCAAAAAAAGAAGGGAAGGAGCTTAAAATATCCATTTGCATCGGAGTCCCCGTCGAAGTCCTTCTGGCTGCGGCCACTTCGATGGACTACGGCGCCGACGAGCTCGAGGTGGCCTCCGCTCTGCGCATAAGAGCCGGAAAGTCTCCGCTGGAGGTCGGCAGGTGCGACAACGGCCTTCTGGTCCCGGCGGATGCCGACTATGTGCTGGAGGGGCGCATAACGCTGGACGAGACATCGGAAGGCCCCTTCGTGGACATAACCGGCACATACGACATGGTGAGGCAGCAGCCAATAATCAAAATCGACAAGGTCTGGACATGCAGGGACCCGATATTCCATCTTCTACTTCCGGGAGGATGGGAGCACTTCCTGCTGATGGGGCTTCCGAGGGAGCCTATGATCCTCAGGACCGTGAGGCAGGCCGTGCCAAAGGTCAAGGCCGTCCGCCTGACTGAAGGAGGTTGTTGCTGGTTCAACGGGGTCGTGGCGATAGCCAAGAACAGGGAGGGCGACGGTGTCAACGCAATAATGGCGGCATTCACAGGCCACCCATCGATGAAACAGGTCATAGTCGTCGACGACGACATCGACATCTCCGACGACCGCGAGGTCGAATGGGCGGTGGCCACAAGAATGCAGGCCGACAAGATAATCATGATACCGGGCGCCGCGGGTTCGTCGCTGGACCCGAGCAGCAAAGGCACCACGTGGAAGGTCGGCTACGACGCAACCCTTCCGCTGGACGCCGATCCGAAACTGTTCAGGAAGGCGCTGGCGGCCAGGAACTGACATAGGTCTTAAAATAATCGGAAGCATACAGAAGAGCATGTCCCAATGGGAAAGGTGAACAAATGGCAGTAGAAGATGTCGAGGAGAAGAACAGGAAACGCAACAACAAGATTATAGGGACCGTTATGTTCCTTGCGGTGCTCGCAGTTACGGTTTTTGCGTTCTTCTGCTATCCTAACTGAGGAAACGGTTTAATTTCAATCGTGCCAGGGATCGCGGCGGACGATCGTCTCCTCGCGTCCCGGCCCTACGCTTACTATATCTACAGGGACCTTGAGTTCGTCCTCGATCAGCGAAACGTAGGATTTCATCTCTTCGGGCAGAGCCTCGTAGCCGTTCTTGACTACCTCGGCGGTATCGTTCCATCCTTCCCAGCCCTTCACTGTCTTGTATACGGGCTTCGCGGCCTCGAGTTTGGAAAGCGAGGCGGGGAAGTGATTGACGATCTTGCCGTCTATTTCGTACCCAGTGCATACCTTGACCTCTTTATATCCGCAGAGCACGTCGATCTTAGTTATGGCTATGGAGGTGAAACCGCTCAGTCTGGTGGAGTGCTCCGCCTGCACGAGGTCCAGCCAGCCGCACCTGCGTCCGCGGCCGGTCACGACGCCGAACTCTCCGCCCAGCTTCTGAAGCGCTTCCTCTTCTTCTCCATTCATTTCAGTCACCAGCGGACCCTCGCCCACACGAGTGGTGTAGGCTTTCAGGCATCCTATCACGCTTCTGACCTTCTTGGGGGCGACCCCCGCCCCGGTGCAGGCCCCGCCTGCGCATGTTGAGGACGAGGTCACATAGGGGTATGTTCCATGGTCGATGTCCAGCATCGCGCCCTGGGCGCCTTCGAAAACAACTTTTTTACCGGCGTCGAGCGCGTCGTTGATAAGAACGGAGGTGTCGCATACCAGTCCGTCGACCATATCACGCCATCGCATCATTTTTGCGAAGAGCGATTCGTTGCTGCATTCGCATTTTTCTGCACCCATCATGTCGAGGAGGTCTTTTTTGTAGTGGATCATAAAAGAAATTTTTTCCTTGAGAAGGTCCTCTTCGTAAAGGTCTCCGACCCTGAAACCGATTCGGGATATTTTGTCCTGGTATGCGGGGCCGATACCTTTTTTCGTAGTCCCGACCGGTTTTTTGCCACGGTATTTCTCCTCGGCCCCGTCGAGCTTTTTGTGATAGTTCATTATCAGGTGCGCACGGTCAGAGATCTTCAGGTTGGCAATGGAGCCGCCCGCGCCGACGATTCGTTTTATCTCGTCTTCCAGCTCTTCCATGTTTATGACCACGCCGTTACCGATAACGGCGGTCTTGTCGGGCCTCAGGACCCCGGATGGAAGCGCCTGGAGCTTGAAGGTCTTGCCATCGACGATGATGGTGTGGCCGGCGTTGTTTCCGCCCTGGAATCTGACGACCATCTCGGCGTCCTCCGCCAGATAGTCCGTGATTTTTCCTTTACCCTCGTCTCCCCACTGTGCGCCAATGATTACTAGACCCGGCAAAACGCTCACCGAAACGTCAAGAACATTCCCCTATAAAATGTCTTATCGGCGAGCATCGGGGCTGGAAGAACGGTAAACATCGACTATTTCGTTCAGCGGGAGGTCGGTCTTGAACGAGGTCGGGGATATGTGCGTCCTGGAGGCTCTTCCATACTGGCACAATGCATCGATCATGACTTCTATCTTAGGCGGCGACATTTTGATATGGGAAGAGAGCTCGCTCAGGTCATAGACAAAAACCTCCGAGTCTATCTCTCCACGCCAAAGGTCCAGCATCTTGCGGCATCTTCGTTCGTCCGCCATCCCTTCGGGAGACATTCCATTCAGAACTACGGGGTCATGCAGATTCCCGGTCCAGAACGGACCGAGGCGGTGCATCTCGTCGGGTCTTGACGATATCGAGCGCTCCATCGTCTTGGTGTCATACCTCATGTAGCCCAGCTGAGAGAGGGTCCTGTCTGCTGCTTTGGCGCCCTCCGTCACCCGCACGTAAGTCCTGTAATAATGGTCTGCGGAGAAAGACAGCATCGGGGCCATCCCGCGGTCGAATTTTGCCAATTCCCTCGCTATGGTGCACATCAGTATGCGCAATCCCCCCTCGTGGCACATGTATCCCCTCACAGGTTCTGACTGATATCTTCGGCGGCATTTGGCGGAATGGGCGCCGGCCAGCGGGGCGGTGTCGGTGGCGGTAATCCCCAATATGCCCTTTCTGCTGCATCCTCTGATCGCAGACTGGATGAAGGGTGCCGGAGAGCCGAAAGGGTCCAGGTCCACATATCCGAAGGCGTGCTCGGAGAATAAGATATGAAGGTCCTTGTTCGACGGGGTGCAGTTACCGAGGCCGTTCAGCTCGATGTTCTTCTTCACATACTCCATGGAGCCGGGATTGATGTCGTTGGCCGTGACCTCCGTCCCGATGACCTCGTTGGCTATGCGCGCGGCTCGCGCGCCGGTGGCGGTCATGGCATCCGCGACGGTTATGCCGGGGCTGAGCGAACGCAGGAGCATAACGCTCACGTCACGGTTGAAGGCCATCTGTTCGTTGAAGAAGATCTCTGAATTTTTCTTGCCCGGTCCGCCGGAAGAATGCTCCGAAGGCACCGAAAGAAGGGTGCCCCCCTCCTTGACTACTACGGTTTTCGACATCAGAGGTCTTCACCGTTCATGAGGTGAATGATTTTGTAAGGCAGAAGATTGCGGTTGGTCGGTGTCACTTCGAGGATACGGACATCGTCGCGTCTCCTGATGTCCTGTAGAAGAGGATTCCTTGATTTTTTATGGAGGGTTATTATCATGGGTTTGCCGGCATCGAGCGCCTCCTTGACGGCGTCGATGAATGCGGGACATTCAACCTCGAGCTTCCCCACCTCGTCGATTATGATGATGTCGCATTCGAGGCATGCGGATTTTATGGCTTTCACACCTACTTTTTCAAGCGCCTCGATGTCCACTCCGAGCTTTCCCACCATGATGCGGCTCTCGATCTCTGTGCTGGCGAAGACTTCGGTCTCGTTTGTCACGAGATTGCGTACCGAACAGCCAGTCTTGCGCCTGCCGTCGTCTATAGGCTCGTTGATCATACCGCCTATGAGGAGGTCGCTGTCGCCTAGCATTTCTATGACTGTTTTCAGCACTTGCGTCTTTCCCGAACCGGGGAGACCCGTGATGCCGATTTTGATATCGTGAACCATATTTTCCTTATCCAGAGTACACCTGTATAACATTCCTAATATATAGTATATTCACGGTTGGGGCAGCTCCTGGACACCAGATACGAACATCAGTGGATATCCAATCTCTGGGTCATAGCGCATTTCCGCAGTGACGGACACGTCCTGTATCCTGATTTTGATAATTGCATCTATTTTTTCCCCTGTCAGGGAGAAATATGAATACCTGTCCCGCGACTTGCTGAAAACACCACGGTCAATATGGATGCTGGCACTCTCGACGTAAGGTTGCGAGCATATGCTTTTTTCCATCGCGGCCTCTAAGGCTTCCACGCCTTCGAAGTTGATCGGCGTGCCTACGAACTGGTGGTATACCGTACCCATTTTGATCCCTGCCTCGAACAGCGCCCTTTCCCTTAGGGAACAATTGAATCTGCCGGCAGCCAAGGACTCCCTGTCAGTCATACTGTGGGTGAATGCGCTTTGGTTATATTTTTATAGCTCACGACCGAAGTAAGGGTTTATTTACACAATCGTATAACGGCGCGATGGAAATCACACTTGAATCCATTCAGCAGCTCAAAAAAGAGAAGAATGCGGTGATACTTGCGCACAATTACACCTTGCCCGAGGTCCAGGACGCGGCAGATTATGTCGGCGATTCCCTGGGTTTGTCGCGCAAAGCCGCAGAGACCGAAGCAGAAATGATAGTTTTCTGTGGTGTAAGCTTCATGGGTGAGACGGCCAAGATATTGAACCCCGATAAGAAGGTCCTCCTCCCGGAACCGAGAGCTGGTTGCTCCATGGCATCGATGTGCACGGCCTTTCAGATCCGTGAGATGAAAAAACGGCATCCGGAGGCGGCGGTCGTAGCTTATGTCAACACGACCTCGGAAGCGAAGGCGGAAGCGGATATCTGCTGCACGTCTTCAAATTCGGTAAAGGCCACCGCCTCTCTGGAAGAGAAGGACATAATATTCGTTCCGGACATGAACCTGGCCGCATATACGGCTCATAAGTTGCCTGAGAAGAATATAATCCCGTTCCACGGATACTGCTCCGCACACCACGGAATCACTGCATGGCAGATAGACGACCTGAAGATACTGCACCCCGGGGCGGACATAGTCAGCCATCCGGAATGCGCATCGGAAGTTCTCGACAAGTCTGATTTCATAGGGTCCACCGAGAAGATGATCGACTATGTGCGGGAATCACCAAACAGCGAATTCATAATAGCGACCGAAATAGGAATGCTTCACAGGCTTGGGAAGGCATGTCCGGACGCCAAGTTCTATTTCCCCCCCAACGCACTGTGCCAGACGATGAAGATGACAGACCTCCGTTTAATCTACAGGGCGCTGACCGAGGAGAGAGAGGAGGTCATTCTCGACCCCGAGACATCCAGGAGGGCCAGGATACCGGTGGAGAGGATGCTCTCCCTGCGCTGATCAGCGGTACATCATCTCCCAGCCGCCCTTCGGGATGAGCTCCTTCAGATCCCCGTCGTGAAGGTCCACGGTCTGGAAGGAGAGTTTTATCAGGTGCCTTATGAGGTCCTGGGATGGGACACCGTCTATGTAGCTCTGTATCACCTTGAAAGAGATGAAGCCCTCGTTAGAGTCCAGTATGAAACTGCCGTTGTTGATCGTGTTGTTGATCTTGTTAAGTTCGACGGTCAATTCGTCCCTCTTGCCGGGCGGGACCTGGAACATCAGGCGGCAATAGATGTTGAGGGTCTTGTGCTCGTCGTCAGCCGCAAGGACCATGCCTATCGGCATATCCTCACCGGTGGCCGTGAGATACACTATGGGCTCGGCCTCCGAGACCTCGTACTTGTAATCGAAGCTGTCAAGCGCCTTGCAGACAGCATCCTTCACCGACTTCGCGCTCTTCCTCTTCTTGAACATTCCGACCACCTACGGAGATGTGCATAGGGATATTTGTTTTTTGACAATCCATGGGATTCCGAAGGGGAAAGACAATATCTTTCCTTCGCATCCGGGTTACGAGGAAGGCCGGATGAAGATGATTTCATGCTGATCCGTGATGAGCCCTATGAGTGCCGACGGCCCCTCAATCCTTTTCGTAGTCCGACATGCACATATATGAGATGAACTCGCTCAGCTTCATGCCGCTGTCCCATCTCATGATGAAATTGCCGTTGCTCGAAACGTCCATTTTGGGAATGCGTCTGTTCAACAGACCGCATCTTCCCCTGAGCGGTGTCTCGGAAGGTATCGTGAAGATCCTCCACGGATCTCCTCTGACTCCCTTGAGCCTGTACGCGTATATGGGTACCAGATGAGACTTCTGGCACTCTTGCAGCATCTGGTCCGCCTGCTCGGTAAGCCGGGCGTTCCTGCTGAAATGCATCGTGCTCTCGTTTGAGCTCTTGACCTCGATTGGAAACGAGAAGTCCCATCGGAGCGCCACAAGGTCGACCCCCAGGGAACCGGCGCCCCTCACCACGAGGAAAGGCTCCCGCAGCATCGAGTTATAGGCTTCGGCTTCGGTATCGTCGCAGGTCTTCACCATCTTGGCTATGACCTTCGGGTCCCCTGAGAGGAGATATTTCAGCTCTCTTTCGTAGATGTCGCCTGGGGGGGCCATGAGGTAAAAGCGTGCAGGATGTTTATAAATCGGATCATGGGATGGCCGAAAGTGCCGAAACTGTCAGGGAGACAGTCTCGACACGTCCCTGGGGAACAGGATGGCCTCTCTGATGTTGGGAAGGTCCAGCATCTTCACCAGCAGCCTCTCCGTTCCAATCCCCCATCCGCCATGCGAAGGCATCCCGTATCTGAACGCTTCGAGATAGAATTCGAAATCTTTGGGGTCGAGTCCTTTTTTTTCCATCCTTGCCGTCAAACGGTCAATGCGGTGCTCCCTCTGCCCTCCCGAAGAGATCTCCTGCCCTCTGTAGTCCAGATCGAAGGAGTACGAGTAGGGGGTGCCGTCCTTTTCCATGATGTAGAAGGGTTTTGCGTCCTCCGGGTACTCACAGATGAAATAGAGGTCTAATCCCTTCGACGACATACGGTCTCCTACGATCTTCTCTCCCTCGGTACCAAGGTCTTCTCCGTCCTTGATGTCGAGCCCGCTCTGGCGCACTATCTCGAGGCATTCCCGATAGGTTAGGCGGGGATACGGTAAAGCTGGTATGTTGATGTCCTTCCCGAGTGTCGCAAGCTGTTCGGCGCCCCTTTCTTTGATACCCTTGAGAACGAAATCCACTATACTCTCAATCATGGACATGACATCTTCCTCGGACGATATCCAGGACATCTCTCCGTCGAAAGATACGAATTCCGTCACGTGCCGGTTGGTGTTGGAGTTCTCGGCACGGAAAGCGGGGGATATCTCGTAAACACGGTCGAACCCCGTCGACATAAGAATTTGTTTGTAAAGCTGGGGACTTTGTGCGAGATATGCGTCCCTCCCGAAATAGTCAACTTTGAAAAGGGTCGCACCGCCCTCGGCCCCCGAGGAGTTGATCTTCGGCGTGGAGACCTGTACGAATCCGTTCTCCCTGCACGCTTCTGCGATCAGCCCGAACATTATCGACTTAAGCTCGAATATGGCCTTTATCTCAGGCTTGCGGAGATCCATGAATCTATGGTTCAGACGGGTATCCATCTCTACATTTACTTTGTCCACGACGCCCATGGGAAGAGGCACGGCGGCCTCGGACACGATCTCGGCGGATGTGGGTATTATTTCGAAACCCAGTGCAGTCTGGTTGCTCTCTTTCACCTCGCCTGTCACCGAAACCGCCGACTCCCTGGAAAGCGTCGTCAGCATCTCGAAAAGCCCCGGTTCGATCTTTTTTTTGGGCATGGTCACCTGCACCGTGCCGAACCTGTCCCTGAGTGTCAGGAAGGATATGCCCCCCAGATTTCTAATGTCCTGTGCCCAGCCGTTGACGGTTACAGTGCCGTCTCCTGCCTTGATGCTTTTAGTGTTCTTGATGAGGGTCATTTGATCTAACGGTTATATCCGCTTATGATAAATAACTTCAGCCTTCTAGCCTGCCAGCACTGCGTGCGGGAATAAGTATTATAAAGATAATCACCTACTCGGTCTAGTTTCGAGATGGGTGTATCCATGTCAGAGGAAAAAGTAACAGTATCGGTGATAAAGGCGGACGTAGGGTCTGTCGTAGGACATTCTAAACCGCACCCTTCGATGCTCGAGGTATCCAGAGAGGTCCTCAGGGACGCGCAGAAACAGGGCGTCGTCGAAGATTTCTACGTTACCCGCGTCGGAGACGACATCAACCTATTCATGACCCATTACAAGGGTGCCGGCAACAGCGATGTCCACGGCGCCGCATGGGAATGCTTCCAGAGGGCGGCCAAGATCGCCAAGTCCATGAAGTTGTACGCCGCAGGACAAGATATCCTCACAGACGCGTTCTCCGGCAATGTCAAGGGTGCCGGCCCCGGTTCGGCAGAGTTCTCTTTTGTTGAAAGGAAGTCCGAGCCGATGCTGTTCTTCATGGCGGACAAGACCGAGCCGTCCGCCTATTCGCCGATTCTCTCAAGGATATTCCTGGACCCGTTCACGACCACCGGGCTGGTCATCGATGCCAGGGCCAAGATGGGATTCGACGTTGAGATCCAGGACGTCATGGACCACAAGAAGGTGGTGATGTCCTCGCCCGAAGAGACCCTCAGCATCCTGAGCCTTCTCGGAGACACTTCGAGATACGCGATCAAAAGGATCGACTCGAGGGCAGGCATCGGGCCCGCATGCGTTGTGTCCACCGACAAGCTCAATCTTACGGCGGGCAAGTACATAGGCAAGGACGATCCGGTGTGCGTATGCCGTGCCCAGAGTGGACTCCCCTCCGTCGGCGAATACCTTCAACCTTTCGTCAACCCTACCATAGTAGCGGGCTGGATGAGGGGATCACACTACGGCGCGCTGTACCCCTGTTCGCCCGAGGATTCGGACCCTGTCTATTTCGACGGGCCCCCGAGAATATGCTGCTTGGGCTTCCAGCTCAACAACGGAAAGCTACAGGGCCTGGAGCCCATGAACTCCAGGAATGGAGAGCACGTGCCCGTCGACTTCTTCAAGGGCGAGACCTGGAACAAGGCAAGGGCGGATGCCATAAAGGCCTCCATGCTCATGAGGAGCCAGGGCCCGTTCATGCCCTCGATACTCGGACCTGAAGAGATGGAATACACCTCCCGGCCCGAGGTCCTCAGCTCTCTCACGTCGAGGTTTGAGAACATTGAATGAGAAAAAGTTCCACAGACCGGTAATCATAGTGAACTTCAAGGCGTACCAGGAGGTCAACGGACCGGGCGCCTTGGAGCTCGCCAGAATATGCGAGAAGGTCTCGGAGGAGTCTGGGCTGAAGATAGGCATATGCCCGCCGATGGTCGACCTAGGATACGTGGCCAGGAATGTGGACGTCCCGGTGTTCGCCCAGAACATCGATCCACGAGCCCCCGGGTCGGCCACGGGATGGGTCACGCCTGCCATGGTGAAGGGATGCGGCGCGGCCGGAACCCTGATCAACCACACCGAGCACAAAATCAGGTTGAATGAGATCTCCGAATGCACGGACCTCGCCAAGGCCTCGGACCTTATCACCCTGATATGTTCCGACAATGATAGGGTTGCCGCGCAGGTAGCACAGTTTCGCCCCGATTTCGTTGCGGTGGAGCCCCCCGATCTTATCGGGGGGGACCTCTCCGTAACCAAGGCCAACCCCGCAATCATCGAGAATACGGTGGACGCGGTCAGATCGGTCAACCATGCGGTCATGATCCTCTGCGGTGCGGGCGTCAAGACCGGGGCCGATGCAAGGGCAGCGCTCGACCTGGGAGCAGACGGCGTGCTTCTCGCTTCCGGTGTCGTAAAGTCCAAGGATCCCGAGGCAACCGTCAGGGACCTCGTGCGGAAGATTTAATCTCGGCTCTTCTCGTCGCCGGCCGAATCCGGTAGGTGGAGTATCACTAACTGTAGTTCGTGCTCTGATATGCAGGAATGCTGACAAGGGGGCGATGAGGCCTCTTGTTCTGGTATTCTTGGCGGTACTGGTCACCGTCACGCCCGCTTTCATGGCAGTCGAGAGTGTGTCTGCCACACCTGACGGAATTTTAATTTCTGAGGTTCAGCCGAAAGGAATCGAGGGTTTCTCGCTGCATAATATCGGCGACCGCAGACTGGATCTGAAGGGATATAGCCTTTCGGACGGTGAAGGCGAGCTCGTTTTCACAAAATCGATAATTCTGGAACCCTTGGCAGACATCACCGTTTCGTTCGATACCGATGCAGTCCAGACTTTCCTAGAACGTCCCGGGGACGAAAATTTTTTCGCATACGAGGTTGGCACCTTCGGAATAATTGCCGATAAAAGATTCAAACTCGCAGACGCAGGGGACGGCCTGTGTCTGTACGACCAGGGGAAAGTGTTGCTTGATTCGGTCTGCTGGGGAAATGTGACTGTCGAAGGCTGGAGCGGTCCGTCGGGAGAAAGGCCAACGGTGGACAGATATCTTGTCCGCTATTCTTTGTCTGACACGGACACGGCGGATGATTGGAAGCTCACCCGTCCCGGCATGACGGACCGGTCGTGTGTCTAGTTCACCGCTGACGTGACTCCTTTCACATTCCCCGAATGCCACGGCTCGCATATCTACAACGCCCTTGAATCAGCGAAAGATGAGGTCCTTATTTCACTCTACCAGTTGACCAGCAGGGAGACCGCGGCTCTCTTATGTCTCCTTGCAGGGAGCGGCGTGAGTGTGAATGTTCTGTTGGAAGGGTCTCCCTTGGGAGGAAGGGAGATTGTAAACACCGAGCGTATGATGATGAAACATTTGGTTGACAGTGGCGGCACGGTGAGATTAATCAATGATTCGAACTCTGGAGACAATAGGGATTACGGCGGTAGATTCACATACGTCCATTCCAAATACGCCGTCATAGACGGAAAAACGACTATAATCACCTCTGAGAACTGGACCGAGTCCAACATGGGCGCGGGAGATGGCAACAGAGGATGGGGAGCAGTGTTGGAAAGCGAAGAATATGCGTCGTACATGCGTGAGGTATTTTTCAATGACAGCAGCAGTGCCTTCGGAGATTGCGGGGACATGCTGGAACTTTACCCGCAACAAGCAAGTTTCGAAGGAATCATCGCTTATTCCGATCCTGCTCTGACTTATGACGGCAGCCATGAAAGCACCACGTTCAGGGACTGCAGGGTTTCGCCCGTTTTGTCACCCGACAATTCGTACGGGCGGCTCAGGTCCATGATCGAAAGCTCCGAGGTCCGGGTGTTCGCCCAGCAGATGGACCTCTCGGATTCATATATGGGCCTGTCCGGAGGATCTCCTGCGTCGTGGATGGTAGAAGCAGCGTCCCGCGGCGTCGACGGCAGACTGATGCTCGATATCACCAATGATACGGGGGGCGAATATGCAGAAATAGGATTGATCAATACCACCACCGGTCTGAAGGCCGCGGGGATCAGCGGAGGCGAGGGGTTCCGACTGACACACAACAAAGGGGTCATCGCCGACGACAGTGTGTGGATCGGCTCCGTCAACTGGACGAACACGTCTTTTTTTCATAACAGGGAGGTGGCGGTCATCATCGATTCCCCCGGCGTGACGGATTTCTTTGCATCGCATTTCATAGAAGATTGGGATGGCAACTATGCTTTCGGGAAAATAAATCTGGAGATCCTTTCTCTCGGGGACAGGGTGCCTTCGGACTTCGGTTCTTTCGAGGTGGCGATATATCCGAAAGGAGACTACACAATCCTGTGGGACATATATGGGGACGGAAGACACGTCCGAAACTCCGTCGCCACCAAGATTTCCTATGAGGGATTGGAGCCGGGAAGGCACACCCTCATCGTAACGGTGACGGACGGAGATACAGGGAGGTCCGCTTTAGCAACCGTCGAATACATCGCTGACGAACGTCACGGACGTACCGATAATATTAATGTCAATTCCGTATACTTGGCTATAGGGGCGTCGGCCTCCGTGGTTGCTCTGGGAATCGTCAGATCGGGAAAAACTCGGGATTCCCGAGAAAAATATAGGAGGAGATATCGGTGATAATAAGACAGATGTCCGAAGAGGACCTCCCGCGCGTGTACGCAATCGCCTTGAGCTCGCTCGACGAGTACTACTTGCCCGAGGTATTCTCATATTTCCTAAATCAGTGGCCCTGCGGGCAGCTCGTAGCATGTTCTGTCACCGGGAAGGTAACCGGATTCATCTGCGGTTCCCGCCTGGGACCGGACCGTGTGGGGATAGCTCTTCTGGCGGTCGAAAGGGAGGCCAGGTGCCGAGGAGCGGGATCGGAGCTTTTGGCAGCGTTGAGACAGCGCGCCGTTGCGGAGGGGGCATACACCGTGCAGCTGGAGGTCCGCATAGAAAACGAGGCCGCAATCCGGTTCTACAAGTCTCGCGGGTTCATTGTCGCCGAGACTTTGCCGGCATTCTACAACAACGGCGGGGACGCTATCAGGATGATCGGCCCCACGGTCCAGAACTCATAATCATTTCAACCATTTTATGGTTCTTCCAACATCTATAACTATTCGTAAGGCCGTTAAGTTTCGAGGTAAAAAATGGAAAACAAAGAACCATCCTGTTGCTACCGCGACGAAGCAGAAGTAATCAAAAGAATCCCTCTCATCGGAGAGGACGCGCCAGCTTTCAAGGCGAACACGACACAGGGCGAGATCAACTTCCCTGCAGATTTCAGAGGGAAATGGGTCATTCTGTTCTCCCACCCCGCCGATTTCACACCCGTCTGCTCCACCGAGTTCATGACATTTGCAGCGATGGCGGACGAGTTCAAGGCGCTCAACACACAACTCGTCGGCATATCCATCGACTCCATCCACTCGCACATCGCCTGGCTCAGGTCGATCTGTCAGATGGAATGGGGGCCACACAAAAAAGGTGTCGAGATCGCGTTCCCTCTGATCGACGATGTGAGCATGAACGTCGCCAACAAATACGGAATGATCCACGACAAGACCTCGACCTCCGCGGTGCGTGCGACCTTCATCATCGACCCCGTCGGTAAGATCAGGACAATCCTCTACTACCCGGCAAGCACCGGGCGCAATATGGAGGAGATCAAGAGAGTGGTTATCGCTCTGCAGAAGGCGGATAAGGACAAGTGCGCCACGCCTGCCAACTGGAAGCCCGGGGACGACGTAATCATCCCTGCGCCCGGAAGTTGCGGTGCTGCAAAGGAACGTGTGGCGGACAAGTCCGAGGACAAGTACTGCTACGACTGGTTCCTTTGCTTCCGCAAGGAAAAGAAGCAGTAAAATCATTTAGGGGCGAAAGCCCCACTTTAAAATTTTTGTTCAATTGAACATGCTGTCGTCGGGAACGTGCTCGTTTTGGAAATAATACTGTGATTTTTCCTTCTGGGCGCTGGAGACGTCTTTCGAAAGTCCCTTGGTGTACGAACCGTATTTGTTCTTGATCTGCTCCTCGACGGGCATTGCGCGCTTCAGCGCCCTGCGGACGTGTTCAGCGGTGATCATCTCCTCTCCGTCGACCACAGCAATGTCCCCCGCGGCGCGAATCAGCCCCCCCATCTCTCTGAGTCTAAGGGTAAGGGAGTTGGGCTGCTCGTCCAGTTTTGCTCTGCGGCGCCCTTCTTTGATGAGCTCTTCCACCGCGGGTATGTCTGCATGGGGAATGCGTCCGTCCTTTTGGACCTCCTGGGCTACGAACTGGGCGTATTTGGCGCGGTTCTCGCTGTTGTCCGGCATGACAGTGTCGACCAGCACTTCGTATCCGTTGCCTATGATGCGCGAGCGCAGCGGGGAGAGGATGTTCTCGATGTCCTGGATGTTGCATGCCGCCACCAAAATGAAGTCGCAGGGGACGGCGTCAACCTTGACGCTGGCGCCTGCAGATTGTGGGTTGTGTCCTGTGATCGGGAACGTTTTGTCTTGCATGGCGGTTAGGATGTATCTCTGGAGATTGCCGAGATGAGATATCTCGTCGATGAAGAGAACTCCTTCATGGGCTTCGTGTATGGCTCCAGCGACGACCCTCGCGTAAGCGGGGGAGCCGAGCTTTTCGTGTCCTCCGTACGGGTCGTGCAGGACATCCCCGAGAAGTTCGGTCTCCGATGAACCTGTGGCCATGACGAACGGGTTCCTCCTCAGCCTCACCAGGACCTTCTTATTCTTCGTGCTCTGAAGCTGGCTTCTCTTCTCCAAAGAATTCTGGTCGAGCATGCGTATGTACTCTCCGGCCCTTTCGAACACGATCGTCTCCTCTGTCCCGTCGGGCAGTGTCCTCGTGGTGTTCACGCGGTCCTTCCCGGCAAGTGTCGGCTGCCCGTTGAATGATTCCATGAGGCTGCCGAAAAGGTCCGCGAACGGGGCGTTCATGGCGGTGCCCGTCTTTCCCGTTTGGCACTCGGGGCACACCAGGTTTTGAGGACTGGAATACGCCCCGCATTTCTTGCAACGGAACCCGAGGCGCTCGGCGACGTTCGCGGGAGCCTTCCTGGGTTCCATAAGCGTGCCCACTGTCTCGGCGGTGAGGTCCTCTTCGCGGACGACTTCTTTGTCGTCCAGCACTTCGAGGAGCGGCCTCTCGCTATTCTCCGGGTTTTTCACGACGCGTACCTCATGGCAGGGCGCCGGCAGGTTCAGTGAGAGCGCCTGCGCTATCATCGACTTGCCGGTGCCCGGAGGCCCGACAAGGAGCAGATTCCTGCGCTGCGTCGCGGCGATCTTGGCCACTTGGATGGCCTCGTTCTGACCCAATACCCTGTCCAGTGGGTCGGACGGCAGAAGTATCTCGCCGGTCGACGCGAGCTCGGTCACATCGCTCCAGTATTTCACGGGCCTCTTTTCCGACATGGGGTTTTCCTCAGTAGAAATCGTCCTTTGCCCAGAGGGTCATGTCGGCCGGCAGTTTGGAGACCTTTCCCTTGCGGGTGGCGACCACGACTCCGATTTTCTTCTCGTCGCAGACGTCCACAATCCTCTGGGATATCACTCCGTCGAAGACGATGGACGCTATCCCCTCGCCCTCTTCCTTGAGGGTGTCGGCAAGGCTCTTCACCGCGACTTCTTTAACAATCTTCTTCTCGGCGTCGAGCAGTTTCGCGTTGTGGGTGGATGCCATGTCGGCGAGCATGTCCCTGAAGAAGATCTGGTCCTCCGTCAGCGTTTTGTCGGCCCGCCTGGGCTTCTTTGCGCGGAGGGTCCTCGTGGACTTTTCCTCAGCCTCAGCGTCATCCTCCTCTTTGACTTCGGGCTTCGCCGCCTCGGTCCTTACGGCCTCGGGCTTGGAAACCTCTTGCTTCGCCGCCTCGGGCTCCGCAATTTCTTCGACACGTTCGACCTCGGCTTCTTCAACGGCCTCGTGCTCTTCCTTAACTTCCTTCTTTCTGAACCTCTCCGCCGCCTCGGTGTTGAACCTCTCTTTCTTGGGAGCGCGTTCGTCGTCCCTGGGTCTCGAGCCCTGGTTCTGGTGGCGCTCGTGGCCGGAGTGCTGCTCCCTCCTGGCGGGCCTGGATTCTTCCTCCTCTTCTTTGGGTTCCTCGGATGAGATGCCGGAGATGCCGTTCATTTCCATGTACTGGTCTGCCGGTATCTTGTTGCGGAGGCACTTGACAAGCTGTTTCTGGGTAAGCTCCTCGACCTCCTGGGAGCGCGGTGCCCGGGCGACGAAGTCGACCTCTGCCACCTGGAAAAGCTCCTTGAGGATCAGTTCTCCTCCCCTGTCGCCGTCTACGAAAGCGGTAACGACTCTCTCCCTGGAGAGGTCCTGAACCGTCTTTGGGATATCTGTCCCTTCGACTGCTATAGCATTCTTTATGCCCGCCCTGAGGCAGTTGAGGACATCAGACCTGCCTTCGACGACGATGATGGACTCTGCATCTTTCACGTTGGGTCCGGCAGGACACCTGTCTTTGCCATAGGAGATTATCTCTTCGACCTGCAGGCTCTTCCTGATATTGTCAGTAAGGTCCGAGCTGGTCCCTTTCGACTGCTTTATCAGTTCGGAAAGGAGCTCTTTGGCGCGATCGATGACTTTCTCTCTCTTAGTTATCCTCACATCCTCTATTCCGAGGACCTTGATCGATGCTTTGCAGGGACCCACACGGTCGACGGTCTCGAGAGCCGCTGCGAGAATAGCGGTCTCGACCTGGTCGAGGCTGGAGGACATCGTGACACTTCCTTCTGATCTTCCCCCTTTCGAGGTAACGTCCACCTCTATCCTTCCGATCCTTCCCGTTTTCTGGAGGTCTCTGAGGTCCAGGTCGTCGCCGAGAAGTCCCTCTGTCTGTCCGAAGATCGCTCCGACGACATCGGGTTTCTCCACGACGCCGTCGGCATTGATCTTTGCTTTAACCAAATATTTTGTTGCTGTTGGATCTGCGTACATTTGAATCATTTCCATGAAGGGATGGATATACGCCCTGCTCAGCTCTTTCTCACGGACACATGCCCGATTTGAACTGTATTCTCGTCTCTGACCTATAGTCTTCCCCGCTAAGCGGGGACTTGTTCTGGTCTTGGGGCCCGGTCGTTCCGACGGGGCTGCCGATTGATAGTGAATCAGTGAACAGGGAACACCCAATTCCCTTGGGTACGCAAATACATGTCGTGTTTATAATGTTTTGCGGAAAAACAGACGATCAGGCATCGATAACGTCTGTCATTGCGACGATGACGGCCGACGGTCGCGCCTGCGGAAAAATAGAGATGCGTTCGGGAGAAATCAGCTGCGACCCCGTATTCTGGACAGTTCATTTTTTCCATTTATCTTCAAAAATAGCAGAAGTGGACAAAACAATTATATAGTACAATATGATGAAAAACTGTGAGCGGCGGGAAAGAGCCGAAAGCAGGTAGGAGATTACCTTGGGTGCTCCTGCTCTCGTTGTGTGCCGTCGCGTTGACTTCCGTCACCATTCTGGTGACAAGCGACGAGGTCGGGTGCGAGGAAGGGGACGCCACATCTTTCACCGATTTTGTATCATGTCGTGAATACTAGGCGGTGGATGCGGAACCTGCTCGTGCCCGCGAAATGGTATGCGTGCCGTTCTGTCCATCCGACGGTGCGGTCAGAGGGACATCGTTATCGACTCCGCACCGACCTGCTTCATGAAGCTATGGGTCTCCCGGTCGCAGGTGAAGAATATGATCTGCATGTCCTTCGCCGCCTCCGAGAGCGCACGGCATGCTCCGAGTTTCCTTTCCGAGTCGAAGACCAGCAGCACATCGTCCAGGAGTATCGGTAGCTTTTCCTCCGACAGCTCCTTCGCCACCGCCAGCTTCAGAGACAGGCAAACTTGCCCCGCGAGCCCCGAGCTCCACTGCTTCTTGGTCTTCACCTCGGTCCCTCCGCGTATCGAGACATCCTTGGTACGAGGGTTGCCCTCCATACGGTAAAGGCCTCCCGTCATCATGTTCAGGTATCTGTCCGCGGTCTGTATGACCTGCGGTTGCATGTTTTCGTATATGTCGTCGCATGCTGTGTCGGCGATGTACCGCTCCAGGGAGAGCACGCCCCATTTCCTTATCTCCGAGTCCAGCTCGGCGCTGAGGGCGCTTCTGAGATCCAACAGACGCTCCGTTTCCGCGTCATCGAGTATGGCTTTTTTCTTGCTGATTATCTCCCCCAGCTCTCTCTGTTTTTTCTCGATCTCTTCGGTAGGGTCATCGGGAGCCGGGGGAGCCTCGGAACCGGTATCGATGCCGGCGGAATCCATTATCTTCTTGAAGTTTTCTATTTTATTTTCAATTTCGTCACGTTTCTTCTTCAGATCGACGATCCTTTCCAGCTCTTCCGCAGACCCATAGGGCTCAAGATATTCTTCCAGGGCATTTTTTGCCCTCTGATATTCAGAACGGATTGCTTCTGCCGTTGTTTTCGCTTCGGATATCGTGCAAGAGGTCGTGATCAGCGCATTGAGTTTGCGAACGTCCGATTCGAACGAGCCCCGTCCAATCCCGGTTTCGGATGCGACAGATTCCAGTTCCGATTCCAGCCTAATCATCTCAGCCCTTTTGTCTTTAGCGCGCCCGAGCTCCGAGTCACGTTTCTGTTCAAGATCCCTTATCTTGTCGATTGTTGCGCACAGCCTGGCGACATCCTCTCTGCGCGTATCCCGCGGGAATCCGCGGGACGCGATGAAATCCGAAAAGTTCTCCTCCCGACTCTTCTTAGGAAGCACGAAATAGATGGCTGCCAGCGCCAAAACGGAGGCGAGATAGATATACGGGATTCCGGAGACGGCGGCGGCCAGCGCGCAGACGGCTGCCAGCGCCAAGAGCACCAGGGCGGGGATGCGATTCTTCTTCGGCATTTCCGTAACCGATGCCCCTTCGATCGTTCCGCGGCCCGTGTCGGCGTTCCTGATTGTATCGGGGCTTAAATTGTTCCCAGTCAGCGCAGCGATCTCGGCGTCAAGCCGGGAGGCGGATTCGGCAGCGGCTTTTGCAGCTGATTCGGCCGATCGGTAAGAGCCTATATTCTCGTTCAGGGACCTGATGATCTCCTCGTTCCTCATCACGGCGGCCGGAGAGGCGCCCCCCATTTCCTTCATGAGGGTTTCCAGTTTTTCATCTGCACCCTCCATGCTTTTGCGCAGGGAGATTTCGGATTTTTTCAGTTCTTCATAAGTTTTCATGCCCTCCGGAGGGGCCCTGTCCGCATCCGCCATGCCACCGAGGCTTATTTTCAGCTCGCTGTACTCTTTCAGGTTCTGCTTCTGTTTTTTGTACGCTTCGATACTGGCCCGTACGGCGTCGGCCTCATCCTTCTTAACCTTGAGCGCCGACAGTTCCGCAAGGATCCGAGCCTCGTCGCTTGCCAGTTTTTCGTACTCGGGGCCTTTGGACCTGGCGGCTTTGATGGCCTCCCCGTTCTTTTTGATATCGTCGAACAGCTTGCCTATGCCCTTGACTGAGGTTATCTTCTCCGGTTTCAGGAGTTCTTCCATCTCCGCATTTATGGATTCGGATATCTGCGGCATGTTCTCGCCGCCCGGGACAGTCAGGAACCTCCTTTTGATGTCTCCCGACTCGACCGCGTCCGTATCGATGAGGTCTTCCGGACCCATTGCGTACACGCTGCGGTAGATGTCGGGGTCGACGCCGGATATGTCTGACGGCATCATCCCTATGCTGGAAACAATCTTGCTCCCGTTCCTGGTGACCGTGAATCTTTTTCCAGAATCGGTGATGCAGTCTATCTCGCCGGAGTCGGAGTTAGATGTCTGAGGGTAGACGTTCTTTCGCTCTTTGGTCTTGAAGAGCGTGGTCCTCACAAACTCCTTCAGCGTGGTCTTTCCGCTTTCGTTTTCACCATAGAATACAGTGAGTTCGGGCGATATCGGACCGTAATCCTTGTTGACGGTCTTTCCGAACAGACGGATGCGTATCGCTTCGATTATCATTCCGAAGCCTCCGAGAAACGCTCCAGCAGTCTGACTTTCGCATCGTCGACGAGGTTCCCGAGTTCCTCGTCGCTCATGGATTCAAAATACTTTTGCAGATATTTTTTCGAGGTGGCGGTGCTGCATATCGTCTCGATCAGACGGTCTCTTTCCATTCTCATGACCGAATCTGCCACGGACGCGACCTTCGACACAAGGTCTTTCCCCCCGGCAGACGGCATACTTTCTGGTTTCGAAAAGATCTCCATGTCCGCCACCGTTCCCGCGGACCTGTCCCGTATCGCCTTCAAAACGTCGTCAGGTTCGGACCTGATCATATTGTCCAGCGCTCCGCGCCCTCTCACGGCAATCCTGACGATGGAGTTCTTTTCTATCCTGGGCGAAACACTGTCGATGAAAGAGCCGAGGTCGTGTCCAGTGATATCAGCTTCTATCTCTTCCCATACGATTTCCTGCGTCGGCACGAAACGAAGTTCCGTGACGGTGTCCGAAGATACCGTCACGACATATGCCCCCTTCTCACCAGACTCTTTTATGTTCCTCCCTTGCGTATTCCCGGGATACACCACATGGGGCCGCTCGTGAAGCACTGCGCGTTTATGTATATGGCCCAGTGCCCAGTAGTCGATGTCCTTCTCTATCATATCGGCGAGCCTGGCAGGGGCGTATGCGGACGAATCGCCGGAATCCACGTCGCAATGGACGCATCCCACCGTGAAGACGTCCTTACTGCCCTCGAGCTTGATTGCCAAGTCCTCGTTGGTGTTCTTGGACGTGAAACTGATGCCCGAAATCTCGACTCTGCCTCCGTTACCCAACTCCAGTATGAATCGCTCGGGCTCGCCGCCGAACTCGTGGACGTTCGAAGGAAGGGGAATATCGTCCTCCCAGCTGGTGGTGTGGTCGTGGTTACCCCAGGCTATAAAGCACCGGACGTCCAATTTTTTGAGGATTTCGGCAAAGCGGAACCTGGTCCTCGGCGTGATGTTCTCTTTGTCGAAGACGTCTCCGGAGATGATCATGAAATCTGCATTTTCGGAACGCGCAAGGTCTGCTATTCTGGAGAACGACAGGAAAGTGGATTCGGTCATCCTCTCTGCAAGGTCCCTGTCACCGGACCTGATTCCGGCGAACCTGCTGCCGAGATGCAGGTCGGCGCAGTGTATGAATTTGAAGTCGGCCATTGCCACGGCAATGGCCCTGTGACTTAAATAAAGCGTCCCCGTCCTCCGAATTACCTGAAAGTGGGTCAGGCTCCTGCCCCTTACCCCCAAATATTATATTGGTAATACCATCCAACCGGGAGAGCAATGGATTGTATCAGGAAAAAGGTGGAAGAGGAGGTCAAGAGGGGGACGATCGGTCCCGATCACGGCTGTCCCTACCATCCGAGCCATTTCATCGGTCAGGACTGCACGTTCTGCTTCTGCCCGTTCTATCCCTGCGAGGACGAAAAGCTTGGCAAGTTCATCGGTTCCAGGCGCGGCAAGCAGGTATGGGACTGCTCCGACTGCCTCTTCATCCACCGAAAGGAGGTCGTCGGCTTCGTCATGGACGAGATCAGGCGCTTCGGGTTCGGGGAATGCGGTGACGAGAGGATGTCGGAGATATTTTCCGACGCGAAAGAGAAGTTCTGGCGCAGAGGCAGGCCGGTTATGGTCCTGGGTGCCACGTCGGACGCCGGCAAGTCAGTGACGGTGGCGGCTCTGTGCAGAATCCTCCATAGGAGAGGTTTCATCACGGCGCCTTTCAAATCGCAGAACATGAGCCTGAACTCGAAGGTCACCAGAACGGGCTCCGAGATTGCCATGATACAGACCCTTCAGGCGCAGGCGGCAGGGCTGAAGAACACGGACTACCATATGAACCCGATACTCATGAAGCCCAAGGGCGACATGGTATCGCAGGTTGTGGTGGAGGGAAAGCCCCTGGGGGATTACGATGTCAGGTCCTATTATTCCGAGTTCGTGCCCGGACCGGGCAGAGATGCGGTAAAAAGGAACATAGATTTCCTCCTCGACAGGTACGATATCGTCGTCATGGAGGGCGCCGGGTCCCCCGCCGAGATAAACATCTATGATTCGGACATAGCTAACATGCAGGCAGCGGAAATCGCGGACGCAGTCTGCGTCCTGGTAGTCAACGCGGAATGGGGAGGGGCTTTCGCATATGCGCTCGGCACCGTCGAACTCATCCCGGAGAAGGACAGGAAGCGGATCAAGGGCATAATAATCAACAACGTCAGAGGAGACGTGGAGAAGATGAGGCCGGGGGCAGAGGAGCTGGAGAAGATGCTGGGCATACCCGTACTGGGGATCGTCCCGCATGCGGATGTGAAGCTCCCGAGCGAGGACTCCGAGAGCTTCCGCGGTTCGCGGACCATGGGCACGGGCTCCGTGCGCGTGGCGGTGGTCAAATTCCCCCGCATATCCAACTTCACCGACCTGGACCCGCTGCTCCTCGAGGATACCACTGTGGTCTTCGCCGACAGGCCCGAGGAGTTCGACAGCGCCGACGTCATCGTGCTCCCCGGCACCAAGAACACGATTTCAGATCTCGAATGGATGAAAGAGAACGGCATAGCCGCGAAGATATCCTCGATGAAGGGTAAGGTACCGATCATCGGGCTGTGCGGCGGATATCAGATGATGGGGTCGAAGCTGTCCGATCCGAACGGGATAGAGGGCGGGAGGCCGTCGGAGACCGATGGTCTGGGGTTCTTCGATAACATTACGAGGTGGGAAGTTTATGACAAATGCGTGAGGCAGGCCCGCGGCGAGATAATGGCCACCGGTGGCGGCGTCACGGGATACGAGATACACATGGGCGAGACGGACGTCAAAGAAAAACCCCTGTTCTCCCTGGAGCGTTTTCCCGGCAACGTCGACGAGGGGTCCCTCCGGGAGGACGAGATGCTGTTCGGAACCTACCTGCACGGGGTCTTCGATACACAGGACTTCAGGAGATATTTCCTCTCGTTCGTGAAAGGCGGTCGCCCGGTCGCCGACAGCGTCGACTACCAGGAATATGTGGACATAAACCTGGACAAGCTCGCCGACGTGTTCGAGGAGGCGTTGGACATGGACAAGACCATGGAGGTCATAGGGGTGGTAAAATGAGGGTGCTCTTCCTCGGCACATCCTCGGGGGCGGGGAAGACGACCGTTACGGCGATGTACTGCAGGTATCTGGCCCTTAGAGGGGTCCGCGTCGCGCCGTTCAAGGCCTCCAATCTATCGCTGAACTCGTACGCAACCTCCGAGGGAGGGGAGATAGGCATCGGGCAGGCCTTCCAGGCGCTGGCCGCCGGGACCGTCCCGGTCAACGACATGAACCCCATACTGCTGAAGCCAGCAGGAGGAGGGAGGATGCAGGTCGTCCTGAACGGGAGGCCCTGTTCCGATGTGGCGGAAGGCAGGCCGATGGACATCGTCAAGGCCACCTCGGAAGCGGGCAAGGCCTACGACAGGCTCAGGGAGAGGTTCGACGCTGTGATCTGCGAAGGCTCGGGATCCCCGGCCGAGATAAATCTCAGGGACAGGGACATCGCCAACATAGGGATGATGCGCGAGAGGAACATCCCCGCCGTGCTGGTGGGGGACATCGAGAGAGGAGGGGTTTTCGCGGCCCTCTACGGAACATGGAAACTTGTGCCCGAGGGACAGCGCGGACTGCTGAGGGGATTCCTGATCAACCGTTTCCGCGGAGACCCGACGATACTCGGCAGCGGCATCGCTCGCATAGAAGAGATCACGGGCATGAAGTGCCTGGGCGTGCTGCCGTATGCAGACCTGAGGTTTCCGGAAGAGGATTCGCTGTCGGATTCCCGCGGAAGGATGTCCGGAAAAGACGCAAGCTCCGCCTTCCTCGACAATCTGGACTCTCTGATCGGCGAGGCGGAGCGTTCGGGTTTCGACTTCGAAGCGCTGAACGCGATCGCGGAAGAGTGATTATCCGCCGGATGCGACTTTGATTGCTCTGATGACCATCCCGTCCTCGAGAGGAGTGTCGGAAGGCACGGGCGTCCCTTCGACCAAGAACAGGAAGGCGTTCGGAAGCAGGCCCATGGATCCGAAGGCTTCGCCTATGGTCCCCTCGGCGGCCACCGCCGTATCCTTTCCGTACATGGAGATTGTCGCGCTCACGGATGCGTATCGGGCGGTTCGGTTGATATTTCTTTTGATTGCTGTTTTTATAAAACGAATGCTATCGGGCAGCGATGATATCGGCGGTCTCTCAGATTGTCCCCGTTGCCGTCTCGTCCGCATTGATGACGGCGGGAGACATTTCGGCGCTCGCTCCCGCTCTGACGCTCCCGGCGTTGGCGGCGGCATTGGATCCCTCCGCGATGACCGTCTCTCAGCTGTTCAGCTATTACGGTCAGGCGCTCGTTCCCGCCGCAGTCTTATGCGCATTCTCGTATGCGCTTTACAAACTGATAAGGTACGTCTGTTTTAAGGACGGCTTCGAAGAGGAGGCCCGCCGAAAATGACCACCCTGGACAATTTCTTCGCTGGGGAAGTCTACGTGCTCGACACAGAGACCACGGGACTCAAGGGCCATCCTTACGACGTGATAGTGGACATTGCGGTCTGCAGAGTGGACCTGGATGAAGGCAAGGTGGAGCCGGCGTACTCTTCGGTGGTGGGGTACGACACCTCCGAGTGGAACGAATACCGCCGCACAGCATGGATATTCGAGAATACGGACATGACGCTCGACATGGTCGATTCGGCACCTCCCCTTCAGAAAGTGGTCGCCGACGTGCGCAGGCTTCTGAAAGGGAGAAGGGTGACGTCGTACAATACGGAATATGACATGGGCAAGTTCCTCTACCACGAGCCCTGGAGCATGAAAGGCCTCTTCACCGAGTGCACGGACATAATGAAGGCCGCCACTCCGATCTGCAAGGTGCCCAGCCAATACTATGGGAGGCAGTATCAGTACCCCAAACTGGACCTAGCTTACGAAAAGATAGTCGATGGCGACCCCGCGGGGATAAACGGAGTACAGGCGCACCGGGCCATGTCCGACGCCTTGGTGGCGTCGCACATAATGGTCCGCATGTTCCGCGACGGGACTTATTCGCCCTGATACGGGGCGCCATCCTCTCTCATGCTCTTTTCCACTTCCTTCTCCAGCTTCTTGTTGAACCAGGTCTCGGTGCGTGTCGAAAGGAATGAGAACATCCCGCTGCGGAGGGCTGCCCTGAGAACGAACAGCCAGACCAGGACCAGACCGATTATCGGGATATAGTATTCTGGCGGGAACACAGCGGTGGAGATGATCTTGATCACGAACCAGCGGGTCACCGGAACGAAATATACGCAGGAGAAAAGCAGGAGAAGCAGGCCCACCAGGAGCGTCGGCCTGACGTCTCTCGTGACCCTGCCGTCGACCGACAGGGACTTGTGTATCGGCTGCACGAGCAGGAGCTCCGAGATTCCGGCGAGCATGACGAAGAACAGCATGGCGTTGCGGGCGTTGATCTCTCTTATGTTGTTCTCGAACATCCCGACCGTGGCATTCTGTCCCTCCAGGTCCAGGGATTTGACAAGGTCGATGTACGGGATCCCTGCCGATTCGGCCATGGCGTGATAGTCTATGTTAATGAACGTCCCGGTCCCGAAGTAGAAGACCAGGTAGATGGCGATGCCGAACACTCCGATCAGGAACGCCGACGGCATCGCGAAACGGATCACCTCGGGGAGGACCATGTCCCCGTTGTCGTCGGGCTTAGCCCACAGGGTCATCAGGAATGCGGATATGGATACCGTGAGAAAGGCGTACATCGTGTTCTGGATCGGAAGCAACGGCGAGTTGCCCAGTATCAGAAGCGCGAAAACGATAAGGAACACGAGGGTGAAGTTCCTGGTGAGATAAATCTTGAGGATGTCCCTCATGCCGGTCACCGTCCTCCTTCCCTCCATCAGCGCCTTCGGGAGGGCTGCGAAGTTGTCCCCGATCAGGACCATGTCCGCGGCTCCGCGGGTCGCTTCGCTCCCGCTTTCCAAAGCTATGCCGACCTGGGCGGCTTTTATGGCCTTGACGTCGTTGACCCCGTCGCCCACCATGGCTACGTACCGGTTGTTCAGCTTGAGGGTGTCGATTACGGTCTCCTTATGGTCCGGCCTCATGCGTCCGAATATGTTAGTGGAAAGTATGGCATCCGTCCTCTCCCTGCCTTCCAGAGCGTCCAGCTGGTCACCGGAAATTATCCTCCTCTCTCCCGGTATCTCGGCGATGCTGAAAAGCGCGTTTACCGTCTCCGGGTCGTCTCCGGATATGACCTTGATGTCAATGCCGTTCTTCATGAAGGCGTCCATCGTCTCCCTGCAGTCGGCGCGTATCTCATCGGCGATGGCGGCCACGCCTATCATCTTAAGACCGTCAGGTATGGCCGGGTCGTCTCCGTTGAAAAGTCCGCCCTTCCCCTTGCACAGCACAACGTTCCTGAGGCCCTGCCTGGAAAGCGCTGCGATGGTCTCATGTACGCCTTCGCTGTCGGTCACTTTCCCCTTGAGCGCGTCCCAGGCGCCCATAACCACCACGTACTCCGTCCCGTCCTTCACAGTTCGTACGGCGCTGTATTTCCTCTCGGAGGAGAATTGGACCTCTTCTATCAGGTCGCTCTTTTCGGAACCGAATTCGGCCTCCAGCACTTCAACGGTGCGGTTGCGGCTTCCGGTGCAGCCCACGAAGATCCTTATCAGTTTTCTGGCTTCTGTCTCGTCCATAAAGAAGTCTATTTTCTCGAATAGCAGGCGGTTCGTGGTTATGGTCCCCGTCTTGTCCATGCACACCGTGTTCACGTGGCTCATGGACTCGACCGAGTTGGACCTCTGAAGGAGGACGCCGGTATCGGCCATGCGCATCGCCGCTATCATATATGTCAGCGTTATCAGCAGAAAGAGCGCGATTGGGACGATGTCGAGTATTATGGTGGCAGTCTTCAGAAGCTCGTTAAGGGTGGTGCTGGCGCCCGAAACTAGCTTGAGGACCGTGTAAATTACCAGTATCAGCGCTGCGACCGAGATGAGGAGCTGCGTAACGGCAGTCGTCTCCATCTGAAGTGGCGTCTTCTTCCTTTTGTACCTGCGGGCGCTGACCAGCATCTTGGAGGCGTAGGTGTCGGGCCCAAGTGCGGTGGCCCTGTAGTAGGCCTCTCCCGTCACGCAGTAAGAACCGGAGAATATCGTGTCGCCCACACGTTTCCTCACCGGGCTGGACTCTCCGCTCAGGGCGGCTTCGTCCATCTCCAGCGAACGCATCTCTATAAGCTCGCCATCCACCAGTGCCTGGTCGCCGGAGGTCAGGTGTATTATGTCGTCCATGACGATCTGGGATTGATCTATCTCGACCTCCCTGCCGTCCCTGATGACCGTCACCTTGGGCCGGAGAAGCAACGCTATCCTGTCCAGCCTGCGCTTGGCCTTGATCTCCTGCAAAGTGGAGACGAGTATGTTCAGCATTATGATTCCCGTGGCGGAGATGGCGCTTGTGTATTCCTGCAGAAGATAGAGCGCGACACCGAGCAGCATGAGTATGAGGTTGAACCAGTTCAGGAAGTTCTCCATGAATATGTCCCTATAGCTCCTGCTGACAGACGACTCTACCCTGTTAACCAAGCCAGAAGCCCTTCGCTGATCCACCTCATTGGCGCTAAGGCCGCGGACTGCCATAAAACGTGAACCGAATCCGCTTATAAAACCATCTGTATAGATGATTCAATTTCTTTTCTGGGTATCGGTTTGAATTCCACTCTTTCACCAATGGATACGAAGTCGATTATGCAGCTCGCCGGCCTCTTGTAGTATCCCTCCGCCGCATGGGCGTAGACGCTCAGCTGAAGTCTGTAGGCTTCCAGGTTGTTTTTGGATATATCCGTCTTGTAGTCATGTACCTCAATACGGTCCGGATAAAGTGCCAGAAGGTCTATGTAGCCGCTGAGGGAAACGCCTATTCTGTTAAGAGGCAACATGCAATGGACCTCCGCTAGTATGAGGTCTGCGTCGGCGACGGATGCAAGGACCTCTCTCACGGCAACCGTCTCCGGATAGCTCTCCCTGGGCTCGATGCCCTTGGCCAGACCCTCCGCGGCCGCATGGACCTTCTTTCCGTATTCGATGCCCTTCCCTGAAACCTCGTCCGCGCCCTCCTCCGGAGAACCGCCGTCGAAGACCATTATGTCATGTACGCCTATGACTTTGCGGCGGGATTCGTAGGATGCCGGAACAGGCATCGGGACGTTCCGATCCTTTTCCGCAGGCGCAGGCGCAGGAAGATCCCCTATTGTTTCGAGGTATCTGTCTCCCGACAGCCCGGAGATGAATTTAGAGGGCTCGTCGCCGCAGATCATCGTGATGTATTGCTTGGCTCTCGAAATGGCCACGAACAGGGTGCGGCGCTCTTCGCTGTAGTCATTCTCCGCGGCTGCCTTAACGAGCAATGTCTTCCAAGAGCGCCCTTTTCTTATGAACCCTCCGTCGGAGACCAGCTCTGCGGTGCATCTCACACCCTCTGTCTCGTTGAAGTATATCTCGGAATTGTCCCGTTTATAGCTGGGTACTATCTTCCTATCCAGCCTGGGTATTATCACAATCGGGTATTCCAGCCCCTTGGATTTATGCATGGTCTGGATCAAAACAGCGTCGGAGTTCAGATCCGCATCGATGCTGTACGTGTTTTGCTCGGCGATGTCGCTCTCGATCATCCTGATCAGGTCCGGTATGGTGAGCAGAGAGGAACGGTGGGCGGACGAAAGCGTCGTGATGATTGCCTGCGTCACGTCATTGTTCAGTCCGTAATACGAAAAAACGGACGATATGAGGTCGGTGGGCCTGCGTTTTTTCTTTTCCAGGTCCCTCCTCAGTTCTGCGACCTCCGGGGGGACCTCCGCAAATTTCCCGTCCTGGTCGGGGCGAACCATCCTTCTGACGTCCTCGAGGCTGTATTCCATGTCGGACAGTATCCCCACCAGCCCCCAGGGGTCCCTCCTGTTGTTTATGAACTTCAGCCATGCGAGGAGCAGCTTCCCTTCTCTGGTGGACATGATCTCCACGTCTCCCTGCAGGAACGCGTCCACTCCTCTGGCCCTCGCCTCGTCGTAAACGGCGCGGCACATTCTGCTGGTCCTGCAGATCACCGCAATGTCGCCGTACCTGGGCCTTCTGGTCTCTCTGCCGTCGTGCACGGCGTAGTCTCCCGTCACGTATTCTATGATCCTGGAAACGGTCTCCTTCGCCTCGTCGGAAGTCGGTACTTTGACATACCTTACATGTGTGTCGGTCCCGATGGTGTCGTCGCCCGACGTCAATTTTGTCACCGTCTCCGGGTCGAGGGAGACTATTTCATCATTGGTCCCCTGCAGACTCAGAACGGCGAACGAGGTGTCGATTATTTCCTGGGAGCTGCGGTAGTTCCGGTCCAGTGAGAGCCTTGTTACCGCAGGTATCCTGAAAGGGATGCGCTCTGTGCTATCGTTGAGATAGGTGCGCATGGCGACCGCCCGCCGCTCGAAATCGATTATGTTGTCGATCGAGACGAACCTGAACCCGTAGATGCCCTGCTTCCAGTCGCCGACCACACAGAGGTTCGGCTCTTTGAGCAGCATCAGGGCGATCATCATCTGGTTCTCATTGGTGTCCTGGAACTCGTCTATCATCACATACCTGCAGGACATGCGCCCCCTGACCCCGGCGTTGCTGTAGAGTATTATGAAGGCGAACAGGGAGGTCAGTCCGTAGGTGAGCCGGTCGTCCGCGACCGAACGGCGTATGTATTCGTAGTAGACGTCGTGAACGAACCTGAGGAGTTCGGTCCTGTCGTCTTCGGCCGCGGACTCCAGAATCTCTGAAGGTATCTCTTTGTCCGGGGAAAACGGCGGGATGTCGGAAGAGAAGATCTCCCCCTTATTCAATCTGTTCAAGATTTTATCTATCATTTTTTTCCGTTTCTTGGTATCGAGATTCATGGTCTCAAGCGAAGATAGGACCTTGGCCGTGTCTCCCCGCAGGTCCTCCCCGTCCCTGCCTCCGAACCATCCTCTGCCCAGGGGGACTATGCCTTTCGCCATCAGCTTGCTGATCAGGTCGTATATCTGGGAGGAAAGTGTGCTCGAGATGACGGCGATGTCGCCGTATCCGCTTCCGCAGTCCGCGTTGAAGCGGTCGAAGAAGCTGCTGAAATATTCTTTGTTCAGGGTCTCGTTCTCCACAAGGGATGCGCTCCGGGTGAGGCCCTCGCCGAAACCTAGGAAGTCGCTCACGGATTCAGGGGATTCCTTGACTATGGAGTAGCAGAAAGAGTCGAAAGTTCCGGCCTGGATGAGATTGGTATCCTTTCCTGTTTCCGTCTCCGCAAGCTCTTCCCTGATACGCTCCTCCATCTCCGTGGCCGCGTTCTTGGTGAATGTGAGAAGGAGGATGTCTTTCGTCTGCACATCAGGCTTCTTCAGGATATTGACGTACCTTCTCACGATGGTGAAGGTTTTGCCGGTACCGGGACCCGCGTCGACCACGTAGAAACCGTCCACCATCTCGGATATGGTCTTCTGCGACATGTTCGGTTCTTTGGTCATGGTCCTTCCCCCTCATCCGTTACGCCGGCAGGTTCTCGAGTGCAGACCGAAAAGAAACGGCATTTCGTGCAGTCCCTGCGGGGTTTTGGTTCGAACCTGGACCCCATTTTTTTCGTGGCAGATGAATGGTCTTCGACAAGTTTTTCAAGGAAGCGGCCCATGGTGTCCGAAGGGACTAGGACTTCATCTCCTATAACCCAGTAATCGTCATTCATCCGCATGCATAGCTTCCTCAAAGCACCGGCAACATTCTCTGTTCTCGTTTTGTCTGCCTTCAGCCCTAGGGACGAAAGCACGGACCCGATGAGCGAAATGTCCTTTTCCCATTCATCGGGTTGAAGTCCGGAGGACAGTACGGGCGATACGAAAGAACTCCAGTCGTCATACATCGCCGATTGGGATTTTACATCTTTGAAAAACTCCCTCAGCGGCGAGGACGGGTCGGCCATCGCCTCCCTCTTTGTTTCTTTCATAAGGCGCACGTCGATCGAATTGGAGAGCACGGTCGTACCGTCTTTCACACGTCCGTCGGTTCCGAAAACATAGAAAAGGCGGAACACCGGCGTTCCGCCGCCCAAGGCCTCCCTGGCCAAAGCCAGATAGATCATGGGTTGCGTTTCGATATATTCTGCCTTCTTCGGGTCGAGATTCTTGACGATATCGGGCCCTGCGTGAAAACTGCCGGTCTTGTAGTCGATCAGATAATTTCCTATCACCAGGTCGGACTTGCCGTATATCGGATATTCGGAGGAGTCCATATCCCTCTCCGCATGGCTGCTGCACATCGCGAGCCCCTCGGATTTCATAAGCTTGTTCGGATATCTGCGCAAGGAGTTTTCCACATCGAGGGGGACAGGTTCCTTCCTCACGACGTCGATGAAGTTCATCAGGTTCCTCAGGGCTATGTATATGCGGTCCATATCCAGCCTTTCCATCAGCGGACATGAGAGCCCGGCGTATGTCTTCCCTATGAGCTCCGCGTAGTGCTCAATGCCGTTTTTCATGACATGTTCGGGATGGCAGACATACAATTCGGCGAAATCATGGACCAGGCTGCCGAACGCCGTGCTCTCGTTGTCGGGTGTGGTCACCAGATTTCCGTAGTAGAATGCACGGGGGCAGTCGCAGTAATTGTTGTACGTGGATTTCGTGAACTTCCATTCGAGATCCGTGTCCTTTCCGATAATCTCGGTCCCCTTCTCGGGAAACACCTCGGGTTCCTCCCTGTACCAAGACCCCTTCCTTACTGGTGCGACATCTTTGAAGGAGGTCACATGGCGTCCCCCTCCCTCCAGCCCGCAGATCCCCTCGAACAGCGAGGTCGGACGGGCTTCCTTGCCTTTTTTCGTGGCGTTGACGGCGTAGATGCGGGAGGTCCCCTGCTGCAGGAGGATCCTGAACTTCATCGCGTCCCTCTCGGCTTCCGCTTCCCTGTCGATATACTGCCTTCCCACGATCCTGTTGCCCCATTCCTCGCCCATCCCGATGAATGCGACGAATGGACGGTCGACGAATACGGAACGGTGGCAGTCAGCCAGAAGTACGCCTCTTTTTTCGCTGTCCGGTATCTGCTCGTTGTGGTGCAGGTCGGATACGTTGTTTACGGCATAGTTCATCTCCCCCACCAGCTGGGAGGTCACCTTCTTTCCGGTGAAGTTCAGCTCGTCGAGCAGCAGATGGACCTGCGGCCTGCTCCTCTCGTTCACCACAAGATCACAGACCTCCAGAAAGGTCATCTCCTCCATGTTCTTCATGCATTCCGCCAGTTCCAGTGCCCTCCCTCCGATATCGGGAAGCTTGGACAGGAGGACGTTGTCGTGCCTCGCTCCCACTGTGCCGCCGTAAGCGGAAAATATCTCCCTCACGTGTCTGACCCTGATTGTGTCGTATGACATTCCCAGGGTGAGAAAACTGAGATAATCCCTGACCTGGGAGAGGTCGCGGACGGTCATCGTGTTCTTGAACGGTATTCCGCGCCTGTACAGAGCAGCACGGACTGCGTCCGCTATCCCGCTCTCCGTATCCATGACTATCGCCGTGTCCGTGGCGCGTTCCGTGTCTATGAGTTCGACTACGTTCTCGGCGATCTGCCTGTCGTTGCCTATTTCATATATTTCTTCGATTTCGTAATATTCGTCTTCTGCGACGATCTCTATCTCATCGTGCCTGATCGGAACGAAATGTTTGTCCAGGTCATCGAATAACTCAATGCCTATCACGGCCGTTCTTTTTCCGGCGAACATGTTGTCAGAAATCACGTATCCGGACCCTTGACCCTCGTGGTACGTCTCCGGGACGAATTCTCCCATGGCTTTTTCCACCGTCGGGAGGGCCCTGTACGAATCGTATATTTTCCTGGACCGGCGTGAGTAGAGGAACTTCTCGACCTCTGACGTATACCTCCTGATGTTCCTGATGTTCTCGATCTCGCCGTGCACGTACTTGAATCCGTATCCGGTCTCGTCGGAGACCGCGGCGACGACCTCCAGATTGCTCATCAACGGTAATCCCAGGATTTGGACCGAAAGGTCAGCGGCCAACTGCCTCGGTGTGTATGCGAAGCCCCCGATCATAGGCCGGTCTATCCGCCCGTTCAGTGCGGTGGCGAGGGGGGCGTCGTTCGTTATCACGATATCGAAGTCCCTCACTTCCGTGTAAATCTCGTCGATGCTCTTGGTCCTGTACATCCGACACCCTATCGTCCGGAAGGTAGTAATCCTTTCTATCATACCTGGCGAAAGACGCTTTCGGCGCATCGACGGGATTATTTACCGTCACTGTTCTTCAGGTGGCGTGTCCGAACTGTATGTCGTGGAGATAAACGGAGACGGAGAGGCAGGATATCCGCAGAATGTCGTGGCGGAAATCGGTATATGCAGAGTGGACCTCGGCTCAAGGGATTTCGACACAGTCTACAATGACGTTGTCCGACTGGACCCTTTGGACATCGGTAAAGCTTCCCTCGACTGGATATCCGCCACTTCCGGCATGGACGCGAGGGAGCTGTATTTCGGCTCCCCAGTCTTGGAAATAGCGACGCGTGTGAAGAGTATCCTCGCAGGTGCGGATGTGGCGTGCTTCGATGTCGGCGAGGTTTTCGGCAAGTACCTTCTTTACGAACCCTGGAACCTAACCCATGAGGTATCGGTCATGCCATCGGTCTCCCTCAGGATACCCAGGAATGCGATACCTGTACCTGGCACAATGCTAAACGACAGGATCGGGTATGCCTACTCGGTGCTGTGCCCCGGCGACCCCGCCGAAGTGGGCGAGGGCAGAAGAGCGATGCATCTGGCACAGATGACCTCGGAGATCATCATCGTGCTCCGCTCCCATGGGCTCTATTAAAAGCGGAACATCTTCAGGACCGAGCCGAAATAGGCGTCAGCCAACTGTGCCAGATATGAGGAGATATATAGCATTGCCAGGATCACCAGCAGAAGCAGAAGCAGCACTTTGGTGAAGGAGTCGGCATTTGACCACCATCCGATGCAAAGATAGATCAGGGCGAATAGCACGGCTCCGAAAACCAAGAAGAGCCATCCCTTCTCGTTGCGGTAGTCGAGATATATCCTTCCCAGGCCCTGGAGGCCGAATATTCCGGGTATCGCTGCAAGGAGCGTCGCGATCAGCACGCTCTTACCGCCGGGAACCTTCTCATCTCTCTCCCGTAGCTGTGGCCCCTTCATATCCGGCACATCGTCGTTTCTCGGCACGGAACTGTAGCATTTGGGGCATGTGACGCTCAGTGAAGGAACTATCTCCCCACAGTTTGGACATTTCCTTTCGGTCATATCTTCTCTCCCAGTTTGAAACCGGTGCAAACGGCGGATGCTATCAAATTGCCGCTGCCGAACACCTTCACGTCGTAGTCGGCCACCGAACGGGAATCGTTGATCAGCAGGGCCTCGGCCGTTAGAAGCCCCTCCATGGCGGGTCTGTAATAGTGCACGTTGCAGGATTGGCCGACGGCGTCGCAGCCAATGTTGCATGCTACGCAGAAAGTATGGTCGATCAGCCCGAAAGTCGCCGCACCATGGACGATTCCAAGACTGTTTAGCAGCCTTCCGCATATAGGCATCTGCGCCACCGTTTTCTCTTTGGACACGTATACCAGAGTGATCCCCAGCTCTGCGGCGAAAGGGGCCTTGGACATCGATTCTATCCGGTCGATGTCGTACCTGCAGCTCTCTTCCGTTATCGAAAGTAACTTTGAACGGTCCATGCCGAAATATATGTAGTGCCGTATTTAACCGGAACGCAAAAATCGCATTACGGCGCAACAGATTAAAGCGGTTCGAGCTATGGGGGCAGCATGGCAGAAAGACTGACGGTCACGCAGCTCAATACCAGGGTACGTTCTATACTGTCGGAGTCCCATGCCGTCAATGACGTTTGGGTCATCGGCGAGATATCCAACCTCAAACTTTATCAAAGCGGCCATTACTATTTCACGCTGAAGGACGAAGGCAGCCAGATAAGCTCGGTGATGTTCAGGGGTTCCAGGGCGAGGGTCGATTTTGAGCCAGCCGACAATATGAAGGTCACAGCTTTCGGACATGTAGATCTGTACGTCGCCAACGGCAGATACCAGTTTATCGTCGAGACCATGACCCGCTCAGGGATAGGCGACCTCTTCCTGGAATATGAGAAGCTCAGGAAGAAACTCGAAGCAGAAGGCATGTTCGATGTCTCGAGGAAGAGGAAGCTCCCCATATATCCCAGGGTCATAGGTGTGGTGACGTCGGAAAGCGGGGCGGTCATCCACGATATAGTCACCACGTCCGGGAGGCTTTTCCCGGCAGACATTCTCCTTGCGCCCGCCCAGGTCCAGGGGGAGGGGGCCGCGGAATCCATCGTCAGAGGAATAGAGGCACTGAACAGGGAGAATGTCGACGTTATAATCGTCGGCAGGGGCGGCGGGTCCATAGAGGACCTTTGGGCCTTTAACGAGGAAAAGGTAGCAAGGGCGATATCTTCCTCTCGGGCCCCCGTGATTTCTGCGGTCGGGCACGAATCCGATTTCACCATAGCCGATTTTGTCGCCGACGTGAGGGCCCCCACGCCCACGGGGGCCGCAGAGCTGGCCCTCCGCGACAAGGGGGAGGTCATCAAACAGGTGGACGGTTTCGGAATACGCGCGGGAAGGGCGCTTGAACACGTATTGGTGAAAATACGCTCCCGCCTGGAACTGGCAGATTCCAAATTAACGGTCAGCCGTCAGTATGAAAGACTCTCCATGCTGGAGATCCGCGTTGGGCAGCTTTCGGAGAAGGCCGATGCGGCGCTCAGGTCCTCGGTGCAGGGGATGAGGTCCCGTTTCAACTCGGCTGAATCCAAGATATCCCCGGCGGCGGCTCAACGTACGGTAACTTCGTTGAAGGACCGCCTTTCGTTCCTGTCGGAAAGAATGAAGCTGGCCATAGGCCGGTGCCTGAAGGATGCGGAGTCCAAGATGGATGCGATAGACCAGCGGTCCGCCGCCCTCGATCCGCGCAGCGTGCTGGAAAGGGGATATAGCTATGTGACGGACTCCGAGGGCCGTGCCCTGACGTCGGCCAGGTCGCTATCCCAGGGATCCATGGTGTCCATATCGTTCCGCGACGGCGGTGCCGAAGCGGAGATAAAAAAGGTGAAGTACGATGAACGAAGACATTGAGAAGATGAGCTTCGAGGAATGCATCACGGCACTCGAAGAACTGGTAAAAGAGCTTGAAAGCGGAAACCTCGACCTGGACAAGAGTCTCGAGGTATACGAGCGCGCCACCGTCCTTAGGGACCGATGCAAAAAGATACTCGAAGAGAGCGAGCGCAGGGTCCAGAAGATAACAGAGAGTTCGGAAGGGATCAAAAGGTCAGACCTCAAGATTGAGTGACCACAGTCTGAAGCACTGCTTCCTGGCCCAGCTCTCCGTTTCGGAGTAGAGGTCCGTGCCGTGGAAGTACACGTCGCTGAAGGCCAGCCTCAGGGAGCCGGAGAGCTCCCCTTCGCTCAGATTCTTGCTGTTGAATGAGCCGAATATGGACTTCAGTCCAATCAGGAGCACCTCCACTGCGTCGTGGCCCCTGGCGAAGTCGATGGGGTCGTATTCTTCCGATATTTCTTCGTTCAAGCGGCGGAGAAGCTCGTTCCTGCTTACGCACACGTTCATCGAAGAGCTGAGAACCTCGTTAACAAGCCGCTTGACGTCGGTCTGAAGCGTCCTGCGGTCGACGAACCTTTCGAAGTCCAGGTTTCTGAAGGAGAGGTTCAGTTTGAGTTTGTCTGAAATGTACATGAGTAGGCCGACCGGATAACACGCCGATATTATTGCGTCGAATACGGGGCCGTATCTTCTTTCGAATTCCCCAAGTTCGCCGGCATCGGCGTATTCGCACAGAATATCATCCAGGGCCGGGCTCCCGATAATCATCATCTCCAGGTCCCTGCGGTCGGTCTGGAATACGGGAGGGGGGTGTTTCTTCCCCGTTATCCTGTCGAGGTCGGAATCCACGATGCCGACGACCGGTACGAGGCCTCGTCTGCTCCAGCACTCTTCCACGGATTTTCGGACGTTGTCTTTGGAATGGCCTATGACGATCTTCACGTGCTCCTTGTCGCTGAACTTGCCGTAAAGCCTGCTGTCGGTGATCCCTTCGACCACGAGGACCGTGCCCTCGACGGAAGACAGCAGCATCGATATTTCATTCGCAATGTCTACAGGCGTAAGTGTTTCCCGCATTGTTGGCTCTCAGCTCCTTTGCCATGTCCCATTTGTCATGGATTATCTGAGGCGAATGGGTCGCTATGATGAACTGAAGGTCCCTCAGCCTCGCCAGGTCGACGAATATCCCCCCGAGCTTCTGCTGCCATTCCACGTGCAGGGAATTTTCAGGCTCGTCCAGTACCACGAGCGAACCGTGCTCTGTCTGGAAAAGCAGACGGTACATGATGACTATTATCTGTTTCTCTCCCGAGGAAAGGGACATCAGCGGCAGCTCCTTGCCACTGTTGAGCCTGATTGTAAGGTTATCCTTCTCGTTTATCTCCAGGGTCTTCTTAATCAGAAGTTCGTTGACGATATCTTTGAAGACTACAATGGACTCTGCCAAATTGTAGAATTTCCTGATATAGTCGTTCAGGCCGAACGCCAGGTCCTGGTAGTCCTTTCTTTTCTTGGTGGTCAGGTCATGGCGCTCCGGGGGGAAGCGGAGGCCGGAGGGCATCTCCGGCTCAAGCCCGGCCCCCTTCATGAAATCTAATTTGGCTTTGAGGTCCTTGAACAGGAACACGAACTCCCCGTCGGACAGGTCCGGGCGCTGGGAATCTCCGGGCCGCACGAGGGAGCCGTTGTCCTTTGCGTATCTTATGCGGTCTCTCAGCTCGGCCGCGTAGACAGAGATGGCCGGGACGAAATGGCCGTCTTTCTTCCTCACGATCTGTCTCTCGGGAGTGATATACGTCACCTGGAACATTCTGCGGAGCTCCGCTTCGTCGACCGGCTGCTCGAGTTCGTTCTTCTGCACCAGCACGTTCGTGCCGTTGTGGTTCTCGACAATAAGCGTCATGTCGCCGGAGAAGTTTACGTCCATCCTCTCAAAAGGTATGGACGAGAGAACCTCAAACTCTCCTTTCAGGAGGGCTACGACCGCCCGCATGATCGCGGATTTGCCGAATCCGTTGCTGGAATAGATGAAGGTCACAGGTCCCTGGTTCAGACTGACGCTGCAGTCGCATTCGTCGAAGAGTCCGTAAATTGTAATCGTTCTGATCTTCATCGTGTCTGAATGTCCTTAAGCGTATTTTAAGTACCCGTTACCCTAATCGAGAGCTATCTTTATTTCCGTTGAACAACTCTGCGCTATGATGGAAGCCGAAAAAACATTCTTCGAAGTCAAAAAACTCATCTCTTCCGGCAGCATCGATGCGGCGGAGGCGGCCCTCTCCGACCTGGCGTCTTCTTCCAGCGACCCCTTCGTCCGCATCCAGTGCGCGTCGGTGATGATGATCGTCGGAAGGAACGTCTCTTCCGAAAAGGTCCTGGAAGAATTGTACGGAAACCTTCCTGAAGACCCCTCGACGCTGTTCCAGATAGCCAGAGCCATGAGGGGCCTGGGGAGGGCAGACCTGGCCGCGCAAATCCTATCGGCTCTGGAGAAGGATGACGAGGTCATGAGGGAGTACGCCCTCTCCCTCAACATGCTGGGACGTTACGGCGACTCTGTTTCCATGGCGGCGAATATATCCTCGCCTTCCATCCGGGACAAGGTCCTGACGGCCGACGGGCTGTCCGCCTCCGGACGGTCGCAGGAGGCTCTCGAGCTGACCGGACGCCTTTTGGAAGAATACCCAGAAATCTATGATTTGCAACGTTCACATTGCACGGCTCTGATATCGGCGGGGATGGACAAGGAGGCCGTGAAGTATGCCAGGGGCCTTCTGAAGAAGGACAGGAACTCTCCCGACGCCAACGCGGTCGCGGCATACGTCATGCATGTTGAGGGGAAGAGCCAGTCCGCCGGAGCATTTGCATCGGCCGCGTTACGTTTGGACCCGTCTCATATCGGGGCGATGGAGGTGCTCGCGCTGAGCCTGATGGAGAAAGGGAAGTTCAGGGAGGCCAGCATCGTAGCCGGCGCCATGAACGAGAAGGAGCCGGGAAACCCGGCCGCGGTCAAGATACTGAAGGAATGCGGGGGAAAGAACTGATCAGTGCCTGTAGATGCGGTCCCGGATGCTGAAATCGCTTACCCTGCGGGTTCTCTTTCCTCTGTTCCTCGCGACCTCCTTCCAGAATCCAGGCATGAAGAACAGAAGCGCCGTGGCGATCTCGAGACGTCCCAGGAACATGATCAACATCATAACGGCCTTCACTATCGGGTCCAGCGTGTACAGCGTGTCGTAAGGTCCGTATTCTCCTATAGAGGCTCCCGTGTTGCATGTGGAAGTTACGGCCAACCCTATGGAATCGATAGGCAGAATCCCCGCCATCATGAAGATGACTGCCGCTATGACTATGGTAATTGTGAACAGTGCCAGCGTTACGAAGGAGTTCATGACTGCAGGCTCCTCGACGCTGTCTCCGTCCATTTTCACGTCATATACGGCCATCGGGTGCAGAGTCTTGTAGATGCTGTTCTTGATGTACTTCCCGATTATGACGAAGCGGTACATCTTCACTCCTCCGGCAGTGGACCCGCTCATGCCTCCCACAAAGGCGACGATCAGAAGAAGTATCGAGCAAAGGGGCACGGGCCATATGGCGGTGTCCGTGAAATTCACCACAGCAAATCCCGTCGAAGTTCCCATAGAGACGACCGTGAACAGGGAATCGGCGACCGTCTCAGCCAGATAATCGAATTCCAGATTCCTGCTGGCATTTACGAGCAGCGCCGATATCAATAAACTTATTCCGACGTACCAGTAGATCGTCCATCTGAATTCCGTGTTTTTTGCATAGGGTTTCAGTTGTCCTCTGTAAAGGCCCTTGAAATGGATGTAGAAGTTCGTACCTCCCAGAAGCATGAAGGCCATGACGATTATCTTGACGATGTGGTCGTAGTCGCTCATGCTGTTGGCTTTGTTGAGGAATCCTCCGGTAGAGACCGTCGAAAGGGTCATGCATGCGGAATCAATAGCGCCTACGCCGAAGACCATCAGAAGGATAGCCTGTACGGCTGTAAGGAGGACATAGATCAGCAGAAAGCTCTTTGCGGAATCTTTGAGCCTGACAGAAAAGTTTTTTGTCCCAGAACCCGAAATTTCGTTGATCGAGAATCCCTTTCCGCCTATACCCATGATGGGCAGCATGTAAAGGAAAATCAGAATGACCGACACTCCTCCGATCCACTGGGTCATGGACCTCCAGAGGAAGAGGCTCTGCGGGAAAGAATCGAAGTCCCTGACCATGGTATGTCCCGTGGTGGTCACCCCGCTTACGGACTCGAACAGAGAGTCTATCAGCGGCATCCCGTACATTATGTAAGGGATGGCACCCACAAGTATCATTATTAGAAAAGCGCCACCGATCATCAGTATTCCAGATGTGGCCTGGAGGCCTTCGTCGCCCTCCCTGAACATTATGAGAACGACGAGGCCGACCAGCACGAGGAAGAAAAGCGGCGTGAGGAAAATCTCATAATTTTCTCCATAGTAGACTGCGGTGGCGAAGGGTGCGACCATGGAGATACCCAACATGAGCATTATCATGCCCAAAGAATGGAGCACCGTGTTCTTCCAGCGGGCTCCTTTGCTTATTTTTATCTCGTCTCCGAACAGCGACAAGGATCACAACCCCGGCATATTCTTTCCAAGCAGCTTTTTCACGGCCGACATCTTTGACATGTATGCGTATATCAGCACTCTATCGCCGTCTCTGAAGTTGGTGTCATACTTGGGGTATATCACCCTGCCGTTGCGTACCACGGCAGCGAAACGGGCTCCGTCCGGAATGTCCAGGTCCCCGAAGAAACGATTGAAAAGAGGAGACCGCTCATCTATCTTGACGCTGAAGAAGAACTCGCTGTCGTGCTTCATCTTCAGTATCGAGTCCTCGTCCGAAATCAGGCCCTTGGTGATCTCGTTGGCTATTATGAGGTGGTATCCTATTATCGTCTCTATCCCGGTGAAGCGGAATATGTCGTTATACTCCCTTGTCAGGTATCTGGAGATGACTTTCCTGGTACCGAACTTCAGCGATGCCATGCAGGCGAGGAGGTTCTTCTCGTCCGCTTCGGTGACGCTTATGAGAACATCCGCCCTGCCCACGTTCTCGGTTTTGAGGATGTGGGGGTCCAGCGAATCCGAGTTCACAACGATGGCGTCCGTAAGAGTGCGGGCGGCCTCCCTGCAAAGGTCTTTGTCTTCTTCGATTATCTTGACATAGACTTTCTTGTCCATTTTGCTGAGGGCCTTGGCGACGTTCATCCCGACCACCCCGGCCCCCAGTATCACGAATTCCAGGGCCTCCTCTTCGATGCCAATCATCTTGTTGAATGCCTCGATTCCCTTCTCGCTGCCGATGACGGTAATCCTGTCCTCCGGGCGGACCTCGGCTGTTTCGACGTCAATTATAACTTCGTCCCCGCGGTATATGCAGACGATGTTGCACTCCTCCGGTATGTCCAGGTTGAGTATCACGTTGCCCACAATTCCCTGGTCGCCACCGACCCTGAAAGTCGCAATAGCCAGGCCCAGAGATTTTATAGTCTCGTAATCGACTACGTTCTCTAGAGTGGCCAGCTTGAATATCTTGTTGGAGCTGATTATCTCGGGGGATATGATCATGTCCACGCCCGGGTCCCCATCGCCCGTGGTCTTGATCATGTAGTCCGGGTTCCTGATGGTGGCCACCGTGCGCAGCGAAGGCCTGTATCTTTTGCAGATCATGCAGACGAATAGGTTCAGCCCGTCCGACGGAAGCGTGGATACGATGATTTCCGCGTCGTGCTTCTCTATTGCCAGCTCCAACACCTTGGGGTTGGTCCCGTCCTCGTGAAGCACCGAGACGTTGAGCAGATTCTTGACGGTGTCCGCTTTCAGGGTGTCCTTTTCGATCATCATCACGTTGTGGACAGCTGATAGGGTCTCTGCGGAAGTATATCCGACATTTCCCGCGCCGACAATGATAATGTTCATGTGAGTTCCGTCCTGAGATGTTCGGTCCCGTTATATCGGTTGTGCTCGTAAGCTTCATCTGGAACTTAAGGCCGACGTCTCTTCAATCCTGGTGGGGATGTAAATGCTTTTCGTATTCTTCCGATGTCCCCGAGCGTGGAACCTCTGAGATACGGCCGGGCCGTCATGTGAAAGGTATCGCGTAATATAAATCACGGAACTATGATTCGGGCGCCATGTGGAAGCAAGTAAGCGAGGATTTCTGGAAGGAGAACCGCGCGTCTAAAGTCGGTGACGTTTCGGATGCCGTGAGCGGCATCATCGGCGAGGTCCGTGCCGGCGGGGACAAGGCGCTGTTCGAACTTACCAAGAAGTTCGACAGACAGGAACTCGGACGTCTGGAGGTAACACGCGAAGAGATCGAAGACGCATACGACTCTGTGGACCAGGAGATAGTCGACGAACTGGAGAACGCGGCATACAACATTGAGCGCTTCCATGAGATGCAGGTGCCTCCCGACATGTGGCTCAGGGAGGTCGAGCCCGGCATAACTCTGGGTGTGAAGAGCACGCCCCTTGAAAGGGTCGGATGCTATGTCCCTGGGGGGAGAGCATCATATCCCAGCACAGCTCTGATGTGCATTATCCCGGCCAGGGTCGCGGGGGTCGGCGAGATAATCTGCTGTACTCCCGCGCCGGTGAATCCGGCGACGCTGGTGGCGATGGACATCGCGGGAGCGGACGAGATATTCAAGTTGGGCGGCGCGCAGGCGGTGGCGGCGATGGCGCTGGGCACCGGCAGCGTGCCGAAGGTCCAGAAGATCGTCGGCCCAGGAAACGTGTATGTCACGGCCGCCAAGATGATGCTCCGCAACGAGGTGGAGATAGACTTCCCGGCAGGACCTAGCGAGATAGGGGTGCTTGCCGATTCAGGCGCGATATGCGAATATCTGGCGGCGGACCTCATAGCGCAGGCGGAGCACGACCCGTCGTCGGCCAGCCTGCTGATAACGGACGACCCGGGGCTCCCCGGTCTCGTCTGGGAGGCAATGGAGCACATGATCGACGACCAGCCCAGGAAGAGCATCATACTGAAGGCCCTGGAGAACTCCGGTTACATTGTTGCGGGAGACATGGACGAGGCGGTCGGGATGATGAACCGCATCGCCCCGGAGCACCTGTCCATACAGACCTCCGATCCAATGGCCACCCTTTCGAAGGTCAGGAACGCAGGTTCGATATTCGTAGGCCCCTACACCCCGGTGGCCGCCGGCGACTATGCGTCGGGGACCAACCACGTGCTGCCCACGGCTGGGAACTCCTCGACCGCTTCCGGCCTGAACGTCGCCCACTTCCGCAAGACGTCCACCGTGCAGATGCTCACCCGCGAGGGGCTGGAGACCCTTGCGCCCACCATTGAGACGCTGTCCACATCGGAAGGCCTTCACGCCCACTGCGATTCGGTGAGGGTCCGCTTCGACGATGCGGAGTGAGATGATGGACCACTTAGACCTCTACGACCCCAATCTCTATATCAACAGGGAGCTCTCATGGCTCGAGTTCAACAGGAGATGCCTCGACGAGGCCAACGACAAAGGGGTGCCCCTGCTTGAGCGCCTTAAGTTCCTGGCTATATGCTATGGGAACCTCGACGAGTTTTTCATGATCCGCGTCCCCGGCATAGTCAACGGGATAGTGGCGGGCGCGCCGATACTTGATGCCCCGGATATAGAGCACGACACTTTTCGTCTGCTTTCCAAGATCAACTCCAAGGTGGAAGGTCTGCTCGAGGGATACAACGCATGCTGGTTGGAGCTCATGTCCGCTCTTTCGGAGAACGGGATAAGGATCCTGTCCATCGACGACCTCTCCGACGAGCAGACGGAGGCGGTGGATTCCTTCTACAACGACCGCATCCACCCTCTCCTGACGCCCCTTGCGCTGGACGTGTCGCATCCGTTCCCTTTCATCTCGAGCAACACGCTCAGCCTTGCGGTGAAGATGGAGGGGGCCAAGGGTCAGGTCATGTATGCGAGGATCAAAATGCCTCTCGGTCCCTTCAACCGCTTCGTGCGGATACCATCCGAATCCTCCGGCTTCGATTACATCCTCCTGGAAGATATTGTGCGCCACAACGTGCAGAAGCTATTTCCCGGTTTCAAGATTAACGGGGTGTACGCCTTCAGAGTAACCAGGAACGCGGATACCAAGGTGACAATCGACGAGGCGTGCGACCTCATGTCGGCCGTGGAGGAGTCCATCGAAGGCAGGGGCACCGGTTTCCCGGTCAGGATGGTCACCGAGTCCGTCATGCCCCAGGATATGGTGGAGCTTTTCGGCAAGAATCTTGGCCTCGGGCCGGAGCAGATACACAGGTCTGATTCGCCGTTGATGCTGAACAGCCTCTGGGAGCTCTATGACCTGAATATGCCCGGTCTGAAGGAGAAGGAATTCAGGCCATACTGCCCGCCGGAGCTGGCAGAGGGCTCGTCTATTTTCGAGGCCGTAGCCAAGAGGGACTGGGTGCTCTACCACCCGTATGAATCTTTCGGGATAATAGTAAGGTTCCTCCAGGAAGCGGCCCACGACCCAGCTGTCCAGAGCATCAAGATATGCCTGTATAGGATAGGCAAAGACCCGTCCATAATCCAGGCGCTCAGGGATGCCAGGGAGAGGGGTAAGACTGTTTTGGTCCTGATGGAGATAAGGGCGAAATTCGATGAGACCAACAACATCCAGCTTGCGAAAAGCATGGAACAGCTGGGCATACACGTGGTCTTCGGGCCCCTGGAGCTCAAGGTCCATTCCAAGCTTCTGCAGGTGGTGCGCCTTGAAGGGAGCCATCTGGTCAGGTACACGCACATGAGCTCCGGCAACTACAACGTCAGCACCGCCAAGCAGTACGCCGACATATCGTTCCTGACGGTCAACGAAGAGATCGGAGAGGACGTCGGCGAACTGTTTAACTCCCTCACCGGCTACTTCGGCCCCAGGGAATACAAACGGCTGCTGGTTTCGCCTCTGAACCTGAAGGACTCGCTCATAGAAAAGATACAGCGCGAGATCAAGCGCAAGGAGGATACCGGCAACGGATACATCGTGTTTAAGGCCAACGGCCTTATAGACGCCGACATCATCGCCAGCCTGTACAGCGCTTCCATCGCGGGCGTGAAGATAGAATTGAACATCCGGGGGCTGTGCTGCCTCCGTCCCGGTATCCCGGGAGTATCCGACAATATACGCGTGATAAGGGTGGTAGACAGGTTCCTGGAGCATGCGCGCATATACTATTTCGAAAACGGGGGCGACCCAGAGATGTACATGGGGTCTTCGGACATAATGCCGAGAAACCTTCTCGCAAGGGTCGAGACGCTGTTCCCGGTCCTCGACAAGGAGATGCTGGTATCCATCAGGGACAACATCCTTCGCGTGCACCTTGCCGACAACGTCAAGGCCAGCGAGCTGACCGCCGACGGGACATATGTCCCTGTGGCAAGGAAGAAGAAGGGGCAGGAGGTCAGGTCGCAGAAATGGTTCATAGACCACAGGGGGTGCTGGCATGGCTGAAAGCAGGACCGTCGGCTTCATAGACGTGGGGACCAACTCGATCCACGTTCTGGTGACCCAGTTCTTCCCGGATTCTATGGGCACTCCGATATTCGACGATAAGGAGTCCGTGAGGCTGGGTCAGAACCTCTTCGCCGAGGGGTACATAGACCAGGAGACCATCCAGAGGACGAAACTTGTCATAGGACGTTTCGTCAGGATAGCCAAGGACATGGGTGCGGAGGAGATATTTGCCTTCGCCACATGCGCCGCACGCGAGGCCTACAACAGGAACGAGCTGCTGGACGCGGCTTCCGAAGCGGGCATAGATCTGAGGATAATATCCGGTACCGAGGAGGCCAGGCTGGCAGGGCTCGGTGTGTTCGGACCTTACGGGCCTCCGGACAGGTGCGTCGACATCGACCTCGGAGGAGGGAGCACCGAGATAAATCTCTGCAAAGGCAGCGAGACGATATTCCTGGACAGCCTCATGGCCGGGTCGGTGCGTTTCTCCTACGGGCTGGGCATAGACCAGCACGGGACGGTGTCCCGTGCCGACTATGAAAAGATACTCCTTGCGGTGGACAAGGTGGCCGACAATGCGGCCAACAAGCTCAGGGAAATCGGATTCGACAGGGCGATGGGGTCCTCGGGCACCATGATCAACCTGGCCGAGATGTGCGCCGCCCGCAGGGACGGCGACGCTTCGTACATGACGAAAAAAGAGCTTTCGGAGCTGATGAGGGACCTTTGCGCCATGAACGAGGTCCAGCGCCGCAATGTGCCCAGGATGAACCCCGGAAGGTCGGACATCATCATCGGAGGGGGAGCCATAGCGGAGGAGCTGATGCACCTTTTTGAGATCGACAAGATATTCATCAGCGAACGCGGGCTGAGGGAAGGGATGCAGTTCGACTATCTTCTGGGCAAAGGCAGGAAGGAGTTCAATCTCAGGCGATCCTCTGTGATGACGCTCGCCAGACGCTGCGGTTTCAACGAGAAGCACGCATCGCAGGTCAACATGCTCACGATGCAGCTGTTCGACGGCATGAAGGATCTTGGCCTGCACCCGATGAACGGCGACGTCAGGGAGCTGCTGGGATACGCGGCGACGCTCCATGACATAGGGGAGTTCATCAGCTATAACAAGCACAACGTCCACTCCTACACGATAATACTGAATTCAAACATGCCCGGTTTTGCCCAGGCGGAACTGGAGGACATGGCGTTGATCGCGAGGTTCCACCACAAACGGTTCCCCGGGGCGAACCACAAGCTTCTGAAGGCACTTCCCAGGCAGCGGGCGAAGACTGTCCGCTACTGCGCGATGATGCTTCGCATGGCCGACGTGCTGGACAGGCACAGGTCCTCGCCGGTGGACAGCATGCGCGTTCTCGCGGTCGGAGGCAGCGTCCTCATAGACCTGAAGTCCAGGGAGGATTTGAGCATGGAGGTCTGGAAGCTGGAAGAGCTCTCCGAACCTTTCAGAGACGTATTCGGGTCAGAGCTGAGGATCTGCGCATCGGGATGGGGCGAGGCGAGGATATAGGTCCCGCGGCAGGAACGCCCCGTAAGATGATTTTTCGCGGCAGTCGGGCTTCCGGGGCCCTCTCCAGCCGCATCGATTCGTTAGAAACCATTAAATTAAGGCAAGTTATGTTAATTCCAGAAGCGGGATACCCCTTGCACGGGCCAGCGTCCGTTTCCCGCTTTAAAATCTCTTATATCCCTCGGGGTCGATCCTGAGGGATATCTCTTTTAGATCGGCCCTCTTCTTAAGTTCGTCCCATGCCCCGCGCAGCAGGTCCAGTTCCTCTGGGGAGGTCTGCACCAGGGCGCTGTCCCCGTAATAGCGGAACCTCACCTGCTCTACTCCCGCTGTCTTCCGGATGAAGGACTCCCATTCCTCGACCTCCTTCAGCGCGGCATCGGTGATGACGGTGCCGCAGGATATGCGGGTGGAAAGGCAGGTGTCCTTAACCAGGCCTGCCGACCAATCTTTGGACAGCACGTGTTCGACTATCTCCCTCCTTCCCACTTTCAACGTCTCGAGGGGCCTGAAGATGAAAAGTTCTACGGCTGCCCTGCGGCCCGGGCGGTCCTGAGAGAGGTCGTCGTAGTTGTCTCCGCAGATGCAGTTACCCGTTCCCAGTTCGACGGCAATGGTCCTGATCGCTGAGTAGATGGCCTTCTTGCAGCGATAGCAGCGGTCCGCCCCGTTCGCTTTCACGCCGGGCATGTCGTTCCATCCTAGCTCTGTGACCATGAAGGGGATGCCGATCGAGCCTGCGATCCTTTCCGCATAGGTCCTCTGCCTCCTGCTGACCGTGGGCGTGTCGACGAAAACGGCCGTGACGTCTCCTATAGACCGTACGCAGGCCTCGGCCAGATACGAGCTGTCGAACCCGCCTGAGAACGCCAGCACCGCCGAATCCATAGTTCCTAGGAATTCGCAAACATCGTCGAACCTGTTCATATGTCCTTTATCATTTCCGCGAATGTCTTTAACCCTTCGCACGTATACAAGCGCATATGGACATCAGAGAGGTGTTGGAATCCTATAAGGCTGGCAGGATCGGTGCCGCGGAGGCGGAAAGGTCGCTCCGCGCCGACTACATCGAGTCGATAGGTAACGATGTCAACATGGACCTGGGAAGAGAGGTCAGGAAGGGCACTCCGGAGGTCGTCTATGCCAGGGCGAAGGCCCCGGAGACCGTTGAGAGGATCCTGCGAAGTTCCAAAAGGAGGCTTCTGGTATCAGGTGCCGCCGAGGAGCACTTCCTCGCGGCCGAGGGTATCGAAGGGGTGGAGTTCCACAGGGAGTGCGGTTGCATTGTCTTCGGCGGACTCCCCGAGGAGAGATACGGCCCGGTGGCCGTGGTCACGGCAGGAACTTCCGATATAAAGGTCGCCAAGGAGGCGGTCCTCATGGCCCGTATGATGGGCTGTTCCTGTCTTGAATACTATGACGTCGGAGTCTCGGGCATACACCGCCTCATACATCCCATGAAGGAGATAATATCGAAGGATGCCGCGGCCGTGGTCGCGGTCGCCGGAATGGAAGGGGCGTTGCCAACCCTTGTGTCGTCTCTTTCCCCGGTGCCGGTCATAGGGGTGCCGACGTCTACAGGATACGGTATTGGAGGTGACGGGCTGGCCGCCCTCATGGGCATGCTGCAATCCTGCTCTCCCGGCCTGAGCGTGGTGAACATAGACAACGGGATAGGGGCAGGCGCGACGGCCGCCATGATAGCCAGGGGCAGGGTCTCCGAGAGATGAGCGGACAGACATTCTTCGATTCGATGGCCGAGATGAACAACACCGAGATCAAGTCAGGGTTGTGCTCCATCTGCAAAGGCTCACACAGGCTCTGCGGGAAGGACAGATGCCCGCTTATGATAAAGTTCTACTCGCAGCAGAAGACCCTGCCGATGATAGACGCCAAGGACCTGGCGGGGAGCAGCCCGCCGGCGGTGTTCGTCGGCAGGTTCGGATATCCCAAGGTGGACGTGGGACCCTTGATCCCTCCGGAGTTCGGAGACACGTCCATAATGGACACACCGGAGCGCTGGGTGGGGAAGAGCATCGACGAGATAGCGGATTTCAGATTCAAACTGGTCCGCGGAAAGATTAGGATAGATGCTTACGATTTCAAAAAGTCGGGCAGAATTGTAGACGATATACAGGAGATGGCCCTGACGGAACGCCCTCTTGACATAGAGGCGGAGTTCTCCCATAAGCCCAAGGGACGTATTGTCATGGACGACGAGGTGCAGCCTTTCGGGCCCTCTGCACGTATGACTTCCATGAGGAAGAGCAACGGCAGGTTCGAAAGGAACCTCGAACGCAGCTTCTACGATACCGACATGAAAGCCGCGGACGCCGTGATATCGTCCTACCGCAACGGGACGCTGATCTCCGAGATAGAGAAAGCCTTCTCCGTCGGGACGATGGGGGTGGACAAACGGCGCAGGTTCGTCCCCACGAGATGGAGCATCACGGCGGTCGACGACATAATAGGCAAAGACCTGCTTGAGACCACCAAGTTCTGCAATACCATCGATGACTACCGCATTTACCAGTGGGAGCAGCTGGATAACCGCTGGTGCATCCTGATGATGCCCTGCACATGGAGGTATGAGCTCATCGAGGCGTGGTATCCGAACACCACATGGAACCCTACCGGACGCACCATCGATATAATCAGCGACTGCGAGTTCTTCGACGGCCGGAAGGAGTACGCCCACATAGGAGGATGCTACTACGCCGCGAGGATGGCCGTCAATGAGTTCCTTATGAGCGAAAGGCGCACGGCAGGCGTCGTAATCTTCCGCGAGGCTCACCCCGGTTACGTCATGCCCGTCGGCGTTTGGAACGTCAGGGAGAACGTGAGGGAAGCCCTCCGCACCAAGCCGTACAGCTACGATACCCTGGACCGGGCGATGGACCACGTGGACAGGGTCATGGACATACCCAAGGGCACATGGGTCAGCAACTCGGGGGTCCTGAAAGACTGGTATACGCAGAGGAGGATCGAGGATTATTACTAATCTTCTTGACTTCACGCCCTCGGACGAGTGGAACGGGGTGTTCGAGACCGTGAAATGCAAACGGGCGCTCTCCCCGTCCGGCCTCCCCGGCATCGATTACGCCCTGAATCCCTACGGGGGTTGCGAGCACGGTTGCGTGTACTGCTACGGGCCCGAGGTGACCCATACAGACATCAGGGAATGGCGCATCGTGAGGGTAAGGAGCAACATAGCGGATAGGCTGGCCAAAGAGGTGCCGAACATAGAGGGCACGGTGGGCATAGGAACGGTGACGGACCCTTACCAGTACGCCGAAAAGAGGTTCATGCTAACATCCCAATGCCTGGAGGTGCTCGGGTCCGCCGGGCTGAGGATCCACGTACATACCAAGTCCGACCTCATCCTCCGCGATCTGGACATCATCTCCGGGATGAAAGGCGAGGTCGGTATTACCGTCACTACCATCGACGAGAAAGTCTCCCACATAACGGAGCCGGGCGCCCCGCTTCCGGCAAGGAGGCTTGGAGCGCTGAAGGAGCTGACCAGCGCCGGTGTGGACACCTATGCGCTGGTCGGACCCGTGCTCATGTACCTTGAAGGCAAGGAGGAAGAATTCGTCGAAGCGGTAGCGTCCACGGGCGTCAGGCGCATGTGCATAGACCGTCTGAATCTGCGGCCGCTGCTTTCTCAGAGGCTGGAACGCATGGGAGTGAAGGGCTCGGCCCCGGCGCTGGAGAAGATAAGGCGTCTCGCCGGGGATTCAGGCATGGAGGTCACCGACGTATTTTGAAGGTAAGCATGTCTCTGACCGACAGGGAGTAGCAGAAGACCAGCAGGGAGACCGTGAGCAGAGCAGACAGGAACGCGAGGAAAGTTCCGTTCATGGAGCCGTAGACCATCAGCCTGATATAAAGGAAGTAGAAAACTAGGTAAAGTATCATCGCCGCAGTAAAGTACGATATCCTTACCTGCACTTCTCCCCCGCGGTTCCTGTACCCGATGCATACTATGCCGCCGCTTATCAGGATGCTCAGGAGCAGGGCGACATAGGTGAGGGGCGGGAAAGGCCATTTGCTTGCGAAGAATGCAAGATAGAGCAGCGAAGCTCCACAGAAACATATCCCCAGATAGACCAGCCACATCCCCTCCATCGAGTCGTAGTTGATCCTCAAAGTACGCATCCAGGGATATTTTGCATATGAATATATATCGTTATCCTTCGATAAAACAGACGGCGGCATAAAAAAGTCGCGGTTACAAAGGAATAGTTAATATAGAAGAACAAATTTACCGTAACCAAGACAAAGGAGGATAATCCAATGTATGGTTCTGGAAATCAGCCTATAATAGTGCTCAGGGAAGGCACTGAAAGAAACAGGGACAAAGAAGCGCAGTTCAACAACATAGCGGCCGCAAAAGCAGTGGCCGACGCCGTCAGGTCCACTCTCGGACCCAAAGGAATGGACAAAATGCTTGTCAACACCATCGGCGACGTGGTCATCACCAACGACGGAGTGACCATTCTGAAAGAGATCGACGTACAGCACCCCGCCGCCAAGATGGTCGTTGAGGTTGCCAAGACACAGGACTCCGAGTGCGGAGACGGCACCACGACAGCTGTCGTGATAGCCGGAGAGCTGCTCAAACAATCCGAGGAGCTTATCGACTCTAATGTCCACCCGACCGTGATCACCAACGGATTCAGGCTCGCCGCCGAGAAAGCGGCGGAGATCCTGGACGAGATCGCAGTGCCAATCGAAACCGACGAACTCCTCGAGAAGGTCGCATCCACTGCCCTCACCGGCAAAGCAGTCGGAGAGGAAGAGGCGAAACTCGCCAAGATCGTGGTCCAAGCCTGCAGGTCTGTCGAAGACGACGGAAAAGTCGACACTGACGACATACACATTCAGAAGAAGATAGGCGAGAACATCGGCAACACATGCATGATAAAGGGTATCGTGATCGACAAAGAGCGCGTCCACCCCCGCATGCCCAAGAAGGTCGAGAACGCCAAAATCGCACTGTTCTCATGCGCCCTGGAGGTCAAGAAGACCGAGTTCGACGCGCAGATACAGATCACCGACCCCACGAAGATGAACTCTTTCCTCGAGGAGGAGGAGAACAGCCTCAAGGCGATGGTCGACAACATCAAGAAGTCCGGAGCGAACGTCGTCTTCTCCCAGAAGGGAATCGACGACCTGGCCCAGCACTACCTCGCCAAGGCAGGCATCTTCGCATGCAGGAGGCTCAAGCAGAGCGACCTCGAGGCCATCGCGAAGGCGACTGCGGGAACTGTCGTCGGCAACACCGCCGAAATCAACAGCAGCGACCTGGGATTCGCCGGCGCAGTGGAGGAGAAGCTCATCGGAGAGGACGGAATGGTCTTCATCACCGGATGCAAGAACCCCAAGGCTGTAACACTGTTCGCCCGCGGAGGGACCGAGCACGTGATCGAAGAGGTTGAAAGGGCCCTCACCGACGCCATCCGCGTCGTGGGAGTCGCCATAGAGGACGGAAAGGTCGTTGCCGGAGCAGGCGCGCCCGAGATAGAAGTAGGGATCAGATTGGCCTCTTATGCTTCCAGCATCGGAGGAAGGGAGCAGCTGGCAATCGAGAAGTTCTCGAAGGCTCTGGAGATAATCCCCTGGACTCTCGCCGAGAACGCGGGCATCGACCCCATCGACAGCATCATCAGCCTCAAGAAGGCCCACAAAGAGCATAAGAACGGGGCTGTCTACGGTATTGACCTCGACAGCGGAGAGGCAGTCGACATGCTCAAGAAGGACGTCGTAGAGCCCCTCAGGGTGAAGAAGCAGGCCATAAGCTCCGCTTACGAGGTCGCCAACATGATCCTCAGGATTGACGATGTCATCACCGCGCGCAGAGCCCAGTCCCCCTCGCCGGGAGCAGGCGGAACGGATGGCATGCCTCCGGGAATGATGTAAAACCATTAACGAGGGGGCCCGTCCCCCTCGACACAATTTTTATTCTCAATTCTGTCCATTTGGGTTTCCGATGGTTCGAATCTGCATCGAAAATAAAAATCTGGCACAATGCCGGCTCGAGATTTCTGAACAGTCATGTTAACATTTCTGTGCAATATTCTCCTAATCGGTGTCAGACAATTGTCTGAAAAAATTAAATATCCGTCGGACCTATTGTGACTCCGATGGGATCAAATGCGGGCCGCACTTTACACGAGGGTGTCGACTGAAGACCAGGCCAGAGAAGGCTACTCCCTCGACGCTCAGATGAAGCGTCTGGAGGCTTACTGCCGGGTCAGAGGCTGGAACATCGGAGGCAGGTACAGGGACGAGGGGTGCTCCGGAAGGGATACCGACCGTCCGGAATATCGCAGGATGTTTTCGGAATCTGAGTCCTGGGACATCCTTCTCGTGCTGAAGATGGACCGTATCCACAGGAACAGCGTGAACTTCACGCTGATGATGGACGAGCTAAGGAAGCACGGCAAAGAATTCAACTCGATGCAGGAGAAGTTCGACACGACCACTGCCATGGGCCGTTTCGTCATGGACATCATGCAGCGTATCGCCCAGCTCGAAAGCGAGCAGATCGGAGAGAGGGTCAAGGTCGGGATGACGCAGAAGGCTCAGTTCGGCACAGGCCCCATGGGTTCCGGCCACCCTTACGGATACGTATACTCCAAAGGTATGCTCGAAGTGGTGGAAGACGAGGCATACACGGTGAAGGCGATATACCGCCTATACAACGAAGGCTCTTCGATGGAGGACATCGCGGACTCCCTCAACCGGGCGAGGATACCCGCTAAGAAGGGAGGTGCCTGGAACAGGCAGTCGATATGTAACATCCTCCACAACCCCATTTACCTGGGATACATAGAATGGGACGGGATCGTCAGAGAAGGCGGTCACATGGCGATAATAGACAAGGAAGCCTATGAGGCGGTAAACGGGCCTTTCAATGGATGAAGACAAGAATTACCGGGCCGCGATATACGTTCGCGTTTCTACAGACGAGCAGGCGCAGGACGGATATTCTCTCGATGCGCAGAAGGAGATGCTCACCAACTACTGTATTTCCCAGGGCTGGAACATTGCGGAATACTATGAGGACGACGGATATTCCGGACGCACCGTGAAACGTCCCGCTTATACCAAGATGATCGAGGATTCGGACCTCTGGGATGTTTTACTTGTGGTCAAGATGGATCGTATCCACAGGAACAGCCGCAACTTCATGGAGATGATGGAAGCAATAAGCTCCAAAGGCAAGATGTTCGTCTCTTCGACGGAAGCCCTGGACACCACCAACGCGCTGGGGAGGTTCGTGGTCGATATGATCCAGCGCATCGCCCAGCTCGAAAGCGAGCAAATCGGCGAGCGCACATACATGGGGATGCGGGAGAAGGCCGAGAACCTTGAAAACGACGCATCGAAGAAGAAGACGATGGGGTTCAACCCACCCTTCGGATACCGCATAAACAACGGGGCGCTCGAAGCCGTGAGCGATGAGCTGGACGTGGCTGAGAATATCTTTTTCCAGTATTACGACGGAAGGACCATCGACGAAATATGCAGCAACCTCAACGAGGAAGAGACCCTGACGCGGAAAGGCAACATCTGGAACAAGTTCAACCTGAGCAACATACTCCACAACCCGGTCTATGCGGGGTACATGAGATGGGAAGACGTCCTGATAAGACACGAAGCCCACACGGCCGTATCTCCCGAGCTCTTCAACAGGGTGCAGGAGATGATGGCGTCCAAGGTGAAGGACCCCTCGAAGAGGAACGTCCTCCTAGTGCCGGTGATAGGCGAGAAAAATTAACGTAAAGAACGTGCGCGGAGACCAAGCGCAGAGACGGTTTTCGGGGATGGAGAAGCCGTCTTGATTCGGGGGTCGCGGACATGATTATTTGGCATGCTGGATACTGTTTCAAATTATTATTTAATATTAAAGGAAACCTTTAATATGAGCAAGTGGGATTCATAAGCGGGACTAATGTCCTGGAGGAAAAACAAATGACAGAAAAATGCATAGACACGACTGCCTTCGGGTTGTTCTTCGTGGCGTTGGTGTCGCTACCGATAGCGATGATATGCTTCGTAACATATGCGGACAGCACGTACGGACTCGCAGCCGAACAGCTTGGCAAGTTTGCCATGATCTGTGGCGCATTCATACTGCTCGCAGCCATCGGTGCGTACAGGGCTGGATCTAACTTTGGGGCCACCGTGTTTGGATTGGTGGCAGCGGGTGTATTCTATGCCGGATGGGCCGGTGGAGACATATACACAAACGTTGCGCTCGGAGTACTGTATCTGGTAGCGTTCGTATGGTCGTACCTGGCCAAGAACCCGCCTGTACTGACGACCATCCTGATTACCACAGCACTGATATTCATATTCGGTGGAGTCGCGGTGTCCGAGGGTGACGATATCTGGATGCTCCTGAAGGGAATAGCCGCCATTGCAAACTTCATACTGGCTCTGTACCTTGCATTCACAATCGTGAAGGCAGAGTGCGACGGCAAGTGTGCGGATTAAGCAAACCACAATCCCCTCCTTCGGGAGGGGTAAACCCATTCACACACTTCCAAAGGCCGACATATTGGGGTCGGGCCGTCCTGATGGGAGGCGGTCCGATCGTTCCGATGTTTTGTTGTTTCGTTCTTGAGACCGTGCCACCGGCCGTCACGGCGGCAAAGAATGTGCCAGACTGAAGAGGTTGAAGTAATTCTAGTTCAACATTCGGTAAATAGAATTCATAAGTCTCAGGTCGTTGCTGAAAACGTGATAGCACGGAACAATCCTATTCTCACTATCAGTCCGCGACAATGTTCTTTAGTGATATTCCAACATCCTTTTGTAAATTTATACATCATCGGGAGTAGACCTTAATAAAATTTAATCATCATTTCTTAAATATCCATATCGAAAAGAAGCCGATCAGGACGGCCAAACAATCAATGTCTGCTTGCCGGAAGACAGTTCCGTTCCTTGAGAACCGCGCTGAATGGAGGCATCACGCCCGTCCAGAGCACACACATAGCCGTTTGCTTCCTGAAGGGCGTAGTATCCCGTTCCGGTTCGACGAAAGCGGGGGTTTAGAATATGTCCTTGTCTTCTGCAGTAAAAGCATCATCGATCACGATATTCGTTTTGGTTCTGGTTTCATCGTTTTTAGTTATTTCAGATTTCGATTCTCGGAGAGAGCAGGAATCGGCTCATACTTCACCTACGACGGCCTGGATTATAGGATAACATCCGATGCGACAGTAGAAGTTACGGGTCTTGGCGACACGGGATTGAACGAAATAACAGTGCCGTCATCGGTGATCTATAGTTCCGAGAGATATGATGTCACATCTATCGGCAACCGTGCCTTCTATAACTGCTCGGGCCTGACGTCCGTCACGATCACAGAAGGCATAACATCTATCGGCGATTGTTCCATCTACAATTGCTCAGGCATGATTTCCATATCGATATCTGAGGGTGTTACTTCCATTGGCTACTCTGCGTTCGAGGGTTGCACCGTCATGACTTTTGTCGAAATACCCGAGGGCGTCGTATCCATTGGATACGCTTTCTCGAACTGCGCCAGCCTGACATCGGTCGCTATTCCCGGTGGCGCAACATCCATAAGCAATTCCTCGTCGAGGGCTGTTCGGGCCCGATTTCTGTTATTATACCGGGAGCGTCGAACATATGGGCTATGACGTGTTCGGTACGATGACTTTCTATTCGGAAGATGGGACGACCGAATTGGAACAAACCGTCGATGATCTATGCGGTCACAGTTTCAAAGGAAGAAATGCAAAAATGATAAGGGGTAGTTATACGGTCACCCACGTCGTTGACGGAGGGTCTGAGTCGGCACCCGTCCAATCGATTGTGGGCGAGGGCTATTTGTTTATAGTCTCTTCCTGCGAGGGCACCAAAGAAGGATACACGTTCAGAGGATGGACTGACGGTGTTACGGTCTACGAATCAGGGTCGGAATATACAGTGGGCACCTCAGACATTACTCTGATTGCTGTCTGGAACTTGAGCTCCGCGGAAGATATGGGCGTAAGAATAGCGGGTGCGGCATTAGACACCATAGCTGTTGTTATGGCGACAGTTCTCTACGGAAGAAGGGCAACCTTTTAAAACTCAGCATCGGGGCCCATGCAAGTGTGCCCATGCCTTTTCACACACTCATTCATGCTGTGGTGTTTTCAGAAGAAAGATCGGCGGTTCAATTCACATCGAATTTCTAAGCGTCAGACTCGGGGCCAAATCCGCTATAATAAATAATTAATGTATCAATTAGTCCAGCTGGGGCATATGGACATCTCGGCAGATTGTCTAAGAGGAGCTCGGAATCGTCGATTTTCGATGGTCATATGCCAAAGGTGAATACATGAAAAACGAAAGAATGGACACTACTGTCTTAGGACTGATATTTATTGCGTTGGGAGCACTTACATCTTCTTTGGTGTCATTAATATTGTATCTAGTGGGAGTGGATGCTTATGGATTGACAGAAGACGACATGTATGTTCTGATGATGATATGCGCTGTGTTCATACTGTTTGCCGCAATCGGCGCATATATAAACAATTCACACTTTGGAGCGGTTTTCTTCGCATTGATGGCTGCAACCTTCTTCTTCAACGGATATACCACTGGATATCTCTATACCAACATCTCGTTGGCTGTAATGCTCATCATATTGCTCATATGGGCATTCGCAGACAAGAAACCGATGATGTTAAACATGTTGATTCTGACGGCCGCACTGACACTCCTGTTCACTGGAATGTTAAATGTAGAATGGCTGTCTAATAATCAACCAACCATCTGGGATTTCCTTTCCGGATTGGCTGGAATCTTCACCTTTGCGATAGCGGTGTATCTCGCCGGCAGTTCGGTGAAGGACGGCCTCAAGGTCTTCAGGGGCGAGAAAGGGGAAGAGTAAGCACTCGTCGCCGAGTAAGGAACAAAACGATTTCAATAGGCCGATGGTCGCCCCGTCCGCGCGGAATGCCCGTAATGGGCTGTGCGGACGGGTGCATTTATACTTTACCCGAATTTGACATTCAGTTATTCGATGAAGGTCGATTCCGTCGATGATATTCTGGAATCATTTCCTTATCGGCGAAAAATATAAGCGGATTTTTGACTGAGTTATGTTGTGAAGCAGTAACCGGCTGAAAAGCAGTGTTATCGATAAGAA